>JMRP01000018.1 GCA_000708525.1 Cyanobium sp. CACIAM 14
CCCCAATCCGAGTTGCTTGCCGCCCATGAACCCCGACCACTCCTACGATCACAGGTGAATTGTCGCGCAGATCACCCGGGTTCTCCAGGGTTTCCTTAGACTGGTGTCAGGATCCTGGAAAGGTGCCATCGTGTTTTCCCGGCTTCGTTATTTCCTGAGGTTTTCCGTTCCGCTTTTTCTGGATCATCCGCTGTGGAGGCGACGCCAATTATACCCTTTTCTGCGCCTTGCTCACTTGCAGTTGTTGTTCGCCTGTGGCAACAGGCGAGTTCAGATGGGGTGGATAGATGGTCTATTGCTCTCAATGGAAAAGGGAGATGCAGCGCTGACTGGCAATTATTATCTTGGCCTCTTCGAGTTTGCGGACATGGCATTTGCCATTCATCTGTTGCGCGAAAATGACGTCTTGGTGGATGTTGGCGCTAACCTTGGTTCCTATTCGATGCTCGCTTCGGGGGTGGCGAAAGCGAATAGCGTGGCTTTTGAACCTGTTCCAGGAACTTACGATCGATTGCTCGAAAATATACTCCTCAATTCGCTGTCTGGCAAAGTGAATGCGAAAATGATAGCCCTCTCGGCTCCCTCGACTGTTGCTGAAGCGCAGCGGCTGAAATTTTCTTCGGACAAGGGGCCTATGAACTCATTCGTGGGCAGTGATTACAGGGGCACAGCAGTTGAAGTAGAAGTTTCCACTTTGGATGAGCAATGTGAAGGCTTGGAGCCTGCTCTTCTCAAGATAGACGTTGAGGGGTTTGAGGCTGATGTTCTGAAGGGCGCCTCGCGGACTCTCCAAAAAGAGTCGTTGTTGGCAATTATTATTGAAGGGCAGACCGAGGAGGTGAATCAATGTCTCAGAGGTGCTGGTTTTGTAGATGTGCACTACTCTCCTCATGGCCGGTCGATTCAGGCTCATGCTCAGTGGACGCCTAATCGTATTTGGATCAGGAAGTCCAAGATGGAACTTGCTCTGGATCGGCTGAAAACGGCGAAGGTTCGCAGCGTCTATGGGAATGAGTTTTGAGCTTCTTGCCCTGAGCCTGGAACCACTGCAAGCAGTTCCTGATTAAGAGAGAAGCGGTAGCGTTTTGAGGAGGCTCATCAACCTGATCGAAGCCGCTGTTCCAGGAGCGCCTCCAACAGCGGACCTTCGGCTTGTCCGCCAACCACCAGGCTGTGAATCCATCTGCTGCAGCAGTGGTACTCACACAGTGATCAAGTGCAGTGATCAATGATGTCCCGCTCGAGGTGCTGACCATGCGCCGATGTTCACATCCTTGCCCTCTCAACTTTTGATTCCCGGGCAGATCATTCAGAAGACAGAAGTCGTCCCAGTGACTTTCGTGGCCTGGGACCCCTCAGGCCCTTGTTGCACCTGTGACCGTCGAGGGTCCCGAATGATCACGTCTCGTCTATCCCGTGTTGTGGCCTCAGATCGAAAGCATCTTGAAGCCGATGGCAATCAGGATGACACCTCCAATAATCTCCAGGCGATTGCCGAAGGCGGAGGGCATCCGCTTGGCAAGACCGAGGCCCAGGTAGGTGGAGATGAAGGCGGCCAGAGCAATAGCTACGGAGTAGTCGAGAATCGGTTTTCCCGCCAGGCCGAGGGTAACGCCAACCCCCAGGGAGTCGATGCTGGTGACCGTGGAGATGAAGAGAATCTTCGGCAAGCTGTGGGTTCTCGGATCTTCGGCCTCGGTGGTTTCGTCGGGATCGTGGTGATAGGCCTCCCAGCACATGTGCGTGCCCACGGCGACAAGCAGGGCAAAGGCGACCCAGTGGTCGTAGTTGACGATCAGATCCTTGGCGATGCGCCCCAGCAGGAAGCCGAGCGCCGTGGCCGCGCCCTCGGCGAACGCTGAACTGAATGCGAATGAGAAGGCTCGCCTGGCGGAGAAACTCCGAAAGCCCATGGCAAAGGCTGCAGAAAATGAATCGATGCTCAGGACCACCGCAAAAAGGGTGATTTCCCAGGTCATGCCGCCGCCAGGTCTTTGTCTTCCGTTCGATCCTATGGGCGCCCGTCCTGCTGGTCTGGTTCTCCACCTGCGCTGCCGCGGACGACCGTTATCGCGGCCCCGCTGCCGTGCCAGGCCTCCTTGGTCGGGGCAGACTGGTGCGCACGCCATGGCTGGGCAAGATGGCCTCGATCGATCTGCCTTCAATGGCCGCGGCCAGGCCACCCTCTGCTTCCGGCAACGCCGCTCCCAGGGGAGAGGGAGCCCGGCCGGCGCCGCGTGCCCGCCGGGACTGGCGGTTCTGGTGGGTCGTGGGTCTCTGCTTCGGACTGGGTTACGGCGTGAGCCACCGCCTGCTCAACCTTGGCTTCGAGAAGGACAAGGGCTCCGAACAGCGTTTCGACGTCCTGCCGTTCCCCGGAACCAGCCTCGATTCCCTGCGCCAGCGCTTCGGCGGCCAGGCCGGGGACATCCGGGGCGATCTTGATCGGGTTGAACGGGAGCGGCAGCAGCAGCAGGAGGCGGCGGACATCGAGAAGCGACGGGCGGCCATCGACGAGCGGGAGGCCCGCCAGCGCCGGGAACTGCTCGAAGGAGCCGGCGCCAGCGACGGGGGTGGGGTGGCTCCCGGCTCCGAGGCCGGAGCCCCAGCGGCCCCCGCCCTGCCGCCGCCCCAGGCACCCCCTGCCAGCGAGCGGGAGGCTCCGGGCCCCGCCCCCGCCGCTCCGCCCCCGCCGAGTGCCCCACCGGCCCCCGAGGCACGGCCCTGATCTGCCACAGTTCCGTGAACCGTCCGGCCCAGCCATGAGTGCGCCGCAGTCCCTCGTCAAAGCGGCCGTCAACCGTCTGGCCGCCCGTCTGGGCAGCGGTCTGGCCGATGCCGCCGCCGGGCTGGCGGTGCTCGCCCAGGATGCGCCCGCCCGTCTGCAGCAGGAACTCAACCTGTTCTGGGAGGAAGTGGTGATGGAGGCCGAGCGGATCGAGAACGATGCCGGTGACGGTGTGCCCTCCGCCCGGCGCAGCCCCGCCGAGGATCCCCAGGAGCGGATCGATGCCCTGCGGGCCAGGGTGGCCGAACTCTCCCGGCGCCTCGAGCGGGGAACGACCTTCAGCGATTCCTCCTCCCGATCTCCGGGGCAGGTCTGATGGCGGCCTTCACGGCCTCCGGGCAGCTGCTGTCCGGCCTCTGGAGGTCCCTGCGCATCTGGCAGCTCGTGATCCGGCTGCTGGCGGGGCTCTGGTGGGATGGCCGGACCTGGACCTACCCAGGCGGATGCACTCCCGAGCGCCAGGCCGCCCGGCAGCGGCGTCGGGCCCGCTGGCTCACGACCCAGTTTCTCCGGCTTGGTTCGGCCTTCATCAAGGTGGGGCAGTTGCTCTCGGCCCGGCCCGATGTGCTGCCCGCCGACGTGGTGGAGGAGCTGGCCCGGCTGCAGGACCGGGTGCCGGCGTTTCCCTTCGTGGTGGTGGAGTCGCTGCTGGCCCAGGAACTGGGGGAGCGCCGCGCCGAGATCATCGATCTGGAGGTGGAGCCGCTGGGCTCGGCCAGCCTGGCCCAGGTGCACCGGGCCAGCCTGCGCAGCGGCCGGCAGGTGGTGTTCAAGGTGCAGCGGCCCGGACTGGAGCGGCTGTTCCGCCTCGATCTGGAGGTGCTTCAGCAGGTGGCGGCGGCAGTGCAGCGCCATCCCCGCTGGGGCGCCGGGCGCGACTGGGTGGGCATCGCCAGGGAGTGCCGGCGGGTGCTGCTGCGCGAGCTCGATTTCCGGCTCGAGGCGGAGCATGCCGCCCGCTTCCGGCAGCAGTTCCTGGATGATCCCGGCATCCGCATTCCGGCCGTGGTGTGGGAGCTCAGCACCCGCCGGGTGCTGTGCCTCGACTATGTCCCCGGCATCAAGATCAACGACCGGCAGGCCCTGGTGCAGGCCGGGATCGAACCGTCCGCGGTGGCGGAGAAGGGGGCCGCGAGCTACCTGCAGCAGCTGGTGCGCTTCGGCTTCTTCCACGCCGATCCCCACCCGGGCAACCTGGCGGTCGCTTCCGACGGCGCCCTCATCTATTACGACTTCGGGATGATGGGGCAGATCTCCGAGCGGCTGCGCAGCCGGCTCGGACGCATGGTGCGGGCGGCGGCGGCCCGCGATGCCTCGGCCCTGGTGGAAGAGCTGCAGCAGGCCGGCGTGCTCGCCGCGGGCATCGATCCCGGGCCCGTGCGCCGGCTGGTGCGGGTGATGCTCAGCGAGGCCCTCACGCCGCCCTTCAGCGCCAACGTGATCGACAAGCTCTCGGGGGACCTCTACGAGCTGGTCTACGGCCAGCCGTTTCGCCTGCCGCCCGAGCTGATCTTCGTGATGCGGGCCCTCTCCACCTTCGAAGGGGTCGGCCGCAGCCTGGATCCCGGCTTTAGCCTGATCGCCATCGCCCGCCCCTACCTGCTGCCCCTGATGTCCGCCAGCGGTACCGGCCCCAACGAACTGCTCAGCGAGCTCTCCCGCCAGGCGGCGGAAGTGGGCAGCAGGGCCCTGGGGATCCCCCGGCGGCTGGAGGAGAGCCTCTCGCGCATCGAACAGGGCGATCTGCAGGTGCTGATCCGGGCCGGCGAGACCGATCGCCTGCTGCGGCGCCTGGCCCTGGCGCAGCAGAGCGCCGGTCAGTCGTTCCTGCTGGGGGGGCTGGCCGTGGCGGCGGCGCTGCTGGCCGCCAGCAGCCGGCCGGCTCTCACGGCCGTGCCGCTGGTGCTGGGGGTGCCGGTGGGTCTCTCCTGGCTGAAGCTGCAGGCCCGGCTCAAGCGCGACGGCCGGCTCGACCAGCTGCCCGGGGTGGCGTCGCCGCCCCGGGGCACCTGAGTCAGCCGCGGCCCCTGGGGCCCCGGTCCTCCACGCCGGCGTAGACCGCCTGGCTGCCGAGCTCGTCCTCGATGCGCAGCAGCTGGTTGTATTTGGCGACCCGGTCGCTGCGGCTGAGGGAGCCGGTCTTGATCTGGCCGGCGCGGGTGGCCACGGCGAGGTCGGCGATGGTGGTGTCCTCGGTCTCGCCGCTGCGGTGGCTGATCACGCTGGTGTAGCCGGCGCGCCCGGCGAGATCGATCGCCTGCAGCGTCTCGGTGAGGGAGCCGATCTGGTTCACCTTGATCAGGATCGAGTTGGCCACCCCCCGATCGATCCCCTGCTGCAGGCGGCTGGTGTTGGTCACGAACAGGTCGTCGCCCACCAGCTGCACCGTGGCGCCGAGTTTCTGGGTGAGCAGGCTCCAGCCCTCCCAGTCGTCCTCGGCCACACCGTCCTCGATCGAGACGATCGGGAAGCGGTTCACCAGCGCGGCCAGCTGTTCCACCATCTCGGCGCTGGTGTAGCTGCCGCCGCCGAAGGAGTAGCGGCCATCGGCATAGAACTCGGTGCTGGCCACGTCGAGGGCGAGGGAGATCTGATCACCGGGCCGGTAGCCGGCCTTCTCGATCGCCTGGAGCAGCAGCTCACCGGCCGCCTCGTTGCCGGCCAGGTCGGGGGCGAAACCGCCCTCGTCACCGACGGCGGTGGAGAGGCCCCGGTCGTGGAGCAGCCCCTTGAGGGTGTGGAACACCTCGGCACCCATGCGCAGGGCCTCGCGGAAGCTGCCGGCGCCGTGGGGCACCAGCATGAACTCCTGGAAATCCAGGTTGTTGGAGGCGTGGGCGCCGCCGTTGATCACGTTCATCAGCGGCACCGGCAGCAGGGTGGCCATCGGACCGCCCAGGTAGCGGTAAAGGGGCAGGCCGAGGGCCTTGGCGGCCGCGTGGGCCGTGGCCAGACTCACCGCCAGGATGGCGTTGGCCCCGAGGGCCGATTTGTTGTCGCTGCCGTCCAGTTCGGTCATGGCCCCATCCACGGCCCCCTGATCGAGGGCGCTCAGGCCGCAGAGGGCCGGAGCGATGCGCTCCTCGATGTTCTCCACCGCCTTGCTCACCCCCTTGCCGAACCAGGCCTTCTCGCCGTCGCGCAGCTCGTGGGCCTCGTGGGCGCCGGTGCTGGCGCCGCTGGGCACGATGGCCCGGCCGCTCGCCCCTCCCTCCAGATACACCTCGGCCTCCACCGTGGGGGTGCCACGGGAGTCGAGCACTTCACGGGCCACGATCGAGTCGATGACGAGGTCGAGGGAGTCGTACACAGAGGGCGTGCTGGTGGACGGATCCTATGGGGCGCCTCCGCGCCGGCCTGTGTCCTCTGCGCCCAGCTGCCGCGATGGGTCGTCGCGGCGGCCCGGTTGGCCAGAATGGCTGCGGCAGGTCTGCTGCCGTCCTCACTGTTGCCGAGCCGCTCTCGCTCCCGCCCACCATGCGACTGCTCCACACCATGCTGCGGGTGGGTGATCTGGAGCGCTCCCTGCGCTTCTACACCGATGTGCTCGGCATGCAGCTGCTGCGCCGCCGGGATTACCCCGCCGGCCGCTTCACCCTCGCCTTCGTGGGCTACGGCGAGGAGAAGGACTCGACCGTGCTGGAGCTGACCCACAACTGGGACACCGCCGGCTATGAGATCGGTACTGGCTTCGGTCATCTGGCCATCGGTGTGGAGGACATCCACGCCACCTGCGCCGCCATCGCCGCCAAGGGGGGGAAGGTGGTGCGGGAACCCGGTCCGATGAAGCACGGCAGCACCGTGATCGCCTTCGTGGAGGATCCTGACGGCTACAAGGTGGAACTGATCCAGACCTCGTCCCGGCCCGATGCGCACTGACCCCCGCCCAGATCCGTGGCTGCGGGACGGACCGGATCCGGCGGCAACCCCGGCCAGCCTCACCAGCGACCCCGACCGCTTCAGCGATGCGGCCTGGGACCTGCTGATCGCCTCGCAGGAACAGGCCCGTCGCTGGCGTCACGGCTCCATGGATGTGGAGCACCTGCTGCTCACCCTGCTCCTGGACCGCCGGTTCGCCTCCTGGGTGGCGCCCCTGCCCCTCGACGAGGACCGCCTGCTGGACCGCCTCGAAGCCTTCTGCGCCGAGCAGCCCGGAGGCGACGGCGGCACCCTCTACATCGGCGATGCCCTCGAGGATCTGCTGGAGGAGGCCGACCGCCGCCGCAGCGCCTGGGGATCCCGCCTGCTCGACGTGCCCCATGTGCTGCTGGCCCTGCTGGACGAACCGCGGATCGGGGCCTCCCTGCTGGCGGAGCAGGGGCTGAGCGAGGACCTGCTGCTGCGGCAGTGGCGGCCCCTGCCGGCCGCTCCGGAGCCTGCCCCGCCTCTGGCCACGCCGCCTGCAGCGGTCGCGCCGGCGGCTCCGGCCTCGCCGGCCCCGTCGCGCCTCACGACGCGCGCCGAGCCGCGCAGGGAAGCGCCGACGGAGACCGCCCTGACCCTCCAGCCGGAAGGGGAACCCGAGCCCGGCGCCCTGGCCCGCTACGGCCGCGATCTCACCGCCGCGGCCCGGGCAGGGGAACTGGATCCTGTGGTGGGGCGGGATCAGGAGATCCGCCGTCTCATCCAGGTGCTCTCCCGCCGCAGCAAGAACAACCCGGTGCTGATCGGCGAGCCCGGCGTCGGCAAGACGGCCGTGGTCGAATCCCTTGCCCAGCGGATCGTGGCGGGTGAGGTGCCCGATGCCCTGCGGGGCCTGCGGCTGGTCGCCCTGGATCTCGGTGCCCTGATCGCCGGTGCCAAGTTCCGGGGCCAGTTCGAGGAACGCCTGCGCAGCGTGCTGGCGGAGGTCCGCGACAGCGAGGGTGCCGATGGGCGATCCGATGCCGGGGGGGTGGTGCTGTTCATCGACGAACTGCACACCGTGGTGGGCGGCGACCGCTCCGGCGCCGATGCCGCCAGCATCCTCAAGCCCGTGCTGGCCCGGGGAGACCTGCGCTGCATCGGTGCCACCACCCCCGAGGACTACCGGCGCAGCATCGAGAAGGATCCGGCCCTGGAGCGCCGTTTCCAGCAGGTGCTGATCCGCGAACCCGACCTCTCCACCTGTCTCGAGATCCTCAGGGGGCTCAAGGAGCGCTACGAACTCCACCACGGCGTCACCATCACCGACGGGGCCCTGGTGGCCGCGGCCCGCCTCGCCGACCGCTACATCAGCGACCGCTGCCTGCCCGATTCGGCCATCGACCTGATCGACGAGGCCGCGGCCAACCTGCGCATGGAAGCCACCTCCAAGCCCCAGGTGGTGGAGGACGCGGAGGTGGAACTGCGGCGGGTGGAGCTGGCCCTGCTGGCGGCCGAAGCGGCGCCGCTGGAGGAACGGGTCCAGCTGCAGGAGCAGCGGCGACGGGCCCACGACCAGCTCGAACGCCTGCAGCGCCGCTGGGCGGAGGAGCGGGAGCGGCTGGAGGAACTCAGGGAGCTGCTGCAGCAGGACGAGGATCTGCGCCACGCCATCGCCGAAGCGGAGCGGGACGGGGACCTCGAGGAGGCGGCCCGCCTCCAGTACGACCAGCTACACGGGGTGCAGCAGCGCCGGGCCGCCCTGGAGGCGGAGCTGCAGAGCGATCCGATGCTGCGCGAGCAGGTGGAGGAGGGGGACATCGGCGACGTGGTGGCCCGCTCCACCGGCATCCCCATCCAGCGGCTGCTGGCCGGCGAGCGTCAGAAGCTGCTGGAGCTCGAGCAACGGCTCGCCGAGCGGGTGATCGGCCAGAGCGAGGCGGTGGCGGCGGTGGCGGCCTCGATCCGCCGTTCCCGGGCGGGGATGCAGGCTCCCACCCGCCCGGTGGGGTCCTTCCTGTTCCTGGGGCCCACCGGCGTCGGCAAGACCGAACTGGCCAAGGCCCTGGCGGCGGCTCTGTTCGACGAGGAGGAGGCGCTGGTGCGGCTGGACATGAGCGAGTTCATGGAGCGCAACGCCGTCGCCCGCCTGGTGGGGGCGCCGCCGGGGTACGTGGGTTACGAGGAGGGCGGCCAGCTCACCGAGGCCGTGCGCCGGCGCCCCTATGCCGTGCTGCTGCTGGATGAGGTGGAGAAGGCCCATCCCGATGTCTTCAACCTGCTGCTGCAGGTGCTCGACGACGGCCGGCTCACCGACTCCCAGGGACGCACGGTGGACTTCCGCCACACGGTGGTGATCATGACCAGCAACCTGGCCAGTCGGGCGATCCTCGATCGTGCCCGTGCCGCGGCGGCGGACCCCGGGGCGCTGGAGTCCCGCGAACGGGAGGAGGAGCGGCAGCTGGAGGAGGCCGTGGAGGAGGCCCTGACCCGCCAGTTCCGCCCGGAATTCCTCAACCGCATCGACGAGGTGATCCGTTTCCGCCCCCTCGCGCGCCCCGATCTGGAGCGGATCGTGCGCCTGCAGCTGGCCGAACTCGCCGCCCTGCTGAGGGAGCAGCAGCTGGAGCTGGAAGTGGGCGAGGGCGTTGCCGCCGCCCTCGCCCAGCAGGGCCACGAGCCGGAGTACGGGGCCCGGCCCCTGCGGCGGGTCCTGCGCCGCCGCATCGAGAACCCCCTGGCCACCGAACTGCTGGAGGAGCACTTCGCGGCGGCCCGGGGGGTGAGGATCGCGCTGGCCGGCCCCGGCGAGGAGGGCTTCCGCTTCCTCCCCCTGCCGCTCACGGGGGATGGGCGTCCGGTAGGGTGATCGTTTGTCATCGTGTGTCGGTGGTGGGGCAGAGCCTTCTGGCCTGCTGAGTTCCCGACCATCCGGCCGCCCCGCCACCCTCCGTCCCCACCTCCACTGAGTGGAATCCACGTCGTGGAACCCATCCCCCCCGCCACCACCACGAGCAGTCCCGAAGGACTTCCTGCCCCGCCGAGCGGTTCGCTCGAGGCCGAGGAGCGGCCCGATGGCCTCTTCGCCGAGGACGACGAGCCCAGCGGTTTCCTCGCGCTGACCATGGCGGAACTGCGCAAGGTCGTCTGGCCGAGCCGGCAGCAACTGTTCAGCGAGTCGGTGGCGGTGATCCTGATGGTGAGTCTTTCGGCGGCGGCGATCGCCGCGATCGACCGCTTCTATCACTGGGGATCGGCCCAGATCTTCCGTTGATGTCCTTTCCCTTGTCCGCCGTGCCTGAGACCGTTCCCGAGATCGAAACGGACGTCCCCCTGGTCCTGAACCTTCCGGGCGACGGCACCGACCCCGCCGTCGACGCCGCTGCCGGAGCTGGTGCTGAGGCCGGTGCGGAGGGAGCCGAGCCCGCCAAGCCCCAGGTGGCCCGCTGGTACGCCGTTCAGGTCGCCTCCAGCTGTGAGAAGAAGGTGAAGGCCACCCTGGAGCAGCGCGCCGTCACCCTGGGGGTGAGCAACCGGATCCTGGAGATCGAGATCCCCCAGACCCCCGGCGTCAAGCTGAAGAAGGATGGCAGCCGCCAGTCCATCGAGGAGAAGGTGTTCCCTGGCTATGTGCTGGTTCGCATGGTCCTCGACGAGGACACGATGATGGCCGTGCGCAGCACGCCCAACGTGATCAATTTCGTGGGCCAGGAGGAGCGCCGGGCCACCGGCAAGGCCCGGGGCCACATCAAGCCCCGCCCCCTGAGCCGTCAGGAGGTGGATCGCATCTTCAAGCGGGCCGCCGAGAAGAAGCCCGTCCTCAAGGTGGACCTCAGCGAGGGCGATCAGATCCTCGTCACCGCGGGTCCCTTCAAGGACTTCCAGGGTGAGGTGATCGAGGTGTCCGGAGAGCGCAGCAAGCTCAAGGCCCTCCTGTCGATCTTCGGCAGGGAGACCCCCGTCGAGCTCGAGTTCTCCCAGATCAGCAAGCAGAGCTGATCCCTTGCGGCCGCCTCCCTGCGGAGGGCGGCCCTGGGTGACCCCCCGACGGGTCGCCATGCCGCCGGGCCGTCACCCGCCCCGGCGATCCGCAGCGCTCCCGCCAGGGGGCTTCGTCCAGCGCTCCCACCCGGGAGTTCCGTTCCACACTCCCGCCAGGGAATCCTGTCCCCCAGCCCAGCCGATGGCCAAGAAAGTCGTAGCTGTGATCAAGCTGGCCCTCCAGGCCGGCAAAGCCAACCCCGCGCCGCCGGTGGGCCCCGCCCTCGGTCAGCACGGGGTGAACATCATGGCGTTCTGCAAGGAGTACAACGCCCGCACCCAGGACAAGGCCGGCTACGTGATCCCGGTGGAGATCTCGGTCTTCGAGGACCGCAGCTTCACCTTCATCACCAAGACCCCGCCCGCCTCGGTGCTGATTTCCAAGGCGGCCGGCATCGAAAAGGGTGCCGCCACTTCCGCCAAGGGAGCCGTGGGTGCCATCAGCCGCGCCCAGCTCGAGGAGATCGCCAAGACCAAACTGCCCGATCTCAACTGCAGCAGCGTCGAGTCGGCCATGCGCATCATCGAGGGCACCGCCCGCAACATGGGCGTCGCCGTCCGCGACTGAGCCTCCCCGGCCGTCGCTCCACCCACCCGTTCCACATTTCCGGGGGAGACCCATCCCGGTCGTCCGCACCCCTTCCAGTCATGACCAGAACCTCCAAACGCTTCACCGCCCTCGCCGCCAAGGTCGAGGACCGTGCCTACGAACCGCTCGAGGCCCTCGAGCTGGTGAAGGACACCGCCACCGCCCGCTTCGACGAGACGATCGAAGCCCACGTGCGGCTCGGCATCGATCCCAAGTACACCGACCAGCAGCTCCGCACCACCGTGGCCCTGCCGCACGGCACCGGCCAGACCGTCCGCATCGCGGTGATCGCGCGGGGCGAGAAGGTGGCCGAAGCCAAGGCGGCGGGTGCCGACCTCGCCGGTGACGACGAACTGGTGGATCAGATCGCCGCCGGTGCCATCGACTTCGACCTGCTGATCGCCACCCCCGACATGATGCCCAAGGTGGCCAAGCTCGGCCGGGTGCTCGGTCCCCGGGGCCTGATGCCGAATCCCAAGGCCGGCACCGTCACCACCGATCTGGGCGGCGCCATCAGCGAGTTCAAGGCCGGCAAGCTGGAGTTCCGCGCCGACCGGACCGGCATCGTCCACGTCCGTTTCGGCAAGGCCAGCTTCCCCACCGCCAAGCTCCTGGAGAACCTCAAGGCCCTGCAGGAGACCATCGACCGCAACAAGCCCAGCGGCGCCAAGGGCCGTTACTGGCGGAGCCTGTACGTCAGCTCCACCATGGGTCCGTCGGTCCAGGTCGATTTCGCGGCGCTCCAGGACATCAAGCAGGAGAGCTGAGCCACCCCGGTGCGACTCCCGCCTCTGGCGCGGCTCTGCGGCTGGGGGGCGGTTTCGGCCGCCCTCGTCATCTTCGTGTGGGTCATCCTCACCCGGCCCCAGGCGGGCTCCACCGGTTCCCTGCCGCCGGCGCCGGCCGGTTCTCCGCCCGCCAGCACCGGCCCTGTCACGTTCGTGGGGGATTCCCTCACCGCCCAGGGGAACTGGCAGGCCGCCTTCCCCGACCGCCTGGTCTTCAACCAGGGGGTGAGCGGTGACACCAGCATCCAGCTGATGGGCCGTCTGCCGTCGATCCGCCAGACGGGCGCCGGCACCTACCTGGTGATGGTGGGCATCAACGACATCGTCTGGGGGTACGAACCCAGCGGGATCGCCAGCCGCATCGAGTGGCTCCGGATTGCCTTGCAGCTCGGTAGCAACGCCCGGGTGATCGTCCAGTCCACCATCCCCTGTGCCCGGTTCCGCTGCGGCCCCGATGGGGTGCGGCGGGTGGCGGAACTCAACCGTGAGCTCGCGCGGAGGATCCCCCCCCGGGATTACGTCGATCTGACGCCGGTGATGGCGGATGCCGACGGGCTGAAGCGCGACTACACCGTCGATGGGGTCCATCTCAACGGCGCCGGTTATGCCCGCTGGCAGGCCCGGTTGCGGGAGCTGGGCCTGCCGTGATGTAGGGTGCCCCTCTGGATGTTTCATCCAGAAGGGCACGCGCCCCACCCAAGACAGCAGGTCGTGGGCCTTGTCGCCGATTCCGGTCGGTGCCTCAGAGCCATGTAAGTCCTGCCGAGGTCCACGCGAATGGTTTTGGCCCGGAGCAGCGCACTCCTCGGAGTCGCAGCGATCGGAGCGGAGCGATGAGCGGCCTCGAAGCCTTCCTCCCGAGGGAGGACGTCCGGACCGCGTTCCCTGCTTGTTCCCCCGATCCGTTCCACCTCCTATGGGCCGCACGCTGGAGAACAAGCAACAGATCGTCGAAGAGCTCAAGCAGCTCCTCGGTGAAGCCGAAATGGCGCTGGTCCTCGACTACCGAGGCCTGACCATCAAGGAGATGACTGATCTGCGGACCCGTCTGCAGGCCAGCAACGGTGTGTGCAAGGTGACCAAGAACACCTTGATGCGCCGTGCCATCGATGGTGACAGCGCCTGGTCGGATCTCGATTCCCTGCTCACCGGCGCCAATGCCTTCGTCCTCGTCAAGGGCGATGTCGGCGGTGCGGTGAAGGCCCTTCAGTCCTTCCAGAAGGACACGAAGAAGTCGGACGTGAAAGGAGGCCTTTTCGAAGGCAAGCTCCTCTCCCCCGCCGATATCAAGGCCATCGGGGATCTGCCCTCCAGGGAGGTGCTCATGGCCCAGATCGCCGGTGCGATCAACGGCGTGGCCACCAAGCTGGCCGTGGGCATCAACGAGGTTCCGTCCGGTCTCGCCAGGGCGCTCAAGCAGCACGCCGAATCCGGCGAAGGCTGAGTTCGCCTGCCGCGAACCCTGGGCTCCACCGATCCTCCCGTTCTGTTGCTGATTCCCCCCATGTCCGCTACCACCGACCAGATTCTCGAACAACTGAAAACCCTCTCCCTGCTTGAGGCTTCCGAGCTCGTCAAGCAGATCGAGGAGGCCTTCGGCGTGTCCGCCGCCGCTTCCGCCGGCGTCGTCGTGGCCGCCGCCGCCCCCGGTGCCGCCGCCGAGGCCGTCGAGGAGAAGACCGAATTCGACGTCATCCTCGAAAGCTTCGACGCTGCCGCCAAGATCAAGGTGCTCAAGGCCGTCCGCGAGGCCACCGGCCTCGGTCTGGGCGAAGCCAAGGCCCTCGTGGAGGCGGCTCCCAAGGCCGTCAAGGAAGGCATCTCCAAGGACGAAGCCGAAGCTCTCAAGAAGAGCATCGAAGAGGTGGGCGGCAAGGTCTCCATCAAGTGACCCTGCCTCTGTCGGTGCCCTGCGCACCGGCAGGCCACTTCAACCAGCGCCGGTCCTGCGGGGCCGGCTTTTTCATGGCCCGCCCCGCGGGGGTGAAGGTTCGGGAAGCATAAAAAAGAGCCCGCCGAAGGCAGGGCTCTTGGGATGGAACGTTTCCGGGAGTCTGTCCTCGTTTCGACCCTGGAAGAGCGTCCTTCACTCCTCACGCCATTAAGTTAGGCCAGGGGATCCGGGGCTGCGAGGGTGCAAGGCCGGTGAATCAACTGACCATGCTCCGGGTCCCCCAGTCCGGATGGGCCGGACGTCAGCGGGATTCCGCCGCAGGCTCGGAGAAGGGAATCACCTGCAGGGCGATCGCGCGGCCGGAGCGGCCTACCCCCATGCCATCGTCGGCCTGGCCCCCCGTCCCGAAGCCCGTGGCCAGGGCCTGATCCGGCGTCCTCAGAGCGGGGAGCGGGCGATAGGGCTGGCTGCCAGTGCCCCCAGTGCCGAGGCCGCTGCCAGTGCCCCCGGCGCTCAGACCGTTGCCCCCGGCCGTGGCGATCAGCTGCTCCAGGGGGATGGAGCTGGCGAAGTAGAGGTGGCTCAGGGCCCGCCCCTGATAGATGCGCCGTTTCAGCTCCCAGCCAGGATCCAGCCTGAGGGCCACGAAGCCGTCCCGATCGCGCAGGGGCACCTCGGCCCTCCCCACCACGAGGATGGTCGGATTGTCTGCGGTTGTGGCCTGAAGCTCCAGGCGGGATCCGATCTGCTGCACCCGGAGCCGGTAGGTCGTGGCCAGGTCGTCATCGCCGACCCTCAGGGAATAGCCGTTGCTGTCGAGGTAGCGGTTGCAGATCCCGGTGTAGTCGAAACGGTTCAGGGCAGGGTCGACCAAGCCGTCCCTGCGGGGCTCCCAGCAGGCGGGCTGGGTGGCGATCTGCTCGAGCACCAGGAGGCTCCATTCCTGTTCTCCCACAGGCTTGGCGAGCACCGCGAAGCGATTCGCCTCCACTTCCGCGCTCTGGAAGAGGACGGCGGCCCCGGCGAGCGGGGGGCGCACCAGGGGCAGGCCCGCCCCGGCCAGGGCCAGACCCGCAAGGGCAAGGTAGGTTCGCTGCATGGAACACCTCCGCGACCCGGGCGTTCACCGGGAATGAGGGACCCATTCAAGCGATCTCGTCAAGGGGGCAGCATGGCTGAGCAACCGGTGCGGGTAGTGGCTGCGGCCTGCGACGGGGCCTGCAGCGGTAACCCCGGGTCCGGGGGGCGTGGGGAGCCCTCCTGCGCTTCGAGGATGGGACCCGCCGCGAGCTGGGGGGGCGCGCACCGGCCACCACCAACAACCGCATGGAGCTGACCGCCGCCCTGGCGGTGATTGACGCGTTGCGGGAGCTGCCGCGTCACCCCGACCTGGTGCTGCGGACCGACAGTCGCTACCTGATCGATGGCCTCGAGAAGTGGCTGGCCGGCTGGAAGCGCAAGGGCTGGCGCACCGCCTCCGGTGGCGCGGTGCTCAACCGGGATCTCTGGGAGAAGCTGGATGCCGCCAGACTGCCGGGCCTGCCCCTGGTCCACGTTCGCGGCCACAGCGGCGACCCCGACAATGACCGCTGCGACGCCATCGCCGTGGCCTTCGCCCGTGGCCAGTCACCCTCCCTCGCCCTGGAGAGCGCCGGCACGGAGGCCGCAGCGGCGATCCCCGAGCCGCCGCTGGATCTGGCTCCCCAGCCCCTTCAGCGACTGCTCTCCAGGCTGGAGCTGGCCGATCGGCTCGCCGCCGGCGGCTACGGCCTGAGCGCGGTGGAACTGGCAAGACTGCTGGAGGTGCCGATCGCTTCCCTGGAGGGAAAGGCGGATCCCTGGCCCTGGCGCGACTGGCTGGTGAGGCCGCTGGGTGACGGCCGCTGGCGCCTGGAGCGCGGCAGGGGAGGATTGGCCAGGCAGGAGTGAGGAGACAGGGGATGCCGCAGGAGAAAGCGACCGGCGGTGGTCCTTCGGGAACCGGCGCCCTCTACACCCGGTTCGTGGAGCCGTTGCTGCGCCGGGATGATGGGGCCGATGCCGAGCAGCTGAGCCGTCTCACCCTGGCCGCCCTCGGCCAGGCGGCTCTGCGGCGCCGCTGGCCGCTGGTCAGCGGCAGCCTGGCCGGGCTGGCAGCGGAGCTGCAGCGGCGGGACCCGCGCCTTGAGCAGACGTTGTTCGGCTGCCGCTTCGCCAATCCGGTGGGTCTGGCCGCCGGCTTCGACAAGAACGGCGTGGCGGCCGCCATCTGGCATCTGTTCGGTTTCGGCTTCGCGGAGCTGGGGACCGTCACCTGGCAGCCCCAGCAGGGCAATCCCCGGCCCAGGTTGTTCCGGCTGGCCCAGGAGCGGGCGGCGCTCAACCGGATGGGGTTCAACAACGATGGAGCCCGGGCGCTGCGCCGGACCCTGGAGCGCCAGCTTCTTCCTCCCCCGGGGCAGCGCCCGGCGGTGCTGGGCATCAATCTCGGCAAATCCAAGGCGGTGTCCCTGGAGATGGCCCCCGACGATTACGCCGCCTCCCTGGAACTGCTGGCCCCGCTGGCCGACTACGCCGTCGTCAACGTCAGTTCCCCCAACACCCCTGGGCTGCGCGAGCTGCAGGAGGAGGCCCAGCTGCGGCGGCTGGTGGAGCGGCTCCGGCGCCTGCCGGCCTGCCCGCCCCTGCTGGTCAAGATCGCGCCGGACCTCGAGGACGATGCCATCGACACCATCGCCCGCCTGGCCTACGAGGAAGGTCTCGCCGGCGTGATCGCGGTGAACACCTCGGTGAACCGGCTCGGTCTGGGGAACCGGCGCCTGGCGTTCTCCGGCCGCACCCTGGCGGAGGAGTCCGGCGGGCTGAGCGGCCGGCCTCTGCGGCGCCGGGCGGTGGAGGTTCTGCGCCGGCTGCGGGCCACGGCCGGACCCGCCCTGCCCCTGATCGGGGTCGGCGGCATCGATTCGGCCGAGGCTGCCTGGGAGCGGATCAGTGCCGGAGCCTCGCTGATTCAGATCTACACCGGTTGGATCTACGAAGGCCCGGCACTTGTGCCTTCGATTCTGGAGGGATTGATGCTCCAGCTCGATCGCCATGGATGCAGGACGCTTTCCGAAGTTGTGGGTTCGGGGATGCCTTGGCGCCCATAGGCCGTTAAATTTCGCCGGCCTGGGATCGGGGAGTTGGTTTTTTCTGGTCTGAGCGGATTCAGAGACGATCTTGAAGATCGTCTGAGACCTGTCCGTGCACAGCTGTTTCCGCGTCAGGTGTTGCTGGAGCTGCGCGATGACGCCCTTCTGGGTCAGGTACTCAAGGGCGACACGCCGGAACCCGTGAGCATCGATCTGCCGCTGCCTCCGCTCACCTGCCAGGACGGGAAGCCCCTGGAAAAGGAACCTCTCGGCGATCTCATCGGCGACCTGCTGGTGCGCGATGGGCTGCTCGAGGCCTACGTGCTGGCCTCCCTTCCCCAAGCGGCGGCGGAGTGGCGGGTGATCGACTGGCCCTTCGACGCGATCCCCGACGATCCCATCGAAGCCCTGCGGACCCTCGACCCGCCCCTTTCGCTGTCCGTGCCACTGGCCGACGCCACCATCGACCTGAAGCCTCTGGCGGGCCCGGGGGCGCGCATGCTCCTCGGTGTGGCTGACAGAAAGCTGGTGGACGACTGGATCGAGGTGTTCACCCTTGCCGGCGCCCAGCTGGAGCGGCTGGCTCCTGCCCAGTCCTGCCTCCTGGCGGCGCTGAACGGCCTGCTGCAGCAGGCGCCGGAGGAGGAACTGAGCGTCCTGGTCCATCCCCTGGCATCGGGCACCAGGCTGCTCCTGCTGCATCGGGCCGAGCCCGTCTTCGAGTGGCCCCTCCCGGCTGGGGAGGACGATCTTGTGCGGGAGGTGACTCGCTGCGTGGCCTTCTACCGGCGGAAGGAGCCGTCCGTGCGCCGGCTGAGGCTCCTGCTGGGCGAACCTGTCGACGGCCTGGACAGACTCCAGGACTCCCTGGGCGTGCGGGCCGAGATCCTCACGCCCGACCCCTACGGCTCCCTGGTCCTTCAGGGGCTGGGCATGGTGGAGGGGAGGCGATGACACCACCCGTTCTCGACCTGCTGCAGGAGCGCCGGCAGCAACTGGGTCAGGAAAGCATGGTCACGGCCCTGGTCGATCGCCGTCCGCTGCTGCTCAAGGGAGCCCTGATCGGTGCTGCCGTCCTCGGGGTGGCCGTCGGCTGCACCGCCCTGGTCTTCCTGCGTCATCAGCTCGTGAAGGTCCAGACCGCCCAGTTGCTTCGTTTCGAAGGAGAGTCCACCCGGTTGCAGGCGGAGCTGACGGCCAGCAAGTCGCAGGTCGATCAGCTCAACACCACCAATCGCAACCTCACCGAAGCGCTCACCACCCTGCGCACCTCCTCGGCCCTCCTGGCCGATCTGCAGCTGCGCACGCCGGTGGGGGTCCAGCTGACGAGTGCCGAAGCCAAGGGAAGCACCCTGGTGCTGAAGGGGCAGGCCGAGGATCCCCTGGCCTTCGCCCGCATCAATGCGATGCAACTGGAGTTGCGCCGCTCGCCCCTGGTCCAGGGCGCGGGGGTGACTCTGGTCAAGCTGGAGCGGATCCAGCCGAGCGCGGCCCCGGCCCGGCAGGGGACCACGCCGCTGCCGTCGGCGGTGCGATTCGAGCTGACGGCTCCGTTCTCCAGCCTCCCTCCCGCCCGTCAGCTGTCGGTGATGCGCCAGCTCGGTTCCGAGGGAATGGCCCGCCGGCTTCAACTTCTCGAGGCGGAGGGTCTGCTCCGATGACGAATCTTCAGGACGGGGCTTCCAGGCTTTCGGGGGCCACCCTGCGCCGCCTCTGGTTGCTGGTGCCGGCCGTCGCACTCGGCGGGGTGGGTGTGCTGGTGTTCCTGGCCGGCACCCTCCCCCTGTGGTCGTCCCTGCAGCGGGACAGCCAGCGCCTTCAGGAGCTCGAGCAGCTCCGCGATCAGGTCACGCTGATGCAGACCCAGCTGGCCACCAGCAGGGAAAACATTCAGAAGGCGCAGGACAGCAAGGCCAAGATCGTGAGGTTGATCACGGGCAACGGCGACCTCTCGACCTTCCTGGCGATGCTCGATCGGGAAGCCAAGTCCACAGGCGTCCAGCTCGATCTCTACGAGCCCACCGGGGCCGCGGGCCCTTCCGGTTCTCCAGCCCCCGGGGCGCCGCCCTCCTCCGCGCCTCCGGCCGCCGGAAGCCCGCCGGCCCAGGGCGGCGCTGCCCGGCCCGCCGGAACCGCTCCGTCCGCAACCCCACCGGCCCCGGGCGGGGCGGCGGCGAAACCGCTGGCCATGGAAGGGCTCAGCCAGCGTTCCCTGCTCCTCTCCGCGCGGGGAGATTTCCCCTCGCTGCTGGCGTTCCTGCGACGCCTCGAGGCCCTCAACGTGCTGGTGGTGCAGAGCGATCTCAGCCTCACGCTGGCTGAAGAGCCAGCCAAAAGCGGAACACCCCCGAAGGCCGAAGCACCCGTCGTGATGAAGCTCGCCCTCGGCCTCTACAGCCGGGACTCGGGAGGTGTCGCCGCTGCCGGGGCTCCTGCTCCTCCAGGTGCGGCGGGGACCTCACCTCCGCCGGCCCCTTCGGGGGGCGCGCCTCCGGCTCCAGCTCCAGCTCCAGCTCCAGCTTCTCCGACGGCTCCCAACTGACCATGGCGAAACAGAGACATCCGATGCCTGGCCGCTCAGCTGAGCGGCCCTTACCATGCGGCCTCTTCGGTGATCGGAACGGCGTGTCAAAACGCAGGTGGCGGCACGTTCTCCCCGCTTCTCTCGGTGCCTTGGCCTTGCAGCAGGGAGTCGGCCCCGCTGCCGTCGCGGCGGCCGTCGGCGGTCCTTCCCCTCAAGGCCGTCCCACCGCTGGTGACGTTCGCATCGCTCAGGCGACGGGCCTGCTGGAGATCAAGCTCCGGCGGTTGCCCGATGCGGTCGAACTGGTGATCGAGGGAACCGGTCCTTCTCCGCTCCTGCAGCAGACCACCCAGGGAGCCACGTGGATGGGCCGCCTGCAGACCGCCACGCCGACGGCGCTGCGGGGCGGTCCCCAGCGACTGTCTCTGCCCGAAGCCGGGCTGCAGAGCGTCAGCATCGAAGGATCCGGCAACGTCTTCGACCTCAGGGTCGCCCCCACCCCGGGCCTGCCGGTGGGCCGTCCCGTCGTCAGCGGCGATGGCCGCAACCTGATCCTCACCTTCAACGCGCCGCCCCTCACCAGCCTGCAGACCCTCACCCCCAACATCACCACGCCGGGCCGGGTGCCCCAGCCAGGCTTCGTACCGCCGCTGCAGCCCCGGGCCGTTGCCCCACCGCTCGGGGACATGGCGGTGGGGACCATGACCATCAGCAACCCCAGCTATGTGAATGTCAGTGGCCCTGCGGTCACCATGACCCTGCGCAACGCCCCCGCCCGGGACGTGCTGATGGCTCTCAGCCAACTGGGTGGTTACGGGTTCGTCTACGTCGATGAGACCGCCGCCGGCGGCTCCGCTCAGTCCGGGTCGAGCGCTGCATCTGCGCCCGGATCGGCGGCCATGCGGCCGATCTCGATCTCCTTCCGGGGCGAGAGCTACGGCCGGGCGATCAATTCGGCGCTGATGGCCGCCGGCCTGCAGGGCAAGCGGGACGGCAACACCATCTTCGCCGGGCCCAATGTGCTGGCCAAGAGCTTCGGCGCCCAGCTCTCCAAGGTCTACCGGCTCAATCAGGTGCAGGCCAACCAGGCCGCTGACTATCTGGCCAATCTGGGGGCCCAGGTGACCAAGACCAACACGATCACCACCGCGGTTTCCGAGGGCGTCGCCAGCACCTCGGCGCCTGTCGGCAGCCCGACGTCCTCCACCACCACCTCCTCCACCACCACCACGGTGGAGGCCTACGGAGCCGCCAACGGCCCGCTGGTGGGACTGCGGGCCACCACCGACACCCGGCTCTCCACCATCACCCTGGTGGGCAGCCCGGCCCTGGTGGGCGTCGCCGAGCAGTACCTGAAGCAGCTGGATCTGCGCCAGCGGCAGGTGGCGCTCTCGGTGAAGATTCTGGATGTCAACCTCAACAACACCAACGACCTTTACAACAGCTTTGCCTTCCGCTGGGGCAACAACTTCATCGTCAATGACAATGGCACTCTGGCCGCCAACTTCGGCTCCCTTCTCGGTGGCGCCGGATTTCAGAGATCTCTGAATGCTCCCCTTCTGCCCGGCGTTCCCTTCGCGGGTTTCAACGGCCAGCAGAATGCCGGGGTGGCGAACAACTATCCCAACAACAATTTCTTCGATTTCTTCCAGGCGAGAATCCTCGCCGACAATTCCAAGGTGCTGGCCAGCCCCACGTTGATCCTCCAGGAGGATCCCTCTATTCTTCGGGGCGAGGAATCCGGTGGCGGCAGTGCCGGAAGCGGTGGATCCAGCTCTGGATCCAGCATCTTCTCGTCCTCCTTCGACAACATCGATTCCCCGATCGGAAGACGACGGGGCAACGAAGGTGTGGTGCGTGTGGGGGTCAACGTTCCCACCAACGTGACCTCCACCGTGAATGCTGCCGGCGGTGGCACCACTTGCACCATCAGCAACTTTTCCACTGCAGGCCTGGTGCTCGGGGCGCGCGTGCAGAAGATCGACGACAACGGCTTCGTCACCTTCGCCCTGTCTCCGAGCGTCTCCGCGGTGGAAAGGGAGGTCGGTTCGGGCGCGAACTGTCCGCCGGTCAGCATCCTCAGGGTCCGTCGTCTCGACACCGGCGTGGTGCGGGTCAGGGACGGTCAGACCCTGATCCTCACCGGCGTGATCTCCGACTTCGACCGGGCGGTGGTGTCGAAGTGGCCCATTCTCGGCGACATCCCGATCGTCGGACAGTTCTTCAGGGCCTCGTCGGGCAACCGCGAGAAGCGGGAGTTGGTGATCATGGTGACGCCACGGATCATCAATGACACCGAGGGCGGCACCTACGGCTACGGCTTCCAGCCCTCCACCCCCGCGTCCCGGGCCTTCCTCGGCGGCGCCCCCCAGCCGCCGCTGACGCCCTGACCTCCGGATCCTCCGCTCAGAAGGCCAGGGGCAGCAGGAACTTCATGGCCAGCGGAGCGATGGCCTGGGCGAATCCGGCGGCTCCCTGGAGCAGCTGCCCGCCCATGCCGTTGCCCTGTCGTCCCTTCTTCCCAGGGGCCAGGAGGGCGGCCGCGGCCTTGGTGAGTTGCTGGGCCTGCTGCTCATCCCCGCTCCTCGCATAGAGGCTGGCGGCATAGTTCAGGTCCTGGGCGGCGAGTTCGTTCTTGCCCTGCTCCCCGCGGGCCAGGCCGCGGGCCACCCAGCTGATGGCCGCCTCGGGCTGGAGCCGGATCGCCTCGGAGAAGAACCGCTCGGCCTGGGGGAACCGCTGGGCCAGCGCCTCGGTGACTCCGGCGTTGTGTAGTTCCGGGTAGCTCAGCACGGCAGGACCCACGCCCCGTGCCTCCTGCCAGTAGCTCCTGGCCAGCGCGCCGGGGTCGAGCAGGGCGCCACTGAGGTCGCTCTGGCGGAGGTCCGTTCCCTCCAACCGGGCACCGCGCAGATCGGCGCCCTGGAGGGAGGCTCCCTGCAGACTGGTGAAGCTGAGGTCCGCTCCGGCCAGGCGGGCCCCATCCAGCCGGGCCTGGCTGAGGTTGGCGCGCTGGAGCTTGGCGCCGCGCAGATCGGCGTCCCGCAGGTCCGCATGGACCAGGTCCGCGTCCTGGAGGCGGCAGCGGGGGCAGTGGCGCTGGTTCAGCAGACGGATGAGGTCGCCATCGTTGGCCGCGCTGGCCGGGGTGGGGCTGTGCAGAGACAGCAGCGCCAGCAGTGCCGCACCTGCTTGGCCGAGGCCCCGGCAGCCCCTGGGCGAGGCCGCGGCCAGGCGGGCGGGCCTGTGGACAGTGCGCATGGCTCGCCCTCTCAGGAAGAGTCCCGTTGTATCGCCTCCCCTCTCCTGATGCCGCCCCTGAGGGACCGGCGCAGGGCCCGGCCCAGCCGTTGTGCCTCGCGCCGGCCGTTCCGGCCGGGGACCGGGGCGAAACGGTGGCTCTGATACAGGGCCACGAAGGCGCTCAGGGGATCCGCCAAAGGTGGCCGCAGCTGCTCGAGCCGTCGCGCGAAGGCCGGCAGGGTCTCGCCCGGCTGGGGCTCCACCCCCTGCCGGGCGAGGACCCGCAGCGTTCTCTCCAGTTCCACTCGCAGGGGATCGCCGCGGCGGCGGCGTCCGAGCCAGCCCAGGCCCCCCAGGCCGGCCGCCAGGCTGACCCCCACGGCCAGCAGCACCACCACTCCGAGCCACTGGCGATGGGGCCCCAGCAGCCGGCTGATCACAGCGTCCTGCCGTTCGCTGTCATAGCCCAGCCACCAGCGGGCCCAGGCGACGTCCAGTCCCCACCACTGGCGCTGCAGCCAGTTCCAGGGGCCGCTGCCGGCCTGCCGGCTGGCAGCGGCCGCCCCGTTGGCCAGGGGATCCCCGGCCGCCCAGGCCGTGGGGTCGACCCGATGCCAGCCTTCCCCCTCCAGCCAGACTTCACTCCAGGCGTGGGCATCGGCCTGGCGCAGATCCACGTAGCCCGTGCCCCCCAGGGGCTGGACCCACTGCCCGCCTCGGTAGCCGCTCACCACCCGGGCCGGCACACCGGCGGCCCGCATCAGGGTGGTGAAGGCGCTGGCGTAGTGACCGCAGAACCCCAGCCGGGTCTCGAAGAGGAAGTGGTCCAGGGGCGCCCGGCGGGGGAGCGGGCCGGGTTCGAGGGTGTAGCGGAAGGGCTGGTCGCGGAACCAGCGTTCCGCGGCCTCCAGCCGCGCCCGGCCGCTGCCCAGCCGCTGCCACCCGGCGGCCAGGGATTGGAGGCGCGGGTTCTCGCCCCAGGGGAGGGCCAGATCGATCAGGCCTGGAGGTTGGCGGCGCCAGTCGTCCGTGGTGGGGCTGTCGGTGAGGCTGTACACACGACGCTGGCTTCCGGCGGCCCGGCTCAGCAGTTCCCCGTTGCGCCGTTGCCTCAGCTCCGGGGAGAGGGGGCGGCCCTGGCCGCTCCAGGGCACCGCCGCCAGGCCGCTGGCTTCGGTCAGCCAGAGCTGCAGCCCTTCCTCGGGACCGGCCGGTGGATAGGGCGTGGTGGACGGCCCGGGTGGTCGCAGGACGTCCCGTGGGGTGGTGCTGCGCCAGCTCCGGCCGTCGAACAGGTCGTGGACGAGCACCCGCCAGTAGCGCTGGTCCATGGGCGGCGGTCCCCCGCCGGCGGGGAACGCCACCCGGGCGGCAGGCTGCCGGCTGACGGCGAGCCTGGCGATGGCGCCCGGTTCCATGCTGTCGCTGAGGCCGGTCACCGCCCCCATGCCCTGGCCCCAGCCGAGGGTGCCGAAGGGCATCATCCGGGGCAGCAGCAGGAACAGCACCAGGGCGATCGGCAATGCGGCCAGCAGCACCTGCAGACTGCGGCGCAGCAGCACCTTCCAGTCGGGGCCCGCTCCCAGCTCCAGAGCCAGCAGGCCCGCCAGGGCGAGCAGGATCGCCAGTCCCTGGAGGAGGCTCGGGCCGAGTTCGGGCCGCAGGGCGGCCAGCAGGCCGGCGCAGACCAGCTGCAGCAGGGCCACCACCCGCCGTTCCTCGATGCGGCGCGCTTCCCGCAGCTTCAGGGCCGTGAGCACCGCCAGACCGAAGGCCAGCAGGCTGAGGGTGAGGGTGGGCGAGAGACCCAGCAGCCCCAGCGCCAGCAGGCCCATGGCGAGCCATTGCAGCGGAGCGGCGGCGCGGCTCACCGGCAGCAGGCCAGCGCCGCCAGGCACTGGTCGCGGTGGCCGACCCCCCGGGCCGCAGGCAGGCTCTGTCCGGGGATCTCCAGGCCGTAGCCCTCGCCCTGGCCATGGAACCGCCAGATCCGCTCGCTCAGGTGCTCGAGGGCCTCCTCCAGCGGCAGGGCGGGATCCGGGGCCAGCAGCGGTGCCGCTTCGGGCAGATCCCTGAAGTGTTTGCTGTACTCCCCCCGTCCCTGGGCCAGCAGTTTCCAGGCCAGGCGGCTCGGACTGTCCTGGGGACGGTGGGGCGCCAGGTCGCGCCAGTCCTCGCTGCCCTCCCGCGGGCTGATGACGACGCTCTCACCGGCCAGGGGGCCGGTGGCGGAGGCGAGCAGACGCACGGGCCCCGCCCGGCGGGCCGGGTAGACCAGCTGAGAGGCTGCCGGCCGCCAGCGGGACCAGCAGCAGAACAGCCCCAGGGGGGCGGTGGTCTGCACCTGCAGCACGCCGGGCCGGTGCAGGCCCCTCCCCGGAGGAGTCCAGCAGAGGATGAGCTCGTGCTCCCCCGCCGCCAGGGCCAGCGCCGGGCCCGCTGCCTCTCGCCCGAGCCGCAGCCGTACCCCTTCGCTGCGGCCCGGGCAGCGCAGGTGGATGGGATAGGGCAAGGGACCGTCCGCGAAGCCCGGGGTGGGGGAGCCGCACCACAGCTCCACCCCCTGCAGGTTGAAGTGGGTGAGATGCAGCGCCAGCAGGAACAGGCTGAGCATCAGGAAGCTGAGCAGCAGCGGGCCGTTGCTCTGCATCTGGATGCCGACCACCTGCAGAAGCACGGTTCCCGCCAGCCAGAGCCAGCCGAACCGCGTGGGGAGGATGTAGAGGTTGCGCATCCTCAGGCGCACCCGCTCCCCTTCCTGGGGCCTACCGAAGTCCATCCACCCCTGCCTGGAGCTGGCGGCTGAGCACCCCGTCGCCGTTGCCGCGGTGGCCCCCATCCATGCGGTGCTCGCAGACGGCCTCCAGCACCGCCTGCACGTCGTCCGGCAGGACGTGGTCACGGCCCTCCAGCAGGGACCAGGCCCGTGCGGCCGCCACCAGGGCCAGGCCGGCCCGCGGCGAGAGGGGGTGGGCCTGGGCCTGGGCGCGGCGGCTGCGCTCCAGCAGATCGAGCACGTAGTCGAGCAGGGCCGCACTGCAGTGCTGGCGTTCGCAGCGGGCCTGGAGGTCCAGCAGATCCTGCGGCCCGAAGACGGGCTGGATGCCATCGGGCCGCAGGCTCTCGCCCTTCAGCAGGGCGTTCTCCGCCTGCCTCGGCGGGTAGCCCAGGCTGAGGCGCATCAGGAAGCGGTCGAGCTGGGATTCCGGCAGGGCCGAGGTGCCCCCCTGGTCGAGACCGTTCTGGGTGGCGATCACCAGAAAGGGTTGCGGCAGGGCATGGCTGGTGCCGTCGACGCTGACCCGGCCCGCCGCCATCGCCTCCAGCAGGGCGCTCTGGGTGCGAGGGCTGGCGCGGTTGATCTCGTCGGCCAGCAGCACCTGGCTGAACAGAGGCCCCGGCTGGAAGCGGAAACTGGCGCTGCCGGGGTCGAAGACGTTCAGCCCGGTGAGATCGGCGGGCAGCAGGTCACTGGTGAAGCTCACCCGCTTGAAGCCCAGGCCGAAGCTCCGGGCCAGGGCCTCCGCCAGGCTCGTCTTGCCCATGCCCGGCAGATCCTCGATCAGCAGGTGGCCGCGGGCCAGCAGGCAGGCCAGGGCGAGCCTCACCTGGTGCTCCTTGCCCAGCACAACGGCTCCGATCGCGCCGATCACCGGTTGGAGCGGGGAAGCGGGCACGGCGGAGCGGCGACGGGCTGAGGGCGGACCCATTGCAGCAGCCCGTCCTTCCTTGCGTGTTACAACCGCCTTAACGTTGGCTGGAAACGGTGGAAGTGCCCCCTCCGGCAACGCTGGATCCGGATCCTCCCGCCCCCCACGGCGGCAACCGCCTGGCCGCCGCCAGGCGTCTGGGGTGTGCGCCGGGCCACCTGCTCGATGCCAGCGCCTCCCTGGTGCCCTTCGGCCCCCCGCCTCGTCTGCGAGCGCAGCTCCTCCTGGCTCTTGGCAGCGGTCTGCGGGATTATCCCGACCGGGAGTACGGGGGACTGCGCCAGGCCATCGCCGCCTGGCACGGGCTGGATCCGGCCATGGTGCTCCCGGGCAACGGCGCCGCCGAACTGTTCACCTGGGCCGCGCGGGACGCCGCCGCCAGCGGCACGAGCCTGCTGCCCTCGCCGGGCTTCGGGGACTACCGCCGGGCTCTCGCCTGCTGGGGAGGTCCCTGGCGGTCCCTGCCGCTGCCGCTGGAGTGGACGGAGGCGGGGGCCTCGCGCTGGCCGCTGGCAGCCGAGGCGCTCTCCGCCGGGACCATGGCGGCCGCCGCGGGCCCGGCGGTCCTCTGGCTCACCAACCCCCACAACCCCACCGGTCAGCTCTGGAGCCGGGCGTCTCTGGAGCCCCTGCTGGAGGCGTTCGCCCTGGTGGTCGTGGACGAGGCGTTCCTGCCGCTGGTGCCCGCCGGCGAGCGTCACTCCCTGGTGCCGTTGCTGCCGGCCCATCCCAACCTCGTGGTGATCCGCAGCCTCACCAAGCTCTGCTCCATCGCCGGCTTGCGGCTCGGCTATGCCCTGGGCGGGGCCGAGCGCCTGCGGCGCTGGGCCGCCTGGCGGGATCCCTGGCCCGTGAATGGCCTGGCGGCGGCCGTGGGGGAGACCCTGATGGCCGATCAGGCAGGTCTGCGGCGCTGGCAGGAGCGGGTGCAGCGCTGGGTCGGCGTCGAGGGTCCCTGGCTGGCGGGACGGCTGGCGGAGCTGCCCGGGCTCCGGCCACTGCCGTCGGCGGCCAACTTTCTGCTGGTCAGGTCCCGCGGGGGCCGGGCATCCCTCGGACCCCTCCGGCAGGCGCTCGAGATCCGCCACCGGATCCTGGTGCGCGATTGCCGTTCCTTCGAGGGGCTCGGGGAGGGCTGGCTGCGGATCGCCCTGCAGGGGCGTGACGGCAACCGCCGCCTCCTGCGGGCCCTGCGGCGCTGCACCGCCGCAGGGCCCCTTCGCTAGGCAATGGAGGGGAGGCCTCAGGAGCGCCCGATCGCCGCCTCCAGCACCTGCACCAGCCGCCTGTCCGCATCCCGCACCGCCAGGGCTTCCATCCCCCGGCGCAGCTGCAGCAGCGGGTCGGCGACGGCGGGTGCGCCGCGCAGGCGGGGCCCCAGCAGCCGCCACACCGCCCGGGCCAGGGCCGGCTCGCCGGGGTCGTGCTGCCAGACGATCACCGCGGCCCCGACGGCGGCGGCGGCGGCGGCGTTGGCGTCCTGGTGGTGATCGGCGGCCTGGGGGAAGGGCACCAGGATCGCGGGAGTGCCGCAGACGGCCAGTTCGCTGAGGCTGCCGGCACCGGCCCGGCTGATGGCCAGATCGCAGTGCTGCAGAAGCCCAGGCAGTTCATCGCTGAAGGGGCGCTCCACCACCCCGGGGAGCTCCAGGCGGCCGGCCTCGGGATCCTGGCGGCCGGTGAGGTGCACGACACGGCAGCCGCTGGCGGCCAGCCGCCCCAGCAGGGGCCGCACCATCCGGTTCAGCCCCAGAGCCCCCTGGCTGCCTCCCATCACCAGCAGCAGGGGGCCGCTGCCTGCCGGCACCCACGGGGGCAGCGGGGCCGGGACCAGGAACGCCTGACGCACCGGGGTGCCGGTCATCAGCGGACGGCAGCGGGGCAGCCGCTCGGCGGCCTCGGCAAGCCCCACCGCCACCCGGGTGCAGAGGGGTCCCAGCAGTCGCGTCACCCGACCGGGAATGGCGTTGCTCTCGTGCAGCACCACCGGCACCCCGCACCAGCGGGCCGCCAGGATCGCCGGGGCGGCGATGTAGCCGCCGCTGCTGAAGACCACGGAGACCCCTTCCCGCCGGATCAGGCGGCGCATCGGCCTCACCGCCAGCAGCAGCTGCAGCAGCTGCCAGAGCCGGCGCAGACCCCGGCCCTGCAGTCCGGCGGCCCGCACGGTGTGCAGCGGGAAGCGGCTGGGCACCAGAGCGGTCTCCAGCCGGTCCGGCACTCCCACCCAGTGCACCTGCCAGTCGGCCGGCAGGGCCTCCGCCACCGCCAGAGCCGGGAACAGGTGGCCACCCGTGCCGCTGGCGGCGATCAGCAGGGTCGGCATGGGCGGGGGGACGAGCGCGCCTAACTTAAAAGCGGTTCCGGTCCGCTCTCCGCCGCCCCGTCCCCCTTCCTCCATGCCCCAGTCCCGTCCGCTGAGCGCTCCATCGCCCGCCTGCCTGTTCGGCGCCCTGCTGGCAGGCGGGATCCTCGCCGGCACCGCCCCGGTCCGGGCCGCCGCCCCCACGCCGGCCCAGCTTCAGGCCCTGGAGAGTGCCCTCAACAGCAGCAGCGACAATGCCCTGGCGGCTCTGCTCCAGGCTGGCCCAGGCCTGGATCCGGCCCAGATGGAGAGCCGGCGCCGCCAGCTGCGGCAACAGTTTCCCGATGCCCGCTGGCAGCTCAGCGCCGGCCCGCCGCTGCGCGATGGTCAGCCCACGGTCACTCTCCGGGTGGACGGCACCCGCCGCCAGGGCGGCACCACATATCGCCTGGAGGCGGAGCAGCAGCTGACGCTCCAGAGCGATGGCACGCGCATCAACGGCCAGACCGTCCTGCGGGAGCGCTCGCTGCTGCGCAGCAGCGAGAAGCCCCTGGCGGTGAGCCTGCTCATCCCCGATGCGGTGCTCACCGGCCAGCGCTACGACGTCGACGTGATCTTCGACGATCCCCTCGACGGCGCCCTGGCGGCCGGGGGGATCGTGGCCATCACCCCCCAGCAGCAGGCGGCGATGGCCAGCCCGAGCATGGAACTCGGCGCCCTGGGCGGCGGCGGCATCTTCAAGACCGTGCAGGCGCCCTTCTCCCCCGGCTCCCAGACCTGGGCCGTGCTGCTGGTGCACCCCGACGGCATCGTCAGCGCCACAAAGCGTGTTCGGGTCGTCTCCGACCGCCGGTCCCTCGAGCCCTGATCGATGGGCCGACCGCATCGGATCTGGGTCGTGGACGATGACCCGGACCTGCGCCAGCTGCTGTCCACCTACCTGGGGGAGCAGGGCTTCGAGGTCCGCTGCATGGGTGACGGAGGCCAGCTCATGGCCCGCCTCGAGGGCCAGCGTCCCGATCTTCTGGTGCTCGATCTGATGCTGCCCGGGGATGACGGCCTCACCCTGCTGCGACGCCTGCGGGACGCCGACGACGACCTGCCGGTGCTGATGCTCACGGCCCGGGCCGACGCGGTGGATCGGATCATCGGCCTCGAGCAGGGCGCCGATGACTACCTGGCCAAACCCTTCCTGCCACGCGAACTCACGGCTCGCATCGAGGCCGTGCTGCGCCGCCGCGGCACCCTGCCGGGCGGTCTGCCCCAGCCCGATGGCGCCCGGGTGGCCTTCGGTGGGCTGGAGGTGGATCTGGCGGCCCGCACCCTGGAGCGGGGGGGGGAGCCCGTGGCGATCACCAGCGGCGAGTTCGCCCTGCTGGCGGCGTTCGTGCAGCATCCGCACCGGCCCCTGTCGCGGGAACGGCTGATCGAACTGGCGCGGGGGCCCTGCAGCGACACCGACAGCCGCAGCATGGATGTGCAGGTGTCACGGCTGCGGCGCCTGATCGAGCCCGAACCGGCCCGGCCCCGCTACGTCCAGACGGTCTGGGGGTATGGCTATGTGTTCGTGCCCGATGGCAAGCCCCGCCAGTCCTGACCCCTCGCCCTGGCGGCCCTCGCTGGCGCGCACCCTGGGCTACCTTCTCGTGGGCAGCGGCATGGCCGCCCTCAGTCTGCTGCTGCTGCAGCTGCTGCTGGGTCGCCGCCTGGTCCAGCAGCAGCTCAGCCAGAAGGGTTCGGAGGTGGCCTCGAATCTGCTGCTGGGGGAGGTGGCGCTGGAGCGTTTCAGCCCCGAGGTGCTCAGCCGGATCAGCGGCATGCGTCTGGTGGTGGGCAACCCGCCCGAGACCGAGGCCCAGCTGCGCCGGGCGGACAGGCGGCTGCGCTGGCAGGCCCTGGGGCTGCAGCGGCAGCTGTGCCGCCGCCTCGGTCGTTGCCCGGCGGTGCGGCCGGCCCTCTCGCCGCGGCGGGGGGTGTGGGTGGAGATGGACTCCCCCCTGGAGTCGGTGTGGCTGTTCGCCTCCCTGCCCTCGCCCCGGGGCTGGCCACCGGATCCGCTGCTGTTCTCCCTGGCCCTCGGCCTGGGGGGTCTGGGCGCCCTGCTGCTCTACCTCACGCTGGAGATCCAGCGGCCCCTGGCCCAGCTCCAGGAGGCCCTGGCGGATGTGGGCCTCGAGGCCCTGCCCGCCGCCCTGCCGGCCCAGGGGTCACCCGCCGTCCGCCAGCTGATGGACCGCTTCAACGCCATGCTGCAGCGGCTGGAGCAGGCCGGGCGGGAGCGCACCACGATGCTGGCCGGCATCGCCCACGACCTGCGCAGTCCCCTGACCCGGCTGCGGCTGCGGCTTGCCCTCGCCGCCGATGGCCCCATGGCCCCGGAGGAACTGGAGCGGGCCCAGGCCGACATCCGCTCGATCGAGCGGATCACCCGCCAGTTCATGATCTTCGCGGGGGCCGAGGCCCGGGAGGCTCCGGTGCTCGTTCCGCTGGACGCTTTGGTGGCGGAGGCGGCGGCGGCGGTGGGGGACGTGCCCCTGGAGCTGGATCTGGAGCCCCTGGTGCGGCGGGTCCGACCCATCGGTCTGTCGAGGGCGGTGGGCAACCTGCTCGACAACGCCCTTGCCTACGGCCGGCCACCCCTGCGGGTGGTGCTGCAGTCCCTGGGGGGGGGCAGCCTCAGCGGCCGGTCCCAGGCGGAGCGAGCCCCGGCGGAGAGAGGCTCGGGTGAGAGAGGTCTGGTCGAGAGAGGCCTGGTGGAGAGCGGTTTCGAGATCCAGGTCTGGGACTGCGGGAGCGGGATCGACCCCGAGCTCTGGGAGAAGGCGATGGCCCCGTTTCAGCGGCTCGATCTGGCCCGGGGCGGTGAGGGCCACTGCGGTCTGGGCCTGGCCATCGCCGCCAAGGTGGCCAGGGAGCACGGCGGCGTCCTGCGGCGCCTGGAGGCGCCAGCCGGTGGGGCCGGGCAGGCGGCGGGCCGCTTCGCCGTGGCGCTGCGGGCCTGGCCCCTCCCCGGTGACTGAACGGTGGTCGCGGAGCCCCCGCCACGGGGGTCGCATTCGGTCACAGGTCGCCTCCGGCCAGTCCAATTCCTGTCACACCTGCCGGGCACCATGACTCTGTCGATGACTCTCTCCCCCATGGCTGCCAGCCTTTCCACTCCCTTCCGCATCGCCGTCCTGGCCGTGGCCCTGGGCGCGGGCGGGGCCGCCCTGGCCCAGACCGCGCCGTCGGAGCCGGGCCGCCCCACCCCGGCCCAGCTGCAGAAGATCTTCCCCGAGCAGAAGCGCCTCGCCATCAGCGATCACCAGGCCCGCATCACGATCCTTCAGAACGGTGAGCGCTGCCTCGGGGCCGCCGGCAGCAGTGAGGCCCTGCGCGCCTGCATGAAACAGGAGCGTGAGGCCTACCAGCGCCAGCGGGAGCAGCACCGCGCCGAGATCAAGGTGCTGTTCGAGCGCAACGGGATTCCCCTGCCCGAGTGGGGCAGAGGCGACCGCCGCTGGAAATGGGGAGAGGGCCGGCCGGGGAACTCGGGCGTCTGAAACCGGTCTCCTCAGCCAGCCAACCCCGCTGCGGCCGCCGGGATCAGGCCTCGTCGAGGGCCGCCACGCCAGGCAGCACCTTGCCTTCCAGCAGTTCGAGGCTGGCGCCGCCGCCGGTGGAGATGTGGCTCATCCGGTCGGCCACCCCCACCTTCTCCACGGCGGCGACGGAGTCACCGCCGCCGATGATCGTGCAGCAGCCCTTGGCGCTCAGATCGGCCAGGGTATGGGCGATGGCGTTGGTGCCGGCGGCGAACCTGTCGAACTCGAACACGCCCATGGGCCCGTTCCAGATGACCGTCTGGCAGTCGGCCAGGGCGTCCTGGAAGGTCTTCACCGAATCGGGGCCGATGTCGAGACCCATCCAGCCCTCGGGGATGGCATCGATCGGAGTGGTCATGCTGTTGGCGTCGGGAGCGAAGTTGTCGGCCAGCACCACATCGGTGGGGAGCAGCAGCTGCACGCCCTTGGCGGCCGCCTTGGCTTCCAGTTCCCGGGCCAGTTCCAGCTTGTCCTCCTCCACCAGGCTCTTGCCCACCGCCAGGCCCCGGGCCTTGAAGAAGGTGAAGATCATGCCGCCGCCGATCAGCACCTTGTCGCACTTGTCGATCAGCGACTCGAGCACGCCGATCTTGCTGCTCACCTTGGAGCCCCCCACGATCGCGGCCAGGGGGCGGCGGGGATCGTCGACGGCGCCCTGCAGGTACTGCAGCTCCTTCTCCATCAGGAAACCGGCCACGCTGGGGCTCAGGACCTTCGCGACGCCCTCGGTGGAGGCATGGGCCCGGTGGGCGGCGCCGAAGGCATCGTTGACGTAGACATCGGCCAGGCTCGCCAGCTTCTCGGCGAACGCGGAGTCATTCTTCTCCTCCTCGGCGAAGAAGCGCACGTTCTCGAGGAGCACCACATCGCCGTCGGCCATGGCGGCCACCTTGGCCTCGGCGTCGGGGCCGATGCAGCTGTCGGTCTTGACCACGGGCTTGCCCAGCAGCTCGCCGAGGCGCGCGGCCACCGGCGTCAGCCGCATGGATTCGTTGACCTGGCCCTTGGGCCTGCCGAAGTGGGCGGCCAGCAGCACCTTCGCCCCATGCTCGATCAGGTGGTGCACGGTGGGCAGGGCGGCACGGATGCGGGTGTCGTCGGTGATCGCCCCCGCCTCGTCGAGGGGTACGTTGAAGTCGACCCGGACCAGCACCCGCTTGCCGCGGAGTTCGTCGGCGCTGAGGCTGGAGAGGGATCGCTTCGCCATGGTTACGGATAGGGGAAAGGCGGGGGGAGATTAGCCCCCGGCCCTACCCGGCACGGCCACGGATGGATTCGGTTCTTCCCACCCCCTGCCGCTGGCGGCTGCAACGGTCGGCGCTAGGACATGAAGGCCGGACCCTCCGCCATGTTCGACACCGTTCTCTTTCCCATCGACCAGAGCCGCCAGACGATGGAGACGGCGGCCGTCGCCCTGCAGCTGGCCCAGCGCCATGGCAGCCGGGTGGTGCTGCTGTCGGTGGTGGAGGCCGAGGAGGGAGCGATGCACGATCCGGCCGATGTGGCCAGGTTGCTGGAGCAGGCCCGGGCCAGCTTCACCCAGGCCGGCGTGAGCTGCGAGGTGATCGAGCGGGAGGGCAAGCCGGCCTTCGTGATCGGCGACGTGGCCGATGAGATCAATGCGGACGTGATCGTGATGGGCACCCGCGGCATCACTCTCGAATCCGACCAGCAGAGCACCGCCGCCCGGGTGCTGCAGCTGGCGCCCTGTCCGGTGCTGGTGGTGCCCTGATGCCGGATGTCGGCGATCCGGTCGGCACGGGCTCGGCCGGCCCGACGATCCAGTGGTATCCCGGCCACATCGCCAAGGCCGAGAAGGCCCTCAGCGCCAATCTGGAGAAGGTGGATCTGGTGATCGAGGTGCGGGATGCCCGCATACCCCTGGCCACCTCTCACCCCCGGCTGCAGCGCTGGATCCGCGGCAAGCCCCGTCTGCTGGCGATCAATCGCCGCGACATGGTGAGCGCCGGGGCCCGCCAGGCCTGGGACGCCTGGCTCCGCCAGCGGGGAGAGGTGCCCTGGTGGTGCGACGCCCGGGTGGGCACGGGCGTGAAGCAGCTGCAGCAGGCGGCGATCCGGGCCGGCGAGCAGCTCAATGCCCGCCGCGCCGGCCGCGGCATGCGCCCGCGGCCGGTGCGGGCGCTGATGCTGGGGTTCCCCAACGTGGGCAAGTCGGCGCTGATCAACCGGCTGGTGCGGCAGAAGGTGGTGGAAAGCGCCCGCCGTGCCGGCGTCACCCGCAGTCTGCGCTGGGTGCGTCTCGGTCAGGACCTGGATCTGCTCGATGCGCCGGGCGTGCTGCCCCCCCGCCTCGACGATCAGCAGGCGGCGCTGCGTCTCGCCCTCTGCGACGACATCGGTCAGGCCGCCTACGACGGCGAGGCCGTGGCGCTGGCCTTCCTGCGCCTGCTGGATGGCCTGGCAGCGGTGCCGGCCGCCGGGGTGGCGGGGGATCTGCTGGAGCGGCGGTACGGGGTGGCGATGGGGCGGCTGCCGGACTCCGGCGGCCGCCCGGATGCGGAGGTGTGGCTGGCCGCGGCGGCGAACCGCCACACCAGTGGCGATGCAGGCAGGATGGCTCAACGGCTGCTGGATGATTTCCGCCGCTCGCTGCTGGGCCCGATCGCCCTGGAACTGCCGCCGCAGGGCCATCCCCCTCAGGAAGCGCCAGCCCTCTGATCCTGGGCTCCCCCGAGGGAGCGCAACCTGCTCACCAGCCGTCCCGCGCCGAGAAGACTGGCTTCATGGCGGAGGTGGTTGTTGTCCTTGTAGAGAAGGAGGCCGCCCTTGTAGGGCCCGCAGATCGTGCCCGTGCAATACAGATCACGCAGCTGGACGTAATGGACATTTCCATGCCTGGCCATCAGCCTTGCCGCCATCCGGTCGAAGACCCCCTGGTCACGGTTCACCTCGGCGGAAGATCGGAAGCAGCCTTCCATGGGCAGAGGCCGCCATGGCCGTTTCTGGCAGAGGAGCGGGTCCAGAACCTCCAGCTCGGGCACATCGTCGATCATCACCAGCTGGGCCCCGCGCGCCCGCAGCCGATCAGCCAGCTCGTCCAGGACCGCTTCCTGATGGGGTTTCACCTTCTTTTCCTTCCATCGGTGCGCCACCAACACGATGTCGCCCGGTTCGACCTGGCTGGACACGAAGGAGTCCACCCAGCGTTTGTAATCCTCGCAGCCCTGCATCCATTGCCTGGTCAGCGGTTCGATGTCGAGCGACGAGATGTAGCCGCAGCGCCAGCCGATGATGGCTGCACCCACGCCCCGCTCCGGCAGCTTCTGCCGGAGCGCATCCACATACTGTTCCGCATGGGAGTCGCCGAGGATGTAGAGGCGTGGTCGTGGCAGGGGTGCGCCCGTGGCTGTGGTCGTGAGGCCGATCAGCATCTTCTGGCGATCAACGACGTTCTGGATCCGGTTGGTGTTGAACGTCGCTGCCGCGAGTTGCCGGCCGGGCGCATCCGGGAAGCGCCGATCCAGGGAGAGCGCACCGGCGTTCGTGCCCAGCGCCACGAGGGCCATCGAGGCTGCGGCAAGAGCGGCCATCCCCGAGAACAGCGTATGGGGAACGGATCTGAAACGTGCTGAATAGCGAAACGGGCGTTCGACCCATTCGTAGGAGGCCAGTGCGAGAGCCCAGATCAGCAGGAGCTGCAGCGGAACCGTCCAGGCCTGAATGCCGATGGTCCAGCGACTGGAGGCGATCACGCCCCAGTGCCAGAGGTAGAGGGAATAGGAGGCAAGGCCGATCTTCAGGGTCCAGGGGTGGCAGAGCACTCTGCCGGCAAGGCTTTCCCTGTTCAGCCGAGCGATCAGGAAGGTCGTCAGCAGAACCACCAGGAGCGTGGCTGTCCGGCCGCGATCCAGCGGCAGGGCAAAGCTGAGAAGCAGCAGCGCGCCGATCAGACTGGCAGGGATTTTCAAAAGGAATCGAAGCCTGTGCTGGCGCATCGTTCCCGCAGCGAGGAAGAGCAGGCAGCCGGCTGCCAGCTCCCAGAAGCGGGAGGGCATGAGGTAGTACGCGGCAACGAAATCCCGCTCATAGGTGAACCAGAACAGGGCCAGGGAGGCCGTGGCGAGCACTGCCAGGCAGAGCATCAGGCTGCGCCTGCCGGAACCGAACGGTTTGAAGAGGCCGACAGCCGGTATGCAGAGCGCCAGTGCCCCATAGGGCAGAAAAGGGGTCAGGGTGTACAGGCCACCGGGGATCAGGGCAAAGTAGGAGCCCAGGGCGAGTTTGCTGATCACCGCCGCGCTCGCCAGGGCTGCGAGGAGGAGGATGGTCGCATGGAGCAGCCGTCGGGATCGCACCTGCGCCGTGGCGAACCAGACCATCAGGGGATAGAAGATATAGAACTGCTCTTCCACCCCAAGTGACCACGTGTGGGTGAAGATGTTCAGCTGGGTGGGGGCGGCGAAGTAGTCGGCTGTGCGCTGCATGAGGTACACATTCGACACTCCGAACAGGGCCGCGGTGCCAGTGCTGAGGGATTCGCCTGGATTCGGGTTGACCAGGCAGATCAGTAAGGCCGCTATCAGAGTGAAGGCGATCAATGCCGGCAGAACTCTCCTGATGCGTCGGCTGTAGAAGCCGGCAAGCAGATGGGCCAGACTGTAATGTTGCTTGCGCAGCAGTGAGCCGCTGATCACATAGCCGGAAATCACAAAAAAGACATCCACTCCCAGATAGCCTGAAGGCAGGATCGGATTGTGGAAATGACTGATGATGACGGCGATGACGGCAACGGCACGCAGGCCGTCGACCTCAGGTCGGTAACCGGAACTGTCCTGGGGAGTCTTTGCTCGCAAGTGGAAGAATGGAGCGAGCATCAGCTTACGCATCTCTTCGTTCTCACGCCCTGTTCTCACGCCCTGTTGACGGCTCCGTCATGGGTCTTGCCTGGACCATGCACGGGCCGGCCTCGATGATCCTGGACCACCTATGGTTCGAACCATGGACCGCAACTGTTGGTGCTGACGTTGGTGCTGACGTCCTTCACGGTGAAGTCACACGACAGGGACGGCTCCACCACCCTGGCCGGAGGCTTCGGCCAGGGTGACGGTGAGCTGCTCACCCTCCAGTACCCCAGGCCGCTGCCGATGCGCCTCGATCGCTGGCTCGTGTCCCAGCGGCCGGAGCAGAGCCGGGCCCGCATCCAGAAGTTCATCGATGCCGGCTGCGTGCGGGTGAACGGCGTCACGGGCCGGGCCAAGACCCCGCTGCGCGCCGGCGACCTCGTGGAGGTGTGGATGCCGCCGCCCGAGCCGCTCCCCTACCTGGTGCCTCAGGCGATGCCGCTCGATGTCCTCTACGAGGACGCCCACCTGATCGTGATCAACAAGCCCGCCGGCCTGACGGTGCACCCGGCCCCAGGCAACAAGGACGGCACCCTGGTGAACGGTCTGCTGCACCACTGTCCCGATCTGCCCGGCATCGGTGGCGAGATGCGACCAGGCATCGTGCACCGCCTCGACAAGGACACCACCGGCTGCATCGTGGTCGCCAAGAGCCAGGAGGCGCTGGTGAAGCTGCAGGTCCAGATCCAGAAACGGATCGCCTCGCGGGAATACCTGGCGGTGGTGCACGGCGTTCCCCGCGGCGAGGAGGGCACGATCGTCGGCGCGATCGGCCGCCATCCGGTCGATCGCAAGAAGTACGCCGTGGTGGCCGACACCTCCGGGCGCCATGCCCGCACCCACTGGCACCTGGTCGAGGCCCTGGGCGATCACGCCCTGCTCCGCTTCCGGCTGGACACCGGCCGCACCCACCAGATCCGGGTGCACTGCGCCCACATGGGCCATCCGATCGTGGGGGATGCCACCTACGGCCGCTGCCGTCGCCTGCCGGTGGCCCTGCCCGGCCAGGCGCTGCACGCGGTGCAGCTGGGGCTGGATCACCCCATCAGCGGCGAGCGGCTGGTGTTCGAGGCGCCCCTGCCAGAGGCCTTCGAGAAGCTGCTCAGGGCGCTGCGCCGACGGCTCGGCCAGGCCGGCTCGAGCGGGGCGTCCTGAGGGCTCAGTCCAGCTCCCGGGGCCCCGGCAACGGCCCTGCCGGTTCCCCGCCCCAGTTCTTGAAGGCCAGCAGGGCCAGGGTCACCACGGCCATGCCGGCGCCTGAGAAGAAGATCTCCGCGCCGCTGGAGCGGAGCACCGATTCCGGCTGCTGGAAGCTGTTGAGCTGCTCCAGGAAGGCGATCGCCATGGCCAGGATGATGAAGTTGGCGAACAGGCCCTTCACTTCGTGGAAGTTCCTGAAGCTCAGGGTCTTCGGCAGCTTCAGTTCGCTGATGAACAGGGAGAACATGCCGATCGCCAGGGCGAGGCAGCCCGTTCCCACCAGCAGCAGGTCGATGCCTTCGAGCAGTTCCACCTCGAAGCGGTTGAGATGCTCCACGCCGGTGCTGCCGGCCAGTGCCATCTGGAGCTGTTCGAGGATCAGCCGGCTGCCGCGGATGAACAGGGCCAGGCAGCTGACCAGCAGCCCCAGGATCGGAACCAGCGTTAGGTAGCGGGCGCGCAGGAGCAGGCGGTGCAGCATGGCGGTGTCAGGGGATGGCGGGCAGGCGGGGGCAGGCCTCCACCAGGGTGCGGGTGATCGCCGCCCGGGGGTGGGCCAGCAGGTCGGCGCCGCTGCCCTGTTCGACGACGTGGCCGCCGTCCAGCACGATCACGCGGTGGCAGAAGCCGCTGGCCACCGAGAGATCGTGGGTGATGAACAGCAGGCCCAGCCCGAGTTCGGCCTGCAGGCGCCGGAGCAGGCCCAGCACCTCCGCCTGCACCTCGGCGTCCAGCATGCTGACGCTCTCGTCGCAGAGCAGCACCTGGGGCTCCAGGATCAGCGCGCGGGCGATGGCGACCCGCTGCTGCTGACCGCCGGAGAGCTGCCGCGGCAGCCGGTCCTCGAAGGATCCGGCCGGCTCCAGCCCCACCAGCTCCAGTTGCAGGCGGACGCGGCGGCGGGCCTCCCGGTGGGAGGCCAGGCCGTGGATCAGCAGGGGGTCGGCCACCGCCTCGCCGATGGTCATCTGGGGGTTGAGACAGGCGAGGGGGTCCTGGAACACCATCTGCAGGCGGCGCCGGGCCCGCCGCAGCGGCCGCCCGCGCAGCTGCCGCAGGTCCACACCCTGGAGCCGCACCGAGCCGCCCCGCACCGGCGCCAGGCCCATCAGGGCACGGCAGAGGCTGCTCTTGCCGCAGCCCGAGGCCCCCACCACGCCGATGGTCTCCCCCTCGTGGAGGGTGAGGCTGACCCCGTCGACCGCCTTGATCCATCGCGGCGCCCAGGGCAGGGAGGGCAGCGGATGCCAGCTGCGCAGCTCCTCCACCTCCAGCAGCACCGGAGCGGCCGTGGGGGCCTCGCTGCGGCCACCCTCCCGCTCGCGGGCGGCGCGCACGAGCCGCCGGGCCAGGGGCGAGGCCGGCGCCGTCAGCAGCTGGTGGCTGGTGGCCTCCTCCACCAGCCGTCCCTGATCCAGCACGGCGATGCGGTCGCACCAGCGGCCGGCCATGGCCAGGTCGTGGCTGATCAGCAGCAGTGCGCTGCCGGCCTCGGTGCAGAGGTCGCTGAGCTGGGCCATCACCTGGCCCGCCACCGCCACGTCGAGGCTGGTGGTGGGTTCGTCGGCGATCACCAGGGGGGGAGCCATGGCCATGGCCAGGGCGATGGCCAGGCGCTGGCGCATGCCGCCGCTGAACTCATGGGGAAAGCTGCCGTAACGCCCCGGATCGATGCCCACCCGCGCCAGCAGTTCCCGGGCCCGCTGGCGGCCTCCGCCGCGGTGGGCGGCCAGGGTGTCGCGCAGGTGTTCGCCGATGGTGAGCAGCGGATTCAGGCGCGTCATCGGGTCCTGGAACACCAGGCCCACCGCCTCGCCCCGCAGCCGCCGCAGGGCGGTACGCCTCAGGCGCCGGGGGTCCTGCCCCGCCAGCAGCAGCTCCCCCTCGCAGCGGCTGCCGGGGGGCAGCAGCTGCAGCACCGCCCGCGCCACGGTGCTCTTGCCGCAGCCCGAGGGACCCACCAGGGCCAGCCGTTCCCCTGGGTTCAGGCAAAGCTCCAGGCCGTCGAGGGTGGCGCGCTCGCTGCCGGGGTACTGCACCTGCAACCCGCCGATCCGCAGCACCGGTGCCTGGGTCATGGACGGGGCAGGCAGGGCCATGGACGACGCCGGCGGCGCCCAGTCTGGATGGCCGGCCACCCCAGTCCCCTGTTTCATGACGTTTGCCCCATACGATGGGGTGGACCCCGCAGGGTGTGATGCTGAGGGCGGTGCCGGATCACGTTTCCTCTCCGGTGGCCTGTTCGCCGGCCCCACCCCCTGTTGCAGAAGGTCCAGCGGCTCCTCCGGCTCCCTCCCCGCCTGGCGGCTCCGTCCTCCCTGGCGGGCTGGACGACGCCTATGGCGTGCCGCTCCCCGCCTGGCTGCGCCAGTGCCTGGGGCATCTGCCGGCCACGGGGGGCAAGGCGATCCCCGCCGACCCCGAGGCCCTGGTGGCCACGGCCTTCGACTTCGCCTACCAGCTCCACGACGGCCAGTTCCGGGCCAGCGGCGAGCCCTACATCGTCCATCCGATCGCCGTCGCCGGACTGCTGCGGGAGATCGGCGCCAGCCCCGCGGTGATCGCCGCCGGCTTCCTGCACGACGTGGTGGAGGACACCCAGGTCACGCCGGAGGAGATCGAAAGTCGCTTCGGTGAGGAGGTGCGCGCCCTGGTGGAGGGGGTCACCAAGCTGGGCGGCATCCATTTCAACAACCGCACCGAGGCCCAGGCGGAGAATCTGCGCCGCATGTTCCTGGCCATGGCCAGCGACATCCGGGTGGTGCTGGTGAAGCTGGCCGACCGGCTGCACAACATGCGCACGCTTGGGGCCCTCAAGCCCGAGAAGCAGCAGCGCATCGCCCGGGAAACCCGCGACATCTACGCCCCCCTTGCCAACCGGCTGGGCATCGGCCGCTTCAAGTGGGAGCTGGAGGATCTGGCCTTCAAGGTGCTGGAGCCCGAGTCCTTCCGCGACGTCCAGCAGCAGGTCGCCACCAAGCGCAGTGAACGGGAGGAGCGCCTGGCCGCCACGGTGCAGCTGCTGCGCGACAGGCTGGCGGCGGTGGGCCTGCAGGAGTGCGAGGTGAGCGGCCGGCCGAAGCACCTCTACGGCATCTGGAGCAAGATGCAGCGCCAGCAGAAGGCGTTCCACGAGATCTACGACGTGGCGGCCCTGCGCATCCTCTGCCCGGACCTGGAGAGCTGCTACCGGGCCCTGGCGGTGGTGCACGACACCTTCCGGCCGATCCCGGGCCGCTTCAAGGACTACATCGGCCTGCCCAAGCCCAACGGCTACCAGTCGCTGCACACGGCGGTGATCGGCCGCCATCGCCCGATCGAGGTGCAGATCCGCACCACCGACATGCACCAGGTGGCGGAGTACGGCATCGCCGCCCACTGGAAGTACAAGGAGGGGGGCTCGCCCGCCGCCGGCGACACGGAGCGCTTCAACTGGCTGCGGCAGCTGGTGGACTGGCAGAAGGACGACGGCGGCACCGACAGCAGCGACTTCCTCGCCTCGATCAAGGAGGACCTCTTCGACGAGGAGGTTTTCGTGTTCACCCCCAAGGGCGATGTGGTGGGACTGCGCAAGGGGTCCACGGCGGTGGATTTCGCCTACCGGATCCATTCCGAGGTCGGCAACCACTGCCAGGGGGTGCGCATCAACGACCGCCTCTGTCCGCTGGCCACGCCTCTGAAGAACGGCGACTTCGTGCAGGTGATCACCTCCAAGAACGCTCGCCCCAGCCTCGACTGGCTGAATTTCGTCGCCACTCCCACGGCGCGCAATCGCATCCGCGGCTGGTACAAGCGCAGCCACCGGGAGGAGAACATCCAGCGGGGCACCGAGATGCTCGAGCGGGAACTCGGCCGCGACGGCTTCGACGCCCTGCTCAACGGCGAGGCCATCGCCCGGGTGGCGAAGCGCTGCAATCTGGTGGGCACCGAGGACCTCCTGGCCTCCCTCGGCTTCGGTGGCGTCACCCTGCAGCAGGTGCTCAACCGCCTGCGGGAGGAGGTGCGGCTCAGCAGCGCCATCGCCGCCCCCGAGCAGACCAACGAGGAGGTGGCCGCCAGCGTGGTCGCGGCCCAGCCCCGTCAGGCGGCCCCGGTGCATCCCTCCGACAGCCCGATCCTGGGGCTGGAGGGTCTGGAGTACCGCCTGGGCGGCTGCTGCAGTCCCCTGCCCGGTGAAGCGATCGTGGGCACGGTGGCTCTCGGCAACCATGGCATCACGATCCACCGCCAGGATTGCTCGAACGTCTCCCAGGTGCCGGCCGAGCGGCGTCTGCCGGTGCGCTGGAACCCCCTCGGTGAGACCAGTCAGCGCCGCTACCCAGTGCGGCTGCGCATCGAGGTGCTCGACCGGGTGGGAGTGCTCAAGGACATCCTGATGCGGCTCTCGGATCACCGCATCAACGTCAGCGACGCCCGGGTGCGCACCAGCGCCGGCAAACCGGCCCGTATCGACCTGCGGGTGGAACTCATCAGCGCGGCCCAGTTGCGCACCACGATGGATCAGATCCGCTCGATGGCCGACGTGCTCGACATCGCCCGCACGGGGATCGGCTGAGCCGGGCGGCGTCAGACCCGCTCGCGCAGATGCAGGATGTTGCCCTCCGGATCACAGACGTTGCGCACCCGCAGGCCGGGCCCGCTCCAGAGCGGACCCCAGACCCTGCCGCCGCAGCGCTCGACGATGGTTTCGGCCTCGGCCAGAGTCCCGACGGTGAAGAACGGCTTGATCGCCTGGGTCTCGCGTGGCACCGGGGGAACATCGATGACGACGGACCGGCCGAAGGCTTCGGGAATGGCGTGGAGGATCAGCTGGGTGTCCTGGGTCTGGAGCACTCTGTGCTCCGCATCGGCGAGCAGCACCCTGGCCTCCAGGACCTGTTCGTAGAAGGCCGACATGACAGGCAGGGTCTTCGCGTAGATCAGGACGCCGCTGGTGGCGGGTGCGGGCATGGGTCACCTCACGTCTCGAGGGTTGAAAGCAGATACTCCTTCAGGGCCAGGGCGTGGTTGCACCCGGTGTCCCGCGCCGAGAAGAGCAGCGTCAGACGTCCCCGTCTCGCCTGGTCCAGCAACCTCCCCACGGCCTCCGGCCTGGCATCAAGTTCCAGAAAGTATCGGCCCTTGAAGGCCTCCCATTTCGATCGGTCATGGTGGAACCACTGGCGCAGATCGCTGCTGGGGGCCACGTCCTTCAGCCAGAGATCCGCTCGCACATCGTCCTTCGTCATTCCGCGCGGCCAGATCCGATCCACGAGAACTCGGGTCCCATCCTCCGGATGGACGGCTTCGTAGACTCTTTTCGTGCGAATGACCAGCATGGTGTGGCCGTTTCAGCAGGTTTCTGAACCGGAGGTGGGCCAGGGTCTGGATGCCAGGATGCATCTTGGTGGATTGATCTTCATGAATGCATCTTCACGGATGGATCTGCCGGATCAGCCCTGAATGCCAGGTGACGAAGGTCATGACAATATTGCCACTGTGTTCCACTCCTGAGCCGATCAGCTGCAATGGGAATGAGATCCAGCCGCCCGCAGTGCTCAGGGCTGACGTTGCGGCTTCCTCACCGTGGCGTTCTGGATACAACCTATCCCGTTGGCTGCTGAGCCACCGCCGTTTGTTGCAGCCGCGAGTTAGGTCGTGGGATATCCCAGTGCCTCAAGCTCTTGAACAACAATGCTCAGCATGCCTGCATCAAAGGCGAAGCCGAACTCGCACTTCTGGTTGAACCCGTCTGGACTGCGCCAGCCAAGGAACCCAGAGACTGCCATGTGCCCAGCATGGTCAGTCGCCCAAAAGGTCAGCTTCAGGTTCTGTGGACTGGCGCCCACAAGCTCCGCCTGACCTTGGCGTACATGTTCAAGAGCACGTAGCTGATGCATGAATCCACGCCAATCGTTTGCGACTACCCAGGCTTGATCAGCCGCTGAGTATCCCCCAACGACGATCGTGATATTGAGCAGCAGATCCTCGCCCGCCGGGGTGCCAGGCTTCCCGAAGTCGGAGCGCTCGATGGTCACAACCTGGCCAAACTCTCCAAGTAACTTCATGCGTTTTGCGTTAACCCTGCTAATCATAAGCGGGCCCAAGCTTGGGTAAGGCCGATTCCCCTCGCCCAGTCTTCTGTATCTTGATGCTTGAAGGCCTAATCATCGGTAGATAACCCTTCTGTGCCCAGCCTAAGCAGCATCGACAACACGGGCTCCTCGTCGACGGAGTAAACGACCCGATAGATGCCTTGACGAAAATGATATAGGGTAGGCTTGTCCGCGATCTTTTCAGGGCTTGATGCCAGCGGTTGATGCGCCAATGAATTGATCTTCCCAATCAACTGTGTAAACGCTTCCCGATATGATGAGGCATGTGGATCTGTGGCGGCTTATGACTTAATCGAGTGACTATATTTATCTGCTATATCCTGGGTTTCGATGGCTCCTCGAGGTCAATGCACGGCCGGTCTTCTCTTTCGTCTGCATTGCCTAAATCATAAGCATCTACGGCTTAAACCATGCACCATGCTTTATTGATCATATCCGATATTGAACGATGGCTGCATTGGCTCTTTGGAGCAGCGCGCGATGAACATCCGCCTCAAAGTAGAGATGGTGGCCCGCTTCGGTTCTGCAGCGTTGCCTCCCTGGCGCTCTGGCGTAAAGGCATGAAGGTGGCAGCACTTCTGTCCTTGCTTTGATCCTGCTAGCGTTTGAGCCAGGCTATTTTCGGCTCAGAAGGCTCTGGGCCGCGTAGGCCATGCTGACACAATGGCTTGGTGGTGGTCAGCGTGATCGAGGGGTTAGGCGGCATCGCTGATTTGGAGAAGCAGTCCGCAAGTGTCGAACACGTGCCGAGCCGGATTGAGGGCAATGCGTGTAGACAATGGCGACACTGACTCCGGCAGCCCGTAGTTCAGAAAGGTTGTTTGCCGGTGAGCGTATCCCACCACAGCCGCCAATCTCCCATGAAGCTGAGTAGCGGGTACTGGAACGTGGCAGGCTTGTTGTGCTCGAAGAAGAAGTGCCCAGCCCAGGAGGATGCATAGCCCTGTATCAGGGCGATGAGAATGAGCCAGGCGTCTCCACGGACAACAGCGGCAAGAAACAGGATGACTCCGATGGTCGTACCCAGGACGTGCAAACGCCGCGATATACGATTCTTGTGCTCCTCAAGGTAGAAGGTATAGAACTCAGTAAATGTGTGGAATCGCTTTGATTCTACCACGAGATTCTCCGAAAGTCGCTTGCGTTGACGTCTTTTGCTTGAGATTGGCGGCAGGCACTAAGCAGGCGGTCGGAACCAGCGCTGCAGCATCACGTCCTTGACCACTTGGCCATTCTCGTCCCAGCACATATAACGCAGCCGCGGACACATGGGGTTACCCTTGGCAGGTACCTCCGCATACGTGAACAGCGCCTCCCGTTCGCTCAGCGGCACCTTGAAGCAACCGAAAATAATCTCCCCGATGCTTGTGCCGTCATGGAGATGAACTATCGTTTCAACTCGTGCTCTCCCTGATTCGGTCGGATCCTTACGAGGTGGCTTCGGCGTCATTGTGCCGGTTGGCCAGATCGCGATCCGGTCCCGGCCATCGCGCCGGAACAGGAATCCCGGCCCCAGCGATGCCGTTTCGCCCGCGCTGTGCTGTCCCCATAGCTGCCGGAGCCGTTCAGATTCCGTGCAACTCGGGCTTCTCGCACCCAGGCTGCGGCTCATCATGCTCTCACCCCATCCTTCCGCGCCGCGATGGCGGGGGCCAAGCGCAAGTGCGGCGATCATCTGGATGGGCATGATGACAAGATGCGGCAAGTTAGTAAATCTCTTGCAGTTCCCGCAGGTCGGCACGGCGGAACGTGCCGGGCACTCGTCCCCGAAGAAATCATAGCTGAACTGGTTGGGAACGAGGTCCTTGAGGATTGGGCGGTGCATGAACTCGCGGGTTTGCGTACCACCGCTATGCAGATTATCAAAAACATAAACATCTGCTTGGTTTGCCGACGTCGCGTTCACCCTCATGCCGAGACAGCTCGTCTCCCATCCATCGCGGTCCAGCCAAGTTCCTTCCAACCACTCAACGATCGGCTGGTGACGCCATGGATGCAACTCGCAGTCTTGGCGCTCTATCGGCGTCGACGGCCCAAAACTGAACGGCTGGTGCTGGTTGGCCGACAGCCAGTAGAAGCTGTCGATGTAACCGCAGATCCCGATGTCGTTGTCGTTCGGCCCGAACCTCCGCATCGGTTCCATGGCCAGTGAGCGAAGGTCATCGAGAGTGAAGACATGTCGTGCAGAGATCACGGTCTGGTAACAAGGAACCGTTACATCGATGTTCTCCGTCCCCCAGAGGCCTCCTAGGATCCCGCCGACGATCACTCCGGGGAGCCCGAAGCCGCTTGCACCGAGCAGCGTTAAGAAACCAGCACGTGACCATTTGTCGAGATCGTCCTGGGAGACGGTCATCTGCCGAAACCAAACTCGCGGCAGCATGAAGACCTCGACTTCTAGGAACTGTCCCTCAGACACCGCAAGGGAATCGAGGGCAAAGCGCGGAAACTCTTGTCCAAGACTGATGTCGTGGATGTCGTTGCGCGCCGGTATCGCGATCTGGAGCCCCTGCGCGTAGAGCCCGCTGTCGTCGACTCGGTACTCGGGCGGCAGAGCTCTATTGGCATCCGGCGGAAAGGAGCCGACCTCCCGAATGTCGAGCGCAACCTCGGGATTTCTACTGTCCCTGAGCGTGTCTCGCATGAATAGCCATACAGCCTGGTCTGGCTTGAGACCGTTGACCAGTTCAACCTGCTCAAACGCAATCGAGAAAAGCTCAGCCATTCTGGGTACTCACCTATGCCTTTGACGTCTAGCTGTGGTTAGCAACCCTGCCAACAGCCTCTTCATGTTCGCTCACAAGTCGCGAACCCCAATCGAGCCCGATCGAGGAGTACTTGGCCAAATCCGAAAGGCACTATTGGCCACTTATCTGTATGCCTAAGGTCTGTGCTCAGCGGTAGGCGAGAAGCGCAGCTTTTTGCTTCTCCGCTGGAGCGAATTGTCAGCGGTCGGTTCGATGTGACAGTGCTCTGCGACACACTCAAAGGTGCTGTCTCGGAAATAGAAGAGGAAATGTTGGCTTTGGCCGCGTGGCAAGCCAACAGAAATCCAGTCTTTTGGGGCGCCCAGCAAAGCACTGTCGCCTTGAACCAGATAGAATTCACCCCAGGCAGGCGCAAGTTCGCTGAACCGGCACTGTCCTCGGTGCCAGCCCTCATCATTTGTTGGGCCGAGGCGATAATGTGTACAGTGCACGAAACGCAAAACTGCAGTTTCGCCCTCTTCAAACTCAGGATACTGGAATGCGTTGACGTAGAACGAGAGGATCAAGTCTTCTCCCTGAATCTCAACAGTGGGCTCCGGGGCGTTGGGTTCAGCATTCCAGCCCTCGTTGAGTCGAAGGAACAATGTCTGCATAAGACGGCTATCGTTAAATAGGCGGGTCCGGTCGCTATCTCCGCCTCAAGGCCTGTTCAGCCTACGCACCCTGAGCCACAGTCAGGGCTCATCGGCCGGGCTTGAGACCCCCCAGAGGACCGCGATTCAGCACAGGCCTGTCGATCCTCGGGGTCTTCAGATGGCTGTTGCCTGGTAACTCCTGAATGGTGGGCATGTCCTGACCGCGTTCCAGGAGTTGGGTGGCGAAGGAGTGACGCAGGCTGCGGCAGGTGGCCCGCTTGCTGATCCCCGTCGCCAGCACCGCTCGGCGCACCGCGTTCTGGATCAGGCTCTGATCCATGTGGTCGCGGACCTGTTTGCCGGATGCCTGATTGCTCCAGCGGCTCTGTTGCGGCAAAGCCCATTGCCTTTCCCATTCCACAGACGCATTCGGATATTTCAGCGCGAGGGCTTTGGGTGGCTGCACCCGTCCCCAGACATCGGCCAGATCCTGCAGGTGGATCCTCCTCCCCTCCAAATGAGTGTGCAGCTGCTGTGCCATACGATGACGCGGCGGGGGAGGCGGACCTTGTCGCCCTTCCCGTCGCCCACCGTCAACTCGTGCCTGCTGAAGTCGAGGTCATGCACCCTTGACCTGCGGGCTTCCATCAACCACAGGCCGCTTCCAAAGAGCAGCCCTGGCACCATCCAGTCTCTGTATCACTGCCCGTACCTCTTGCGTGGTGAGCACCATCGGCAGCCGTCTGCGTCCGCGCACGCACCACCCGTTCCGGTTCCAGATTCCTATCCGGCAGTTCGCGGTGTAGAAACTGCAGGGCTGCCCATGCCTGATTCTGGGTGGAGGCGCTCGCCTGCTGCTCCAGCGTCGGGTGGCTGAGGAACACATTCACCTCGGCGCTGTCCATCTTGTGGGGATGGCGCATGCGGTGAAACCGCAGAAATCGCAGAGGCCACTGCTCGGAGTCGGTCACCGTGCGCTGGGCGCATTGCTGCGCCTGCAGTCCCTCCCGGTAGCGGTGGATCAGCCCGATGGGGTGGAAGTTCTCCATCGGATCCGATGTGGAGGCACAGGCGCAGGATGCCCCCGGAGGGCTTCCTGCACCCATATGTTCCTGTATGTTCCTGCGAGCACCTTCCTGAGCCCCGCTCCTCGGCCGGCCCTTCCCTTCGAGCCGTCCATCAAGATCCTGGACCCTGGGGATCGAGCACTGGGACGTGGTGACGGCGTCCGGGTTCCCCTTCATTCGCCTGCGCTACCGCAACGGCCCTCTGCTGCGCCCGTTCGGCATCTAGAACACCTGGCGGGGGGATGGCCGCGGCTTCCTCCACGGCCAGCTCCGCGACGTGCACGGCCGCCTCCATGGTCCTGCACCGCCTTGGGCTCACCACCAGTCGCATCCTGTCGCTGAGCGAGACGGGCGAAGACCTCAGGCGTGACGAAGCGCCCTCCTTCACCAGCCCGGCCGGCTCGAGCGGTTGCTGCGCCACGTTGGGGTCGCGTAGCACTCCCACCTGGCGGCGGCCCACTCCGACGGCGCACCCGCCGGCACCGACGTCCAACTGCTGGCCTTCCACGGCGAGCTGCTGGAGTGGTTGGCCCGCCTGGCGGCCGAGGGGCTGGTGGCGGGCTTCGTGCACGGGGCGCTCAACATCGATACCGCCATGTCGCTGGTCGGCGAAAGCGTCGGCTACGGCCCCTTCGCCTTCCTGGAGCGCTGGGATCAGGGATTCACCCCCGCCGACTTCGACCAAAGCGGCCTCTACGCCGATGGCCGCCAGCCGCCGATGGGCCATCCCAATCTGGGGCTGCTGCAGGAGCTGCTGGCGATGCTGCTGCCCCGCCAGGAACTCGAGGTGCAGCTCGAGCGCCACGCCCGTGGCCTGCGGCACCCACGACCGGCGCTGCCTGGAGCGACGCCTGGTGGTGGCGGACCCTTTCCATCCCGCCTGCTCCCGCGGCGGCGGCGATCGGCTCCGTCCTGCAGCGCTGGAATCTGCCGGAAAGCTCCGTGCGGCCGCTGATCGAGCGGCAGTGGGAAGGGATCGATCAGTGCGATGACTGGCAGCCCTTTCACAACTGGCTGGCCTCCGTCCGCGGCTGAATCCCCATCGGCAGGTGATGGCCTCCGCCGCTTTCCCCAGGCGCCGTAGTACAGCACGTCTGGGGGCCCTGGCACTGCTGGTCCCGCTGGCGGAAGGATGGCTGCAGGTCGACGGCGCCGCCGGGGCCCTACGTTCCAGGGGAGGGGAACCGCTGCCGATGGGATGAGAAACCTCGACGGTGCCACCCCGGCCCTCGCCGCGGCGGCCCTGGCGGGCTATGTGTTGGTGTCCGGCCTGCGCAGCACCGTGCTCAAGGGGCTGCAGACCTTCGGTACCGCCCATCCGATCGGGGGAGAGAACCCGATCAGCTTCTGCAACGTCTTCCTCATCTCCCAGCTGATGATCGGGCTGGCTCTGGTGCTGGCCGAACCGGGCCGTGTGGGCCATGACCTGGAGCGGCTCGATGGCTCAGGTCGGGGGCTGATCGTCCTCGATGCGTTCCTGGGGTGCTTTCTGGCGCCGGTGGCCTTCTACCTCGCGCTCGATCGGCTGTCGGTGATCACCCAGACCCTGCTGTTCGCCCTCACCCTGCCGGCGTCCGCCCTGCTGGCCCAGGTCTGGCTCCGGGAGAAGCTGCCTCCCCGGTTCGGCCTCACCCTGGGGCTGATCCTGGCCGGCCTGGTGGTGGGGAAGCTCTTCGGGTCCGGCCGTGCCATGGGCATGGACCAGCTGCCGGGAGTGCTCTGGGCCCTGGTATTCGCCGTGATTGCACTGCGGCTCTACGGGCCGCAGCACTTCTTCTATCTCAGCTTTTGGTGGGTGTTCTGGGTGATCGTGGTCTACGGGCTCACCCTCTGCCTGGGCACGGAGGTGCTGCGCCAGCGAAGCAGCCGCCATTTCAGTGTGATCCAGGTCTCCCTTGCCGGCAGCGCCAGCCTGGCGGTGACCGTCTTCAGTGCCGTGCTGTTCCTCGGCGAACCGGTCACGCCGGCGGTCCTGCTCAGCGTCCTGCTGATCCTGACCGGAGTGCTGCAGCGGTTTCTCCCGCTCCCACAACCGAGCGGCCCATGAATGCCGCCGCCGTCCTGGGCCATGGCCGCACGCCGTGGCACCGCCTGCGCAGGCAGCCGGTGGCGATGCTGCTGCGCATGACCTGGCCGCTCTTCCTGGCCACGCTGGCGGTGCTCTACGCGGCCGAGGTGCTGGCCTTCACCCTGCTGTTCGCCCTCGATCCCGCAGGGCTGCGGGGCGAAGCCCCGATGGGGTTGCCGGCCAGCCTGGTGTTCGCCATGCAGAACCTCTTCGTGGCCAGCCTCAGCAACCTGGAGGTGGCTTCCCCCTGGAGCCTGGTCCTGGCCACGCTGGAGCTGGTGGTGGGGCTGATCACCACCTCCCTGGTGACCGGGCTGGTCTTCCTGTGCTTCACCCGGGTGGAGGCTCCGCTGCGCTTCAGCCGCCATCTGTGTCTCACCGGGCCGCCGGAGGGCCATCTCCTCTGCCGGTTCCTGAGCCACGATCCCAGCCACTGGCTGAATGTGTCCTACGGGCTCTTCCTGCTGGTGGACCAGGCGATCGAACCCGGCCTGATCCAGCGGCGGGTGCATCCGCTCCCCCTGCTCAACGGCTCCACTCCCCAGCTGCATCGGACGGCCACCCTCGCCCATGCCCTCGCTCCTGACAGCCCTCTGGTGCGGCTTGGACGGGAGGGACTGGAGCGCGGCCGCGCCGCCCTGATCGCGATGGTGGAGGGGACCGACGAGATCACGGGAAGTGCGCTGCTGCAGGTGCAGCAAGACGCCCTGACGGACCTGCGCTTCGATCACGTGTTCGCCGACCTGGTGCGGGAGGACGCCGCCGGGCGGCGAACCGTCGATCCGGCCGCGCTCGATCGGCTGCTCCCAAGGCCGCGTCCGCTGGCGTCGGGCCAGAGCGGGAACTGAGCCAGGGGTGCCCCACTTCGGCGGTGCACCCCGTCTCATCGGCTACAACCCCGCCCGCCAACGTCTTCTACAACTCCCCGAAGCTCAGGCTTTCCTCCCACCGCAGCGATGCCATGACCTCCGAACAGGCCGCCCAGCTGATCGACAACACGCTCGATCTGGTGCATCAACGCCTGCTGGACCTGGAATCGCAGTCCCTCGATCACGAGCACAGGGCCCTGGCCGCCGAGTTTCGCGAGTGGCGTCAGCCGGCCGGGGGCCACATCGACCTGATGGTGTTCCCCGGCCTGGCGGATTCCTGAATCCGCCGCTGCGCTCCCTCCTCCTCAGACCATCGGCGTCGGTGCGGGATGCCAGATGGCCAGTGGATCGGACGCCAGGGCCGTGGGAGCCTCGCTGGTGCTGCCTGTGAGGCTCCCTGCCAGGACTGCCGTCCCCGGGTCGAGGGGCAGGGTGTGCATCCCGCTCTCGTCATGGGGCGCCAAGGTGCCGGTTGCGGAAGGGGCGCCACCGGTACCGAGGGCAGAAGCTCCTCCGATGATGGGGTCGTCCTGCGGAGCGTTCACCGTGGGGGCGGCAGCACTGCTGGAGGTGCTGAAGGCGAGCCAATCGATGCAGAGCTGGTTGCCGATCTTGGAGTTGCTGGTGGAGTTCGTATCCATCGCCCGCACCAGCACCGTGCCGCTCACTGGGGTGGAGAGGACATAGGTGAATCGGCTCTGGGTGCTGTTCGACACGGTGAATGCTGTGGTCCAGTTCTTGCCGTTGTTGGTGGAGAACTGGATGCTGAAATTGTCGTTGACCGTATTGGCGCTCCGGAAGCCCTCGAAGATCAGCGATCTGGCGTTGCTCAGATTGCTGAACGTCCACTGATAGGAGTTCAGATCGCTGGATGTCTGTCCCTTCCTGAGGATGGTGCCTTCAGTGATGGTCATCAGTCGACCATCGCTGGCTTGAATGTCAGCGAGGGTTCCGCTGACGGTTGGAGCGCTGTTGTAGGAGACGTTGTTTTTGAACACACCGCTGCTGGCGTTGAACACCGTGGTGGGGCTGGCCAGGCCGATCGTGACCGGTGTGCCGGCGGTGGAGCTGCTGATCGAGCTGTTGCTGCTGTCGCCGTTGTAGGTGGCGACCCAGTAGAGGGTGCCTGAGGTTGTGGGGACGTAGCTCGCCGAGGTGGCCTTGCCGCCCGAGAGCTGCTCGGTGTCGCTGAACAGTGGCGTGCCGCTGGCGGCGCTGTTGTCGTAGAGCTTGAAGGTGACGGTTCCGCTCGGGCTGGCGCCGCCACTGAGGGTGGCACTGGCGGCGATCGGGCTGCCTATGGTGGCTGAGGCGGACGGCAGGCTGATGCTGATCGTCGGACTGGCCAGGCCGATCGTGACCGGCGTGCCGGCGGCGGAGCTGCTGAGCGAGCCGTTGTTGCTGTCGCCGTTGTAGGTGGCGACCCAGTAGAGGGTGCCTGAGGCAGTCGGGACGTAATTTGCGGAGGTGGCCACGCCGCCCGAGAGCAGCTCGGTGTCGGTGAACAGGGGCGTGCCGCTGGCCGTGGTGTTGTTGTAGAGGCTGAAGGTGACGCTGCCGGTGGGGTTGGAGCCGCCGTTGACCGTGGCGATGGCGGCGATCGAGTTGCCGATCGTGGTGGAGGCGGGCTGCAGGCTGAGGTTGATCGTCAGAGGCTGGGGAGCGGGTTGCTGTACCGTGCCGCTCAGCATGTACTGGCCGAGGCTGCCGTACTTGGTGTAGCCGGAGGGGGTGGAGGAGAGGGGAGTGCCGGTGCCGACGCCCTCGATGCCGAGGTAGTAGGTGCCGGCGTCGAGGTTGATGGAGAAGCTGGCGTTGGTGTCGTCCGGCGGATTGAAGGTCTGCACCAGGGAGCCGTCGGCCCTGTAGAGGGAGGCGCCGATGTCGAGATTGGGGCCCAGGGCGCTGAGGTACTGGGTGTCGTAGGTGCTGCCGTTGGTGAGATAGGCGCGGGAGGCATTGACGATGTTGAAGTTCACCAGGCCGGCACCGGTCTGGAACTTGAACATGTCGACGTCGGTGTTCTGCTCGATGACCCCTAAGGTGCTGAAGGTGGTGCCGCCACCGCCATTCAGGTTGGTGGCTGTGGC
>JMRP01000019.1 GCA_000708525.1 Cyanobium sp. CACIAM 14
GGGAGACAGCCAGACCAGATTGGCCGGCGCACTGAGGGCGATGGTCTTGTCGATGAAGCTGCCCAGGGGACTGGTGACGCCGACGATCACGTTGCTGTGAGCGCCCACATCGAGGTTCACGCCGCTGATGCCGCCGCGGGTGTCGAAGGCGGAGAAGCGGTGGAAGAGGTTGGCACCGGCGCCTGTCCCGCCCTGGATGGTGCAGAGCCCGCTGAGGCAACGGCCGCCGGGGATGCCGTTCACCCGGCTGCCCAGGCCCATCGGCCCTGAGGTGGCGGTGATTTCGCCGGCAACTCCCGGCGAGGCCCCCCCGAGGAGGACCGTCGCCACCACCGCAGCAAGGATCGCCCGTCCGCCGCCGGGAGGGGCCGGCGGCGAGACGATCAGACCGAGGGCCGGCAGGAGAGCCCGCCGCAGTGGCACCCCCACGGCCTGAAATCGCACACGGAGGCCACGGCGATGAACGGCGGCGAAAGCGTATTCGGGGTATCTTCCGGCGACGTTGGTGATGGTATCGGGTGCAGCAATCGGGTGGGCAGGGCGTGGCTTCAGGATCGGGAGCACGGGGATTGATCTGGATCCTGCCCGAATTCCATCAATCTTTCATACTCCACCTGCCCTTCCATTAACCAACCAAGACGGGTCATCTTCCCCCATGCTCGTCCTGCTCGCCCAGCTGGTGGCACCGCCTCTGCAGGAAGGCCCTGTGCGGCTTCCGGCCCCGGTGCCCCTGCGGGAACGGCCCGTCCCTTCGGAGAGCCGGCCGACGCCACCGCTCGAGACCGGCCCCCTGGAGCCCGCGCCGCCGGCAGGTCCTGCCCCTTCGGGGCCGCTGCCGCAGCCGCCACTGCCCAGCCAGGGGCAGATCCCCGCCATCCGCGGGCTGACCCTCTACGCACCCGCCCGGGTGCGCAGCATCCTGGCCACCTGCAGCGCCATCGCCGATCCGGTCGAGCGGCTCAGGGCCTGTGCCGTCGCGCTGAACACCCAGCTGGTGTTCGACGGGTATGTGAGCAGCCGCGTGTACGTGGTCAACGAACCGGCGCCGGGTTTTCTGGAGGTGGTGGAGGGTCGCCTGGTCGGCATCCAGGTGACGGGGAGCGATCCCTGGCTCAACCGTCGAGTGGAGCGCCTGCTGCGGCCCCTGCGGGGACGCATCCTCAAGCTGTCGGTGGTGGAGCGTGAGCTGCAGCTCCTGAAGCGGCAGCCGGGCATCGAGAGCGTGCGCGGCACCCTCTCCCGCCTCGGCAGCGATCCCTCCGAAGGGGTGTTCCGGGTGGCAGTCGAACCCAGCCGTCAGCCCTGGCAGGGCGATCTTTCCCTTCGCAACGACGGCAACGACGGTTCCGGCCAGTTCCGGGGTGTGGCCACGCTGCTGAAGCCCAGCCTCCTGCGCCGGGGCGACACCCTGCTGCTCTACGGGGAGCTCGACGCCTCCGGCTCCCCCCAGCTCGGGGCGGCCATCACCTCCTTCAGCTACACCCTGCCCTTCAGCGACAGCCTCAGCCTCACCACCGGTTTCGGCTTCAGCCGCCGCAATCTCGTCGAACTGCCGGTACCGAACAACGGGTTCTCCACGAGTCAGTACGCGGGTGTCGCCCAGCTGGAGTGGGTCCTGCGCGAGTCCCTCAGCCAGCGCTGGAGCCTGTTTGCCGGGTACACCGCCACCCGCAGCAACACCTACATCCAGGACAGCGCCCTTCCCGCCACGACGCCGGCAAGCGTCCGCAGCCCCAGCAGCGGCTACCTGAGCCTGGGGGTCAACGCCAGCGGTCTGTCCCGCACCGGCGGCTGGAGTGGCAGCGCCTTTCTGCTGCAGGGGATCGCCGCGTCCACCCCTGTGGTGCAGCGCCAGGAGCTGGCGGATGCGGGGATCGCACCGGGCCGGGCCACCGCCCTGGGAGCACTCCTTTCCGCCGCCTGGAGCGTCGCCCCCCGCTGGCAGGTCAACCTCCGCACCGCCGGCCAGCTGGCCCTGGCGCCGCTCACCTCCTCGATGCAGTTCACCCTCGGCTCCGATGTGGGACTGCGGGGTCTGCCGGGCCAGCTGATCAGCGGCGACAGCGGCTGGCTGGCCAGCGCCGAAGCCGCCTGGACCTTCTGGGAGGACAAGGGCAACACCCTGCAACTGGTGCCCTTCCTGGGCGCCGGTGGTGTCCGCTCCAGCTTCCGCGGCGGCAGCTTCAGCGACACGGTGGGGGCCGGTGGGGTGCTGGTGCGCTGGCTGGCGGGCAACCACTGGGGGGTGGAGCTGGGCTGGGTGAAGCCCTTTGCCACCGGGGACAACCAGGGCGCCTGGAACGACTGGCTGCTGGGTCAGGGTCTCTACTCCAAGCTCAACTACCGCTTCTGAGCTCCTGCTCCAGGAGACGCCGGGCCTCCGCCAGGGCACCGTCCAGGGCCGCGCCCTCCCGGCCGCCCGCCTGGGCCAGCTGGGGCCGGCCGCCGCCGCCGCCGCCGCAGAGCCGGGCGATGCCGCCGATGAAGGCCCCAGCCTTGAGACCCGAAGCCACCACTGCGGGCCCGAAGGCCGCCACCAGCACCACCTTGCCCATCTCACCGGGATCCGGCAGTCCCCCGAGCACCACCGCAGCCCCCTCGCCGAGCTGCTCCTGCAGGTCCTGGGCCGCCTCCTGCAGGCCTGCCCCGTCCACCTCGTCGAGGCGCTGCACCAGCAGCCGATGGGCTCCCAGCGGCTCCGCCCGTGCCACGAGCGCACCGGCCCTGGCCACCGCCAGGGCACTCCGGGCCGCCGCCAGCGCCTTGCCCGTGACCTTCAGTTCCTCCGCCTGGGCGGCGACCCGCTCGAGGATCTCACCCGGCTGGGCCTTGAAGCGTTCCCCCAGCTCGCGCACCACCCGGTCCCGCTCCCGCAGGTAGGGAAGCAGGGCCGGACCCGCCACCGCCTCGATGCGGCGGATGCCGGCGGCCACCCCCGTCTCGGCGACGATCCGGAACAACCCGATCTCGGCGGTGTTGCTCACATGGGTGCCCCCGCAGAGCTCCATCGAGACGCCGGGCACGTCCACCACCCGCACCACCTCGGCGTATTTCTCACCGAACATCGCCACGGCGCCGGCGGCCCGGGCCCGCTCCAGTTCCATCTCCCGCACCTCCAGGGGATGGGCCTCGGCGATCCAGCCGTTGACCAGATCCTCGATCCGCTCCAGTTCCACCGGCGTCAGGGCCCGGGGGCAGTGGAAGTCGAACCGCAGCCGGTCGAAATCCACCAGAGAGCCGGCCTGGGAGATGCCGTCGTCGACCACCTGCTTGAGGGCCGCCTGCAGCAGATGGGTGGCCGTGTGATGGGCCTGGGCGCGGCGGCGACAGGTGCGGTCCACCCGGGCCTGCACCACCTCACCCACCGACAGGCTGCCCCGTTCGATGCGGCCGCTGTGCACGAACACGCTGCGGTTGCGGCTGACCGCCTCGATGCGCACGATCACCCCGCCAGCGACGCCGGCTCCCTCGCCGCCTGCCAGCAGCACCCCCCGATCGCCCACCTGGCCCCCCGATTCGCCATAGAAAGGGGTGGTGTCGAGCACGATCTGCACCGCGTCGCCGGCCGCGGCCGTGGTGGCCGGTTCCCCGTTCACCACCAGGGCCAGCACGCAGGCCGACTGATCGAGGGCCTCGTAGCCGCGGAAACGGGTCGGATCGAGTTCGGAGGCCACCCTCTCGATCGCTCCCTGCGCAGTGAGATCGATGTTCACCGCCGCGGCCTTGGCCCGCTGCCGCTGTTGCTCCATGGCCGCCTCGAAGCCATCCAAGTCCACCCGCAGGCCATGTTCCTCGGCGATCTCCTCGGTGAGCTCGAGGGGGAAGCCGTAGGTGTCGTACAGCTCGAAGGCCGCTTCGCCGCTGATGCGCTCGGGCCGGGCGGCGAGCACCTCGGCGAGCAGCTTCTCGCCCCGCTCCAGGGTCTCCAGGAAGCGGGCCTCCTCCCGCACCAGTTCGGCCAGGATCACTTCCCGCCGGTCCTGCAGCTGGGGATAGGCCGGAGCCATCAGGGCGATGGCCGCCTCACCCATCGCCGCCAGGAAGGGCCGCTCGATGCCCAGCAGCCGGCCATGGCGCACCACCCGCCGCAGCAGACGGCGCAGCACGTAGCCCCGGCCCAGGTTGGAGGCAGTGACACCGTCGGCGATCAGCTGGGTGATGGCCCGGCTGTGGTCGCCGATCACCTTCAGGGACGTCTGACGGCGTGCGTCGAGGCGGTGGTAGTCCACCCCCGCCAGGCCGGCCGCCGTCTCGATCAGCGGGAAGATCAGATCGGTCTCGTAGTTGTTCGCCGCCCCCTGGAGGATCTGGGCCATGCGCTCCAGGCCCATGCCGGTGTCGATGCTGCGCCGGGCCAGGGGCGTGAGCGTCCCGGCCGCGTCGCGGTTGTACTGCATGAACACTAGGTTGTAGAACTCGATGAAGCGGCTGTCGTCCTCCAGATCGATGCCGTCATCGCCCCGCTCGGGGTGGAAGTCGTAGTAGAGCTCCGAACAGGGTCCGCAGGGGCCGGTGGGGCCGGAGGCCCAGAAGTTGTCGGCCTCGTCGAGCCGCACGATCCGCTTCGGGTTCACCCCCACCGCCTCGCGCCAGATCGCTGCCGCCTCGTCATCCTCGCGGAACACACTCACCACCAGGCGGGCGGGATCGAGACCGAAGACCTCGGTGGTGAGTTCCCAGGCCCAGCGGATCGCCTCCTCCTTGAAGTAGTCGCCGAAGGAGAAGTTCCCCAGCATCTCGAAGAAGGTGTGGTGCCGCGCCGTGCGGCCCACGTTCTCGATGTCGTTGGTGCGGATGCATTTCTGGGCGCTGGTGGCCCGCGGCGCCGGGGGGTCCGCCTGGCCCAGGAACACCGGCTTGAAAGGCAGCATGCCGGCGATGGTGAGCAGCACCGTCGGGTCGTCGGGCACCAGGGAGGCGCTGGCCATGGGCCGGTGCCCCCGCTGCTCGTAGAACGAGAGGAAGGCCGCGCGGATCTCGGCCCCGCTGCGAGGCCTGGGGCGGGTAGGGTCGGCAGCCATCACGACAACGTGGGGAGACGTCCAGGGATAGGCATGATCGCCCAGCGCCGGCTTTCCCCGGAGGCTCAGTAGTGCTCCATCAGGGTCAGCTGCACGCTGGTCTGGGTGAGCTTGGCGCCGATGTCGCAGGTGAGGGCCGTGAGCAGGGCGATCACCACGTCGGGGTGGCTGCAGCGGAGCGCCTCGAAGGCATCGCGATGCAGCACCCAGCAGGCTCCGGGGCGGGTGGCGATGATGTCGGCGCTGCGGGGGGTCCCGGCCACGAAGCCGATTTCGCCGAAGCAGAGGCCGGGGCCGAAGGTGGCCAGGCGCGTGGCGCGGGAGAGGCCGTCACCCGTCCGGACATCGATGGCGATGTCAAAGCGGCCGGAGCGCACCAGGAACAGTTCGTCACCGGGCTCGCCGCGACGGATGACGCACTCACCGGCGGCGAAGCTCCGCAGGGTCATCCGCTCGGCCAGGATCCGCCTGTGCTCCTCGTCCAGCAGCTGCAGCAGCCCGTGCTCCTCGAGAGCTCCGAGGCCAAGGCCCTCACCATCATCCGCAGGCTCGGCGTACCTCGCGATCAGCAGGTCCTCGGCGGCCTCCAGAGCCGAATCCAGGTGCTCGTAAGCCTCCACCCGTTCGCTGATCTTCCAGCCGGGCATGCTCACCAGGGGGAGCCGACCCGCCCTGGAGAGCAGGATCTCGACGCCCTGATCCTCGATCGCGCAGAGCTGACGATCCAGGAGCCCGGAGGATTCCAGCGGGCACTCGGTCACATGGGCCAGATCCAGGATGAGGATCCGCACGTCGCTGCCGAGCTGCACCAGTTCGGCCGCCAGCTGTTCGATCCCCCCGAAGTCGAGCACCCCCTGCACGTGGATGATGCGCACCTCGTCGCGGTGGGGCGCCAGGATCCGCAGTTCCTGATCGCTGCGCCAGCGGCGCGATTGCCGTTGTGACCCCTTGTAGGAGCGGCGGATGGTCGCATCCTTCTGGAAGTACTGGTTGAACAGGCTGAGCCCCACCCCCACCGACAGCTGGCGGCAGACGGCGACCCCCCGCACGCTGTTGCCGAAGGCGTCGAGGGGAGGGGAATAGGTGGCGATGCCGAGCCTCCCCGGGATCACGGCCATCACCCCGCCGGCGACGCCGCTCTTGGCGGGGATGCCCACGTCATGGAGCCACTGGCCGGCGAAGTCGTACATGCCGCAGGTGCCCATCAGCGCCAGCACCCTGACCGTGATGTCCTTGGACAGGGGCTGGCCGCCGGTGAAGGGGTTGCGGCCCTGGCAGGCCAGGGTGGCGGCCATCACCGCCAGGTCCTTGCAGGTGACGGAGATGGCGCACTGCTGGAAATAGAGATCCAGGGCCGGTTCGGGGTCCGACTCGATGATGTTGAAGTTGCGCAGCAGGTGGCCGATGGCCCGGTTGCGGTGGCCGGTCACCTTCTCCGACAGGTAGACGGCGTCGTTGATCGTCAGGCGCCGGCCGGCCAGTTCGGCGAAGTAATCCAGCAGCAGCTCCACCGCCCCGGCGGGATCGGCATCACAGATCTGGGCGGAGGCGGCGATGGCGCCGGCATTGATCATCGGGTTGCGCGGCTTGCCCGACTCCGGATCCAGACTGATGGCATTGAAGGCTTCGCCTGAGGGCTCCACATCGATCTTGGTGGCCATGAAATCGAGCGAGAGCATCTTCAGCGCCAGCGCATAGATGAACGGCTTGGAGATCGACTGGATGGTGAACTCCTTCCTGGTGTCGCCGATCTCGTAGAGCCGCCCTCCCGAGGTGGCGATGACGATGCCGAAATCATCGGGGCAGGCCTTGGCCAGCTCGGGGATGTAATCCGCCACCCGCCCCTCCCGGACATCCTTGAAGGAGGCGTGGAGGTCGGCGAGCAAGTCCTGGATGACATTGTGCTGGCGCTCGGCACCAGCCATCGGGAGCGCCTGCGGCCGGCCAGAGAGGAGGGCGCTTCCCAGCAGAGGGTCATTCATTTCGTAGTAATGAATACAAAAACTGCCGTCATCTCCTGAACGCGTACCACCTTGCCATTGCCGGAGCGCCTCCTCAACGACACCCTTCAGCGGCGACACAGGGGGTCGCAAACGACAGTCCCGGTCCAGCGCGTCGATCTGTTCCGGAGCCAGCAATCGCTCCGCGTCGATGAGGACGACCCGGGAGCGCAGGACCGCCTCGAACCGATCGGCGCCGCCGCGGCCCCGGGAGCCATCAGGTCGGGGATCCTGTGGATCCGGTTGCGGGGGCCGGGCCTGGCGACGTACTCTCCCGCCGGTTCGGCGGAAGCCGGCCTGGAGCCTCTGGCGGGGTCATCACCCCCCCGATAAGGTGGGTCCACCCATGGCCAGGCATGATCGGGCCATCGCCATGGCCCTGACCCTGCCCTTGACCCAGGCGTCCGACGATTCCCGTGCCCGGCTGCGGCTCCAGTCCCTCTCCTGGGCAGTCCTGGGGGGTCTGGTGGCTGGCCTCATCGGTCTGCCGGCGGGCCTGGAAAGCGCCCTGCGATCCGCCGGTTGCGGATTCTTCCATGGCCTGCTGGCCTTCCACCTGCAGCGGGTCGATCCCGACGACGACCACCTGGCGGCGGGGCTGGTGGGGGCGGTCTGCGGCATCCGCAGTCTCGGGGCCCCCGTGGCCCTCGCCTCCCAGCCCCTGACCAGCAGCGCTGGGGCGACGCTGGTCGACCTGATCGGTGGCTGGCTGCCACTCTGGCTTCCCCTGATCGGCAGCGCCGTGCTGCTCTACGGGGCCCAGCGCCTCCTGCCCGCCCTGCGGCCATGAGCCTGCTGCACGCCACCTGGCTGTTCCCGGCCGAAGGGCCCGGGGGCCGGCTGCTGCTGTGGGCCGACACCTGGCGGGTCGCCACCCCGGTGGCGCCGCTGCGGACCGTTCCCGACCATCCCTTTTCCCTCAACGTCGACGATCTGGGCGCCTGGCTGGATGACAACGGCCTCTGGTCGGAGGCCTTCCGCCCGGCGGAGGCCCATCTCACCCTGCCCAGCCGCAGCCAGGGCGCCCGGGGGCGCCGCAAGGCGGCCAGCGAGGGCCTCGCGGCCTGGAGCGGGCTGCCGCTGCAGGCGGGCGAGCCCATTCCCAGGGAGGTTCAGTGGTGGCCGTGGCGGGTGGAGGGCCTGGCCCTCGATCCGGCGGGGGCCTCCGAGTGGCTCGCCGGCCTCCCCCTCTCCGGCGACCATCCGGGCCTGGCCGACGATCTGCGCTGGTGGAGCCACCTGGAACGCTGGGCCCTGAGCCTGATCGCCCGCGGCCGCTGGCTGCCCCAGGTGGAGGAGGAGCGGGCCCGCTGGCTGCCCCTGCTCAACCGGGAGGGGGACCGGCACAGGCTGGAGGAGCTGGCCATCCGCCTGCCCCAGGTGGCCACCTGCGCGATGGCCGCCGGGTCGCCCGGGGAGGGAGCCCTGGCCTGCCGCCGGCCCGGCAGCGGCCGGCTGCGGGTGGCCAGCCTGCTGGAGGCTCTGCTGGACGGCCAGCTCCGCTCCACCTTCCGCCCCCAGGCCACGGGGCTCGATCCCCTGCTCTGCGCCTGGCAGAAGGCCCTCGGTCCCGGCCCCGGCCGCCTCGATCTCGATCAGGAGGAGCGGGAACGACTGACCGTCGCCACCCACCACTGGCGCGAGGCGGTGGCCGGGCGGGTGGCACCGGCCCGGGCCTGCCTGGAACTGTTCATCCCCGAGGAGGGGGAGGAGCTCTGGGAGCTGCGTTTCTCGCTCCAGGCCGAAGCGGATCCGACCCTGCGGGTGCCGGCGCGCAGGGTCTGGAATGCCGGCGACGGCATGCTCCAGCTCGGCGAGGTGGAGGTGGCCGAGCCTGGCCAGCTGCTGCTGGAGGGTCTGGGGCGGGCCCTGCAGGTGTTCGAGCCGATCGCCCGCGGCCTGGATGCGGCAGCGCCGGAAACGATGCGGCTCACCCCGGCCGAGGCGTTCGTGCTGGTGCGCACCGCCGCCGCCCAGCTGCGTGACGTGGGCGTGGGCGTGGTCCTGCCCGCCAGCCTCAGCGGCGGCCTGGCCAGCCGGCTGGGCCTGGCGATCGAGGCGGAGCTGCCCGACCGCTCCCGGGGCTTCTCCCTCGGCGAAAGCCTCGAATGGAAATGGGAACTGATGATCGGCGGGGTGACGCTCACCCTGAGGGATCTGGAGCGTCTCTCCGCCAAGCGCAGCCCCCTGGTGCAGCACAAGGGGGCCTGGATCGAGCTGCGGCCCACCGACCTCAAGAACGCCGAGCGCTTCTGCGCCGCCGACCCCAGCCTGAGCCTGGATGACGCTCTGCGGCTGACGGCCAGCGACGGCGACACCCTGATGCGGCTGCCGGTGCATCGGTTCACCGCCGGGCCCAGGCTGCATTCGGTTCTGGAGCAGTACCACCAGCAGAAGGCCCCCGATCCCCTGCCGGCCCCCGAGGGCTTCGCCGGTCAGCTGCGCCCCTACCAGGAGCGGGGCCTGGGCTGGCTCGCCTTCCTGCACCGCTTCGACCAGGGGGCCTGCCTGGCCGACGACATGGGCCTGGGCAAGACGATCCAGCTGCTGGCCTTCCTGCAGCACCTCAAGGTGGAGCGGGAACTGAAGCGTCCCGTGCTGCTGGTGGCGCCCACCTCGGTGCTCACCAACTGGAAGCGGGAGGCGGCGGGCTTCACCCCGGAGCTGGAGGTGCGGGAGCACTACGGTCCCCGCCGCCCCTCCACCCCGGAAGCTCTGGCCAGGGCGCTGGAAGGGGTGGATCTGGTGCTCACCAGCTACGGCCTGCTGCAGCGCGACAGTGAACTTCTGGACACCATCGACTGGCAGGGCGTGGTGATCGACGAAGCCCAGGCGATCAAGAATCCCGCGGCCAAACAGAGCCAGGCGGCCCGCGACCTGGCCCGACCCGGCAAGCAGGGCCGCTTCCGCATCGCCCTCACCGGCACCCCCGTGGAGAACCGGGTGAGCGAGCTATGGGCCCTGATGGATTTCCTCAACCCCCGGGTTCTGGGGGAGGAGGCCTTCTTCCGCCAGCGCTACCGGCTGCCGATCGAGCGCTACGGGGACATGAGCTCCCTGCGGGACCTCAAGGCCCGGGTCGGGCCATTCATCCTCCGGCGTCTCAAGACCGACCGCTCCATCATCTCCGACCTGCCGGAGAAGGTGGAACTGCGGGAATGGGTGGGGCTCTCACCGGAACAGACCAGGCTCTACCGCAAGACTGTGGACGACAGCCTGGAGGCCATCGCGCGGGCGCCGCTCGGCCAGCGCCACGGCCAGGTGCTCGCCCTTCTCACCCGCCTCAAGCAGATCTGCAACCACCCGGCCCTGGCGCTCAAGGAGGAACGGGCGGACAACGGCTTCGCGGCCCGCAGCGCCAAGGTGCAGCGGCTCGAGGAGATTCTCGAGGAGGTGATCGAGGCGGGCGACCGGGCCCTGCTGTTCACCCAGTTCGCCGAATGGGGTCATCTGCTCAAGGGGTATCTGGAGAAGCGCTGGCGCCAGGACGTGCCCTTCCTGCATGGCGGCAGCAGCAAGAGCGAGCGCCAGGCGATGGTGGACCGCTTCCAGGAGGATCCGCGGGGTCCCCAGCTGTTCCTGCTCTCCCTCAAGGCCGGTGGGGTGGGTCTCAACCTGACCCGGGCCAGCCATGTGTTCCACATCGACCGCTGGTGGAACCCGGCCGTGGAGAACCAGGCCACCGACCGGGCGTACCGGATCGGCCAGACCAACCGGGTGCTTGTGCACAAATTCATCACCAGCGGTTCGGTGGAGGAGAAGATCGACCGCATGATCGAGCAGAAGTCCCGCCTGGCCGCCGATATCGTCGGCAGCGGTGAGGACTGGCTCGGAGGGCTGGACGTGGACCAGCTGCGCGATCTGGTGGCCCTGGAGAACGATGGCTAGGGGATCAGCCGGACGCGAGGATGGCGCCGTCAGGCCGGCCGCATGACCGCTTCCTTCCCCGGCGCCAACGGCGCCATCACCACCCAGCTGGGCCAGCAGGGGCTGGGGCAGCAGCCCTGGTGGGTGGAGCAGTGGATGGAACTGATCCATTCCTACCGGTTCAAGAAACGCCTGGAGCGCGCCTGGAGCTATGCCCGGGAAGGCAATGTGGTCTCGATCCGCTTCGAGGGCCGTCGGGTCCATGCCCGGGTGCAGGGCACCGAACCGGATCCCTACAAGGTGAAGCTCTGGCTCGACGTGCTGAACGACGAGGACTGGGGCTACGTGCTGGAGGCCCTCAGCCAGAAAGCCCGATGGTCGGCCCAGCTGCTGGCGGGGATCATGCCCGCCGACATCGAGCGGGCCTTCGCCGCCAGCGGCAAGCGGCTCTTCCCCTTCAAGCTGCAGGAGGTGCGCAGCGAATGCACCTGCCCGGACAAGGTCAACCCCTGCAAGCACGTCAGCGCGGTGTACTACCTGATGGGGGATCGCTTCAGCGAGGACCCCTTCGTGCTGTTCCAGCTGCGCGGCCGCACCCGCAGCCAGCTGTTGGCCGAACTGGCCCGACGCCGGCGCGAGGGCGTGGTGGCTCCCGTGGAGCATGCCCCCCATCCGATCCATCCCGCCATCGCCGATCCGTCCCGCTGGTGGCGCTACGACGCCCCTCTCGATCCGGATCTGGTCGTGATCACCCCGGCCATGGAGGGGGAATCGGGCCTCGACGGTGCCGGTCCCCTGCCGCTGGCCGAGGAGCCCCGCTTCCCGGAGGCCAACCAGCTCTTCCTCGAGCGGCTCGGGGCCCACGGCGCCCTGATGGGTCAGCAGGCCATGGCCCGGGCGATGGCCACCGGCAACGACGACCAGGAGAACTGAAGGGGGCCCAGGTCGAGCAGCCATGGAGATCCATCCAGCGCTTGCCTCTCGCCACATGCCCCCTGCCGCCCCCTGGCTGAGCGATGACGCCGTGGCCACCGCCGGGCGGATCCTTCGCGGCCATCGCTTGGCGTTCGATCGGCCGTTGCTGGCAGGCGTGGAGCACGGCCGCTCCCCGCTGCAGGCCGCCCAGGAACTGTTCGTGGCCGCCACGGTGGTGCTCGCCCACGACGGCGCCGCGGACCCCCGCCTGATCTACGCCAACCGGGCCGCGCTCACTCTCTGGCGCCGGCGCTGGCGGGAGATGGTGGGGCTGCCCTCCCGGCTCACGGCCGAACCCGGGGAACGGCCGGCCCGGGCGGCCGCCCTGGCGCGGGCCCGCTTCCAGGAGGCCCTGCAGGGCTACGCCGGCATCCGCATCGACAGCCGCGGACGCCGCTTCCGCATCGAGAACGCCCGCCTCTGGACGCTTCGGGAATCCGGCGGCGAACCCTGCGGCCAGGCGGCCTGCTTCGCGCACTGGTGGTGGCTGCCGCAGGGGCGGTCCGGTTCTCCCCCCCGCCCTGGCGAAGAGCCCGAACCCTGGCGTGGGCACCGAACCTGAGCCGTCGGTTCTCCCCCTCGAAGTGACCGGGAAGGGGGGCGACAGTGAGCCAGCGGGTGGTTCCTCACCCGGACAACCCCGTCGCCAGTGCGGCGACTCTCGTTCCCCACGGAATCATCGCCATGCGATCCCTCCATCCTTCCCCCTTCGACCTCTTCGACCGCCTCGAGCAACAGCTGCAGACGGCGGAGCGGGTTCCCGCCGCCGAAGTGCATGAAACCGAAGGCGCCTACACCATCGCCCTGGAACTTCCGGGGGTCGATCGGGCGTCAATCGACGTCAAGGCAACCGATCGCTCCCTGATCATCACCGCCGAGCGACGCTCCCAGCGGACCGCCGGCGCCGAACGGTCCGCGGAGGGCGAGACTTCCGGCTCCAGCCCAGCGGCCCCGGCCAACGGCAGCAGGCGTGCCCCGCTGCTGAGTGAATTCCGCTACGGCACCTGGAGCCGCAGCTTCCGCTTTCCCGGTGGCATCCAGCGGGACGCCCTGGAGGCCCATTACCGCGACGGCCTGCTGACGGTGACGGCTCCCAAGGCCCAGACGCTGACGACGGTGTGCGTGAAACTGGCCGACTGAGCTGGTCGCCCCTCAGGCCTCGAGGCGATCGGCGGAGTCGAGGGACAGACCGAACACCGTGATGTAGTTGGTGTCCTCGATCCAGCGCACGGTACCCCGCAGGGAGTAGGTCTGTCCCTCTCCGTCGCCCACGGCGACGTTGCAGGACTCACCCACCGTGAGGTCGTGCCCGGCCTCGATGGCGATCTTCAGGCCATCGAGGCTGAGGTCGAGGACCTCCCCCAGCAACGCTTCCGAGGATGACGTGGGTCCGAGATGAACACGGGCCGTGGCCAGGTCGGTCGGTGGCTTGAACCTGTCGGAGCGGGTGGCTTCCTGAAGACGCTCTTCGAGGCGACGGAACGCGTCCCGGAACCGTTCCAAGTCACCCGTCGCCACCGAGGAACTTTCCATGGGGAGTTGCCTTCTCATTGTGCGTCGTCATGCAAGCTGGCGGCCGTTTCGATGCTGCAGACCGAAACGTCAGGGACCCTGCCTACAGTCATAGGCCTGCCGAAGGAGTCGCACCCCATGAGCAGCAGCCTCGCCGGCGCCCCATCCCCGCTGGCCACCACCACGCCCGACCCGTCGGCCCGTCAGCCCCGGCTGAGCCTCCAGTGCGAACCCATCGGCGCCGACACCACGGCGATCCGTTCCCTCGACTGGGAGCGCAGCCGCTTCGACATCGAGTTCGGCCTGCGCAACGGCACCACCTACAACGCCTTCCTGGTCCGCGGTGAGCGCACGGCCCTGATCGACACCAGCCACGCCAAGTTCCGCGACACCTGGCTGCCGCTTCTCGAGGGGCTCATCGATCCGAAGGCCATCGATCACCTGATCGTGTCCCACACGGAGCCGGACCATTCCGGCCTGATCGGCGACCTGATCGATCGCCACCCGGACATCGAGATCGTCGGCTCGAAGGTGGCGATCCAGTTCCTGGAGGATCAGGTGCACCGTCCCTTCCGCAGCCGGGCGGTCAAGAGCGGCGACGAGCTCGATCTCGGCGTTCACCCCGACAGCGGCCTGCAGCATCGCTTCTCGTTCCTGAGCGCCCCCAACCTGCACTGGCCCGACACGATCTTCTCCTTCGACCACGGCACGGGCATCCTCTACACCTGCGACGCCTTCGGGCTCCACTACTGCTCCGACGATCTGTTCGACGTGGATCCCGGCGCCATCGCCCCCGACTTCCGCTTCTACTACGACTGCCTGATGGCCCCCAACGCCCGCAGCGTTCTGCAGGCCCTCAAGCGGATGGACGGACTGCCGGAGATCACCACGATCGCCGTGGGCCATGGCCCCCTGCTGCGGGACCACCTGCCCCTCTGGGTGGGCGATTACCGCGCCTGGAGCAGTGAGCGCAGCGCCGGGGAGGCCTATGCGGCGGTCTGTTATCTCAGCCAGTACGGCTTTTGCGACCGCCTCAGCCAGGCCATCGCCCGGGGGGTGGGCAAGGCCTCGGGCCATGTGCAGCTGGTCGATCTGCGGGGCACCGATGCCCAGGAACTGGCCGCCCTGATCGGCGAGGCCAGCGCCGTGGTGGTGCCCACCTGGCCCGCCGCCCCCGATGCCGACCTGCAGAAGGCGATCGGCACCCTGCTGGCGGCTCTCCACCCCAAGCAGTGGGTGGGTTGCTACGACGCGTTCGGCGGCAACGACGAACCGATCGACACCCTGGCGGGCCAACTCCGCAACCTGGGGCAGAAGTGGGCGTTCGAGCCCCTGCGCATCCGCCAGGTGCCCGGCGTGGCCGACTATCAGCGCTGCGAGGAGGCCGGCACCGACCTCGGTCAGCTGCTCACCAAGGAGCGGACCATCGCCGCCATGAAGGCCCTCGATGGCGACCTGGACAAGGCCCTCGGTCGCCTCAGCGGCGGCCTCTACATCGTCACGGCCCGCCAGAGCGATGCCGACGGCTGCCGCAGCGGTGCCATGGTGGCCAGCTGGGTGAGCCAGGCCAGCTTCGAGCCGCCGGGTCTGACCGTGGCCGTCGCCAAGGACCGGGCGATCGAGGCGCTGATGCAGGTCAATGACCGTTTCGTGCTCAACATCCTGCGGGAGGACAACCACCAGCCTCTGCTGCGCCACTTCCTGCGGCGCTTCCCGCCAGGGGCCGACCGGTTCGCCGGCGTGAACACCCTCGAGGGCGTGGCCGCCGGTGGCCCTGTGCTGGGGGATGCCCTGGCCTATCTCGGCTGCCGGGTGGCCCAGCGCATGGAGGCTCCCGACCACTGGATCATCTACGCGGTGGTGGAGGAGGGCAACGTGTCCGACACCACCGCCGTCACGGCCGTCCATCACCGCAAGGTGGGTAACCACTACTGATGACGAGCCCCTCCATGGACATCGGCATGGCCTGCACGACGGCCACCGAGATGCCAAACGAGGCGCCAAACGAGACGCCCACGGATCGCCGCGTCATCCTCCTGCCGATCGAAGCGAATCTGGTGTGCCTGCGGGGCCTGAGCCCCAGGCGGCTGCGCTTCGAGGTGGAATACGGCCTGGAGCGGGGCACCACCTCCAACAGCTTCCTGTTCCAGCCGGCGGCCAGCGGCGGCGCTCCCGTTCTGGTGCATCCGCCTGGGGCCTCCTTCGCCGCGCCCTTCCTGGAGCAGCTGGCGCCCCTGGTGCCGGCCGATGCTCCCCTGAAGGTGGTGGTCGGCCACGTCAACCCCAACCGGGTGGCCCTGCTGCGGCAGCTGGCCACCGGCTGGCCGTCCACGGTGCTGGTGGCCTCCAACCCGGGGGCACGGGTGCTGGAGGAGCTCTGGAGCCAGCAGCGGCCGTCCTCACCCCAGGCCAGCGCCGACCCGGCCGAGCCGATCGTCGCCCTCCCTCCGATCGAGGTGGTGAAGCAGGAAACCAGCCGCACCCTCGCCAGCGGCCATGTCCTGACCCTGATCCCCGCTCCCACCCCCCGCTGGCCCGGCGGTCTGATCGCCTTCGAGGAGACCACCGGTCTGCTGATGAGCGGCAAGTTCTTCGCCGCCCACCTCTGCACCGAGGCCTTCGCCGAAGCCAACCGCAGCAGCACCGAGGAGGACCGCCGCTACTACTACGACTGCCTGATGGCGGCGATGGCCCGGCAGGTGGAGTCGGTGGTCGACCGGCTCGACGAGCTGCCGATCCGCACCGTCGCGCCGGTCCACGGGCCGGCCATCGCCCAGAGCTGGCGCAGCCTGCTGGCCGACTACCGCCGCTGGGGGGAGAGTCAGGAGAAGGCCACGCTCTCGGTGGCGCTCCTCTACGCCAGCGCCTACGGGAACACGGCGGCGATCGCCGACGCTCTCTCCCAGGGGGTGGCGCGCAGTGGCGTCCGGGTCGAGAGCATCAACTGCGAATTCGCCCCGTCGGAGCAGCTGGTGGAGGCGATCCGGACCTGCGACGCCCTGCTGATCGGCTCCCCCACCCTGGGGGGTCATGCCCCCACCCCGATCGTGTCGGCCCTGGGCACCGTGCTCGCGGAGGGCGACCGGGCCAAACCGGTGGGGGTGTTCGGCAGTTTCGGCTGGAGTGGCGAAGCCATCGACCTACTGGAGAGCAAGCTGCGGGATGGCGGATTCCAGTTCGCCTTCGAGCCGATCCGGGTGAAGTTCAGTCCGGATCTGGCCACCCTGCGAACCCTGGAGGAAACCGGCACGGCCCTGGGCCGCCGCCTGCGCAGCGAGCGACGCCAGTCGCAGCGCCGCGGCAGCGTAGGGGGTCTCGACGAGAGCCGCACCAACCCGGCGATCCAGGCCCTGGGACGGGTGGTGGGCTCCCTGTGCGTGGTCACCGCCCGCAAAGGGGAGGGCCCGGACGCCGCCGCCGGGGCGATGGTGGCCAGCTGGGTGAGCCAGGCCAGCTTCAGCCCCCCGGGATTCACCGTGGCCGTGGCCAAGGACCGGGCGATGGAGAGCCTGCTGCACGTTGGCGACGTCTTCGCCCTCAACGTGCTGGCGGCAGGACGGGAGAGCGGGCCCATGAAGCGTTTCCTGCGGCCTTTCTCCCCCGGAGCCGACCGTCTGGCCGGACTGGAGCTGGAGGCCAGCCCGGGCGGGCAGCCTCTGCTGCCGGAAGCCCTGGCCTGGCTGGAAGCCCGCGTGAGCCAGCGGATGGAATGCGGCGACCACTGGCTGATCTACGCCGAGGCCCGCTGCGGCCACCTGCTGGATCCCTCCGGCACCACCGCCGTGCACCAGCGGCGCAGCGGCGCCAGCTACTGAGGCACCAGACGCTGAGCTGAAGCGCCAGTGGCTGAAGGAAGGCCCTAGGCGGCGTGGGGCGGGGTGGGGGAGCCGCCGCCTCCCACCTGGAAGGGAAGCACCAGGGTCGCCCAGGTGTCGGGCCGCTCGGGACGGCGCCGGCGGGCCCGACGCACCCCGAAGGGCACACGCACGACGTTGGTGCCGTCCACCCTGTGGGCGGCTTCCGGCCCACTGCGCAGACGCTCGAAGGCGCCGGAATCGCCAGCTGAACCGTCGTTGCCGTTCATGGACCCCATGTGATGAAAGGCGGATGCCAGTGCCGGGAGCGGATGGCACGGCAATGATGCGGCATGGCCAGGAGAAAAGGTACCCCCGGAACACTCAGGCGGCCAGTTCGGCAACTGCCACTTCCTCCACGCTCGGACAGGTGCAGACCAGGTGCCGATCCCCGAAGGCATTGTCGATGCGGGCCACGGCCGGCCAGAACTTGACCTGGCGCTGGGCCTCGCCGGCGGGGAAGGCCGCCTCGGAGCGGCTGTAGGGACGCTCCCAGACATCGGCGGTGACGGCCGCCAGGGTGTGGGGAGCCCGCTTGAGGGGATTGTCGAGGGGATCGGCGGCCCCGGTCTCGATGGCCCGGGCCTCCCGGCGGATCGCCTCCATCGCCGCGCAGAAACGGTCGATCTCCGCCAGCGATTCGCTCTCGGTGGGCTCGACCATCACCGTACCGGCCACGGGCCAGCTGACGGTGGGGGCGTGGAAGCCGTAGTCCATGAGCCGTTTGGCCAGATCATCCACCTCCAGGCCGCAGCTGCGCTTGAGGGGCCGCAGATCGAGGATGCACTCGTGGGCTACGCGGCCGCCGGCGCCCCGATACAGCACCGGGAAGTGGGGGTCGAGGCGCTCGGCGATCAGGTTGGCGGCCAGCAGGGCCACCTGGCTGGCGGTGCGCAGCCCCGTGCCGCCCATCATGCGGATGTACATCCAGCTGATCGGCAGGATCCCGGCGCTGCCCAGCGGGGCCGCCGAGACCGGTCCGATGGCGGCCTGAGGGGTCGCAGGGCCGCCGGCCCCGGCCAGGGGATGGGAGGGCAGGAAGGGCCGCAGATGGGCGGCCACGCCGATGGGCCCCACCCCGGGGCCGCCGCCCCCATGGGGAATGCAGAAGGTCTTGTGCAGGTTGAGGTGGCAGACGTCGGCGCCGTAGAGCCCCGGCTTGCAGAGCCCCACCTGGGCATTGAGGTTGGCCCCGTCCAGATACACCTGGCCGCCGTGGTCATGGACGATGCGGCAGATGCGGCGGATGCCCGTCTCGAACACCCCATGGGTGGAAGGATAGGTGACCATCAGGGCGGCCAGGTCGGCGGCATGGGACTCGGCCTTGGCCTCCAGGTCGTCGATGTCGATGTTGCCCTGAGCGTCGCAGGCCACCGCCACCACCCGCATCCCCGCCATCACGGCACTGGCCGGGTTGGTGCCATGGGCGCTGGTGGGGATCAGGCACACCTGACGGTGGCCCTCGCCCCGGCTGCGGTGCCAGGCGCGGATCACCATCAGGCCGGCATACTCGCCCTGGGAGCCGGCATTCGGCTGCAGGGAGACCCCCGCGAAGCCGGTGATCGCCGCCAGCCAGGCCTCCAGATCGCCCACCAGCGCGGCATACCCCGCGCACTGATCGGCGGGGGCGAAGGGATGCATCCCGGCGAAGGCGGGCCAGCTCACCGGCGCCAGCTCGGCGGCGGCGTTGAGCTTCATCGTGCAGCTTCCCAGCGGGATCATTCCGTGGACGAGCGACAGATCCCTGCTCGCCAGCCGCTGGATGTAGCGCAGCAGTTCCGTTTCGCTGCGGTGGCGGTGGAACACCTCCTGGCGCAGCCAGGGGCCGCGGCGCAGCGGCAGCCCGCTCAGCCGTTCGGCGAGGGGCTCGTCTTCCAGGGCGATCAGCCCCGCCTGGAGAGCGGTGCGGCCCGCGGCCGCGGCGGCGGGATCGGGCGCCAGGGCCTCCAGCAGCCTGACCAGCTCCTCGGCGGTGGAGAGCTCGTCGAGGCTGATGGCCAGGGCCTCCTCACCGTCGTCGCCCCGGATGCCGCAGCGGAGGTTGAAACCGGCGGCCACGGCCCGCTGGCGCAGGGCAGGGGCGGCGGCGGTGCGCACCACCACGGTGTCGAAGGCCGGGCCGGGATCGGCCGCCAGGCCGAGGGCGTCGAGGCCGAGCACCAGGCCCTGCCGCAGGTCGTGAAGGCGGCGGGCGATGGCCTCGAGGCCCTCGGGGCCGTGGTGCACGGCGTAGAAACCGGCCATCACCGCCAGCAGCACCTGGGCGGTGCAGATGTTGCTGGTGGCCTTGTCGCGACGGATGTGCTGCTCGCGGGTCTGCAGGGCCAGCCGCAGGGCCGGGTTCCCTTCCGCATCCTTCGACTGCCCCACCAGCCGCCCCGGGATCTGGCGCTTGAAGTCCTCCCGGGTGGCGAAGAAGGCGGCATGGGGGCCACCGAACCCCATCGGCACGCCGTAGCGCTGCAGGCTGCCCACGGCGATGTCGGCCCCGAGAGCCCCCACCGGCGCCAGCAGCACCTGGGCCAGGGGATCCACCACCACGGTGCTGATCACCCCGCGCTCGCCGGCGGCCGCCAGCAGGGCGGAGGGATCCCAGAGCCGGCCTTCGACGCCGGGCAACTGGAGCAGCAGGCCGAAGACGTCATCGCCGAGCACAGCGTCCGCGGCCACTCCGGTGCCGAAGCCTTCGGCGTCGATGGTCTCGAGGGCGATGCCCAGGGGTTCGGCCCGGGTGTGGAGCACGGCCAGGGTCTGGGGGAGAACGGAGCTGTCCACCAGGAAGCGGCGTGCCCCGCGGCGCGGGCTCACCGCCGCCGCCATGGCCATCGCTTCGGCGGCGGCGGTGGCCTCATCCAGCAGGGAGGCATTGGCGATCGGCAGCCCCGTCAGCTCGCTGACCAGGGTCTGGAAATTGAGCAGGGCTTCCAGCCGGCCCTGGGCGATCTCCGCCTGGTAAGGGGTGTAAGCGGTGTACCAGCAGGGATTCTCCAGCACATGGCGCTGGATCACGGCCGGCGTGGCCGTGCCGTGGTACCCGAGCCCGATCAGGCTGCGCAGCACCCGATTGCGGGAGGCCAGAGCACCCAGTTCTGAGAGCGCCTCGGCCTCCGAGCAGGGGGAGGGCAGTCCCTCCTCGGCCGCCGCCGCCGGCAGCAGGATGTCGGCGGGCACCACCTCGCCCGCCAGCTGATCGAGGGACCGGAGGCCGAGTTCGGCCAGCATCCGCCGCTGATCTTCGGAATCCGGGCCGAGATGCCGGACCAGAAAGGAAGCGGACACAGGCGCAGCGGAGGAGGTGGCGGGATCCTAAGGAAATTCCATCGGGTGATCGGCCGCCGGTGACGCCCTCCCCGCCGGCTCAGGCTGCCTGCACCTTGGTCCCGTAGGTGGCCGCATCCATCAGCTCCTCGAGCTCCTCGGGGGCGGTCAGCCGGAGCAGCAGCAGCCAGCCCTCTCCGTAGGGATCGTTCTGGAGTTCCTCGGGGCTGGCCAGCACCGCCTCGTTGCGGGCCTCCACCGTGCCGCTCACGGGCGCCACCAGATCCTCCACCGCCTTCACCGACTCCACACTGCCGAAGCTCGCGCCCCTCTCGAGGGGGTAGCCCACCTCCGGCAGCTCCACGAAGACGATGTCCCCGAGCTGATCGATGGCGAAGGCACTGATGCCGAGCCGCACCAGATCCCCCTCCCGGCGCACGTATTCGTGGCTCTCGGAATAGCGGCAGTCATCGGGGAAGGTGTGCGCCACGGCCGGTCCGCTGCGGAGGAGGGGATCTCAGTCTGAAGGAGCGGCGGCCGCCGGAGCGTCCCCGATCGCCGCGAGGGCCTCCAGAGCCCGCTCCAGCGCCAGCGCCACGTGGGCGTGGTGGGTGCCCCCCTGGGCGTAGAGCACATAGGGCTCCCGCAGCGGCCCGTCGGCGGAGAACTCACTGGTGCTGCCGTCGATGAAGGTGCCGCCCGCCATCACCAGATCGCTGGCGTAGCCGGGCATGGGGGCCGGCACCGGATCCAGGTAGGAGCCCACCGGCGAAGACCGCTGGAAGGCCCGGCAGACGGCGGCGAGCCGCTCGGGACTGCCGAGGCGCACCGCCTGGATCATGTCGCTGCGCTCGGCGCCGGGGGCCGGGTGCACCGCATAGCCGAGATCGCTGAACACCCTGGCCACCAGATCGGCGCCGATGAGGGCCTCGGCCACCATCTGCGGGGCCAGGAACAGCCCCTGGAACAGCAGCCGGTGCAGATCGAAACCGGTGCCCCCCTCGCTGCCGATGCCCGGAGCGGTGAGCCGGCAGCAGGCCATCTCCACCAGCTCACGGCGACCGGCCACGTAGCCGCCGGCGGGGGCGATGGTGCCGCCGAGATTCTTGATCAGGGAACCGGCCATGAGGTCCGCTCCCACCGCGGTGGGTTCCTGATCCTGCACCAGCTCCCCGTAGCAGTTGTCCACAAAGCAGACGCACTCCGGCCGCAGGGCCTTCACCCGCTCGCAGAGGCGGCCGATGCCGGCCACCGGCAGGGAGGGACGCCAGCTGTAGCCGCAGCTGCGCTGGATCAGCACCATGCGTGTGGCGGGGGCCAGGGCCGCCTCCAGGGCCTCCTCGTCCACCAGGCCGTCGGTGGTGAGCGGCAGTTCGTCGTAGACGATGCCGAACTCCGCCAGAGAGCCCTGGTGGCTTCCGCGAAGGCCGATCACCTCCTCCAGGGTGTCGTAGGGGCGGCCGGTGATCGCCAGTAGCCGGTGGCCGGGTCGCAGCACGCCGAAGAGGGCGGCGGTGATGGCATGGGTGCCGCTGACGAACTGGAGCCGCACCGCGGCGGCCTCGGCCTGGAGCACGCGGGCGAACACCCGATCGAGCACCTCCCGCCCCAGATCCCCATGGCCGTAGCCGCTCACCGAAGCGAAATGGTGAACCCCCAGCCGCTCGGCGGCGAAAGCCTCCAGCACCCGCTCCAGCCGGGGACGCACCGCGGCCGTGCGCATGGCCGCCAGCGGCGCGATGCTGGCAAGAGCGGCGTCGACCCTCGCCGATGCCAACCGGGCGCGGTTGACCCCATCGCAGGAAGTGGTGGAAGAAGGTTTCAACGACGAGGGTTCGTCAACATCCGATCGGGGTTCTCGACTCTGCCATCGGGGCTCCGGCGCAAGCTCCCGACCGCATCCGCGCCATCGGCTTCCTGACCCTGAAGCCTTTCCCCAGGCATGGGTGAGGATGGACCATCCCCCGTCTCCGCCCCCTCCGCCCGTCCTCCCCGGAAACGCCGTTGGTCCCACGCTCCGAATCCCGCCGCTCCGAATCACACCGTTCCGTCCCGCCCGCCGAGACCCTCTCGATTCCCGAGCGCGAGAGCTCCCACTCCCGCAAGAAAGCCCAGCTGCGACAGGCGATGGCCGCGCCGAGGCCGCCCCTGCCGCCCTACCAGCGCCGTTTCAAGGCGGGCACCACGGGCTTCATGCTCGCCATCCACGTGGGTGCCGCCTTCGCGTTGCTGCCCCGCTTCTGGAGCCTCCAGGGCGTGATCGTGCTGGCGGTGCTCTACTGGGCCACCGTGCTGGGGGTGACCCTGGGCCTGCACCGGCTGGTGGCCCACCGGGGTTTCGAAGCGCCCCGCTGGCTGGAGCGGCTGCTGGTGCTGATGGGCACGCTCGCCTGCCAGAGCGGTCCGATCGAGTGGGTGGGCCTGCACCGGCACCACCACCTGTTCTCCGACCAGCCCAACGACCACCACGATGCCGCCCGCGGGCTCTGGTGGGCCCACAGCGAATGGATGCTGCATCAGATCCCCGCCCTCGGTGAGATCCATCGCTTCACCGGCGACATGGAGCGGGATCCCCTCTACCGCTGGCTGGATCGCTGGTTCCTGCTGCTGCAACTGCCCCTCGGGGCCGCGCTCTACTGGTACGGCAACTGGGCCGGAGTCCCCGGCGGCGGGCTGGGCCTGGTGCTCTGGGGGATCCCGCTGCGCCTGGTGCTCGTCTATCACGTCACCTGGCTGGTGAATTCCGCCACCCACGCCTTCGGCTACCGCAACTTCGACTGCCCCGACCGCTCCCGCAACTGCTGGTGGGTGGCCCTGCTCACCTTCGGCGAGGGCTGGCACAACAACCATCACGCCTACCCCCACTCCGCCCGGCACGGCCTGCGCTGGTTCGAGTTCGACATCACCTGGCAGCACATCCGCGCCCTGCGCGCCCTGGGGCTGGCCCGGCGGGTACGCGTCGCCAGCCTGCGGGGCTCAGAGGCCTAGCGCCCGGCCAGTTCCCGCCGGATCGCCGCCGCCAGATCCACAGGGGACTGCCCGCCGCTTTCGCCCTGGAGACGCCTCGCCCGCTCCCGCAGCAATTCCAGGAACCGCTCCGGTCCCAGCTCCTCTTCTCCCGTTGCCGCCAGGGCGGCCAGGGTGCGGCGCAGCTCAGGCAGTTCGGCCTCCAGTTCCACCGCCGTGTAGTCCCGCTGGCCGGCGATCACCTCGGCGAAGCGCTCCCGGCGCTGCCGCTTGGGCGCCGGATAGGCCGCCATCAGCTGGTGGCGGCACTCCCGCCAGGGGCGGCCGGCGGTGAGCAGGTGCGCCAGGGCGGCGCTCAGAGCGGCGGCCTCCTCCTCGGCGATGCGCAGGTCGAAGCTGGCCGGCGGTTCCCGGAAACCCACGAACACCTCGAGCAGGGCTCCGGGCCCCAGCACCCGCTCCCGTTCATCGCGCACCGGCAGCGCCGACGTACTCAGGGCCTCGAACAGCTCGGGATGGTCGGCCAGCAGCGCCTCGGCCCGGGCCGCCTCCAGCCGGCCCTCGGGGGCCTGGGCGGCGAGCCAGAGGTTGACGTTGCCCAACGCCAGGAACACCTCCGGCCCGGGGGAGGCCAGCTTGCCGTTGCGGAGCATCGAGAGCTGGGAGTTGTGCACCCGGCCAAGGTCGAGCGCCTCGGCGAGCACCGGCAGCACTCTGTGGGACCAGCCGTTGCGCTCGTGCCAGACGCGGATCAGATGGGCGAAGGCGACCCGGCCCGATGCGAGTTCTTCTCGATACCCCACACGATCAGGATTCGTATTGCTACCATCTTAACGACTCATCCGGAGCCCGGTCCTTCATGGCCGTCACCCCCCTCTCCCGTCCAGGCGCCGCCAACGCCAGCCCCAGTGGACCCGCCAGCGCCCCCGTCGCCTTCCGCGACGCCGGCACCGCCGCCCGCCACACCCGCCGTCCGGCCACCATCAACCAGGGGCCCGACGCCCTGGCCAGAGCCAGGGCCCTGCACGAACCCCGCCGCGGAGAACCCCGGGGCGTCTCCCCCAAGGGGACCCGCTGGGGCACCATCGGCTTCATGGTGGCGATCCACATCCTGGCGGTGGTGGCCCTTCTGCCCCGCTTCTGGAGCCTGGAGGCCGTCGGTGCCCTGCTGGTGATGTACTGGGTCACCGCCTGCCTGGGCGTGACCATCGGCTACCACCGCCTGCTGAGCCACCGCTCCTTCCGTGTTCCCCAGTGGCTGGAGCGCTTCTTCGCCACCTGCGGCGCCCTGAGCTGCCAGCACGGCCCGATCGACTGGGTGGGGCTGCACCGCCACCACCACAAGTTCTCCGATACGGAAGCGGATCACCACGACAGCAACCGGGGCTTCTGGTGGTCCCACATGGCCTGGATGTTCGAGGAGATTCCCGCCATGGCCGCCGTGCCCCGGCTCACTGGCGACCTGGCCACCGACCCCTACTACCGCTGGCTGAACAGGAACTTCCTGCTGCTCCAGCTTCCCCTGGGCCTTCTGCTGTTCTGGCTCGGCACCATCACCGGTGCCGGCGGCTGGGCCCTGGTGCTGTGGGGCATCCCCCTGCGCCTGGTGATCGTCTACCAGTGCACCTGGCTGGTGAACTCCGCCACCCACATGTGGGGGGAGGCCGTCCATGAGAGCGGCGACAAGTCGAGGAACAACCCCTGGGTGGCGGCGCTCACCTTCGGCGAGGGCTGGCACAACAACCATCACGCCTTCCCCCATTCCGCCCGCCACGGCTTCGGCCCCCGCCAGTTCGATCTCACCTGGCAGCACATCCGGCTGCTGCGGGCCCTGGGCCTGGCCACCCGGATCCGCCTCCCCAGGGCGGCCGAGTCCATGGCGTAGGCTGGCTGACTGGTTTTCAGAAGGCTCAGCCAGACGTCGTCATGGTCAAGAAGCGCGTGCAGGTGGTCCTCAGCGAGGACGTCTTTCCCCTCGGCAAGGACGGTGATCTGGTGGAGGTGGCCCCCGGCTATGCCCGCAACTACCTCCTTCCCACCGGCAAGGCCCTGGCCGTGACCGCCGCCGTTCTGCGCCAGGTCGAGCACCGCAGGGCCAAGGAGGCCGAGCGCCAGGCGGCCCTGAAGGCCGAGGCCATCGCCTTCCGCACCGCCCTCGACACCATCGGCCGTTTCACCGTCAAGAAGCAGACCGGTGGCGACGACGTCCTCTTCGGCACCGTCACCAACGGAGACGTGGCCGAGGCCATCGAGGCGGCCACCAAGAAGGAGATCGACCGCCGCTCCATCACCGTTCCGGAGATCCACCGCACCGGCTCCTACAAGGTCCAGGTCAAGCTCCATCCCGAGGTCGTGGCCGACGTCAACCTGGAAGTGGTCAGCTACTGATCGGCCAGCCTCGAACCGACAATCTCCGCTGCGGGCCCCAGAGTGATCCCTCACCCTGGGGCCCGTTTCCATCCGGCGGGCACCCTGTCCCCTTCCCCTGAGTCCCGTCTGGAGCTCCGTCCATGGTGAGCGTGCCGCTGGCAGGATCCGATTCCCCCTTCCCCGAGGGACCGGCCTCCGCCTCGCCAGGCCGAGGCGCCCCCCGCGGCCAGGCCAGGGGCCGGCCCGGCGACGAGGCGGCCGGTTTCGAGCCGCTCCCCGATTCGGTGCCTCCCCAGAACCTGGAAGCCGAGGAGGCCGTGCTGGGGGGCATCCTTCTCGATCCCGATGCCATCGGCCGCGTCGCCGATGTCCTGCGCCCCGAGGCCTTCTACCTCAGCGCCCACCGGGAGATCTACCGCACCGCCCTGATGCTCCACAGCCAGGGGAAGCCCACCGATCTCACCGCCATGGCCGCCTGGCTGGCCGACACCGGCCACCTGGAGAAGGTCGGTGGCTCCGCCCGGCTGGTGGAGCTCGTGGATCGCACCCTCTCCACCGCCTCCATCGACCAGGTGGCCCGCCTGGTGATGGACAAGCACCTGCGGCGCCAGCTGATCCGCTCCGGCAACGAAGTGATCCGCCTGGGCTTCGATCAGAGCAAGCCCATGGAGCAGGTGCTGGATGAGGCCGAACAGCAGATCTTCGCCATCAGCCAGGAAAAGCCCTCGGTGGGGCTCACGCCCACCGCCGAGATCCTCACAAGCACCTTCAACGAGATCGAGAGCCGCTCCCTCGGCACTGCCGTGGCAGGCATCCCCGTCAACTTCTACGACCTCGATGCCATCACCCAGGGGCTCCAGCGCAGCGATCTGATCATCGTGGCCGGCCGTCCCGCCATGGGGAAGACCTCGATCGTGCTCAACATCGCCAAGAACGTCGCCCAGCTGCACCAGCTGCCGGTCTGCGTGTTCAGCCTGGAGATGAGCAAGGAGCAGCTCACCTATCGCCTCCTTTCGATGGAGGTGGGGATCGAGAGCGGCCGCCTGCGCACCGGCCGCCTGCAGCAGGAGGAATGGCCCCTGCTGGGCCAGGGGATCAACAGCCTCGGCCAGCTGCCCCTGTTCATCGACGACAAACCCAATTCCGGGGTGCTGGAGATGCGTTCCCTCTGCCGGCGACTGATGGCCGAGCAGGGCAAGGAACTGGGTCTGATCGTGATCGACTACCTGCAGCTCATGGAGGGCTCCACCCCCGACAACCGGGTTCAGGAGCTCTCCCGCATCACCCGGGGCCTCAAGGGCATGGCCCGGGAGCTCAACGTGCCGGTGATGGCCCTCTCCCAGCTCAGCCGCGGCGTCGAATCGCGTACCAACAAGCGCCCCATGCTCTCCGACCTGCGGGAATCGGGCTCGATCGAGCAGGACGCCGACCTGGTGCTGATGATCTACCGCGATGAGTACTACAACCCGGAAACCGCCGACCGCGGCATCACCGAGGTGATCGTCACCAAGCACCGCAACGGCCCCGTCGGCACCGTCAAGCTGCTGTTCGAGCCCCAGTTCACCCGCTTCCGCAACCTGGCGGCCTAACCCTGGGATCGACCTTCAGGGAAGATGATGCCCCTGAGCGAGGTGGGCGATCCCCCGCGCCTCCCGACCCCATGGCCTTCAGCGCAGCCCCCACCGAACGCTTCGACCTGATCGTGGTCGGGGGCGGCCATGCGGGCTGCGAGGCGGCCCTCACCGCCGCCCGGCTTGGGGTCAGCACCGCCCTGTTCACCCTCAATCTCGACCGCATCGCCTGGCAGCCCTGCAATCCTGCGGTGGGCGGCCCCGCCAAGAGCCAGCTGGTGCACGAGGTGGATGCCCTCGGTGGGGTGATCGGCCGGCTGGCGGATAGCACCGCCCTGCAGAAACGGCTCCTCAACGCCAGCCGCGGTCCCGCGGTGTGGGCGCTGAGGGCCCAGACCGACAAGCGCCAGTACGCCCGCCAGATGCTGCAGCTGCTGCAGCACACCCCCAACCTGGCTCTGCGGGAGGCGATGGTCACGGGGCTGGAGATCGAGGGCGATCCGGAGGCCGGCCGGGCGCGGGTGATCGGGGTGCGCACGTACTTCGGCAGCCTCTACGCCGCCGGCGCCGTGATCCTCACCACCGGCACCTTCCTGGGGGGGCGCATTTGGGTGGGTGACCGCTCGATGCCGGCCGGGCGGGCCGGCGAGCAACCGGCCGAAGGCCTCACCGAGGCCCTGCGGGAGCTGGGGTTTCGCACCGACCGGCTGAAGACCGGCACGCCGCCCCGGGTCGACCGGCGCAGCGTGGCCCTCGATCGCCTCGAGGAGCAGCCGAGCGACGCCGCCGGTCGTTTCTTCAGCTTCGATCCCAGCGCCTGGGTGAGCGGCGAGCAGATGGCCTGCCACATCACCCGCACCACCGCCGAGACCCACCGGCTGATCCGGGACAACCTGCATCGCACGCCGATCTACGGCGGCTTCATCGACAGCCGGGGTCCGCGCTACTGCCCGTCGATCGAGGACAAGATCGTGCGGTTCACCGACAAGGAGAGCCACCAGATCTTTCTGGAACCGGAGGGGCGCGACACCCCCGAGCTCTACGTCCAGGGTTTCTCCACGGGTCTGCCCGAAGCACTCCAGCTGGCTCTGCTGCGCACCCTGCCCGGCCTGGAGGCGTGCGTGATGCTGCGCCCCGCCTACGCCGTCGACTACGACATCCTGCCGGCGACCCAGCTGCAGCCAAGCCTGGAGACCAAACGGATCCGCGGCCTGTTCTCCGCCGGCCAGCTCAACGGCACCACCGGCTACGAGGAGGCGGCCGCCCAGGGGCTGGTTGCCGGCCTGAACGCCGCCAGGCTGCTGGGGGGCCAGGACCCGGTGCCCTTCCCCCGCGAAGAGAGCTACATCGGCACCCTGGTGGACGACCTGGTCACCCAGGACCTGAAGGAGCCCTACCGGGTCCTCACCAGCCGCAGCGAGTACCGCCTGGTGCTGCGCGGCGACAACGCCGATCGGCGGCTCACGCCGCTGGCCCGGCGGCTGGGCCTGATCGACGGGCGCCGCTGGCGGCTCTTCGAGCAGAAGCAGGCCGCGATCGAGACGGAAAAGCATCGGCTCGAGACCGTACGGCTCCGAGCCTCCGACCCCGCCGCCGCCGCCGCTGTGGAGACCACCGGGGCGGCCATCAACGGCTCCATCACCCTGGCCGATCTGCTGCGACGGCCGGGGATGCACGCCGCGGATCTGGTGCGGCTGGGTCTGTGCGATCCGGAGCTGCCGACGGATGTGCGCGACGGCGCCGAGATCGACATCAAGTACAGCGGCTATCTGGCCCGCCAGGAGCAGCAGATCGATCGCGTCCGGCGGCAGCAGGGGCGAGCGATCCCGGGCGGGGTCGACTACGCCGCCATCGGCACCCTGTCGGCGGAAGCCCGCGAGAAGCTGGCGGCCATCCAGCCCCTGACCCTCGGGCAGGCCTCCCGGATCCCTGGGGTGAGCCCCGCCGATGTCAACGCGCTGCTGCTCTGGCTGGAGCTGGAACGGCGCCGGCAGGAGAGCGCTCGTCAGAGCCCGGCAGCATCGTTACAGTGACGCACGCCTGACGCCTTGGACCGCAATTGAGCCCCTCCCTCCGGCGTCCCCTGCGTGGCATCCCCACGTCCCGCGCCTACTGGGAGCTCAAGGCCGAGCAGATGATGAACCGGGTCTTCGATCCGGCGAACACGATCGATCTGGACGTGGCGCCGGAGCCGGCCCCGTCCCGCCCCCTGCCGCTGCCCCCCTCCGTCCGCAGGCCCAGTGCAGGCCCGAGCAGGGCGCCGGCCCGGCACGACCGCAACACCCTGCTGCTCACGGCGATGGGAGGCGTGTGCATGGTCAGCGTGGCCAGTTCGGTGCTCTACCTGACCCACTCCAGCCGCATGCAGGAGGCTCTCTCCCAGGAGCGCAGCCTGCTGCTGGTGGAGCGGCTGCGCAGCCTGGGGCCGGCCAATCCCACCCCGATCGGGTCCGGAGGTCCCACCAGCCTGGCCAGCGGGGATCAGCCCCTGCTGCCGCTGGCAAGCGACAAGCTGCCGCCGCCCCCCGAAGAACCCTGGATCCAGCAGCTGTCCCAGCTTCCCCAGGAAGAAAGCTCCCGGGCTCCGGTCCTGCGGGTGCCGCTGAGCCCCAGACTCGCGGCCGCCGCCCCCCCCGCCAGCGGCGGCGGTGTCAGCAGCGGCGGTGGCGGTGGCGCCCCGTCCGAGCGCGCCGGTGGCTCACCCGCCGCGGGCAGCACGCCCGAACTGGTGGGGGTGGTGGGGTCGCCGGGTCGGCCCGCCTCGGCCATCTTCCAGATGGCAGGCACCTCCACCAGCGTCAGTGTCGGCGAGGCGATCGGGGGCAGCGGCTGGCGGCTCCGCTCCGCCGAGGGTGATGCCGCCCTGATCGAACGGGGCGGGGAGGTGCGCCGCATCTCGATCAGCAACGGCTACTGATCCTCGCCATCCCCCCCGCCATGCCCCACGGAACGGGCAGCCTGCTGCCATCCCCCGCGTTCCTGTGGCAGGCCGCCGCCTCCGACGGTCTGGAAAGGCCGGCCGGTAGGGATCTCAGCGGTCCCTGGAAACTGCTGCTGCTCGGCGACGGCAGTCCGACGCGCCACCTGCAACTGCTCACCGGCATCCCTGTGGAGATCGAGATGATCGCCATGGCCCCGGACGCGGCCGGTGGCCCGGGGGCGCCGCCGGAAGTGGCCGAGTTGTCGGAACCCCTGCTGCGGCGCCAGGTGTGGCTGGTCTGCGGCGAGCAGGCCCTGGGCTGGGCCGAGAGCTGGTGGAACCAGACAGAGGCGGAGGCCCACCTCCTGGATCGCCGCCAGCCGATCTGGCGCAGCCTCACGACAGGGCGGGCGGAACTGTTCCGCGAGGTGGATGGCTTCGGACAGGTGGAGGCAGCCTGGCTGGAGGAACGCTTCGGCAGCCCCGGCCCCTTCTGGAGCCGCCACTACCGCTTCTTTCGTCATGGCAGGGCGCTCACTGTGATCCGGGAAGTGTTCTCCCCGGCCCTGGAGCGCTGGCTGGGGCCCGCCGACAGATTTGTTCGCAAAGAATCGTGAACTCGGTAACACAGTGTGGCGGTTTCCTGTTGACGAATTGACGCTTCGGAGTCGCTGGCCAGGATTCGTTCATTCGACTGCCGCGCATGAAAGTCCACCGCACCCCTGGGGGTTCCGCCGATGGAGGATGGCTCACCCTCACCGAACTGGGTCGCCGCTACGGGATTTCCGCCGTGCACACCGGTCGGTTGCTGGTGACGGCCGGCCTGCGGCGCAGCAGCGGTGAGCCCACGGCCGAGGCCCTCGCCGCCGGCTTGGCCAAACGTCCCGAGCCGGGCGATCACCCCGTCTCCCTCTGGCTGGAGCGGGGCTGCGCCCCCCATCTGGAACGGCTGGGCCTGGTGCCCCGGAGCCAGCACACGCTGGTGAGTCTCTGGGCCGATCTGCTCAGTGCCCTGCTGCAGGGAGCCGACGCTGTCAGCGTTTCGGCCGAGGAGATGGCCGACGACGTTCCCCGGGATCTGGTGAAACCGGTGAACCGGGAGCTTCGCCAGCGGGGCTGCAGCTTCCGGATCGACCCGAAGCTCAGGACAACCGGAGCGACTGGGCCTGCCTGCTGGCCTGCTCGAGCATCTGACGCAGCCGATCCTCGTCGGTATGGCTGAGGTTGGTGCGCAGCAGCTTGGCGTGGGGGGCGTGAGTGCGCAGCCGCTCGATCAGCCGGTCGGGGGTCGCCTCGCGCATGAGCAGGCACAGGGCCGCGCCGCCAGGGGGAAGGGTTTCCCCCACCTCGCGCATGAAGCCGTCATTGATCCCCAGGTCGGAGAGGGAGCCTGAGGCGGCGCCGAGCCCGGCGCCCACGGCGGCCCCGAGCAATGGATTGAGGAATAGCAGGCCCACCAGGGTGCCCCAGAAGCCGCCACCCAGGGCTCCGGCGGTAGTGAGATTGAGCGACTGATGCAGGCGCACCTTGCCGTCCGGCTCGTGTTCGACGACCACCGCGTCCTCCAGGGAGATCAGCACCTCCTTCTGGATCTCCACCAGTTCGCGCCGGACCTGCTCGGCTTCCTCGACGGAGGGGAAGCCCACCACCACCAGACTGCTCATCGCGGACGTCGTTGCAGATACCGGATTCGTCCTAACCCAGGATCGGCCCCCACGGTGGTATCGCCGCGTCAGGAGCGGCGTCGGCTGGAACGGGGCAGAGGCCGGGACGCGGAAATCTCGGCAGGGGCTGGCTCCTGGGAGTCGGCTGCATCGGGGCGCTCGGAGCGATCCGTCCGCCGCCATCGCGGCACGTTGAAGCTGGCGTCGTCGGGCCATTCGCCGTCATCGACCGCCCCGGCCGCGGGAACCGGGGCCAGCGGGGCGGAAGCCCGGCCGCGGCGGGAGACGGCCTCCAGCCCCTGACGGCGGGAACGGGAGGGCCTCGAGGACCTCAGCGATGAGGGAGCCGCCGCGGCGGCTTCGGCCTCCTGCCAGGGTTCGCGCCAGTCGTCGCCATCATCGAGCAGCCAGTCGAGGCGATCCTCCACCCAGCGGCCCAGCTCATCGAGCCGTGGCCGGCGCAGGGGGCTCCGTTCGGCGCCGCGGGCTGAGGGTCGGCCCCCCGGCCGCGCACCGGAGACCCCTTCGACCAACTGTCGTCCAGCCGTGACCCAGCGATCCACCCGTTGATCGAGGGGGTCGACACCGGGCCGGGTGCGGCGGCCGTAGTCCCGCTCGCGGGAGTCGCCCCCCCGGCCGACACGATCGCGACCGGAAGGGCTGCGATCGTCCCGATAGCGGCCGAGGTCCTGATCCATCGCATCCATGGCCCGATGTTACCGACGCCGCCCTGACCGCCAGTGCTCTCTTCCCATGCCCACCAGGGCGATCGTGAACCCTCCCCATTCCAGAGCCCACAGAAACGTCGCCATCGGCCCCAACACCAGCGCCAGAAGCCGGACTGCGCCAGAACCTAGGCGGAGGTGCGCTCGAACACCAGCAGACAGCTCGGATCCCAGCGGCCGCCATGGAACCGTTCGCAGCAGGGTCGGCAGGCCAGGCCCTGGCGGCGCCGCTGGTAGGCCGCCCGGCTGTCGCAGCGGGGGCAGCGGGCGATCCAGCGGCTGGCGCTCAGCGGCAGAGGGTAGCGGTGCCGCAGGCTCACCTCGAAACCCTGCTGCGAGCGGTTGATCCGCTCCATGCGGGCGCGGAAGTGGGGGCCATGCACCTCCTGCACCCCGAGGATCCGGTCCACCCAGGCGTGGATCATCTCGTGACAGAGCGTGCCGAGGGTCGCCTGACGGGGCAGGGGTTCCAGCAGAGGCCGTGACAGCACGATCTCGCAGAGGTCGCGTCCATCGGCCAGACGGCCCCGTCGATAGAGGCCGGCCGTGCGGGTGAGCCGGCCATCGCTCCAGCGCACGTCCACCAGGGGCCGGCCACCGGGGGCCAGGACGCCATCGAAGTGCTCGCGGTCGAGCCGATGGAACAGGGGCAGCAGCGGTTCCAGTGGCATGGCCGCATTCTGGAGGGGTCGTCCGTCAGACTCTGCAACGCAGCGAACGGATGGCGACCACCATGGACTGGGGACTGGCCCGCGACATCGGCACCAAGCTCCTGCTGGCCGGGGCCGGCGCCCTGCTGCTCTACTGGACCATCTCGGCGGTGCGGCTGGTGCTCAGCGCCCGGGGCATCAATCCGCTGATCAAGCAGTTCTTCACCCAGGTGGCCTCCGGCCAGGTCGACGGCGCCTATCTGCTCACCACCCGCAACTACCGCTCCCACGTCAACCGCCAGCAATTCATCCGCTTCCTGGCCGGGCTCCAGCTGAACAAGTACCGCAACCTGAAATCCGGTCGCCCCCGGCTGCAGGAGGGCCAGGTGATCCTCACGATCAAGCTCAAGTCCGACGGCAAGGAGGAGCTGCCCCTCGACTTCACGTTCGTGAAGGTGGAGGAGAACTGGCGGGTGGACCGCATCACCCGGCTGGCGGCCGCCTGAGACGTGGCCCAGGCCAGGGCGCAGGAACTCCGGCGGTTGCTCAACCATGCCGCCCACGCCTACTACGTGCTCGATGCTCCTGTCATGGAGGACCCGGTCTATGACCGGCTCTACCGGGAGCTCGTCGAGTTGGAGACGGCCGATCCGGGCCTGATCAGTCCCGACAGCCCCACGCGACGGGTGGGCGGCGCACCGGCCGACGGCTTCACGAGCGTGGCCCACAGGATCCCCCTGCTGAGCCTCGACAACGCCTTCTCCCACGCGGAACTGGACGACTGGTATGGCCGCCTGCTGAAGGTGCTCGACCGGGAGCCGGCGCCGGGGGAGCCCCTGCCGGCCCTGCCGATGGTGGGCGAACTGAAGATCGACGGGAGCGCCCTGGCCCTCAGCTACGAGGACGGTCTGCTGGTGCGGGCCGCCACCCGGGGAGACGGGGAGCGGGGGGAGGAGATCACTTCCAATGTGCGCACCATCCAGAGCGTGCCGCTGCGTCTCCACCTGGAGCGGCCACCGGCCTGGGTGGAGGTGCGCGGCGAGGCCTTCATCCCCGAGGCCGCCTTCGCAGCCATCAACGCCGAGCGCAGCGAGCGGGGCGAAGCCCCCTTCGCCAACCCCCGCAACGCCTGCGCCGGCACCCTGCGCCAGCTGGATCCGAAGGTGGTGGCCTCCAGACGGCTCTCGTTCTTCGCCTACACCCTGCACCTCCCCGATGACTGGCAGGCGGGGCCGCAGGATCCCCCCGCGCCCCGGAGCCAGTGGCAGGCCCTCGGCTGGCTGAAGGCGGCCGGCTTCCACGTCAACCCCCACTGTGCGCTCTGTCCCGATCTGGCCGCGGTTGAAGCCTTCTGCGACCGCTGGGAGGAGGAGCGCCGCAGCCTGGCCTACGCCACCGACGGCGTGGTGGTGAAGCTCGACGATCTGCGGCTGCAGGCGGACGCCGGCTTCACGCAGAAGGCGCCCCGCTGGGCCATCGCCCTGAAGTACGCCGCCGAGGAGGCCCCCAGCCGCCTGCTGCGCCTCACCTGCCAGGTGGGACGCACCGGCGTGGTGACGCCGGTGGCGGAGTTCGAGCCCGTGCCCCTGGCGGGCACCACCGTCAGCCGCGCCACGCTCCACAACGCCGACCGGCTGGCGGAGCTCGATCTCTGCGCCGGCGACACGGTCGTGGTGCGCAAGGCCGGGGAGATCATCCCCGAGGTGGTGCGGGTGCTCAGGGAACTGCGGCCGGCGGGAGCCCGCCGCCTGGAACTGCCGCCCACCTGCCCGGAATGCGGTTCCCCGCTGGTGCGGGAGGAGGGGGAGGCCGCCACCCGCTGCGTCAACAACGGCTGCCCCGCCATCCTGCGGCGGTCCCTGCTCCACTGGGTGAGCAAGGGGGCCCTCGACGTGGACGGGCTGGGCATCAAGCTGATCGAGCAGCTGGTGGACCGGGGCCTGGTGGCGTCGATCGCCGATCTCTACCGGCTGGATGCCGCCCTGCTGGCCAGCCTCGAGCGCATGGGGGAGACCTCGGCCCGGAAGCTGGTGGCGGCGCTGTCGGCCTCCAAGGGCCAGCCCTGGCACCGGCAGCTGTACGGCCTTGGCATCCACCATGTGGGCGAGGTGAACGCCAAGGCCCTGGCCCGGACGTTTCCCTCGGCCGCCGAACTGGCCGCGGCGGCCGCCGAAGCGCCGGAACGGCTCCTGGCGGTCTTCGGCATCGGCGCCGAGATCGCCCAGTCCCTGCAGCAGTGGTTCGCCACCCCCGCCAACCAGCGCCTGCTGGAGCAGCTGCGACAGCTCGGCTTCTCCCTGGCCGCCGGCACAGACCCGGGGGAAGGCCTCGCGGAGGAGGCCGCCGCCGGCCCCGCGCCCCTCACCGGCCTGACCTTCGTGCTCACCGGCACCCTCCCCTCCCTGAGCCGCTCCCAGGCCCAGGCCCTGATCGAAGCGGCCGGCGGCAAGGTGAGCGGATCGGTGAGCCGCAGGACCAGCTACGTGGTGGCCGGCGCCGAGGCCGGCAGCAAGCTGACCAAGGCGCAGACGCTGGGCGTGTCCGTGCTCGACGAGGCGGGCCTGCGGACGTTGCTGGAGTCTGGATCGGGCTGAGTGAGCCGGGCGCGCCGTTTCGGGCCAAATCCTCCATGGCCTCCCAGAATGCGGCGAACCAAAAGAGCGCCGCGGCCGTCGTCAGCCCCTTGGACTCCGACATCACCCTCAGCCTCGATCCACCCGTGCGTGCCCCCCGGCCCGTCGAGGAGGTGGCGGAGGTCTCCCTTGCGGAGATTCCCGCGGCCCTGCGCCGCCAGCTGGCCCGACACGAGCTGCTGCTCCCCCTGCTGCGTCGATCGGTGATCGCCCGCGCCGTGGCCGGCGTGACTCTGTCGGAGGAGGAACGCCGCCAGGCCCAGCAGGCCTGGGGTGCCAGCCACGGGATCCGTTCCGCCGAAGACCTGCAGCAGTACCTCGCCAGGCACCGGCTGACGGAAGCGGAGATCCTCTGGCAGGCGGAGCTGCCGGTGAGGGTCGCGCACCATTGCCGCGAGCATTTCCTGCACCGGGCCGAACAGCGCTTCCTGGCCCGCAAGAACCAGCTGGATCAGGTGATCTACAGCCTGCTGCGGGTGGAGGACGCGGCCCTGGCCAGGGAGCTCTATCTGCGCATCGCCGAAGGGGAAGCGGACTTCGCCGAACTGGCGGCCACCTACGCCACCGGTCCGGAACGCTCCACCCGCGGGATCGTGGGCCCGGTGCCGCTGCTGCAGGCCCATCCCTCCCTGGCCGAGCTGCTGCGCACCAGCCGGCCGGGCCAGCTGCACCCGCCCCTGCGCATCGACCGCTGGTGGCTGGTGGTGCGTCTGGAAACCCTGAGGTCCGCCAGCTTCGATGAGGAGATGCAGGAGAGGATGGCGCGCGAATTGTTCGAGGAACGGGTGGAGCAGGAAGTGAGCGAGCAGCTGCGCGGTGAGGCGGCCCGATGACCTCCATCGCCCAGGGCAGCGCCGAACGGCTGGCCACCCTTTCCCCCTTCGACGAACTCTCGCCCGCCGGCAGGACGCGGCTGCTGGCGGAGGCCCGCCTCTGCCGCTTCGGCGTCGGCCAGGAACTCTCCAGTGCGGGCACCATCGGCGATCGGGTGCTGGTGCTGCTGGAGGGCGGCGCCCGGCTGCTGGCGGAGCGGGACGGCCGTCCCTTCACCCTCGAGCGGCTGGAGCCCGGCGCCATCGTGGGGCTGGTCTCGCTGCTGCGGGCGGAGGGCATCGAGCAGGTGAGTGCCGCCACCGACCTGCTGGCGGCCGCCATCCCGGACACCGTGGTGCTCGAGCTGCTGCTGGCCGAGCCCGTCCTGCGCCAGTGGTGCGCGCGCCAGCTCTGGACGGCGGAACTGCATCAGCTGCTGCTGGCGCTCCAGGGGGCCGCCGCGGGCCGCTTCGATCCGGCCCTCTGGCGTGAGCGGATCGAGCGGCTGCGCCCGCATGCCCGCTCCCTGGAGCCGCCGGCGGAAGGCCGCCTCACCCTCCGCGACGGGGAGGAGCTGCTGCTGGCCAGCGCCAACGTGCCCGGCCTGCCGATCGGGTCGTCGCTGGACCCGGCCGAACCGCTGCCCCGGCCCCGCCCCCCCTGCCGCTGCGGCTCCTGGCCGTGGACGCCAGGGCGGCGTCGCTGGAGACGTCCGCCATGGCAGCGTTTCCGGAGCCGCTGAGCGAAGCCGGCGAGGCCGAGCCCGCGGGCCGCCTCCAGCCCAGCAGCCTCGACCTGGGCCAGGCGCGGGCCGACCGGGACCTCAGCCTGGTGCGGGGCAGCGGCCCGATCGAGGAGACCCTGGCCTGCTTCCAGATGCTCGGCAAGCTGCTGGAGCTGCCCTACCGCCGCGATGCGGTGGAGAAGATCCTGCGCGACAAGCTGCGCCGCGGCCAGCCGCCGGACCTGCAGCTCTGCGGCCAGATCGCCGCCATGCTCGGCCTTCTGGTCACCGGGGCCAAGGTGCCGGCCGCCGCCGCCACCCGGCTGATCACCCCCTGTCTGGTGCCCTGGAAGGAGGGCTTCGCCCTGGTCACCGCCAGCAACGGCTCCGGCCTGCGCCTGGCCTCCCCCGCCGAGGGCTGGGTGCGGCTGAGCCCCGCGCAGATCGCCGAGCACTACCCGGAGGGGCTGGAGGTGCTGCTGCTGGAGCGCAGCATCGACACCCCCGAGACGACCTTCGGCCCGGGGTGGTTCTGGCCGGCCCTGAAGCGCTACCGGGGCATGCTGCTGCAGGTGCTGCTGGCCTCCTTCGTGGTCCAGCTGTTCAGCCTGGCCAATCCGCTGCTGATCCAGGTGATCATCGACAAGGTGATCGCCCAGCGCAGCCTCGACACGCTGCAGATCCTCGGTCTGGCGCTGGTGGTGGTGACCCTGATGGAGGGGGTGATCGGCTCGCTGCGCACCTTCCTGTTCAGCGACACCACCAACCGCATCGATCTGCGGCTCGGGGCCGAGGTGATCGATCACCTGCTGCGGCTGCCCCTGGGCTATTTCGACCGGCGGCCGGTGGGGGAGCTCGGCACCCGTATCGCCGAACTGGAGAAGATCCGCAACTTCCTCACCGGCCAGGCCCTGATCACCCTGCTGGATGCGGCCTTCTCGGTGATCTACATCATCGTGATGGCGCTCTACAGCGTCCTGCTCACGGCGATCGCCCTCGCCGTGCTGCCGATCCAGATCGGCCTCACCCTGCTGGGGGCGCCCCTCTTCCGCCGCCAGTACCGCCAGGCGGCCGAGGAGAACGCCCGCACCCAGAGCCACCTGGTGGAGGTGCTCACCGGCATCCAGACCGTGAAGGCCCAGAACGTGGAGATGGTGAGCCGCTGGAAATGGCAGGAGCTCTACGCCAAGTACATCTCCCGCACCTTCGAGAAGACCATCACCGGCACCTTCCTCAACGAGACGAGCTCGGTGCTCCAGAAGCTCTCCCAGCTGCTGGTGCTCTGGGTGGGCGCCAGCCTGGTGCTCAAGGGGGAGCTCACCCTCGGCCAGCTGATCGCCTTCCGGATCATCAGCGGCTACGTCACCCAGCCCCTGCTGCGGCTCTCCTCGATCTGGCAGAACATCCAGGAGCTGAGGGTCTCGTTCGAGCGGCTCGCCGACGTGGTCGACACGCCGGAGGAATCCAGCGAGGCCGATCGCTCCCACATCCCCCTGCCGCCCGTGAAGGGCGACGTGGTCTTCGAGGGGGTCAGCTTCCACTTCCGCCCGGGTAGCCCGGAGGTGCTCAGCAACATCAACCTCCACGTTCCCCCCGGCACCTTCACCGGCATCGTGGGTCAGAGCGGCAGCGGCAAGAGCACGCTGATGAAGCTGCTGCCCCGCCTCTATTCCCCCAGCAAGGGCCGCATCCTGGTGGACGGCTACGACATCGACAAGGTGGAGCTCTATTCGCTGCGCCGCCAGATCGGCATCGTGCCCCAGGATCCGCTGCTCTTCTCAGGCACCATCAGCGAGAACATCGCCCTCACCAACCCCGAGGCCCCCAGTGACGCGATCGTGGAGGCCGCCCGGATCGCCGGCGCCCACGACTTCATCATGGAGCTGCCGTCGGGCTACAGCACGGCGGTGGGGGAGCGGGGGGCCTCCCTCTCCGGCGGCCAGCGCCAGCGCATCGCCATCGCCCGCACCCTGCTCAGCAAACCGCAGCTGCTGGTGATGGACGAGGCAACCAGCGCCCTCGACTACGACACCGAGCGCCAGGTCTGCGACAACCTGCGGGAGGCGATGCACCAGAGCACGGTGTTCTTCATCACCCACCGGCTCACCACCATCCGGAGGGCCGATCTGATCGTGATGATGCACCAGGGCGCCATCGTCGAAACGGGCACCCATGATGAACTGATGGCCCTCAAGGGCCGCTATTACGCGCTGTACCGCCAGCAGGAGGCAAGCTGATGGCCCGCCCTCCCGTCCTGCCCACGCCGGGTGGCCTGATGCGCCGCGCCCAGGACAGCCTCGAGCGCCGCATCCACAGCGACAACGACGATGTGGTGCTCAGGCAGTCGCGGGTCTGGGCCCGCACCATCACCTGGACCCTGATGGGCGTGACGGCCTTCGGGCTGGGCTGGCTGGCCTTCGCCCAGACCGAGGAGATCGTGACCGCCCCCGGCAAGCTGGAGCCGCTGGGCGTGGTGAAGGACATCCAGATGCCGGTGGGCGGTGTCGTGGAGGAAGTGATGGTGAAGGAGGGGGAGCGGGTGAAGAAGGGTCAGGTGCTGCTGCGGCTCGACACCGAGACCACCCTCGACCGCCAGCGGAGCATGGAGAAGACCATCCTCTACAAGGAGCAGCAGCTGCGCCTGAAGCAGGAGGAGCTGGCGCGCTATCTGGATGTCAATGACACCGAGCAGAAGGTGCTGCGCGACAGTCTGGTGCTGGAGAAGGATGTGCTGGGCCGTCTCGAGTCCCTCAACAGGCAGGGGGCGACGGCCGAACTGCAGTACCTGGCCCAGCGCAACAAGGTGCAGGAGGTGCAGGGCAAGATCCAGGAATCCCAGGTGGACCGGCTGAGGCAGCAGGCGATCCTGCAGCAGGGCATCCGCGAACTCCAGAGCGAGCTGGCCGACCTGCGCAGCAAGCTCACCGAACTGAACGTCAACATCCGCTACCAGGCCATCCGGGCTCCGGAGGCCGGTGTGGTGTTCGAACTCAAGCCCCGCTCCCGGGGCTTCGTGGCCCAGACCAGCGAGCCGGTGATGAAGGTGGTGCCCTTCGATCGCCTCGAGGCACGGGTGGAGGTGCCCAGCCGCGAGATCGGTTTCGTCGCCGTGGGCAAGCCCGCCGACATCAGCATCGATTCCTTCCCCGCCACCGATTTCGGGGTGCTGCAGGGAACGGTGCGGCGCATCGGCTCCGACGCCCTGCCCCCGGATCAGCTCAAGAACTTCTACCGCTTCCCGGTGGATATCCGGCTCAATGCCCAGCAGCTGAAGCTCAAGAGCGGCAAGGAACTGCCCCTGCAGGTAGGCATGTCGCTCACCGCCAACGTCAAGCTGCGCAAGGTCACCTACCTGCAGCTGCTGCTCAGCACCTTCAAGGAGAAGGCCGACTCGCTGCGACAGATCTGAGGCGCTCCATCGCTTCGTAGTGATCAGGGATGATGCGGCAGCGGAGCCCAGCGAGCGGCTCGAGCCAGGGCAGCAGCAGTCCGTCGAGGCCGCGGTTCACGATCCAGCCCGCGGCGCGGAAGGCCCGGCGCCAGCGGGCCTCGCGGGCGATCATGTGTAGGGCACGGCGGTGCACGGGACCGTCGATGCTGACCAGCCAGCGGGGATCCATTCCCGCCCGTTCCATCGCCGCCTCGAAGCTGCGGCGGCTGTGGAAGCTGATGTGCTGGCCGTTGCCGAAGGCGTAGTACCACCAATCCGGGGGCGGGATCTCGCCGTTCTGCCGCATCAGGGTGGAGAACACGAACAGGGGCGTGGTCCCCACCTGGCGGCGCAGGAATTCCGGAGTGCTCGGCACATGCTCGATCACCTCGAAAGCCGTCTTGCAGCCGATCGAACCGTCGTCGGGTGGAGTGCAGAAGGGCCGGATCAGCTCCATGGCCGCGTAGGCGTCGCTGCCGCGGAAATCGAACCCGTGGTCGCGCAGCAATCGCGGCAGCATGCCGAGGCCGGTGCCCAGATCGCAGCCCGGCTCGCTGGCGCCGAAGCGGCCCAGCCTGCCGATCACCAGCAGCAGGCGCACCAGGCGGGCGGCATGCAGGTTCCGGTCCACATAACCGGTGTCGCCGTAGAAGGACTCCTCGTAGGCCGCCGCCAGCCAGCTGGGGTCGCGCAGGAAGAGGAAGTCGCAGGCGCTGCAGTGGGCGAGCTCCGCTTCCACCAGCGCCTTGCTCACCCGCACCCGTCGCACCAGGCTGAGCGGTCCGCCGCCGCAGTTGGGGCAGGCGATGGCCGAGGAAGGCTCGCCGCTCTCGGCTGTCGTCATCAGTCCCCCGGTGCGAAGCTGGGGATGCTACCGGCCCTCCCCAGGGTCCCTGGATGGGCGGGAACGCCTTAGCGGGTCACGGCGGCGCCGGCACGACGTTTCAGCTTCCTGGCCCAGCCGAAGGCCGCAGCGGCTCCCAGGACGGGCAGGGGCCCGGGCACGGAAGCGGGGAGAAGCTGGCGTGCGGTGGCGTATTTCACCGGGCTGGCCGGATCGATCTGCACGTCCGACTGGCTGTTGGGATCGGTGAGGCTCTGGGAAATGCCAGCCACAGCGCCTCCGGTGAACTCATAAGCGAAGACCGGACCGAAACCGGCGCTCGAACCCGATCCGAGTTGATCGAAGACCTGCCGGGCGAAGTCGGCGGCAATATCACCGGTCGAATCCCCCCACCAGGGCATTTGCCCCTGGGGCGGCAACTGGAAGAGATCTTCGTTTCCTGCGTAGGCCCGATCGATGACCGTCACGTCGTAGGTGAGGGAGTTGATCGTGACCGTGACAGCGGAGGCCGGGGCCTGGGTCAGCAGAGGCAGGGCCAGACTGGTGCCCAGGGTTAGCAGGGCGGCACTGAGTCGACTGTTCATGGGATCGGGACGAGAAAGTGAGCGGAAAGGAGGGGACTGCGTGGACAGTGTTGCTGCTTGGCTGGCGATTAAGAGCGATAGATGAACTGGCTGGGATCAGAGAGATTCAGGGTGGCCAGGGTTGCCGCTTGAACGAATCCGATCGGCTCTGGATTAGAACCGGGGAGAAGGGCATTGATCTGGACACCTCTAAAGCCACTATAGCGGACTGAACTAAGTTGATAGTCGGAAGAAATACCGTGCAGAAGGATTTTATCGCCAGCGGAAAAATCAGTGATCCAGGCCATGTCGGTCGTGCTTTGCGCGGAGGAGTTGCCGTCGTCGTAGAAAACGCCAGCGGCATCTCCCAGCACGAATACGTCATCCCCGCCCCCGCCGGTGAGCTTGTCCACCGTTCCCCGGCCACGCAGGGTGGAGCCGGTGGGGATGCCGCTGATGGTGTCGTTGGCCGTGGTGCCGGTGATGATGTCCGGCCCGTCGGTGACGACGCCCACGGAGGGCTCCTTGAGGGTCACCAGGAGGGTGGATCCCAGCTGCTGGCTGCGGGCGGGGTCGCTGAAGAACTTCACCCCCAGGACCTCGTCGCCTTCGGCGACGCCATCGGCGGCGATGACCTTGGTGAAGGAGGCCCGCCCATCCGCTCCCAGGGTGACGACCCCGGAGAGGTTGCCATCGCCGAAGTCGGCGCCGGTGATGCCGCTGCCGCTGAACGACCAGTAGAGCTGGGTGCCGGGCGCCACATTGGAGCTGCTGACACCGATGGCGAGAGCACCGCCTTCATAGACAGTGTCAGCACTCGTGGTGAAGGTGTAGGAGGGGCTGTCCGGCAGGTCGTTGACGGCGAGCTGCGCACTGCGCTCGAAACTCAATCCTGTCTGATCAGTGGTCCTGAGGCGGATGTCGTAGGAAGACTTGCGTTCGTAATCGGGCGAGCGGGTGATGTGGAGCTCGTTGCCGCTGACGTAGAAGGCCAGGTTGTCGGTATCACCGGCACCCGCCACCAGCGCATAGGTGAAGCTCTGCGGTGAGGTTTCGGGATCGCTGCTGGTGAGGGTGGCGATCAGGGAGCCATCCGGGATGTTCTCATCGAAGGCCGTGGCACTGAGAGCAAGCCCGGTGGGCGCCTCGTTCAGGTCAGTGACGAGAACACGAACATTCTGATTGACAGGGGCATTGACACCATCCGAGACGGTGACAGTGACGAAATAGGAGTTGTTGGATCCATTGTCTACTGGCGCTTCAAAGTCTGGTGGTGCAAGGAAACTCAGATCACCCGTATTCGGATCGATGGTAAACCTGGAGGCATCGGCACCACCATTGATGGCATACGTCAGGGTTGCCCCTTCAGGATCGCTGCCGCATACCTTGGTGACGACCGATGTGTTCTCTGCCACACTCACCACCTGGGGTGTTGTGTTGATGGGTGCTTCATTGACGTTGGTCACGCTGACGCTCAGCGCCTGGTTCACCGGCGGGTTGGTGCCGTCACTCACCGCCACCGTCACCTGGTACAGATTGTCGCCATTCGCATCGCTCGGGGCTTCGTAGTTCGGTGCCACCTTGAAACTCAGGGCGCCTGTCTTCGCGTCGACCGTGAACCGTGACGCATCCGCTCCTCCGGAGATCGAATAGGTCAGCGGGTTCCCTTCCGGATCGCTCGCCCTCAGGGTCGTCACCAGCTGCTGGCCGCTCGCCACATTCGTGCGCAGCAGCATCAGCTGACCCCCCTCCACCAGCTCATCGGGGTTACTGAAACCCTGCACGTTGCGTACCGCATCGATCGGATAATGCGCCTGATCCACCACCAGGTAGGTTCCCGCCCCATGAATCGAGGAGACATCGATCACCCCGGAGGTCTCCTCGTCCTGATTGAAGGGTGAGGTGGCGGCCACCCCGATGTCACCGAAACGGGCACGGTCGTGCTGGGCGATCTTCGTCAGCGTGTCGGTGGCGGGGTTGTACTCCCAGACCTTGCCGTTGTGGGCGGCATCGCCGACATCCTCCAACAGAATCAGATTGCCCGTGCTCGGATTGACCGTGATGTTGTCGAACATGTTCACCTTCTCACCATCCACGGTTCGCCCATCGATCAGCAGATCGATCGTGCCGCCCGCATCCGGATTGGTGATGTCATCAAAGGTAAGGCGCCACAGCCGGCTCTGGCCGATCTGGCTGCCGATGCCATCGCTGGCAGTATCAAGCCGGTCCGTCGTGACGAAATAGTACTGCTTCGGATTCAGGGGATTCCAGGCTCCATCCTCCGGCCGCGAAAAGGTGGTGGAGGCCGTACTGCTCAGGCTGAAACGGGTGCCACTGCTGATCACAGAGGTGTGGGTGGTGGCGTTGCTGTATTCCTCCGGGGTGCTCCCATTGCTGTCGCTGTGACCCTCGACGGCGATGAACTTGAGCACACCATTGGTCAGGCCCGCCCTGTCCACCGCGCTGCCACTGTTGGTCTTGCTGCCGACGTACACCGAGACGCTGTTCGCCATGAACCCGCTGCCGCCGTCGTTGTTACCGATCACGACGGTCTTGCTCTGGGCGAACGGATTGGCCAGAGCATTCTCCCAGGCACCCACACCGGTCAGACCCGATCCGTTGGTGCTCAGGTTGAACTTGCCAAGGATGTAGCTCTTGCCCGCATCCACTCCGGTCACCACGCTCCCCAGCTGGTAGCCGGTCGCGCCACCCTCTTCGCCATGCATAAAGATGCGATCGACCGTTCCGACCTCGTCGCCGGAATTCGGGTTGTCAGGCGTAGGGTCGTAGTAATACGCACTCACCTGCGGCAGATCACCTGAACAGAAGCGATTGAAGGCAAAGGTGAGCGGGCCGGAACTGGCCTGCGCCGTCGCGTCCCAGCCATACACCGTCTTCATCAGATCGCTGCCGGAGATCACCGACAGGTCGCTCTTGCTGATGATCCACTTGGAAACGAATGCTCCCTTGGCACCATGGGCGCGGTTGATTCCCTTGGTATTGCCAAGTTCATGATTCATCAACACGGTGAAGGTGCCATCACCATTGTCAAAAGCACCAAGGCCATCAGGTATTCCCACCATCCTGTAGCCACCAATGGAGTCTCCAGTCGTCAGAATCGACGTCAACTGCACATCTGGGCTGGTGGACACCACATAGGGACTGGCCGAACTCGATGGCCCGGTGATTCCCACAGTGTTGGACTCCTTCACGCTGTAGCTCACCGGGCCACTGAACCGAGGCGGTTCATTTTGATCGGTGAGAGTAAGCATGAACTGGGTGGTTGCATCCGGCGAAGCACCGACCGCGCTGTCGTCCACGTTCAGCGAAACAGTGAAGCTCCACTTCGCTTCGTAATCCAGTACAGTTCCAGCCTTGAGGTAAAGAGAACCGTTGACAATCTCAAAATAGTTGGCATCTTGCCCCGCAAGGCTCAGGACGTTTGTTCCCAGGCCATCATCGGTGACGCTGATGTCGGCCACCCTGAGACGGGAGGACGTATCGGTGTTCTCGGCAAGGCTCCCGACGATGTTGTATAGGTTCACCGCTGAGGGAGCTTGGTTGGCAGCGATGTCGAAACTGAAGATCGTGCGAGCCTGGGGGCCATTGCCATATTCGATCCCAGCATTCTGCACCGTTGAGTTCATTCCCACGCTTTTCACGGACAGGGTCTGACCATCAGCGCTGACATCAAGAATGGCGAAGTTGAAGGTATCAGGACTGTAGAAATCAACGGGCTGGGGGCTGGAAGCAGCCGTGGGATCGCCCTCCCGCACAAGGCTCTTCAGGCCTGGATAGTTCTCCAAGCCGATCGGATCGATTCCCGCCGATATCTGGGCGTTCGCTAGGCTATCGGCAATCGCTTTGATGTTGGCGAAGGAGTGATTGGTGATCGCATCCGGCCCAGTGGCGCCCAGCGGACCGCAGACAATGGAGAAGGCAAAGGGGACCTTGACATAGCTGGACTGCACGCCTGTCTGCCCTGAAGGTGAGTAATAGAGTTCGTTGATACGGTTCTGATGGTCATCTGTCGAGAGGAAGACAACATTGTTGATGCTGTTATCAGCGATGAACTTGAGTAGAGAATTTCGCTCCGCTCGGTATCCTCCCATGTAGGACTTGCCACCATCCGAGTTGACACTGGTGAGGGTGCCGCTGAGAGACCCGCCAATCGGTCCGATTTGATCGATAGGGTCGGAAAGAGAGACGAATTTCCAGGGGGTGCCTGCCTTCTGGGCATCCAGGAGAGTCTGTTTGAGCCATGCCAGTTGGGTATCTCCCAGGTACGCACGGTCAGGATTGTCTGCACGGGCACCGGTATCGTCCGAGGCGCCGTTGGCTGTCTTCAGACGAATATCACGGTAGGAACGAGTATCTGTATTGATGTAAATCGCATTCTTGCCCCAGGGCACCGCTGAATACAGCTGTATGGTGCCATCGGTGCGTGGGTCGTTGGGAGCACTGATCGTTCCGCGACCAGCGATCGGTTGGTAGCTGAGGAAGACACTTTGCAACGTCTGAAAACCGGTGGATTTGTTCATGAAGCCAACGAGAGCGCTCAATTCGGATTGCGAAAGCCGATCCGCCGCATCATTCACGTTATTGACGTTGCCGGAGCCACCGGTGTTGGTACCCGTGTAGGCTCGCGCATCAACGCCTCGCCCTGTCGACATATCCGTGCCGGCGGGGCCGCCCACGGAGGCACCGGCAGGGGCACCTCCGTCGATGTATTTACGGTTTCCCAGCTCATGATTGTCCCAAGTCGAATAGATGCCCTGAGCGGCATAGAGAACCTGGAGACTGTTCTGGCCTCCGATGTTGACAGGCAGAAAGTTTTCTCGGTATTTCTTTTCGTAATCAGCTTTCAGCTGGGCTTGGGTGGCAAATGGTGTGCCGTTGGGGATGAAAGCCCGTGGGATGCCATTGAAGCTCAATGAGTCATTGGAGAGCGTGACCGAGGGTGAGTTGAGCCAGGAGGCACCATTGTTGCCGTTGACGTTGCTCGCGTTTTCATAAATGACGTCACCGAGATTGACGTAGAAGTCAAGGTTCTGGGAGGGAAAGACACTGGCGAGTGCGAACGGACGCATCAAGCCATCGTTGTCGCCACTGAACGCAAAATGGAGTGGAGCAGCAACGCCAGCTGCCGGGGTGGTCTTGAAGGTACCCGTGCCGCTGATCTGAGCGGTACCATCAATCACAAAGCGGTAGTAATACTGGGTTCCAGGTGAGAGCTGGGTGGCATTCACCTTTACCGTATTGTCCTTGGTTACATCACTAGCGATTGAATACGTCAGCAGAGGGCCCTGAAATGCTGCATCCGCTGAAACCTGGGCCGTCATGGCCACACTTGCCTGACTGCTTACCCTTGTCCGAAGGATGGCACTGCTAGCACTTGCATCACCAGCCGCCACCCCAAGGAAGGGATCGGCATCCGCAATCGTGATAGAGGCAGCCTTCTGAACACCGACGTCATAGCTCCCACTGTCTCCAAGGACCAGTGTGAGATCTTCATTTCCCTCGATCAAGTTATCGGTGACAGGGGTAACAAGCAGATCTGCAAAAGCCTGGCCAGCAGGTATCGTGAACTTACCATTCAGCGCAGGAGAGTAATCCGCACTGGAAGCCTTGCGATCCCCGGCAACGACGGTGTAGTTCACCGAGAGTGGACTGAGGGTGCTGCCGGTACGGGAAAACCGGAAGGTGCCCGGATCATTCCCCGTTTCGGATGCATTGGAATCCAGGGCGACGACGCTGACAACGGGGACGGGGGGAGCTCCGATCGTTCCTGGTGAGCCGATCTCATTGGCATCTCCGGAGGCTGCGAAAGCTCCATTGATACTCACAGCACTGAGGGTGGAGATGGCAACCCCATTCAGACCCTCAGCATTGTCAAACGTAGGAAATGGGCCAGCGGGAGAGGTTCCAAAGATCACTTTGGCCTGGACAACCTGAGCCGTGTCGTAGAGGTTCACCTCATCCCCACCCGTGCTCAACCCGACGCCACTTCCGCTGTAGCTGCCAATTTGGAGATTTGTAGGAGGGTTAGCACCAAACCAAAGTGACTTGAAGGCGGCACTCTTGCTTGGCAGATCGGTCGTTTCCAGGAAGATCACTGATTCTCCCGGTGCGATACTGGTGATGCCGTTCAGCGGTACGGACAAGTTGTAATCATGGCTGTTATCATCCATGCGCCAACCAACGATGTCTGCCGCCGCTGTTCCTGTATTTGTCACTTCAAACCAATCGACCCGCAGAGAAGCAAGGCTGTTACCGCTTGACCAGGGGGCAACCTCCGAGATGATGAGGGATGCGCTGCCAGGGGTGGGAGCTGTCACAGATAGGGTATATGGCACGGTGGCATCGATTGGGCTGCCAACCTCCGGATCATCCACGTTGACACTGATGTCGTAGGTTGGCTTGGAAGTGGAGCTCAGGACAGTACCCGCTTTCAGTTAAAGCGCTGTTCCGATGATCTGAAAGGAATTGCTGTCCGTTCCCGACACACTCAGATTGTTGGTTCCCAGCCCGTCATCAGCTACGATGATGTCCGCCACCTTGATAGGTGCTGATGTACTGGTATTCGCGGGAATAGAACTGATCTTGTTGGTGAGAGTGATGCCAGTAGGGGAAAGGTTGGGATCTGTGGAGGGAGCATAGACCCACAACTGGGGGTGGTTGCTGTCGCCGCCACCATTCTCACTGACCACATAGAGATAACCGTTACGATCCATCGTCAGACCCTCATGGGTCTGATCAGCGACGGACAAAGGATTCCCTTGGTTGGAAACGATTGTCAACTTGCTGAAGACCTGTCCGGAGCGATCGATATTGATGATCTGACCTGACTCCTGGCTAAGCACCAGCAAATGACTGAAGTCCGTCTGGCCCGATAGCGATGGCAGATTAGAGAGTGCGAATACATCGGAAAAGTCCACGAGGTTCGCCAAGTCTGGGCTGAACAGATTGGTTGAACTTGTGGCCGTTGCCGATCCATTGCTGGCCGTTCCGGCGTTGAAATCAATGGAGGTCTGGAAGATGGATTCCGGATCTTTCTCCTTCACAAAGACATAACCACCGCTGGTGATGGGATCTGATCCACTGGCGGAGGGGTCATAGGAGATACCTTCCAGGCCGATATTTCCAATAGTGGTACCCAGCTTCACTGACTGAGCATCAGCTCGATGCAAAATAGTCCCGGCCACATAGGTGAACAGGACAGCCTGTCGGTATCTCTCCTCCACCATGACGAATCGGCCCCCACCCACATAGGTCAGCCCCTCTGTGTCGTAGAAGTCGGTTCCCTGAGGGCTGTTGCCAGGGGCGAGGGTCATCGAGTCGATCAACTGGCCCGTCTTGTCGACCTGGACGACCGAGGTTCCACCATCACCCACGACAAAAAGGGTGTCAGTATCCCAGTTGTATGTGACCGCAGAGGCTTCCTGGGCCAGAAGGCTATTGGCGGGGGCAGTCGAACGGGTCGGCTCAGGGAGATCGAAACGAGCAACGCAACGGTATTTGGACAGGTCGACAGACAGTACTTCCGTCGTCTGTCCGTTGATCAGTGAGTTGTTCATGGAGGGGGAAGAGCTTTCGACTGGCAATGGGAATGGCTGTGGACTGATCGACCTGCTTTGGTACTCAGCGCAGCAGTGATTGTTCAGCCGGCAAAGGGATTGAATAAGCCGAAATTCAAGCCATGGAGATAGGCCACAGCCAACTCAGGCAAGGCCAGGATTATTGATGTCGAAGCTAGTGACCGTTACAGGCCCACTGCAGGGAGTCATGAAGACATGGAGAGTCAACAGTGAAGCCTCAGAGAGCCTTAGGGATCGCCCAAGGCAATTCCAGCTTGCTTTACAGCCATCTCGTCCCAGGCATCCTGCAGAACCATCGCAGGTGTCGCTTAGCACTTTTCTCCCCATTCCCCCCGCATGTTCACCGCTTCAAAACCGCGTCGATGCAGAAGCTCCAAAATTCTCCTGATTCCGACATTGACTTGAAACACGGGCTTGTCTAGGCCGCAGCCGTTCACCGGGGAAACCTGAGTTCCATTGCCCTGGTCCAGAGAGATGTTGATCTGGATGTATGAGAGAGACTCATAGGTGAATGTCTCATATGCAGGTGGTCTGGTCGTTCTGGCACGCGCCTGAATCCCCCCACCAGGAACCCAGTGGGTCTGCCAAGAACCAGTGGAGGGGAGCGACCGGCAACGTTTGGAATCCATAGGCCTCCAGCAGACCCGGCAGCCCAACGATGACCGTTGGCAGCAATGGCGGATTGACACCGTGCTGCCTCGGGCTGGACTCACAAACTGTTGCCGGTCTCACCACAAGGATCTCGGTGTGGCGTCTTAGAGAAGAGCATGTGCCCAGGAAGGACGATCCCGGTCGGTCCACCTCCGACTGACAGCCATTAAGAGTTTGCA
>JMRP01000020.1 GCA_000708525.1 Cyanobium sp. CACIAM 14
TGGATCCCGTGGCCACGCCTGCCTGCTGCCGGCGCTGCCTGCTGCCTACGGTGAGCGCGTCGCTCCCTGAGGCGTTCCGCCGTGCTCCCCGACGCCCCGCGGATGCTGGATCTCGAACGTCGCTGCCGGAGGGAGGGCAGCGGCCTGCAACCCGACGATCTGATCGGCTCCTGGCGCCTCGAGCGCGTCTGGAGCAAGGGCAGCCTCCGGCCCGCCGCGCTGAGCGCCTCGCTGTTGCGCGGGCTGGCTGCCCGGTTGCAGATGGAGGCGGATGCAAGCGGCCCCGGCCTCCGCCTGGTGAACAGCGTTCGTCTCGGGGCACTGGGATTGCGGTTCGAGGGCACCGGGCGGCTCCAGGGGCGCCGTCCCCTTCTGGAGTTTCAGTTCGATCGCTGGCTGCTGTCGCTGGCTGGACGGGTGCTGATCGAGCGTGCCCTGCCCGCTCCGGCTCCAAGGCAGCGACCCTTCTTCGCCCTGATCGCGGCCCGCCGGCCCGCCTCCGGCACGGCGGGGGAGCCCGTCGGGTGGCTGGCGGCCAGGGGGCGCGGCGGCGGGCTCGCCCTCTGGTGCCTGGAGGCTGATCCAGAAGGCTGGTCCAGAAGGCTGATCCAGACAGCTGAGGCGGGGGCCGAGAGGGACGCGGACAAGATTCGAGAGTGAAGCTACGCTTAATCCACGTTGAAAAATGGATGGATGTCATGGCCGCAGCCGTCAGTGCCTTTCAGGAGTGGTTGCTCCATCGCGTACCCGAAGGGAGCGCCGCCACGCTGCCGGAGAATCTCCGCCGGGCCTTCGAGGCGGATGACCCCCGCCTGGCGCCGGTGTTCGTGGCCCATGACTGGCAGGCGCACCTCGATGCCGAGTTGTCCCGCCGCCTGAGGGAGGCCGCCGAAGCCGAGCGACAGCGCCAGGAGCTCCTTTTCCGCCGCAGGCTCGGCCTCGATGCCGAAGCCGATGGCAATCTGGCCCTGGCGCTCGATCGGGCCGTGGAGGGCGCCTTGAAGGACTGCCATTGTGTCCTCGAGCTGATCGCGGAGCCGATGCCCGATGGTCAGCAGGCCGATGGGGAACGTTGGTTCCGGCTGGAGATCGGATCGGGCGAGGCCCACCGGCTTGTTTCGGCGAGCGGACGAGGCGCCGGGGAGCAGACGCTGGAGTGGATCCCCGTCGCCTCCCGCTGCCAGGCTGAGGCGATCAGCGAGGCCATCCAAGCGGTGCTCTCGGCCCGAGGCTTCCAACCCGGCGACGACCAGGGTCGGTTCCAGCTCGAAGGGCCGCAGCTGGGGGCCCTGGTGGCCACCCTGAAACGCCAGGGCCGGCCGGAGCCGGCTCAGGCCCCCTGAAGGCGCGATGTCGGGCCCTGAACACGCTGCAGTGCAGGGCCCTGGTGCCGCCTGAGTCGATCAGAGACAGCCCTGGACGGAGATGCGGTAGCTGAAGCCCAGGGCGCCCGGATCGCTGCTGGCCCCCACCTTGAAATTCATCTGGCTGGCCTGCTTGCCGGGGATGGCCGGGAAGGGGCCGAACATCCGACCGGTACCGATCGGCGGATTCATGCTCTGGTTGATCACCTGCAGACTGGATCCATCGGTGAACTTCATGAATCCCTCCACGGGGTATTTCGCGCCGCTGTCCGAGGAATTCGCCGTGAAGAAGAACTTGTAGCTGTTGTAAGGCTTGTCGACGACGAAGTCGGTGTTCCAGTTGGTCTTGCCGATCAGCTTGCCCCTGCCCACCGATTTCGAGACCACAGGACTGGTTCCGCTCCCTCCGATGGGCGCCAGGAAGGTGCAGACGGGAGCCGCGAGGGACGGCGAGGCCGCCGTCGTCAGCAGGGCGAGGCTGGCCCCGGCGCCGGAGCAGAGCGCCAGGATGGAGCGAAGCGTCATGCGGGGTTCGATCGATGAACGGCCTCCACGACAGTAGGCGCAGCGCATGGGAGTGCCCGGTGGATCACAGGCGGGCACGACCTTTGGTGGCGACGCAGGCTCAGGGCGCGTTCCCTGCGTCGGGCTGATTGACCCGTCCCAGGTTGGAGCCCAGATCCGACTCCAGAAACGCGTGCACCACGTTGCTCATGCCGCTGAGCCCCTGGAGGGCAGACTGCAGGGCCGGCAGGCTGATGGCCAGTTCGTCGTTCGGGTAGGCCCGCAGAAAGCCGACCCCCGCCAGGCTGCCACCGCCGGCCTGGATCCCCTGGATCGTGGCGGAGCGCAGGGCCACCACCCCGACCCGGGGTGCTCTGAGGGGGTAGAGGATCGTGGACAGGCGATCCAGGGCGGCTTCGCCGAACCGGGTGCTCAACAGTCGTGTCGTCAGCACCAGGGGCAGCGGCACCGTCTGGTGGAGGAGCCTGCCGATGGCCGCCGGATTCTGGCCACTGATGCGCAAGGCATCGCCGAGCAGGCCGACGGCCACCCCGGTGTCGGCCAGCCGTTGCAGGTCGGCGACCGGGATCGAGCGACGGAAGGCCCCGCTGACGAAGACCACCTGCTCCGCCGCTCCGGCAGGGGCAGCCGCCAGGGCCAGAATGCCGGCAAGCGCCAGTCCCGGCCAGCCCCCCGCAGGAGGACCTTTGAAGGTGGGGCGGGGCATCGGCAACGGGGGGCCGCTGACGGGCCGGGAGCCCGGCCGCAGGGCGTGAAGGGTCAGGCTGCCGGATTCTGGAGCGGGCCGGAGAGCTCGCTCGCGCCGGGGTGCCATCTCCCCAGCCGTCCGGTGCCGGCAGCCGTTGCAGCTGACGGCGGTGCGACCGACGGTGGTGCGGTGATGCCGTCGCGCTGACCCTATTCCACGTCGTCGTGAGCGAAGCGGTTGTAGAGGAAGTCGAGCGCTGTGTTGCGCAGCTCGTAGTACTTCGGATCCTCCATGATGTCCTCGCGGTTGCGGGGGCGCGGGAAATCGATGGTCATCACTTCCCCGATCGAGGCTGAGGGGCCGTTGGTCATCATCACCAGACGATCCGCCAGGAAGAGCGCTTCATCGATGTCGTGGGTGATCATCAAAACAGTGCACTTCTGGGTGTTCCAGATCTGCAGCAGTTCCACCTGAAGCTCTTCCTTCGTGATCGCATCCAGAGCGCCGAAAGGCTCATCGAGGATCAGTACCTCCGGGCGGATGGCCAGGGCACGAGCGATCGCCACCCGCTGCTTCATCCCCCCCGAGAGCTGGGTGATGAGCTTTTCACTCGCTTTCTCAAGGCCCACCAGGCGCAGGTGCTCCATGGCGATCTCCCGCTTCTCCCGTTCCGGGAGCTTCGGCTTCACCGAATCGATGGCCAGATGGACGTTCTCGTACGCCGTCATCCAGGGCAGCAGAGCGTAGCCCTGAAACACCACCATCCGGTCAGGGCCAGGCTTCACGACCGGGGCTCCGTTGAGGAGCACCTGACCGGAACTGGGCGTGGAGAAGCCGGAAACCATGTTGAGCAGGGTGGACTTGCCGCAACCGGAATGGCCGATCACGCAGACGAATTCTCCCTGCATGACCTCGAGATTGATTTTCTCGAGAACGCAATAGGGGCCTGTGGGCGTGGGATAGATCTTGCCCAGATCTTCAAAGCGAAGCAGGGGCTGGGTGGTGGTGGTGGTCATGGATCGATCGGCGGGGGGGAAATTCAGACGCTCAGGGGGCGCGGCAGGCCCAGGGGGATTTCGGCGACGCTGAAATCGCGGTGCACCTTCACATCGTTGAGGTAGCCGATCGGGTCGTCCGGGTTGAAGGCACGCCCATCGAACAACTCGATGCCCTGGCGCTGGTAGCTCACGTCCTCCAGTCCCAGTTCCCTGGCGGCGGTGCTGAACACGCTGACGCTGCAGACCCGCTCGAGGATCTCCACATAGTTCCTTGGGAAGGGGATCTCGGCCCAGCGGGCCATCTGGGTGAGGATCCAGAGGTGTTCGGTGCGGCTGGGACGGTTGAGCCCCGCGCCGAAGAAGAGGTGGTGCGGTTCGCCATGGGGCGCGAACGGGCCCGTCTCACCGGGCTGGCCGCTGAAGCGGATCAGGTCGGCCTTGATCCCCAGGTAGCGACGGTCGCTCAGCAGCTCGCTCATCTCCGACCAGTGGGCGGGATCGGCGCAGTAGCGGCAGGCTTCCAGCAGCGCCTTTGTGAGGGCGATGTGGGTGTTGGGGTAGGCCAGGGCCCAGTCTTCCCGTGCCCCCAGCACCTTGCCGGGATGGCCCGGCCAGATCTCCAGATCGCCCACGATCGGCACGCCGTGGCCCGTGGTGGCGGCGCGGTAGTTCCAGGGTTCACCGATGCAATAGCCGTCGATGGAGCCGTCCTTGAGGTCGGCGAGCATCTGGGCCGGCGGCAGCGTCTGCAGGTGCACGTCCTTGTCGGGATCGATGCCGTTGGCCGCCAGCCAGTAACGCAGCAGCAGATTGTGCATCGAGGCCGGATGGACGATGCCGATCCGGTGCGGCTCCCGTTCGTGACTGCCGAGCCAGGAGCGGTAGGCCTCCACCGTGGTGACACCCTGGTCCGCCAGCCGCTTGGCCAGGGTCACCTCGTTGCCGTTGCGGCTGAGGGTGAGGGCGGTCACGATCGGCAGGGGATCCCCGCCATGTCCGCCGGCCGTCATCCAGGTGGGCATCCCCGAGGGCATCATCGCCGCATCGAGCGTCTGGTCCAGCAGACCGTCGACCACCCCCCGCCAGCTGGTCTCCCGGACCAGATGCACCTCATCGAGGCCGTGCTTGCTGAAGAACCCCTTGGCCTCCGCCACCGCCAGCGGCGCACAGGCGGCCAGGGGGAGGATGCCCAGATCCAGGTTCACCTTCTCCAGGCCATGGCGCGCCAGGACCTTGTGGGTCTTGGCCTGCCACTGCTTGACCCGTTTCTGACGGTTGAGGAAGTAGATGATCTCCGAGCGCAGGCTGTAGTAGCTCGGGTGGTGCACCACGGTGAGGCGCTGGCGGGGCCGGGGGATGTCCACCTCGAGGATGCCGCCGATCTTCGAGCCCGGTCCGTTGGTGAGCATCACGATGCGGTCGGAGAGCAGCACCGCCTCGTCCACGTCGTGCGTCACCATCACCGCGGTGAGCTCATGCTCATTGCAGATCTGCATCAGCTTTTCCTGCAGATTGCCCCGGGTCAGGGCATCGAGGGCCCCGAAGGGTTCATCCAGCAGGAGCAGCTTGGGTTTGATCGAGAGGGCACGGGCGATGGACACCCGCTGCCGCATCCCTCCGGACAGCTGTGCCGGCAGTTTGGCCCCGGCCTGGCCGAGTCCGACCATCTCGAGATGCTCGTCGATGATCGCGTCCCGCTCGGCCCTGCCCAGATCGGGCATCACTTCATCCACCGCCAGGGCGACGTTCTGGCGGACCGTGAGCCAGGGCAGCAGGGAATAGTTCTGGAACACGACCATCCTGTCCGGCCCTGGCCGCTTGATGCTCTCACCGTCGAGCAGCACAACCCCATCGGTGGGCAGATCGAGCCCGGCGATCATGTTGAGCAGCGTGGACTTGCCACAGCCGGAGTGGCCGATCAGGGAGATGAATTCCCCCTGGCGGATTTCCAGGTCGATTCCCTTCAGGGCCAGATAGTTGCCCCCGCCGGCAAGGGGAAAATCCTTCTCGATGTTCTGGACATCAACCAGTGTCGTCATGGCGGATCAGTGTCGGGATAGGTAGAGGTAGCTGAAGGCCAGCACCATCATGGTCATCACCAGGAAGCGACCCATCAGGAATCGGATCACGTTGCTTCGGTCGCTCATCCAGGCCTCCAATGGGGCCTGCAGCGTACCGATGGTCCTTCTTACGGTGTGAAACATGATGGCACTTCCGGATCACTGTCCAGAGGACATGCGCTTCTGGATCCAGAGCATGAGTCGGTCGAGAATCAGACCGATGGCACCGATCCAGATCACGCCGAGCACGATCTCGCCCACATAGTTCTGCTGGTAGGCATCCCAGATGAAGAAGCCGATGCCAACCGTACCGGGCATCACGATCTCAGCGGCAATGATCGCCAGCCAGGCCAGACCGATGGAAATGCGAAGACCCGTGAAGATATAGGGAAGGGCAGAAGGGATCAACACCTTGGTGAAGAAGCGCCGGCTCGACATCTGAAGCACCAGCGCCACGTTGCGGTAGTCCTGGGGGATCTGGCGCACGCCTTCGGCGGTGTTGATCAGGATCGGCCACACCGCCGTGATGAAGATCACGAAGATCGCGGCCGGCTGGTTCTGCTGGAAGACGACCAGCGCGATCGGCACCCAGGCCAGGGGCGCCACCATGCGCAGAAACTGGAAGAGAGGGTCGAATGCTCTGTTGATGCTCTGCTTGAGCCCCACCGTGATGCCAACGCTGATGCCGATGGCGGCGGCGAGCAGATAGCCCTGGGCCACCCGGCCGAGGCTGGCGAGTGTCTGCCAGAAAAGGCCTTTGTCGAGGCCGCCGTTGTCGAAGAAGGGATCGAGGATCAGGCTGCGGGTGCGCTCTTCGGTGAACAGGCTGATGGGCCCCGGCAGCTTCAGGATGCCAAGGTTGAAGAGGACTTGCCAGAGCACGAGGAAGCCGCCGATGCCCAGGACGGGAGGCAGCCAGTTGCCGCGCTGACGAAGCAGCCAGCCCAGTGGACTGGAGGATTTCCCGGGGCGGCGCTGGGGCGTTGGAACCATTGAAGAGGTCTCCTGGAAAACGTTGGAACGGAGCAGTCGGGGACGGAGCTGTTGGAAGCGCCGGATGAACGGGCGCTGCCCCTGGGGGGGCACCGGACAACCTTGAAGGCCCCGGATGGGTGGGGCCAGGTATGTCCGGCGGAACCCCGAGGCCGCCACAACTCCCGTGAGGTGATGGATTGGCGGTCCCTGAAAAGGCGCATCAAGCCGGACGGCCGAAGCGCAGTCGAGAGACCATAAGGGCCAGATCCTCAGGGTGGTGTGCTGCATCCTCCCAGGGAGGATGCAGCATCGCTGATCGCCGGGATCAGCGGACCCGATGGCTCAGCCGATCAGGCCATGGGGCCGGGCGCTGGTGGTTCAGCGCTTGATCTTGAGGCTGTTGAGGTAGGCCTCAGGCTTGGCGGGGTCGTAGACCACGCCATCGAAGAATTTCTCCACCCCACGGCTCGAGCCCTTGGGGATGTCCTTGGCGGGGACGCCCAGTTCCTTGGCGGCCTGCTTCCAGAGATCCTCCCGGGTCACCTGGTCGTTGAGCGCCTTGGCGGCGGCCACGTTGGGGAGCTGGCCGGGGTAGAACTTCCAGCGGATCGACTCCAGCAGGAACCAGAGGGTGAGGCTCTTGTAGGGATAGGAGATCACGCCACGGGAGCTGTTCCAGTAGAGGGGAGCCATCGCGGGATTGGTCTCCTTCTGGGCGGTGGTGCCCACCTTGTACCCACCCCTGAGGGCGAGCTCCAGCACCGGCGCAGGAACGTTGAACCACTTCCGGCTGCTCAGGATCTTGGCGGCCTCCTCCTTGTTGCCGGCCTTGTCGAGCCACTGCTGGGCTTCCATCACCCCCTTGAGCAGGGCGATGGTGGCCTTGGGGTTCTTCTTCACCCAGTCGGCGCGCACCGCCAGGAACTCCTCAGGATGCACGCGCCAGATGTTGGCCGTGGTGGCCACCATGTAGCCGAACTTCTCCTCCACGGCACGGGTGGGCCAGGGATCACCCGTGCTGAACAGTTCCATGGTGCCGTTGCGCAGGCCCGCCACCGTCTCGGCGGCCGGCACCGTCAGCAGTTCGACGTTGTTGTCGGGGTCCACACCGCCGGCAGCCAGCCAGTAGCGGATCCACATGTCCTGGTTGGCCTTGGGGAAGGTGTAGGCGGCCCGGAACTTCCGCCCCTTTTCCTTCTCGAACTTCTTGAAGAAGGCACCGTCACCCTTGGTGTTCAGGCCCAGGTCGGCCTTCTTCACATTGTTGGAGGCGACGATGCCGTTGCCCTGGCTGGAGAGCATGGCCAGGATGTACATCGGCACCTTCTTGCCGTTGGAGATGGCGCCGTTGCTGATCATCTGGGGCATGGGCAGCTGCCACTGGCCACCGTCGATGCCGCCACCGGCGCTACCGAGCACCACGTTGTCACGGGCGGAGGGCCAGCTCGCCTGCTTGGTGATGTTCACATCGGTGAGGCCATGCTTGGCGAAGAAGCCCTTCTCCTGGGCGATCACCAGCGGGGCGGCTTCCAGGATGGGGATGTAGCCCAGATTGATGGTCTTGGTCTCCAGGGCGCCGCCTTTCGCGGGAGCGGCTTTCTTGGGGGCACTCTGGGCCAGCACGCTGGTGAGGGTGCTGGGAATGGCCGCGGTGATCAGGGCGGCGCCGAACAGGCCACCACCCAGCAGGGAAATGAAGCGACGACGATTGGGCATTGTGTTCAAGAGTCGGCAGAGGGATGTTGAACTGGCTGACTGGCAGAAAATAAGGGGCTGTTGAATCAACAGTCCCGGAGAGCGATTACGTGCTCAGAAGCTTTGCCAGGTAAGAGAGGAGATGTTGATAGGGATGGGTTCAGACTCGGTGATGGAGGAAGCTGATGGAGGCCCCGGATTTGGGGTCCGGAAAGATTAGTGGCTGGCTTGGAATGGTGGGTGCTGATTTCAAGAAGCCTTGCCAATTCTTGACATAAGGACTTCTTATGTCAACAGATTATGGCGTCGATCGAAAGAGGGTGGGGGGATTTCGGGGTTCACTGGTATTCCGAAATACCTCCCGGCCGCGGGGGCTGGCGAGCCGCATTGATTGAGCCGGCGGAGCTGCGCGATTAACCGCTCCTGGGAGGTGATGGATCCACCGGGGGATGGGCGCAGCCCCGATCCCGCGGGAGATTCTCGAACGACAGGGCCTCGGCCGCGCGTCATTCTCCTCGAGCTCGTCGCTGGCTGTGGCTGTGGATGTGGCTGTGAAGGCTCTCAGACACCCGGCGGAGATGGACAGGGGGCCGGACGGAATCGTCACCGCTTTCCACTATCCAGTCGCTGCGGGTCATCTTGGGTTCGTGCGGCCGGACCACGTTGGAAGCTCGTTCCGAAGAACCGACTGCAGCGGCAGAACGCCACCTTGTATGAACGCCCGGGGTGACCGCGGCCATCCTCCCGAGGCTGATTCCCAGGCGGGCGAGAGGCTCCTCGGCCAACCGGGCACCCAAGCGGAGCTGCCGGGGGATGCGGGCTGGATGGAAAATCCCCCATCCCCATCGCTCAACGCTTGGAAGGAGGACTAGTCCCTCGCCGCGGTGGCGGTCTCTTCCCTCAGACCTCCCTGATGCCGCGGCTGATCGGCCCTCTGATAAGGCTCGACATGATGGCCCATGGCGCTCTGTTCGTAGGACTGACGCAATCGTGCCGACACCTGGGCTTCCGGGTCGACCCCCGCGAACGTGGGCGGCAGCCAGACCCGCACCACCATCAGCAGGGCCATGGTGGCCAGAAACAGACAGACCGCCAGGATCTGCTGCCATTCGGTCTCCAGGACGCCGCGCACGATCACTTCCCGCAGCACCGAGACGATCGCGATCTCGACCGCCACACCGATCGAGACCCGCTGCTCCTGCAGATAGATGATCAGCAGGCGGAACAGCTCCACCAGGATCAGGATGAACAGGAAATCGGCGGTGACCTCGTGAAATTCCGACGAGGAAAGGAGGGTGGAGAAGGTGCGTTTCAGCTGCAGCACCATCACGCCGAACAGCCCAAGACAGAGGGAGATGGCGATCAGGTCCTGAACCGCTTCGAGAGCCTGGACGATCTGGGCGCGACGCAGCTGCTGGTGCCAGGGCACGAACTCATGGATTTCGGAAACCGGCTTTCTGGTGGGCTGGAGGTTCATGGCGGAGGGTTCGCGGGAATTGCAGCGAGGAAACCGAGAGGGGAGCGGGGAAGGTCGGAACGGTGCTGAGGCAGGCGGCGCGGGGGACCATCAGGTCGGCTTCGTTGACCTTGACGATCAGCCCTTTGCTGCGGAAGCGGGTGAGGGACTTGGTGACCGTGACCCGGGTCATGCCGGCGATGTCTGCCAGGTGGCGATGGGTCAGGCACATATCCTCCAGGGAGAGGGTGGTGCCACTGCTGCTGACCCGACCGAAGCGGCCACCGATCCAGTGCAGCAGACGCAGCAGACGGGCATCGGCGGGCCTGATCCGGTGGATCTGCAGCAACTCGGAGGTCTGGGTGAACAGGTCGCGCATGAAATCCAGGATCTCCCCTTCGCTGGGATCGCATTCCTCCACCACCACCCGGGTGAGGGAAATGAGTTCGTAGGGCTTCACTCCGCAGCCAGTCGGTGTGATCAGCTCGCCCGGCCCCCAGATGCCGAGGGTGATGGATTCCCCTTCCTCATTCCAGGTGTTCGCCCGGATGTAGCCATCGTCGATGCGCCAGCTCAGATCCGCCGGCAGGTGATCATCGGCGCGCAGGCTGAGGCGGAGCGGGCGGGCGGGCATGGCGACGGACATGGCGGGCGGGAGATAGAACGAAGGAAATGGTGGGAAGGCAGATCAGGGATCAACTTCGCTCGTGGCGCTGTTCGTCGCGCAGGGATTGGTTGCGGGCGGACCTCCAGCTGAAGGGACGGTTGCGGGGAGCACAGGGGGTGGTCATGGCGGGAGATTCCTTCATGGAGTGGGGCTCTGTGGTGAAGGGAACTGCTGCGTTCGGACCGGTGATTCCACCCGAACCGCCTCAGGGAGGCTCGTGTTGGAGTCCGGGAACATTAATGACCATTTCGCCGCCGTGGGTGCTAAGCGAACGCAGGATTGCCAATCCTGGCGATAAGCCCCCGTGATCGGACCGCCTCCCCGTCGCTGCCAGGCTCTGCCGTCGTGATCGCCCCCCTGCCCATCGGAGGCCCGGGGTCCTATGCGGGCGGGCGGGTGAGCCTGGCCACCTGCCATGGCAAGGAACGGGTGCTGAGTCGTCCGTTCCACGCCGCCCTGGATCTCACGGTGACCGTGGCCAGCGGCTTCGACACCGACCAGCTGGGCACCTTCAGCGGTGAGCGGCCCCGCCCCGCGGATCCCCGGGAAACCTGTCGGCGCAAGGCGCTGGCCGGCATGGCCCACACGGGCCTGGACCTGGGCCTGGCCAGCGAGGGCAGCTTCGGGCCCCATCCCGCCTTCCCCTGGCTGGCCGCTGGCAGCGAATGGCTCACCTTCGTGGACAGCAGGGCGGGCCTGGTGATCGAGGAGCATCTGCTGGCGCCGAGGACCAACTTCGACCAGCGGCTGGTCGTCCCCGGCGACGCCATCGCTGACTGGCTGCGGCGTGTCGGCTTTCCCTCCCATGCCCTGATCGCCCGCCCCCACGCCCCCGAGAGGGACCCCGGCGACGGCGCCGGTCTCCTGATCAAGGGGATCCGTGATCCCGCTGGACTGGCCGAGGCGCTGCGACGCTGCGCCGAAGCCTCACCGGAAGGGCGGGTGCGCCTCGAGACGGACATGCGGGCCCACTGCAACCCCACCCGCCTGGGGGTGATCCGGACCCTGGCCTTCAAGCTGGTGCGGCGCATCGCCCGTCCCTGTCCGGCCTGCGGAGCCCCTGGCTGGGGGCTGGTGGAGCGGCTGGCCGGCCTCCCCTGCGGCTGGTGCGGCCAGCCCACCGAGCGGATCCGGGCCGAGCTGTGGGGATGCGCGGCCTGCGCGCATCAGGAGGAGAAACCCCGCCGCGACGGCAGGGGATCGGCGGATCCCGGCGATTGCCCGTCCTGCAATCCCTGAGACCCCGGCAGGTTATGGGCCCGATCATCAACGCCTATCGGCGAAGATGCCCAGCACTCCGTCACCCTCCTTAGCGTCGATTGCGACCACCCTGCCATGGGAGTTTCGATCCGATGCCTGCAACTGCACAACCCGGATCTTTGCGCGTGGAAAGCCTGCTCCAGCAGGCGGAGAAACAACGATCCGCATCACCCGAGTCCTCCCTGGAAGCTCCTGCAGGACGCCTTTCCCTGCAGTGTGAGCAGGTAGCCGCCGATACCACGACCCTGCGATCTCTCGACTGGGACCGGAGCCGCTTCGACATCGAGTTCGGCCTTCGCAACGGCACCACCTACAACGCCTTTCTCGTGGCCGGCGAACGCCGGGCCCTGGTGGACACCAGCCATGCGAAGTTCCGTCGGATCTGGCTGGAGCTGCTGCAGTCCTGCAGCGATCCTCGCAGCATCGATCATCTGATCGTTTCCCATACCGAACCTGACCATTCCGGCCTGATCGGTGATGTGCTGGATCTCCATCCCGAGATCGAGATCATCGGCTCGAAGGTGGCGATTCAGTTCCTGGAGCATCAGCTGCACCGCCCCTTCCGCCACCGCGTGGTGAAGACCGGAGAGCGCCTCGATCTCGGCAGGAACCCGGAGTCCGGCGTGCAGCATGAACTGGAGTTCCTGAGTGCCCCGAATCTGCACTGGCCGGACACGATCTTCAGCTTCGACCACGGCACCGGCACCCTCTTCACCTGCGATGCCTTCGGTCTGCACTACTGCTCCGACGACCTCTTCGATGAGGACCCCGGTGCGATCGCTCCCGATTTCCGCTTCTACTACGACTGCCTGATGGGTCCCAATGCCCGCAGCGTGCTGCAGGCCCTGAAGCGGCTGGAGGCCCTGCCGCCGATCACCACCATCGCCACCGGCCATGGTCCGCTGCTGCGGCATCACATCGATCACTGGCTGGGGGATTACCGCGAGTGGAGCCAGGCCCGCAGCGGCAGCGAGACCTACGCCGCGGTCTGCTACCTCAGCCAGCACGGCTTCTGCGACCGGGTCAGCCAGGCCATCGCCCGCGGCATCGGCAAGTCGGGAGCCCAGGTCCAGATGGTGGATCTGCGCTCCACCGATGCCCAGGAACTGGCAGCCCTGATCGGCGAAGCGGCGGCCGTGGTGGTGCCCACCTGGCCGGTGGAGCCAGAGCCGGACCTGCAGGCGGCGATCGGCACCCTGCTGGCGGCTCTGCGGCCGACCCAGTGGCTGGGCTGCTACGAGGCCCTCGGTCGCCAGGATGAACCCCTCTACGGCATTGCCAGCCGCTTGCGGTCCCTCGGCCTGCAGGAGGGGTTCGCCCCGCTCAGGCTCGCGCGGGTTCCGGATGCCGGCGATGTGCAGCGCTGCGAGGAGGCCGGCACGGACCTCGGGCTGCTGCTCACCCGGGACCGCACCATCGCCGCGATGAAAGCCCTCGATGGCGATCTGGATCGCGCCCTGGGCCGGCTCAGCGGCGGCCTTTATGTCGTCACCGCCGCCCAGCCCGACCGCAGTGGAGCGATGGTGGCCAGCTGGGTCAGTCAGGCCAGTTACGAGCCGCCGTCCCTGACGGTCGCCGTGGCCAGGGAGCGGGCCATCGAGGCCCTCATGCAGGTGGGCGACCGCTTTGTGCTCAACGTGCTGCGGCAGGACAACCACCAGCTCCTGCTGCGCCATTTCCTGAAGCGTTTTCCTCCGGGCGCCGATCGCTTCGCCGGGATCGCCGTGCTGGAGGGGGTGGCGGCCGGGGGGCCCGTGCTGGCCGAGGCCCTGGCCTACCTGGGCTGCCGGGTGACCCAGCGGCTCGAGACCGCCGACCACTGGATCGTGGTCGCCGAGGTGGAGGAGGGCAGCGTCTCCGACACCGAAGCCGCCACGGCCGTGCATCACCGCAAATTCGGCAACCACTACTGAAAGGACGCCTCGCCATGACCTCCACCCCCACCCTCACGCCGCCCGCCCCGGCCCTCGGCGACGGCCGCCGGATGGTTCCGCTCACGATCGAGCCGGGCCTCACCTGCCTGAGGGGGCTGAGTCCCCGCCGCCTGCGCTTCGAGGTGGAGTACGGCCTGGAGCGGGGCACCTGCGCCAACAGCTTCCTCTTCGACGCCGGCACCACCGACGCCGGAGAACCCGCCCCCCCGCTGCTGGTGCACCCCCCCGGGGACACCTTCACCACGCCCTACCTCGAAATGCTCGAGGAGCTGGTGGACCCGTCGGCCCCCCTGACCGTGGTGGTGGGAGTCGTCAATCCCAACCGCATCGTGCTGCTCCACCGGCTGGCCAGCCACTGGCCGGGTCTGCGGCTGATCGCCTCCAATGCGGGCGCCCGGGTGCTGCGGGAGCTCTGGGGGCGCCCCGCCCACTCGGCGGCGGCCGGCGCGGGCGACGAACCACCACCGCTGCCGCCCATCGAGGTGATCCGGGGCGAGCAGACAAGAGCGATGGGCCACGGCCTGCGCCTGCGCATGATCCCGGCTCCCACCCCCGCTGGCCCGGGGGGCTGATCGCCTTCGAGGAGACCACGGGCCTGCTGATGAGCAGCAAGTTCTTCTCGGCCCATCTCTGCAGCGAGGGCTTCGCCGAAGCCACCCGCAGCGAGACCGAGGAGGACCGCCGCCACTTCCATGACTGCCTGATGGCACCGATGGCCCGTCAGGTGGAGATGGTGCTCGATCGCATCGAGACCCTGCCGATCCGCACGATCGCTCCGGGCCACGGTCCGGCCGTGGAGCAGAGCTGGCGCTCCCTGGTGGCCGATTACCGGCGCTGGGGCCGCCAGCAGGATCAGGCCACCGCCACGGTGGCGTTGCTCTACGCCAGTGCCTACGGCAACACCGCCGCCATCGCCGATGCCCTGGCCCGCGGCCTGTCCGGCAGCGGCGTGCGGGTGGAGAGCCTCAACTGCGAGTTCGCCAGCAGCGAGCAGCTGGTGGCGGCGATCCGAGGCTGTGACGGCCTTTTGATCGGGTCCCCCACCCTCGGGGGGCACGCCCCCACGCCGATCGTCTCGGCCCTGGGCACGGTGCTCGCGGAAGCGGACCGCTCCCGGCCGGTGGGGGTGTTCGGCAGCTTCGGCTGGAGCGGCGAGGCGATCGACCTGATCGCCGGCAAGCTCCGCGATGGAGGCTTCCGCCTGGCCTTCGACCCGATCCGGGTGAAGTTCAGCCCCGACCCGGCGATGCTGGCCGAACTGGAGGAGCGGGGCGCCACCCTCGGCCGGTTGGTGCTCGCCGCCCCGGCCCGGTCCCGGCGCTCGGCGACGGGGGGCGGCCTCCACGAAAGCCGCAGTCTGCCGGCCCAGCGGGCCCTGGGTCGGGTGGTGGGTTCCCTCTGCGTGCTCGGCCTGCGCCGGGGTGCGGCTGAGCAGGCGATCGAGGGGGCCATGGTGGCGAGCTGGGTGAGTCAGGCCGGCTTCAGCCCTCCAGCCATCAGCCTCTCGGTGGGCCGCGACCAGCCCCTGGCCGACCTGCTGGAGGTGGGTGACCTCTTCGCCCTCAATGTGCTGGCGGCCGGTCGGGAGGGCCGGCTGGTGAAGACCCTGCTGCGCCCGTTGCAGGCGGCGCCGGATCGGCTGGCCGGCCTGGAACTGCTGGAGAGCCCCTCCGGCCAGCCCGTGCTGCGCGAGGCCCTGGCCTGGCTGGAGGCCCGGGTGAGCCAGCGGGTGGCCTGCGGCGACCACTGGCTGCTGGTGGCCGAGGTGCTGGCCGGCGCGGTGCTCGATACCGACGGCACCACCGCCGTTCCCCAGCGACGCAGTGGGACACCGGTGTGATGGCTCGTGTGGCTGCCGCTACCGCGGCAGGTTCCCGCTTTGCCTCTTCCAACGGACAGAACTTCTAAGGTTGAAGTTCTCCTGGAATCCCATTCCGGTGGTGCCACTTCCGGTGGCCCACCGGAATTTTTTTGCCCTGCTGCCCACAGGCGGCTCGGAGGGAATGGGCCTTCAGGATGAGATCGTCGACGTCGACGTCACCCGCACCAGGCAGATCCTCCAGGTCGTCATCGCCCCTGCGGGCTTATGCCGACGGACCCCATCGGGTTGAAGTTGGAGCCCAGTGACTTTCGGGGGCTTCAGGACTCCGCCCTGCGCTGATGTCGATGACGATGGCTCTGGCATCACCCACAAAGTGCCCCGGCCATCGCCATCCCCATTTCCCTCAGGTCTTGCCGTGCAGTGGTCCGGGGGATGGATCGTCGCTACAGCCGTTCGCGGATTCAATCGTTCGCGAGGCTTCGATGGGTTGCCTACGGGCATGGCCGTCGGCTCCACCACCCCGAGCCGGCCAATGGGAGGGACTCGTTGCTCGAGTGCTCCGAAGCGGACCAGGGGGCGAGGATCGGCCGATCGCCGGAGTCCGTCATGCCCCTGCCGTCGCTTCCCGCCAGGGCCTTCCCCCCCTGGCCCTGCTCTGCGCGGGTCTGCTGCCGGCCGGCGTCACGGCTCCGGCGCGGGCCGAGGACCAGCTCACGCCGGTGCTGGCCTCGGTCCTCGCCACCCCGGCCGCCGCGCCGATGGGGGATGGCCGCTGGGTCCTGCCCTACGAACTGGTGCTCACCAACGTCACCGCCGTGCCGCAGACGCTCGAATCCCTGCAGGTGCTTGATCCGGCGCGCTCCGCAGGCCCGCTGCTGACCCTCAGCGGCGCCGCCCTCAGCGGGAACCTCCAGCTCCCCGGTGCCCACGGCACGACGGTGCTGGGACCCGGCCAGAGCGCCGTGCTGCTGATCAATGCGAGCTTCGGCTCCCGCGAGGCGCTGCCGCAGCGGCTGATCCATCGGCTCACGGTCAGCAACGCCGGCGGGGTGCCGGACCTGCCGCGCCGCAGCGACGAGGAGGTGGCCCCGGCCGTGGTCGATCGCCGCGAACCGGTCGTGCTGGCCGCTCCCCTGCGGGGGGACCGCTGGGTGGCCGCCGCCTCCTGCTGCAACTCCTACCACCGCAGGTCGGTGCTGCCGGTGAACGGGGCCCGCCATCTGGCCCAGCGTTTTGCCATCGACTGGATCCAGCTGGAACCCGGCAACCAGCTGGCCAAGGGCGATCCCTCCCTCAACAGCAGCTATCCCCAGTTCGGCCGGGAGGCGCTGGCAGTGGCCGAGGCCACCGTGGTGCATGTCCAGGACGGCCTGCCGGAGGGCAGGCCCGGCACCTTCGCGCCCGGAGTCACGGCCGCCAATGCCGACGGCAACAGCGTGGTGCTGGATCTCGGCGCTGGCCGCTTCGCCCTCTACGCCCATCTCCAGCCGGGCAGTCTGCGGGTGAAGGTGGGCGACCGGGTGCGCCGCGGCCAGGTGCTCGGCCTGGTGGGCAACTCCGGCAACAGCGACGCCGCCCATCTGCATTTCCATGTGATGGATGGCCCCTCCCCCCTGGCCTCCAACGGGCTGCCCTATGGGATCGACCGCTTCGAGGTCACCGGCCGGGCCGTGTCCTCGACGGATCTGGATGCGGAGCTGCGCACGCCCCTGAAGCCGGTGCCCGTGCTGCCGGTGCCCGGTCCTTCGCTGCGCCGGAACCAGCTCCCGACCGATCTGCAGGTCGTGCGCTTCCTTCCCTGACAGGGGAAGTCATCCGCCCGGGCCTCTTTCTGCCATGCGACTCCTTCTCCCCCTCACCCTTGTCTGGGTCCTGCTGCTCCCCGAGGCCCTGGCCGGCAGCCTGGAGCAGTGCCGCAGCCTCCGGGAACGGCGGGAGGCCCTGGCGGCCGAGGCCATTTCGGCGGAGATCGCCCTGGTGCAGGAGATGCGCAGCCGTCTCTGCCCGGAGCTGCACCGTCAGGCCGATGGGGCCAATGCCAACCGACAGGAGTTCACGCCCATCGATTACCAGGCCCTGCTGCTCTGCCGGCGACGGGCCGAGCAGCTGATCGAGCGCACGCGTCCCGTGCACTACCGCAACCGGCTCGGCTTCACCTACTACACCGAAGCCGGCGCCGATCTGGCCAGGCAGGCCGATGCCCGGGCCAGGGAGATGGAGCGGCAGGCCTGTGCCGGCTGAGCGGCTCAGGGAACGGCGGGCTCGGCGCTGCACCCGCCGCGGTCACGGCAGAGGCGCTCGAGCGAGGGGCGGCCGGTGATCGCCAGCCGCCAGCGGGCCCACAGCCCGTAGAGCGCCTCCAGCAGCGGCCTCAGCAGGGGCCAGCGGGTGGGGGCATAGAGCCAGCCCAGACCCACCGCGGCGTAGGCCTGGCGGAACACCTCCAGGTCGCGGATCACGACCCCATCGGCGCGGAGGGCATGCATGCGGCCCATGGCCTCGGCGTAGCTGACGCCGCCGTAGGAGGCCGGGTCGTAGGCGGGATCGTCCACATCCACGAAGGCCAGCCGGCCCCGGCCCCGATCACGTCGGCGCAGGGTCTCCACCTCCCGCTGGCAGAGGGGGCAGCCGCCATCGAACAGCAGGGTGAGCTCGGCCATGGGGCAGAAGAAGGGCGCGGTGCCTCCGGCCCGGTCCGGGCCGCGGCGCTCCAACCCTAGAAACCGCCGCGAACAGCCGCGGCCGCCCTGCCTTCGCCTCCGGCCAGGCGTCGCGGCGGCCTGCAGCCACGGCCAGACTCCAGCCGCAAGCTCCCACCCCGCCCCAGCTCCCATGCCTCTCTCCCGCCAGGACGCGCTGCAGCCCTGGCTGCGCCGGGATCCGAAGCTGATCCGGCGGCTGATGCCCTTCTGGGCCTGGCTGTACCACCACTACTTCCGGGTGGCCAGCGATGGCTGGGAGAACATTTCCGCCAGCGAGCAGGCGCTGTTCGTGGGTTCCCACAACGGCGGCCTGGCGGCGCCCGACATGCACATGGTCATGTACGACTGGTTCCGCCGCTTCGGACTGGAACGCCCGGTGCTGGGCCTGGCCCATCCCAAGGTCTGGCTGGGCTATCCGCCGCTGGCCGATCTGGCGGCCCGCACCGGCGCCATTCCCTACCACCCGCGTCTGGCCCTGGCGGCCCTGGAGCAGGGGAACAGCCTGCTGGTGTACCCCGGTGGCGGACAGGACACCTTCCGCCCCCATCGCCACCGCGGCCGCATCCATTTCGCCGGCCGCACCGGCTTCCTGCGCCTGGCGATCTGGCATGGTCTGCCGATCGTGCCGCTGATCTCCTGGGGAGCCCATGACACCCTGCTGGTGCTCGAGGATCTCTATCCCCAGTTCCGGGCGCTCCACGAGCGCGGCATGCCCTGGCCGTTCGGCATCGACCCCGAGGTGATGCCCCTCTACATCGGCCTTCCCTGGGGGCTGGCGCTGGGGCCGCTGCTCAACCTCCCCCTGCCGGCGCGGATCCACACGCGGGTGTGTGCCCCGATCCGCTTCGAGCGGGCCGGCCATGCCGCCAGCCGCGACCGGGCCTACGTCCAGGCCTGCTACCGGAGGGTGACGGACACGATGCAGGCCGCCCTCGACCGGCTGGCGGCGGAGGCTCAGCGGTAGCGGTCCGGCGCCACGTAGCGCTGGGAGGGGATCCGCTGCGGCGAGGTTCCCGACCCCAGGCGCTGGGGCAGGGGATCCCGCTGGCGCCGCAGTTCGGCCAGGGAGCGGGTTTCCCCCATCGCCAGACCGGTGAGCATCGGCAGTTCCTGCTTCAGCTGGTTCGCCGGTTTGGGGTTCACGAAGCGGAAGTTGAGGGTGGTCTTGTCACCGGAGCTGTCGTAACCCACCACCGTGAAGTAAAGATCCGCCGTCCGGCCGGCCTTGGAGCCGGCCAGGGCGCCTCCCACCATCCCGCCCACCAGACCGACCGGTCCGAGCAGGATCCCCCCGGCGATGGCGCCGGCCGTGCCCCCGCCAACGGCCCCCACGGTGCCGTTGGTGCTGTCGTAGCCCTCCTGGCCGCCCGCATACCACCGCGCGACCCGTCCGATCGGAATGAACGTGTTGAGGCCGCCGATGCCGTTGGCATCGACATTGATGCTGCAGGGGTTGTTGCCGCAGAGGGCCTGGTAGGTGGTGGCCGCCGCCGGGGCGGGAAGCAGCAGAGCCAGCAGCACCGGGGAGGCGAGCGACGCCCTGATCCAGGGCCGCGCCGTTGCGTTGGTCATGGGTCCCAGAGTGAGGGTGCCCAGTCAATCGGCGTCCCGCTCCGGCGCAATGGGGCGAGGCGTCGGGTTGATGACTGGATGTGACTGCGGGCCCACCCGGGCCGGGGCTCAGCTGAGCTGGGTGCGGAAGCGGGACACGCTGAAGGCCATCAGGGCCAGCGCCATCAGCGTCAGGGCCAGCACATGGGGCCAGAGGGCCTCCAGCCCCACACCCTTCAACTGCATCCCCCGAATGATGGTGATGTAATGACGCAGCGGATTGAGCAGCGAGATGGCCTGGAAGAAGGCCGGCATGCTCTCGATCGGGGCGATGGCGCCCGAGGTCTGCACCAGGGGCAGGTTGATGAAGAACGCCGTGAGCAGCACCTGCTGCTGGGAGCGGCAGACCGTGGCCAGCAGCGTGCCGATGCCGATGCCCACGAACAGATAGAGGCCCGACAGCAGCAGGAACAGGGGCAGATGCCCCCGGAACGGGAGGCCGAACACCGTCCGCCCCAGCACCAGGGCCAGGGCCACGTCCACCTGGAGCAGCACGAACAGGGGCACGATCTTGGCGAGCAGGATCTCCCAGGCGCTGGCGGGGGTCATCAGCAGCTGCTCGAGGGTGCCCGTGTCCTTCTCCCGCACCAGGGCCACGGCCGACACCAGCGAGGCGATCAGAGTGAGCACCACGCCCATCACGCCCGGCACGAAGAACCAGCTGCTGGTCAGGCCGGGGTTGTAGAGAAACGTCACCGCCGCGCTCACCGGTGGCGGCCGGGCCGTGGTGAGCGATCCCTCCGGCCGGAAGCGGCGCAGGATCTGCTGGATGTAGCCGTTGGCGAGGCCGGCGGTGTTGGCGTCCACCCCGTCGATGAACACCTGCACCTCGGCGGAACGCCCGGCGGCCAGGTCGCGACGGAACTCGGGAGGGATCACCAGTCCGGCGGTGAGGGCGCCCCGTTCCACCATCCCCGCCAGCGCGCGCTCCGAGCGGGGACGGGCGGCTTCCAGGAACACCCGGTTCTCCGTGAGGGCCGAGACCAGTTCCCGGCTGGCGGACACCCGGGCGTGATCCACCACCCCCAGCGGCAGGAAGCGCACGTCGGGATTGAGGGCGAAGCCGTAGACGAGCAGCTGGATGGTGGGGGGGATCAGCAGCAGCTTGATCAGCTGCCGGTCCCGCAGGATCTCCTGGACCTCCTTGCGCAGCAGGGCCAGGAAACGGGAGTCCAGAAACCGGAGGGCCCAGCCCCGCAACCGCCGCAGGCGCCTCATCGGCCGGCTCCATCGTCCAGCTGCATGGGCCCGAGCGAACGGCAGGCCGCCGCGAACAGCACCACGGCGCTCACCATCACCACCAGCACATCCAGGGCCACCCCGGGCCAGCCGGTGCCGCGGACGTAGGCGTCACGGCTGATCAGGATGAAGTAGCGGGCCGGCACGACCGCCGACACCAGCGAGAGGGGGAAGGGGATGTTGCTCACCGGGTAGATGAAGCCGGAGAGCAGCAGGGCGGTGAGGAAGCCGATCAGGGACACCCCCTGTACGGCGGCGTTCTGGCTGGCGCTGCGCACCCCCAGGAGCAGGCCGAAGGACACCGCCGAGGCCAGATAGGCGGCGGTGCCCACCAGCAGGGGGGTGGGATCGCCGGCGAAGCCGACGTGGAAGATGAGACTCCCCAGGCCCATCACCACCAGGGCCATGGCACCCCCGACCAGCAGGTAGGCCATGGCCTTGCCCAGGAGCAGTTCCCCTGCGCCGATCCCGGAGGCATAGACCTGCAGGATGGTCCGCTTCTCCTTCTCCCGGACCATGGCGATCGCCGCCAGCAGCGACGGAAAGATCCACAGCACCACCGCGTACACCCCGGGCACGATGTAGAGGGATTCCTTGCGGCCCGGGTTGAACCACAGCCTGGTGCGGGCCAGCACCGGCTGGGTGGCGTCGACCAGCCCCCGATCCCGCAGGAAGAACTCCGTGGTGGCCTGGAGGCTGTTGCGGATCACCCGGGCGTTGTTGGCGTCGGTGCCGTCCACCAGCACCTGGATGCTGGCGGTCTTGCCGGCCTTGAGACGGCGGCTGAAGTCCGGCGGGATGATCACGGCGGCCCTGGCCTCGCCCCGATCGAGCGCCTCCACCGGGTCGTCACCCTGCCAGCGGCTGGGCTGGAACTGGTTGGTGGCGAACAGCCGGTCGGTGTAGGAGCGGCTGAGCGGGCTGCGGTCCAGGTCCTGCACCACCACCGGGATGTGCTTCGTCTCCAGCCGGATGGCGAAGCCCAGGATCAGCAGGCTCAGAAGCGGCAGCAGGAAGGCCAGGCCCAGGGTGAGCCGGTCGCGGCGGAACTGCAGCAGTTCCTTGATGCACTGGGCGCGAATGCGGCTGTTCATGGCTCCGCCTCCAGGGCCCCCGCCGCTTCCGCCGCCGCCGTCCGCTGCACCGTGCCGATGAAGGCGTCCTCCAGGGAGAAGGGAATCTGGCGCAGGCTGAGGATCTCGATGCCGGCCTCCCCGAGTTGCCGGCGCACCAGGGCCAGCTCCGGCCCGGCGTCGTCCAGTACCAGGTGGAGGCGGTCGGCGAACCGGCTCACCCGCCAGGGTTCCCAGTGGCGGCGCAGCACCTCGGCGCTCCGCTGGTCGAAGCCGGCAGGCACCTGGAGCTCGAACAGGCAGCCGGGCTGGGCGGCCTTCACGGCGCTGGGGGTGCCTTCGATCACGCTGCGGCCGGCCACCAGGAAGCAGAGGCGGTTGCACTGCTCCGCCTCCTCCAGGTAGTGGGTGGTCACCAGGATGGCGGTGCCGGAGCGGGCAAACGCGTTGATCAGGCGCCAGAACTGGCGCCGGGCCACGGGGTCCACGCCGGAGGTGGGCTCATCGAGGAACAGCACCTGGGGGTCGTGCAGCACGGCCGCCCCGAAGGCCACCCGCTGCTTCCAGCCTCCCGGCAGCTGACCGGTGGGCAGGTCTCCCTGGCCCTCCAGCCCGCAGCTGGCCAGCACCCAGTCGATCCGTCGGCGGCGCAGGGCGCGCGGGATGCCGTAGACACCGGCGTAGAAGGCCAGGTTCTGGCGGATCGAGAGGTCGTCGTAGAGGGTGAACCTCTGGCTCATGTAGCCGATCCGGCCCAGCAGCTCGCGGCTGCGCAGCCGGCTGGTCTCCCCCGCCAGCGACACCTCGCCGGCGCTGGGCTCCAGCAGGCCGCAGAGCATCTTGATGGTGGTGGTCTTGCCGGCGCCGTTGGCCCCCAGCAGGCCGAAGATCTCGCCGTAGCCCACCTCCAGATCCACCTGGCGCACCGCCTGGAAGCCGCCGAAACTGCGGGACAGGGCCCGGGCGGCGATGGCCGGGTCTGCCCGTCGCGGGCGCCCGCCGCTGCGGGGGAAGGCCAGAGGCAGGGACTGGACGCCCTCCTGCCGCAGGCGGGTGACGAAGACGTTCTCCAGGGTGGGCAGGGTGACCTGCAGGTCCTCCACGGCCAGACCCTCGCGAGCCAGCCGCCCACGCACCTCGGCTGCACCCCGCGCGGCATCGCTCACCAGCACGTCCAGCCGGTCGCCGAAGGTCTGCACATCGACGATGCCGCCCGGCGCGGGGCCGTCCGCTCCGCTGGCCTCCTCGAGCAACGCCTCGGCCCGGGCCCGCTCGGGGCAGCGCAATTCCAGGCGGGTGAGGCCCAGATCCCGCTTCAGGGCTGCGGGCGTGCCGATCTGGCGGATCCGTCCCTCGTGGATCAGGGCGATGCGGTGACAGCGCTCCGCTTCGTCGAGGTAGGGAGTGGCCACCAGGATCGTGACGGAGGCGCCGGCCAGCCGCGCCAGCACGTCCCAGAACTCGCGGCGGGACACCGGATCCACGCCCGTGGTGGGTTCGTCCAGCAGCAGCACCTGCGGCCGATCGATCAGGGCGCAGCAGAGGGCCAGCTTCTGTTTCATGCCGCCGGAAAGCTGCCCTGCCAGGCGTTCGCCGAACGGAGCCAGCCCCATCAGCTTCAGCAGCTCCTGCCGTCGCTGCCGGAAGTCGCCCTCGGCCACCCGCCGCAACCCCGCCACGTAGCGCAGGTTCTCCACCACGCTCAGGTCGGGGTAGAGGGAGAAGGTCTGAGTGAGGTAACCCACCCGTGAGCGGGCCTGGCGAGGGGCCTGGCCCAGCACCCGCACCGTGCCGGCGCTGGGGGCCAGCATCCCGGCCAGGATGTGGAAGGTGCTGGTCTTGCCGGCGCCGTCGGCACCGATCAGGCCGAAGATCTCGCCGGCGCGCACCTCGAAGTCGACCCCCCGCACCGCGACCACGCTTCCATAGCTTCTGTGCAGCGCCTGCACGTCGAGCACGACGTCGCCGCCTGTGGCCAGCGCCTGCCCACCGGGTTCAGCGGCTGAGGATCTCGGCATCGGCGGGCATCCCCGGTTTGGCGTAGCCCCCCGGGGCGGTGATGGCCAGCTTGACGCCGAACACCTGCCGCACCCGGTCCTTGCGGAAGTAGATGTTCTCGGGGGTGAAGGAGGCCTGGGCGTCGATCTCGGCCACCCGGGCCGCCAGCGGACGGTCGGGAGCGGAGTCGAGGAACACCCGGGCCTCCTGGCCGGTGCGGACCCGGCCGATGTCCCCCTCGGGGATGAAGCCGCGGAGGTACACCGTGGCCGGATCGAGCAGGGTGAGCAGGGTGCGGCCATTGGTGACCACCGCTCCCGGCTCGACGCTGCGGGCGATCACCACGCCGCGGATCGGCGAGCGGATGGTGAGGTAGGCCAGCTGGGCGCGGATCCGCTCCTCCGCCGCCAGGGCGGCGCCGACCTCGGCGGCGCTGGCCCGGAGCTGGGCGCGGGCCTGCTGCAGCTGGCGGCGCAGGGCCGCGAGCTGGGCGCCGCGGATAGCGGGGTTGTAGGCACTGGAACGGGCCAGGGTGAGGGCGCCGCGCGCCGCCTCCACCTCCCGGGCCAGGGCCCGCACTGTGGCCTGGGCGCTGGCGTGGGCGGTGCGGTCCTGGTCGAGGGTCTGGCGTGAGGCCGCCCCTTCCCGGGTGAGCTGTTCGGTGCGGGCGGCGGTGACGCGGGCCAGTTCCAGCCGCGCCTCCCCCGCCTGCAGCTGCGCCTCCGCCGTCGCCAGGTTGGCCCTGGCCTGGAGGATGCGCCCCTGCTCGTCCAGCCGGGCCTGGGCCCTGTTCAGCTGCGATTCCTCGATCCGGCTGGTGGCCACCTCGATCTGGGAGCGGGCGTCCTGCTCCCGCTGTCGGGCGGCGGCCACCCGGGCCTGGGCCTCCCGCAGCTGGGCCTGCACCTCGTCGTCGTCCAGGCGCACCAGCAGCTGACCAGGAACGACGGCATGACCCTCTCGGACGGTCACCAGAGCCACTCGCCCGCCGACCCGCGCGCCCACATCGGTTTCATAACCTTCGATGCGACCGCTGAGCCTGAGGGGGCCGCTGCCGCCGCGGCCCAGGGCGAACCAGCCGGTCAGTCCGAGGGCCAGCAGGCCCAGACCGCCTCCGAGCAGCAGCCGCTGGCGCGATGGAAGCCGGGCCAGCCGCTGCAGCACCTTGGGGTGGGGGAGCTCGGCGACGATCGGTGGCACGAGGCTGGCCTGATCCTGCTGCCAGAGGCCGCCGCGGAGCAAGAACACTCCCGCGGCTCCGATGATGACCTCCGATCTCCCGGTGTCCCCGGCCGCCATGTCCCTGATCAACACGGCCGTCGGTCTGCTGGCGATCAGTTCGCCGATCGGCCTGCTGCCGGTGGTGGTGCAGGCGGGCGGCGGCAATCCCGTGCGGATCCGCCGGATCAGCCGTCTGGCCGTGCTCACCTTCCTCTGCGCCCTGATCGCCGCCTGCTGGTGGGGCCAGGCCCTGCTCGACCTGTTCGCCATCACCCTGGAGGCGTTCCGTGTCGCCGGGGGGCTGATCCTGCTGCCAATAGGACTACGGCTGATCGATGGGCGGGAAGTGAGCCACGGTTCGCTGGACGACCGTGAAGACAGTGCCGGGGTGGTGCCGATCGGTCTGCCCCTGCTGGCGGGCCCCGGCGCCATCTCGCTGGTGGTGGCCGACGCCCCCGCGAGCTGGCAGGGGAGGGTCGCCCTCAGCGGCGTGATCGGCGTGCTGGCCCTGGTCATCTACGGGGTGCTGATCGCTTCGATGCCCCTGCGCCAGGCTCTCGGAGAGCTCCAGGAAAAGGTGATCAGCCGTCTGATGGGTCTGCTGCTGAGCGCGATCGCGGTCCAGATGCTCGTCAGCGGCCTCAGGGGGTGCTTCCCGGTGCTCGCCTGAACGGCGCCTCAGAGGCAGGCGAGTCTCGGAGTCGCTGGGGGGCCTTCGAACGGATCGATCGCCAGCTCCTGCTCCACCATCGAGAGGATGTCCTGGATGGCAGCGGGTCTGGTGGCCACCCAGCCGAAGCCCTCGCGCGGCGTCTGCCGGAAGGGGTCCCACAGGCAGAACTGCGGATGCTGCTTGTACATCCGGGTGGCGAGCGGCAGCAGGTAACGGGTCTTGGGGAACTGCTCCTCGCCGTGATCGAAGGTGAGGACCACGGCGAACTCCAGTTCCCCGCTGGCCGTGTATCGATCCGTGCGGGTTTCGCCTTCGGAGCCGGCGAAGGGGGAAAGGCGGTATTCGACGTACTTGCGGTGGAAGGGGTTCCTCTCCTCCTTCCAGGTCTTTCCATCCACTCCCAGCTCGGCCGCGAGCTCGGTGAGCAGCAGATAGGAGTGGGTCCGGAGGGTCTCCTGGAGCTCGCCGGTCCTGCTGTCCTGAAGCCGCCACTGCTCCGCCAGCTGTTCGTAGCGGTTCATGGAAATCTTTTTCTTTTATTCACTTTATCGACGGACTCCCTCCGGGAAGAGGCTTCCGGAGGCGGCGAGGAACCCCTGCCGGCCGGCCTCGGCAGGGGGCTTGGGCCAGAAACGGCCCGCCTGGCCTGGGTCCTGGCAGCTCCAGCTCAGCGAGTCAGGATTGCAGCACCAGCGCTGCAAGTTCTGATGCCATGAGCGAGCCATGGGTGTACTCTTAAAAGGCAGTGAAGCAACGGCCATGGATCCTGTGAGCCCGGTAGCCCAACTGGCAGTCGCCGCCATCAGCGGCGCGGCCTTTCTGGTGTCAGTGGCAGTGATGCCCTTCCCCAAGACCAGCACGGACGCCTCCGCTGGTTTCTCCCTCCCACCCCAGACGGTGACCGTGCAGCCCACGAGCGGACCCGTCAGCCCCCCGCAGAAGTAGGTCCACTCCTCCTGCCTGACTCCCGGCTCCCGTCTCCAAGCCCCCTCAAGTCAAGGGCCCACCCGCCTCCAGCCACAGCCTTCCCGGACGCGCCGGTTCTCCGGGTCGACAGCTTCTTCTTACCCTCCCGTGCCTCCTGGCGAGGACCCGACCACACCGCCACCAGAGCCACCACAAACCCCACCCCTGGTGCTCGTCCATGGCCTGTTCGACACCGCACGAGTGTTCGATCGTCTCAGGCGCCACCTGGATGGACGGCGTGAGCCTCTTCTGATCCCGGATCTGCCGCTCCGTTGGGGGAGCACGCCGATCGAGAGCTCGGCGGGGCTGCTCGCCCGCCAGATCGAGATGGCCTTCGGTGACCGTCAACCCATCGACATCCTTGGCTTCTCCATGGGTGGCGTCATTGCCCGCACCTGGATCCAGTTGCTGGGTGGTCACCGGCGCACGCGCCGCTTCCTCAGCCTCGGCAGTCCCCAGCAGGGCACCCTCACCGCCCTCCCCTGGCCCGGCCGCTGGCTGGGGGGCATCGCCGATCTGAAACCGGCCAGCCCACTGCTGCGGAAGCTCAACGCCGACCTCAGCCCGCTGGAGGAAGTCGCCTGCAGCAGTTACTACTGCGCCCTCGATCTGATGGTGGTGCCCGGCCCCCGCGCCGTGCTGCCGATCGGGGAGCGGCGGCCACTGGCGGTCTGGACCCATCGCCAGCTGCTGCGCCATCCGGCGGCCCTCACCCCCCTGGTGGAGGAGCTGCTGCGAGGCTGAGCCCGGAGCAGATCGGGGCTCGGCGCCCGACGGTCGGTCTCTCCCCTCCCTGGGACGGCGCCAGCCTCCGAGGCATCGGTACGTGAAGCTGCATGCCGTCGCTGACCCGGAACCCCCGGGCCTTCCTAAGGGTGAGGAGAGGTTCCCTGGAGGGCGAGATGGCGAATCCCCATCCCCAGACCGGCGGAAGCGGCCACCTGGCTCGCCATGACGGACTGGAAATCGGTCATCGCGCCGATCCCTACCGGGAGAGGGCCAAGGTCGCGGAACCCTGTGTCTGTCCCGACTGCGGCGCCAGTGTTCATGACGGTCGCTGGACCTGGCAGCCGGCGTCGCCGGGGGCGGCGAGCCACCGCTGTCCGGCCTGCCGGCGCATCCACGACCGGGTGCCCGCCGGCGAGCTCACCCTCGAGGGTCCGTTCCTGGCGGCCCATGAAGGGGAGATCCTGCAGCTTCTGACCCATGTGGAAGCACGCATCCGCCAGGAGCATCCGCTGGAGCGCCAGATGGCGATGCACCAGGACGCCGGCCATGGCCGGACCGTGGTGACCTTCACGGGCACCCACATCACCCACGGAGTGGCCCAGGCGCTGCTGGGGGCCTTCGCCGGGGAGATGCAGGCCTCCTGGCCGGAGGGGGGAGCCCCGATCCGCATCCGCTGGAGCCGCTGATCGGCCGATGTTCCTGCCGACGCTTCCCCGTTTGCTGAGGGCCTGCTGGATCGCCGGACTGGCGCTGATCCTGCTGGTCGCCGGGCCTGGGCCGGCCGGGGCCGCAGAGGCCTTCACGCTGCCGCCGCTGCCATACCCGGCGGATGCCCTGGCGCCGGCGATCGATGCCACCACGATGGCGGTCCACCATGACCGGCACCACGGGACCTATGTGGCCAACCTCAATGCCCAGGTCCAGGCGCATCCCGAACTCGGCACCCTTGGCCTGGAGGCAATGCAGAGCCTGGTCTCCCGCTACCCCGCGGCGGTGCGCAACAACGGCGGGGGGCACTACAACCATTCCCTGTTCTGGACCGTGATGGCACCTCCCGGTCAGGGGGGTGCGCCCTCGCCGGAACTGGAGGCGGCGATCAATGCCGCCTTCGGTTCGCCCGAAGGCCTGCAGGCACAGTTCGCCCAGGCGGCGGCGGCTCGCTTCGGTTCGGGCTGGGCCTGGCTGATCCGGCGCCCCGATGGGAGCCTGGCGATCACCAGCACCGCCAATCAGGACAATCCCCTGATGGACCTGCCGGAGATCGAGCGAGGCCTCCCCCTGCTGGGCCTGGACGTGTGGGAGCACGCCTACTACCTCCAGTACCAGAACCGACGGCCCGACTACATCACCGCCTGGTGGCCGCTGGTGAACTGGAACGCGGTGAACCGACGTTTCGCTGCCTCCGGGGAGCCGGGGGCAGAGGTGACGCAGGGAGCACAGGCATCGCCCGGGGCCAGTGATTCCTGACAACTGCTGCTGCACGCAGCGGTAACAACGCCTGGCCGGGGAGATCGTCGCGAAAGTTCACGACATTGCCGCCGTCCCATGGCCTTGTCCCGCACTGTGGAGCTCCTGCCGGTGGAGCGTTCCCGGGATGGTGAGGCCGTCTTCTCGGCCCCCCGCACCAGTGACGAAACCCTGGTCGCCGAGATCAGCTGCGATCAGTCCTTCGAACTCTTCTGCCACCGTTTCCAGACCGATCACCTGCTCGTGCTTCGCGGCGCCATCGATCTGGTGGTGCTCCAAAACCGTCGCCTGCGCTACATCCCCCTGCGGGAGGACGAAGCCACCTGGGCACGCATCCCTCCGGGGGTTCCCCATGGCGCCATCAATCGGGGCCGGACCCCCGCGTTGCTGGTCAACGCCGTGCTGCGCCACGGACCCACGGATCCCAGGGATTACCGTCCCCTGCCGGTGCCGGCCGGGCTCCATTCACGGCTCCATTCGTTCTGTTCGCCGGAGATGACCTGCTGGCTCAGCTGGCTCCGTCCGAGCTGGCGGTGAGCGCCCATCGCTGGGCCGTCGGCTGCGAGCCCGCACCCTGTGGGTTGAAGGCCTCCGGGAGCCCACAGGCCTGCGCGTCGGCCTCGCAGAGACGCTGCAGGATCAGCGCGTGGTCCCGTTCGCTGAGTTCCCCGTCCGTGCGCCACGTCAAGCAGGTGCGCCCCATGCAGGTGTCCTCCTCGGGTGCCTGGATCCGGATCCGGGTGGTTATGCCGGCCATGGTGTCCTCCCCTCGGCGTGGATTCAGCCTAGGAAGGTCGCCGGGAGCGGTCTCTCCCGCCGGGGGGCGCATGACCCACCGGCAGAAGTACCCAGAAGCTCCGATGCTCCGGCCGCTCCCCAGCTCCGCCACTCCGCCACATCGCCGCTGGACACGGCCAGACTTGGAGCAGTGGACGGAGCGGTCATGGCCCTGGCGAACGAAGCCTGTCTCCCCTGCCGTGAGGGGGCGCCCACCCTCACCGATCAGGAACTCACCGCCCTGATGGAGGAGCTGCCCGACTGGCAGGTGATCGATCATCACCACCTCCGCAAGGGCTGGCGGTTCGAGGATTTCCGCGCCGCCCTCGACTGGGTGAACCGCGCCGGCGCCATCTGCGAGGAGCAGGGCCACCATGCCGAGTTCAGCCTGGGCTGGGGTCATGCGGAAGCGGTGATCTACACCCACAAGGTGGACGGGCTAACCCGGGCCGATGCGGTGCTCGCGGCCCGCTTCGATGCCATGGAGCCGAAGAATCCCTACGCGGCCTTCGTCACCGACCGCTGAGTTCGCCGCAGGGCCTGGACCCGTCGGCCTCGGAGGCCGCCGGTTCCCTGTGGAGGGCGATGGCGATCAGCTTCTCCGCCTCCAGGTAGGCCACGAAGACCACGCTCACCCCAACGCAGGCCATCAGGTCCGAGGCCCTCAGGGGGCTGACGCCGAAGAAGCGGGCGAGCGGGGGGAGGTAGAGGAGCGTCAGCTGCAGAGCGGTGGAGCCCAGCACGGCGCCCAGCAGCCAGGGGTTGGCCAGGGCAGGTGTGTGCCACAGGGGGCGGTTGCCGCCGGCCGAGAGGGCATGACCCAGCTGGGCCAGGCAGAGGGTGGTGAAGGCCATCGTCTGCCAGGGGCGCCCCAGATGGGCGGCCACCACCATCAGCGCCACCACCAGGCTGCCGAAGACCACCCCGATGCGCAGGACGGTACGGCCCAGGCCGCGGGCGAAGATCGATTCGCCGGGCTCGATCGGCGGCTGGTGCATCAGATCCTGATCCGCCGGACCCAGCGCCAGGGCCAGGGCCGGCAGACCGTCGGTGACCAGATTGATCCAGAGAATCTGCAGGGGGGTGAGGGCCAGGCCCAGCAGCGGGGCCGAGCCGATGGTGATCAGCTCGCCGAGGTTGCAGCCGAGGATGAAGCGCACGAAGCGGCGGATGTTGGCGTACACCTGACGCCCCTCCTCCACGGCGTTCACGATCGTGGCGAAGTTGTCGTCGAGCAGAACCACGTCGGCCGCCTCCCGGCTCACGTCCGAACCGCTGATGCCCATGGCCACGCCGATGTGGGCCTGGCGCAGGGCCGGGGCGTCGTTGACCCCGTCCCCGGTCATGGCCACCACCGCGCCGTTGGCCTGCAGGGCCCGCACGATGCGGAGCTTCTGCTCCGGCACCACCCGGGCGAAGACGCTGCTGCCCCGCACCACCTCCTGCAGGGCCCCGTCATCAAGACCCTCCAGGTCCACGCCGAGCACCACCGGGCTGCCGGCTGCCGCCAGGCCGATCCGTTCGCTGATGGAGCGGGCCGTGAGGGGATGGTCGCCGGTGACCATCACCGGCCGGATCCCGGCCGCATGGCAGCGGGCCACGGCCTCGGGCACCTCCGGTCGGGCCGGATCGAGCTGGGCCATCAGCCCGAGCAGCACCAATCCCTCGATCCCGGCCCCGGACCCCGGCTCGCGCCGGCTGCAGGCGAAGGCCAGCAGCCGCAGGCCCGAAGCCGCCAGCTCGCGGGCCTCGGCCAGCCACCAGTCCCGCTGGAGCGGCGTGAGGGCGCGCAGCCCCGACCCGTCCAGCCACTGATCGCAGCGCTGCAGGATCACCTCCGGCGCTCCCTTGACGATCAGCAGCACAGGGGAAGCCAAAGAGGACAGGGGGCTCGGGGGAGCCGGCCGCAGCGGCTTCGCGAGGCTGCCGTCGGCATCGCTCACCCACACCGCCATCAGCTGGCGTTCGGCGCTGAAGGGGAGCTCCGCTGTGCGCGGGTGGCCCTGCCGCAGGGACCCGGCATCGAGGCCCGCCCCGGCAGCCACCAGCAGCAGGGCGACCTCGGTGGGATCGCCCATGCCTCCGCCGTCGCGGGGTTCGGCGTCGTTGCAGAGCACCCCGGCCTGCAGCAGCAGTTCCAGGGCGCCGGGGGGGATGCCGGGGACGGCGTCGGCCGGTGGGGTGCGTCCGGCCACCGTGAAGGCGGCGGCTGTGGCCAGGCCTCCCCCCTCAGGCTCCTCGGCGGCCGGCTGCAGGGCGCAGGTGCCGCAGCGGAGTTCCTGCACCACCTGCCGGTTCTGGGTGAGGGTGCCGGTCTTGTCGGTGCAGATCACGGTGGTGGAGCCCAGCGCTTCCACGGCCGGCAGGCGCCGGATCAGGGCGGCCCGCCGCACCATCCGCTGGGTGCCGATGGCCAGGCTCACGGTGATCACCGCCGGCAGACCCTCCGGCACGATCGCCACGGCGGTGGAGAGCGCCAGCTCCAGCAGCGTCAGCGGGGGACGGCCCAGCACGGCTCCCGCCAGCACCACGGTCGCCACCAGGGCCAGGGCCCAGGCCACCAGGCGGCGGGAGAGCTCCTCCAGCCGCAGCTGCAGCGGGGTCGCTTCCGGCCGGGCCGTCTGGATCAGCGTGGCGATCCCCCCCAGCACGGTGGCCATGCCGGTTCCGCTCACCACGGCCAGTCCCCGTCCCCGCACCACCTCGGTGCCGAGGAACAGGCAGTTGCGGCGCTCCACCACCGGGGTCTCCGCGGCCAGCGCCGGCTCGGGACACTTGCTCACCGGTTCGGCCTCCCCGGTGAGGGCCGCCTCCTGCACCGCCAGGTCGCTGGCTTCCAGCAACCGGGCGTCGGCGGGTACCCGGTCGCCCGCCTCCAGCCGGATCAGATCGCCCGGGACCAGCAGCTCGCTGGCCAGGCGCTGCCAGAGCCCATCGCGGCGCACGCGGGCCAGGGGCTGGGCGAGGGACAGCAGACTGCGCAGGGCCAGCTGGGCGCGGCTCTCCTGCAGGTATCCCAGCAGGGCGGTGAGAGCCACGATCAGCAGGATGGCGATCGCATCCTTGGGAAAGGCGCGGTCCATCACCGCCAGAGCCGCTGACACCGCCGCCACCGCCAGCAGCAGGATCAGCATCACGTTGCTGAACTGGTCCAGCAGGATCCGCCAGCGGCCCGGACCCTCCGGCAGCGCCAGGCGGTTGGGTCCCTGTGCCTCGCGACGTTCGGCCGCCGCGGCTTCACTCAGCCCCTCGGCGTCCACCCCAAGCCGCCGCAGGCACTCAGGGCCCGAGAGGGCATGCCAGGGTGGGGCCTCGCAAGGGGTCATCGGCAGCCACCCGATGGCCCTGAACCCTAGGAGGCAGCGGCGATCGGCCCGGGCCGCCGCCCCAGTGCCTCAGCTGCCGTAGGGCCACTCGGCCCGCCGCATCACCACGCCGGCGCAGGTGGCCCTGTGGAGGGTGAACACCCCGAAGCGAAAGCCCAGTTCCCCGGCAATCTCAACGATGGTGTACGGGTCGGCGCCCTGGACCCTGGAGCGCAACTCGGCGGATCTGGAGACCGCATCGAGGAACCGTTCCAGCTGCTCCTGCTCCGGGTCCATGGGAAGGGTCCAGGAAAGGGGATTCAGTATCAGTCACTACGAAACTGCCGTCCATGGCTTCGGCCCAGGCGCTGCTCACGCCGGTAGTCCCAGGGACGGGTCACGCCCTGCGGCAGCGTCCAGACCCCGAGCCGCCGGCGGCGGGCCCTCGCTTCGGCGTCCAGGTAGCTCCTGACGTCGCAGGCACCCAGGTGGCGGTGATCGACGAAGGCCAGACCGGCTTCCACCTGGGCCAGGCCGATGCTGCTGCCGCTGATCACTTCAGCCACGGTGCGGCCGTAGCGGTCGCGGCTGCGGGGGGCGACCGTCAGCGGCAGCCCGATCGGCAGCCGCCGCCGCAACGCCTGCCAGGCCCACTCGCCCCAGGGGCTCTGGGACCGCTCCGGGGCATCGATGCAGGCCAGCCGGATCGTGATCCGCTGATCGCCGCGGCGCACCCGCAGGCTGTCTCCATCACCGACCGAGATCACCGTGGCCCGGAAGGCCGGCGCCGCCCGCCCCGGCCCCGTCACCCCCAGGCAGAGGGCCAGCAGCAGCGTCGACAGGAGGCGGTCGGGCATGGGCGGGGCGGACTGCCGGTGGGGGTGCGGGACGGGTGAGGAGCGGCTGCCGACGTCCCTTCCGACACCCTGGCGCAGGGCCTGCTCCTGGCTGCCAGGCTGCCCTTCGCCGCCTGCAGGCCCATGCCCCATCACGCTGACCGCCCCAGCAAGACGTGCCCCATCTGCGGCCGCCCCTTCCAGTGGCGAAGGAAATGGAAGGACGTCTGGGAGGAGGTGCGCTACTGCTCCGAGCGCTGCCGCCGGGCCGCGCGCCGGCGTTCCGGAACCGCCCCCCTAGCCTCTGGCGAGTGAGCCGACGACCGGACATGGGGGCGCTGAGCCGGCGTTGGTTCGGGTTCGCCCGCGAGGGACTCCCCCGGCGGTTCGGGCTCCGCTTCGCCCTGGCGGCGGCCGTCTGCCTGGCCGGGCCGATCCGGGCCGAGACCATGGAGGTCCAGCTGCTCCAGCTCAACGACGTCTACGAGATCGCCCCTACGCCCGGGGCCGACGGGGGCAGGGGCGGGCTGGCCAGGGTCGCGACCCTGCGCCAGCGCCTGAAGGCGCGCAACCCCCACACCCTCACGCTGCTGGCGGGCGATGCCCTGAGCCCCTCGGCCCTGGGCACGGCGAAGCTCAACGGCGAGCCTCTGGCCGGCCGGCAGATGGTGGCGGTGCTGAACCGCATGGGCCTGGATCTGGCCACCTTCGGCAACCACGAGTTCGATCTCAGCGAAGCCCAGTACCGCGAGCGTCTGAGGGAATCGAAGTTTCAGTGGCTCTCCAGCAACGTCACCGATGCCAGCGGCAGACCGTTTCCGGGGGTTCCCTCCTCGCGGCTGATGGCGCTGGAGGGGAAGGACGGTGGGCGGCTGCGGCTGGGAGTTCTGGGCGTCACCCTGGCGAGCAACCCCGCTACCTACGTGCGCTACGCCGATCCCCTGGAGGCCGCCCGCTCGGAGGCGGATCGCCTGCGCCGCCAGGGCGCCGACGTGGTCATCGGCCTCACCCACCTGTCGCTGGCGGAGGATCAGCGGCTGGCCGCCGCGGTGCCGGCGATCGATCTGATCCTGGGGGGCCATGAGCACGAGAACGTGCAGCAGTGGCGCCTCCTGAGCCGTGCCCACCGGCCGGGGAGCTGCCCGGATCCGGGCACCCCGATCTTCAAGGCCGATGCCAATGCCGGCACGGTGTACGTGCTCACCCTGCGCTACGACACGGTCCGCCGCTGCCTCCACATCGGCGCGCTGCTCCAGCCGATCACCGGCGCCCTTCCCGCTGACCCCGCCGTCCAGGCCGAGGTGGAGCAGTGGCAGCGGCAGGCGTTCGCGGGCTTCCGCGCCGAGGGCTTCGAGCCCGGGGCCATCGTCGCCACCACCGCCGTTCCGCTCGACGGCCGGGAGGCCAGCGTGCGCAACGGTCCCACCGCCCTCACCGAGGCGATCGCCGCCGCCATGCTGGCGGCGGTGGAGGGAGCCGAGCTGGCCGTGTTCAATGCCGGTGCCATTCGCATCGACGACGTGATCCCCCCCGGCCCGATCCGCCAGTACGACGTGATCCGGGTGCTGCCCTTCGGCGGCCAGGTCGTCGAGGTGGCGATCACCGGGGACCTGCTGGCGAAGGTGCTGGATCAGGGCAGGGCCAACCGGGGCTCGGGAGGCTTCCTGCAGACCGCCGGGGTGACGGGGGATGGGCAGGGCGGCTGGCGGATCGCCGGCCAGCCGCTGCAGCCCGCTCGCACCTACCGGATCGCCGTCAGCGACTTCATGATGACGGGCCGGGAACAGGGTCTGGGCCTCCTCGGCACGGCCAATGCTTCCATCCAGCGCCTCGGGAACCGGGGGGAGATCCGTCAGCAGCTGATCCGGTACTGGGGAGGAGGTCGCTGAGGTTCAGTCGCGGCCCCCATGGGCGTAGAGCGCCTGCAGGGTGGCGCTGGCCAGCACGTGGCCGGCCATGGCCGCCTGCACCTCGGGCGCAGTGGCCCCGGAGGGCAGCCCGAGGGTCCGATCGAGGGCGGTGAGGCTGAAGCAGTAGCGGTGGGCCCCGCCCGGGGGAGGCTTCGGACCGTGGTAGCCCCTGCGGCTGAAGCTGGTCACCCCCCAGCAGCTGCCGTGGCGAGCGCCATTCTCCAGCCTGGGAACGGGGGGGATCCCCTCCGGCAGGGCGTGCACGTCGGCCGGGATGTCGAACAGCACCCAGTGCACCCAGAGCCCCGCGGGGGCGTCGGGATCGTCGAGGATCAGCACGAACGATCGGGTTCCCGTGGGGATCTCGCTCCAGTGCAGGGCGGGCGAGAGATCCCTGCCCTCACCCGTGTGGATCCGCGGCATCCACTCGCCGTCCTGGAAGGCCGGACTCTCCAGTCGCATCGCCGTCTCCGGTCTCGGGCTTCGGGGCCTCAGTCGATGCGGCCCGGCGGGGACTGCACACCGGCGGCGGCCTCGAGTTCCGCTTCGGTCAGCAGGTCGTCGTCGCTGTTCTCGTCGCTGTCGTCGCCGATGGACGACGAAGGCTCACCGGTGAGTTCCGCAGCATGGTCCTCGAGCGTCCGTTGCGGCGCCACTGGGTCGTCCGCGTCGTCCTCCAGGGTCCGTGGGGGGTAGAGCGTCATGGTGGTCGCCCGGAGCAGGGTCCGAGCGGGAGCATCTGAAAGAACCGTATCGGCGATCACAGCGACGGCGGCTGTGCTGTGCAGATGTGATGCACTCGCCCCGGCTGCACTGTGGCTAGCAAAGGGGAAGAATCCGGGGGGCGCGTGAGCCGCACGACCATCCGTGAGCACGAGGTGAGCGTCGCGTCGGCCGGGGCCGAGCTGGCCGGCCTTCTCACACTGCCGCAACCGGCACAGGGCCTGGTGCTGTTCGCCCATGGCAGCGGCAGCAGCCGTTTCAGCCACCGCAACCGCTCCGTGGCCGCCGTGCTGGTTCAGGCGGGCCTGGCCACGCTGCTGTTCGATCTGCTCACAGCCGCCGAGGAGCGCATCGACGCGGTCGACCGTTCGCTGCGCTTCGACATCCCCCTGCTGAGCCGGCGCCTGGTCGGGGCCATCGACTGGGCGGGCCGCCATGAGGAGCTGGCAACTCTGCCCATCGGCCTGTTCGGTGCCAGCACCGGCGCCGCGGCGGCCCTGGCAGCGGCGGCGGCAAGGCCGGAGCCGGTGGCGGCCGTGGTGTCGCGCGGCGGACGGCCGGATCTGGCTCACCTGGCCCTGAGCGAAGTGCGCTGCCCCACGCTTCTGCTCGTCGGCGGTCAGGACTTCGAGGTGCTCGCCCTGAACCGCCAGGCCGCCCAGCAGCTCCATGCCCCCCATGCCCTGCGGGTGGTGCCGGGGGCCAGCCATCTGTTCGAGGAGCCCGGGGCCCTGGAGCAGGTGGCCCATGAGGCCCGCGACTGGTTCCTCCGGCACCTGGCGGGGGAGCAGTCCCCGGCGGCCTCCTGAGTCCTCCCTCTCTCCCTCTCCGCCATGGCCCACCGACCCCCGCTCTGGACCAACCGCCATCAGGCCGGCCTCGCGCTGGCGGAGGCCTTCGCCGATCGCCAGGGCCGCGGCGGCGACACCACCCTGCTGGCCCTGCCCAGAGGCGGGGTGCCGGTGGCGGCGGCGATGGCCGCACGCCTGGGGCTGCCGCTGGCCACCTGGTCGGTGCGCAAGGTCGCCGATCCCTCCTGGCCGGAGCTGGCGATCGGTGCCGTCGCCGGTGGTGGAGTTGTCGTCTGGCGGGATGGGGAGAGTGCGCGCCGCCGGGCCACCACGGCCACGATGCACGGCTGGCTGCGGGCCCAGGAGCAGGAGCTGCAGCGCCGGCAGCAGCTCTTCGGCGATCCCCCAGGCGAGCGGCTTCGCGGCCGTCACCTGATCGTGGTGGATGACGGCATCGCCACCGGCATGACCGTACAGGCCGCCCTGATTTCCCTGCGCAAGGTCCAGCCCGCCTCCCTCGCTCTGGCGGTGCCGGTGGTGGATCGGGAGGTGGCCGGCGAACTGAGCCGGCTGGTGGATCGCCTGGAGGCCCTGGCCGTGGTGGACGATCTTCAGGCCGTGGGCCTGTGGTACGAGCACTTCGAGCAGCTCCGGGACGAGGAGGTGCTCGCCCTGCTGCACCCCGCCGGTTTGCCGAACTGAGCGGCCGGCCTGCCGTACTGACAGCGGCCCCGACCGGCGTTATTCATGAATCAGAGACCACGACCCGGGCCGTGCGAGCCGAGGGCCCGGCAACCGGTCCAAGGGCGCCCGACACGGGGCGCCCTCCCTCATGGAGCCCTCTCCAGCGGCCTGGGGTCCTGTCCTGCGGATCGGAGATGGCGCGGATGGAGAAGCAACCCGTGGAATCGGCCCTCGCCGCCCTGCGGCGCCGCCTGCAGCAGCACTCCCCCCTGGAGGACCTGGGCCCGCTGTTCGCTCCACAGGCAGGGGGCGGTTCAGCCCCGCCAGGCCCACCAGGGACGGCGTCTCGGCCGGCCGTGGCTGCCGTCACAGAGGGGGTAGCGGCCGGAGCGGCCGCAGCCGCAGACCATGACGGTGGCCGGTGCCTCCAGCCGCAGCTCATGGGAGACGCGGCCGGTGCCGAGGTGGGCGCCATCGCAGAACCAGCCGTGGCGGCTCCGGCCGCAGCTGCAGAGATGGTGGACCCCGGCCTGCAGCCGGAGGGCTGATGGACCGGCTGGCGCTCCCTCGGCGTCCTCCATGGCGGGTGTCGTGGTGCGGGCGGTGGGTTCCCTCCAGTGTGGGTCGCCCCGCCGGTACGGGAAGACGGTCGCCTGACCGGGGGAATCCGTACGCCATCGCGCCGCCATGGCCGCCGGATCGGCATAAGTTGAACTTGAGGGGGAGGGACCTCTTAAGGCCTTCCTCTCAGGGGTCCGCCGGGTAGGTCGCCCGGCCTCGAGAAGGGAGGTGATGCGGTTGGAAACAGGCCCAACGTGGCACCGGATGGATGTCACACCGGATGGTCGAGTGAGCCATACGCCGCGTCGATCACGCTGAGGTGCGAATCCTGGGCTGCATAACCCAGGCTGGGGCGGCGGGCGATGAGGTCAAGCCCTGAGCGTCTCTCATCTGAGCCCTGCGCCCCGAAGGAATCCCGGCAGTCGCAGCTGCCGGGATTTCCTTTGCGGGCCGGCGGATCAGCCGGCCCTCCTGAGGTGCTCCAAGAGCTGGCGGGGCCAGTCGCCCGGACGGTCTCCCTGTCGGAGGCGCAGGCTCAGCATCGAGCGCGCCAGAGGCAGGCCGCCGCGTGCCAGCACGGCGCCCAGGTGCCACAGCACCGCCAGGGCGATCGCCAGCCAGGCCAGCAGATGCAGCCCGTAGACCCCGTGCTGGAGCTGGCCATCCCGCAGCCAGTCCTCCTCCATCAGCTTGCCGCTGATCAGGGCCACCGCCAGCGCCCCCAGGGCGACGGCATTGGCGGGTTGGTGAAGGCGCCGCCGCCCCAGGCTGATGGCATACAGCGCGAACAGCAGCGCCAGCGGCCAGAGCAGCACCCCGAGAGTCCCGTGGATGTCGATCCAGTTTCCGCCCGGGGTCCAGGGAAGCCGGCCCCAGCGGCCGTCATAGCGGCTGTAGATCAGCAGGCCGCTCAGCCAGGCCAGCGGCACCAGCAGGGCCGTGGCCCCGTGCAGGGCCCGCAGCAGGGAGGGTTGGTAGGGACGGGCCATGTGGGAGCGGCGCACAGCGCGAACGCCCGTTGTAGCGTCGGCCCGGTTCCCCGTTGGAGCCCTTTGGCAGCGGAGCGCCGTTCAGTGCCTGCCTGCGGGCCGCCAGATGAAGCCTTCGCCCCAGCGGATCCAGGGATCGAGCACGTAGAGCACCCGGGCCAGGATCTGATCGAGCAGCGTCGCGTCGGCCGGCCGGCCGTAGGGCCGGTAGCCGGGCGGCATCAGCGCCGCCACCTCCCGTGGGTTCAGCGCCGCCAGCGGCCTCTGGCGGGCCAGGGCCAGCGCGGAGGCGATCGCCAGGCCCTGGCCGACGGAGATGTTCAGTTCGATGATGCGGCCGGCCCCCACGCCCAGCCCGCCGAAGCCGCCTGCGGGGCCGAGCACCGCCAGGTTGTCCAGCTCCGCGGGCAGCGTGTGGCGGTAGCCGAAGTTGAAGGTGGGCCGGAGGGTGGCCAGGTCTTCGGCGAGCCCGCCGCGGTAGTCGAGGGCGTAGGTGAAGGTGCCCAGCGCCTCCTCGCGGGGAACGCCGCCCTCCAGCATCCGTGTGGCGCTGAGCACCTCGACCGGATGGGCGATCTGGTCGGCGCTGCGCACGTAGAGCTCGGGCATCCAGCGCACCGCCGTGGCGCCGTTGTCACGGAAGAACCGCTCCACCTCCCCGGCGATGGGACGCATCCAGCTCAGGGGTCGATCTCCGCCCGCCAGCACGGCACGGTTCTGCTGGGCATCGTTGCGCAGCAGCAGGGCATTGACGCTGAGCCGGCCCGGCAGGACGGCGACGTTGGCGGCATCGAGACGGGCGGAGCCGCGCCGCAGGCCCGGGGCCAGATGTTCCTGCCCATGGAAGGCGATGGCGAGCGCCGGGCTTCGCTGGTCGCAGCTGTCGGGCGTGAAGGCCCGGCAGACCCGCGGCTGGCCGGTGGCGTCCAGCAGGTCCATGCGCAGGCGCCGTGGGTCGTTGCGGTACTCCGGCCACAGCCGCAGCCAGCGCCGGGCTTCCCCGTCACGGGGGTGGAGGAGGCGGCGGGTGAGCCGGGTCTCGAGCTGCTGCAGGCCCTCCACCGTGAACCCCTCCAGCTCGAAGATCCATCCCAGGGAGAGGCTCTCCCTGGCCAGCGGTCCGGCTCCCAGCCCCGGCTGGAACGCCACGCCGGCCGCATGGGCCAGCACGCCGCCGAGGCTCGCATCCACGAACAGGTCGGCACCGAGCGTCCCGTGGGTGCGGCTGTCCAGCGTGCAGAGGCGCCGTCCCTCCCGCTGGGCGCCACGGATCGCCGCCTGGGAGAGCACGGTGATGCCGGCCTGATCCAGCGCCTGCCGGAAGGCTGCCGAGGCGCGGGCCGGATCGATGGCGATGCGCTCCACCCCGGTGAGTCGCAGGAAGCGCCGGTACAGCTCCGACGACGGCGCCAGCGGCGGCAACAGGTCCAGCAGATCGGGCGGCATCTGATTGCGATCCAGATAGGCCAGACCGGCCCGGCCGATGGTGCCGCCCAGGGGCTGGTCGCCGGCGGCCTCGCTGAGCAGGGCCAGCCGCGGGCGGTGCCGGCCCGCCAGACCCGGCAGCCGCCGCCGCAGTTCGAGGGCGGTCATCACCCCGGCGGGCTCATCCCCCACCACGATCACGTCGAAATGCCGCTGCCCCCGTTGGGCGCAGGGCCGCAGCCGCGGCGACGCCCCATGGGCCTCCACCGGCGCCTGCTCGTGGAGCACCTTGGGCACCGGCTTCGGTGCCCCCGCCGGCAGGACCAGCGCCAGCACCAGGCCCCAGCCGAAGGGGCCCAGACGGCGGTTCCTCAGCACGGCCCCCCCGCGGCGGCCCGGATGGGCGAAGCTGACCAGCCACAGGAGCAGGAGGCGGGGGGATGGGTCTGGGACGGTCGGGGCCGGGGGGGCGCGGCTGGCGGCGGCTGGGGCTGCTGCTGGCGGCGACGGGCCTGGGGCTGGGGTGGGCTCCCCCCGGCCTGGCGCGGATCCCCGAGGACCGCCTGGGGGTGTGGCTCACCACCGTGGACAGCGAGGTGCTCAGCGATCCGGCGGAGGCCGAGCGCGCCCTGGGCTTCCTGAGCCGCAACGGCTTCCGTCGCGCCGCCGTTCCCCTGCTCACCGGCGGCGCCACCACCTGGCCGGTGCAGCCCCAGCGGAATCCCCTGGGGATTCCCCTGGACAGCCGCATCGGGGGAGGCTCCGTGGCGCCGTTGCTCACGGAGCTGCGCCGCCGCGGCCTCCACACCGTGGGCTGGTTCGAGTTCGGGCTGATGGCCCCGGCGGGGGCGCCCTGGCTGCGGGGCCGGGAGCACCTGCTGCTGGCCCGGGCGGACGGCAGCACGCTCTGGCGTGAAAGTCCGGCTCTGGAGCGGGTGTGGCTCAATCCCGCCCTGCCGGAGGTGCAGGCCCTGCTGAGCGATCTGGTGGTGGATGCCTGCCGCTCCCTGCCGCTGGATGCGATCCAGTTCGACGATCACCTGGGCTATCCCTCCGACTTCGGCTACGACCCTGCCACCCTGACCCTCTGGCGCCGGACCGGCGCCGGCGCGGCGGATCCCAGCCCCGAGCCCCAGGCAGCCGCCTGGCTGGCCTGGCGCTCGCGCAGCGTCACCGCCCTGCTCGAGCGGATCCGCGGGGCCATGGCCGCGGCCTGCCCGGAGGTGAAGCTGTCGGTGGCTCCCAATCCCCAGCCGTTCTCCTACCGGAGCTATCTGGCCGACTGGTCGGACTGGGTGGCCCGGGGGCTGGTGGATGAGGTGGTGGTGCAGATCTACCGCTGGGACCGCCGCGGCGTCGAGAGCGAACTGGCGGATCCCTCTCTGGCCCTGGCGCGGGGGAGGGTGCCCGTGCGCATCGGCCTGCTGGCGGGGCTGCGGGGTCGGCCGAAGGAGACCGGACTGCTCCGGCGCGAGCTCGACCTGGTGCGGGCCGAGGGACTCGACGGGGTCGATCTGTTCTTCTACGAGTCGGCGAAGGACCATTTCCCGCTCCAGCCGGCGGCGGACCAGGACCCGGCCCCCCGCCGCTGACGGCCAGCCGCTCGTGCAGGACCCGGTGTTCCCCGGCTGTCCGAAGATGAGGGTGGCGTCCTGTCTCCTGCCACCTGCCTCCTGCCTCGGCGACCACAAGCGAGGCCGAGCCACCCATGAAAGAAGATCCTGCAGCGCCGGATGGCTACCTCGAGGAACTCAGGGAATTCCTGGGATTCCTGAAGAATCTGTGGGGCCTTCTTGCCGGCCTGTCCGTCTTCTTCCCCCTCTCCAACATCCTCACGGGCGCCATCCCCCTCCACGCCTACGGCAGTGACGATGGCGTGTTCGATCAGCTGTCTCCCGACCTGATCACCACCCTGGCAACGGTGGTGACGTTGTTCGTGATTCTTGTGACGTTCTCCAGTCGCACGACCCTGGCAGGGGTGAGGGGAAGACGGATCCTGCTGCGTCGGGCCTGGATGTCGTTCGGGGTGAGCCTTCTCTCGCTTCTGGCTTACCTGGTGATCCATCAGACCTATCGCGAGTACGCCTGGGAGCCATGGGGATGGGGGAGTGGCGACCCCCGGAAACTCATCGCCGAACTTCCATTGCTGATCACCTATGTGCTGTTCTTCTCGATGCTGACCAGGGCCTTCGTGCTCCTGGGCCTGCTGGAGTTCCTCAGGTCGAAGGAGCGTCGCGCCGGGCCGAGCGGGTGACCCGCGGCTCCAGGCCCGACGGCTGGCCCGCGCAAGGCGTCACCCACCGCACCTCCTCCCCCGCACCCGACCCTTCCCTCCCATGGCAACGAGCCACTCCAGTGCCTGGCAGAGCGAGGAGCTGTCCCGCGCCTTTCTTGACGGGGTGCGAGGCGCCATCCCCGCTGCCGATCTGCAGCTCGCCCTGATCGCCAGGATCACGGAGCTGTGGGCGCCCGCGGCCGTCCGGGTGCTGGATCTCGGCTGCGGCGACGGAATCCTTGGGACGTTTCTCCTCTCCCGCCTGCCTTCGGCCCGCGCTCTGCTGCTCGACTTCTCCGAGCCGATGCTGGAGGCCGCCCGGGCGAACCTCCGTGACCAGCCCCGGGCGATCGTCGCCCGGGCCGACTTCGGCGCCCCCCAGTGGCGGGACGTGGCACGCCCGGCGGGCCCGTTCGATCTGGTGGTCTCCGGCTTCGCCATTCATCACCAGCCGGATGGCCGCAAGCGGGAGCTCTACGCCGAGATCCTCGATCTGCTGGCGCCGGGAGGCGTGTTCCTCAACCTGGAGCATGTGGCCTCGGCCTCGCCCGCCGGGGAGACCCTCTTCGATGCGTTCTTCATCGACCACCTCCACGCCTTCCACGCCCGCAGGGACCCCTCCGCGGAGCGCGAGACGGTGGCAAGCACCTACTACAACCGGGCCGACAAGACGGAGAACCTCCTGGCGCCGGTGGAGCTGCAGTGCCGCTGGCTGCGGGAGATCGGCTTCGCCGATGTGGACTGCTTCTTCAAGCTCTTCGAGCTGGCCCTGTTCGGCGGACGGAAACCTCCGGCCACGGTCTGAGCGAAGCCTTCGGTGGTCCCGGCGCCATGGGCCCGGACGTGGACAGGCCCGGCGGCGGTGCCACCGGGCCTGCAGGCGAGGTACGTGTGGGGGCGGAGCTGCTGACGCTGGCGCCTGGGGCCAGGGTTCCAGTGGGGCTTCCCGGTTGGTCCGGGGCACCTCAGGCCGGGGCCTTCGTCGATGCAGTGGACGGCGACGGTGTCACACGCCGGGGAAGCCAGAGATTCCGACGAGAGTGTTGGAGCAGGGGCCGGATCGTCAGCGCACTCCTCGGCGCTGCTCCGGTGGGGTTTCTTCCATCGCTGGAGCCTCCCGGGGTCGCTGGGCTCACCTTCGGATGGCCCGCTGCCCCGGACAAGAGGCAGGAGCGGAGGTGACATCGCTCGTGATCTTCCGAGACAGCCATTCATCAAGAAGCGTTTCCGGGCCCGTCAGGCCGAGGTGATGGCGACGGCCTCCACCACGCTGATCGGCGAGGGGGTGGGCGTGATGGCGCTCAGCCGCAGCCCCGCCTTCTCCAGCAGCAGGGCGTACTCCTCTGGGGTGCGCTCCCGGCCGCCCTCGGTCATCACCAGCATGTTGAGGTCGAGCAGCTTGCCGGGGAAGGGATCGTTGCCCGGGGGGATCACCTGCTCGAGGATCAGTACCCGGCCTCCGGGCGCCATGGCGCTGCGGATGTGACCCAGGATCCGCAGGCAGCGGTCATCGTCCCAGTCGTGGATGATGTGCTTGAGCAGATAGGCGTCGGCCCCGGCGGGCACCGCCTGGAAGAAGTCGCCGGCCACCACGTTGAGCCGGCCCTCCAGCGCCGTGGGGACCGAGACCGGCGCCACCACCGACGGCTGATCGAAGACGGTGCCCTGCAGGTGCGGATGGCGATCGAGAACGCGCATCAGCAGTTCGCCCCGGCCACCGCCCACGTCGACCAGGTGGGTGATCCCCTCGAAGGAAAAGGCCGCCAGCAGCCCGGCGATCTCCTGACGGGAGAAATCGCTCATGGCGCCGTCGAAGATCTCCCCCCGCTCCGGCTGCTGCTGGTAGTGCTCGAAGACCGAGCAGCCGTAGCGCTCATGGAATGCCGGCGTGCCGCTGCGCACGCTCTGCAGCAGTCCGTCCCAGGCCAGGTAGTGCTCCTCGCCCAGCATGCGCAGGAACTGCCGAAGCGACTGCGGATGGTCGCTGTGCAGCAGCTCCGCCAACGGGGTCAGGGCGAAGGTGCGGGGAGCCGTTTCCTGGAACACCCCGACCGAGGCCAGGGCGCGCAGCAGGCGGAAAAGGGTGTCCGGATGGGCAGCGCAGGCGGCGGCCAGATCCTCGGCGGAACGGTCGCCGCCTTCGAGCTGGTCGGCAAGGCTGAGTTCGGCCGCCACGTGGAGCATCTGGGTGATCCAGGCGCCACTGGCCATCTGGAGCAACTGGGTGGGGAGATCCAAGGAAGCGGGTGGGCGATGGCTATCGACCCTATGGCCGGCGCAGCTCCGCCGATCCGCTCCCGCCAGGCCGCCCCGACGCCGGACGCTCGATCAACAATGGGCGACGGGCGGTGGGGCGCCCGAACCGGCCACGCACCAACACTGGAGGCAGGTCGTCACTGCGACCTTTCCTTTCCTTCAGGGAGGCACCGAACCATGACCACCACCACCTCCGCCACCCGCCGGCTCAACGGCGTCGATCTGGACACTCTGCTGGCCACGGTGCAGCAGATCAAGGACGACCCCGGCCTGGGGGCCTGCCGCTTCCGTGCCCGCAACGCCTGGCTCGGCGGCACCCGCAACCGCACCACCGTGGCCGACTTCCACGGCGCCCGCCAGGACATCCCTCACCTCCAGACCTTCCTGCTCGAGGCCGACGAGCCACCGATCGTGGCCGGCCAGGACGCCTACGCCAACCCGGCGGAACACCTGCTTCACGCCCTGGCCTCCTGCCTCACCACCAGCATGGCGGCCCATGCGGCGGTGCGCGGCATCGCCATCGAGGCGCTCGAATCGGAGCTGGAAGGCGACATCGACCTGAACGGCTTCCTGGGGCTTGCCCCCGATGTGCCGAAGGGCTTCACCGAGATCAGGGCCCGCTTCCGGGTGAAGGCCCGCCCCGAGGACCTGCCGCGCCTCCGGGAGTTGGTGGCGTTCTCGCCGGTGTTCAACACGATCACCGGCGGTGCCCGGGTGGTCGTCGACGTGCAGGGCAGCTGAAGCGGTGAGGCAGGTCACGATGGCAAGCGACGACATCCTCACCGCCCAGTGGGTCAGCTCGGTCTCCACGGCCATCCCTTTCCTGCTGGTGTTCAGCCTCATCCCCTTCTCCATGCGGCATCGCCGATGAGGCCAGCCATCGAACGCGCCGACGTGTCGGATGCCCCGGTGATCACCGCCCTCACAGGTGAACTGCTGGAGGAGATCCAGGCCGCCATCGGCGAGCGGGTGTTCCGCTTCGATGCGGCCCTGAATCAGGCCCGCATGGAGGAGGCACTGGAAAGCGGCCGCTGCGTCGTGTTCGTGGCCCGGGGCCCGCATGCCGGCAGTGAGCCTCTGGGGTTCCTGGCGCTGTGCGAAGCCTTCGCCCTCTACGCCGAGGGGTCCTTCGGGATCATCACCGAGCTCTACGTGCGCCCGCCCCACCGGGGCCGGGGCCTTGGCAGCGCCCTGCTGGCCGCCGCGCGGGAGCATGCACGGCATCAGGGCTGGAGCCGCCTGGAGGTGACCACACCGCCGCTGCCGGCCTTTTCCCGCACGCTCGGTTTCTACGAACGGGAAGGCTTCGCCATCAGCGGCGGCCGCAAGCTGCGCTGCCTGATCGGAGGGGCCCAGGCCCCATGAGGATCCGTCCTGCGCACGCCTGGGATGCCGGGGCCATCGCCGCTCTGGTGCACTCCTGCGGATCGGTGCTGGTGGTCGATCCCGCCGCCGCGGCCCCCTTCTGGGCGGCGATGGCGGCGCCGGCCCACGCCGCCAACATGGCCACCAGCCGCTTCCGCTACGGCGTGGCGGAAGCGGACGGGGAGCTCGTGGGTTTCGTCTCCATCCGTGACGGCAGCCACCTGTTCCATCTCTTCGTGGCTTCGCCCCATCAGGGCCGCGGCATCGGCCGGGCGCTGTGGCACCACGCGCTCCAGGAGCTGTCCGCCGCCAGGGGTGGGGGCACCATCACGGTCAACGCGAGCCTCAACGCCGTTGGCTTCTACCGGGCCCTCGGGTTCCGCCAGGAGGGTGAACCGGCCCGCGTCAACGGCGTGGCGTTCGTGCCGATGCTCTGGCTGCCACCCCCTGGTCCGTGAGGATCCCCCAAAGCCCATGAGCGATTCAGCCTTCGCGCCGATGGACGCCGTACGCGGCGGCCCTCCGGTTCCGGAGATCGTGGCCCTCGAGGGCCGGCTTCGGGCGGCACAGCTGGCGGCGGATGTGGCCGCCCTGGAGGCCCTGATCGCCCCCGACCTCCTCTTCACCGGGCCGGATGGACGGCTCGCCACCAGGGAAGACGACCTGACGGCCCATGCCAGCGGTGCCGTCCGGTTTCAGGCCCATGAGCCCGAGGAGCTGAGGGTGCGGCGGGTCGGCCGGGAGGTGCCAGGTTCGGAGATGAAGGTGGCCAAGCCCTCGATGTTGGAGAGCAGGATCCGCTGAATCTCCAGAGTGCTGGTGTTGCCGATCAGCAGCCAGAGCACCTTGGGCGGAGCACCGCGCAGAAGGCTCAGGGCGCGAAAGTCGTCGTTCTTGGTGACGATGCTGAAGCCGTTCGTTCCGGCAAAGGTCCAGATCTCCTCATCGGTTGCACCCTTCAGACCGATATCACAGACGTGAACGCTGCCGGGAAATCCATCCGCCATGGCGCCCGGTAGCCTGAGGCTGAGGTTTTCATCGAAGAGCAGGCGTCCAGCCATCAGAGACTTCAGGCCACGTTGAGGTCACTGAGGCGCTTCTCTCGCTCCGCTGCATAGCGCAAGACCGCCAGGATGTGCTCAGCCCTGAGGTCGGGAAAGTCGGCAAGGATCTCCTCCTGGCTCATGCCGCTGGCCAGGTACTCGAGTACATCGGAGACGGTGATGCGAGTCCCGGCCACACAAGGTTTTCAGCTCCGCACACCGGGTGTGCAGGTGATCAGGTCGTTGGTGCTGGAGGGCATGGCAGCAGACCCTGGGAGGGTTGGCCGGAGGGTAGAACCTAGGCTGTCACTTCAGGGCGGTTTGGAAGGCTTGCGCGAGACGCGGTCGATCTGCTCCCTCAGGCTGGCCAGTTCCGTCGCCAGGGAGGAGAGCTGGGCTCGGAGCTGATCGTTCTGCTGGCGCAAACCCTCGTTCTCCTGCCGCTGGAGCACCACCACACCGACAGGAACTCGCACGGTTGCTGCAGTGGCCTTCCAGTCGGCTTCTGAAATCCCGGCCGGAGGGGGTGGTCAGCGCTGACGCTCCTTACCTGAGATGGAACCGGGAATCAGGCTGCGGTCAAAAGTTGAATCATGTCAATAATCGCTGCGAGCGCATCCGGCCCATGGACAGCTCCAGCCGGCAAGTGGCCCTTGGTCTGAGGGCAGGCACTGGTTTTCAGGGACATCCCATTCGATCTCACGCAAGCCTATACTTGGTGGTCATACACCATTCAGCGGGCCGCTCTTCAGCCTGCTGGGAGCCAGGGGCGATTTCGGTATCACGGCGTCGGGCCAAAGAGTGTTCACAGCCGACCGAAACGCCTACCGAGACTGGCTGATAGGTCTGGAGGATTCCCTCCCCCTCCTGCGTATCATTTTCTTGGCGCATGGTGAGCCGATCACGATGAGCCGACCACGGTGAATTTCCCTGCCCGCCTTCCTGGAGCCGCCGCAGTCTTTCCTGGCTAGCTAGCGAAGCGACAATGAGTCCATTCAGCCTCGATGAGATCGTTCCCTGGGGCCGCTCCTTCGAGGAGTACCGCGCCATGTTCCGGCTCACCGAGGCGGATCTCAGCGGAAGGATTCTGGGATGCGGGGACGGGCCGGCCAGTTTCAATGCCGAAGCCAGCCGTCTGGGGGCATCGATCGTGTCATGCGATCCGATCTATCGATGGGATGTGGAGGAACTGCGGGCTCGCATCGCGCAGACCTGTGACCAGGTTCTGGAGCAGACCCGCCGGAATCGGCAGGCGTTCGTCTGGACATCCATCCCCTCCGTCGACGAACTGGGTCGCACGCGGATGGCGGCCATGGAGAAATTCCTGGCCGATTACCCCGAGGGCCTGAAGCAGGGCAGGTACGTCGTGGCGGAACTGCCTGTATTGCCGTTCGCCCATGTCCAGTTCGATCTTGCCCTCTGCTCGCATCTGCTGTTCCTCTACGGCAGCCAGCTCGGGGAGGCTTTCCATCACGCCGCCCTTCTCGAGCTGGCCCGGGTGGCGAAGGAGGTGCGGGTCTTCCCCCTGCTGGCGCTGGGTGGCGAGCCCTCCCCGTTCGTGCGCGGCTGCGTCGACCTGCTGGAGCAGACCGGCCATCGGGTGACGATCGAGACGGTGCCCTACGAATTCCAACGGGGCGGCAACCAGATGCTGCGTTTCCGCAGGAGTTCCGATGGTTGACACTGGAATGAAGATCATGCTCCGGGGGGCTGATCATCCTGGTGGGGATGGCCGTGCTCAGGGCGGGAGCCGCCTGAAGGGGCAGGGCAGGCGCAGAACGGATCCGGCAGAGGGCATGGCTGCCCCTAGTGTGCCGTCCCGG
>JMRP01000021.1 GCA_000708525.1 Cyanobium sp. CACIAM 14
CGGCAGGGCCCCCGCCAGGATCAGGCTGTTGTTCACGGTGGCGATCCCCCGGAAGAGGAACACCCCCAGGCCACCGGCGCCGACGGCGGCCGCGATCGTGGCCACTCCCACGCCGGTCACGGTGGCCACCCGGATCCCCGCCATCAGGCTGGGCACGGCCAGGGGCAGCTCCACGTGCAGCAGCACCTGGCGCCCGCTGAGTCCCAGGGCCCGGCCGGCCTCCTTCAGTCCCGGCGGCACCTGGGCCAGCCCGGTGACCAGGCCGCGCAGCAGAGGCAGCAGGGCGTAGAGGGTGAGGGCGACGATCGCCGGCGTGGTGCCGATGCCCCCCAGCAGGGGCACCGTGAGCAGCAGGCCGAAGATCGCCAGGCTCGGGATCGTCTGCACCGTGCTGGCCAGGGCCAGCACGGGCCCGGCCCAGCGGGGCCGGCGGCTGATCACCAGTCCCAGGGGCAGGCTGATCGCCAGGGCCAGGCCGATGGCGGTGCCCACCAGCAGCAGGTGCTCGACGCTGCGCTGCAGGATCTCCCGCGCCAGGGCGGGGTCCCACCAGGGCGGCGGCCAGGGGCCGGTCATGGTGCGTCGGCCGGCGTCAGGGTCCGGGTCGCCCGGAACACCGGCACACTCAGACCGATCAGCAGCAGGGCCCAGCCGCAGTTGGCGGTGTCGTTGAGCAGGGCCCCGATCAGGAAGGCGATCGACCCCACCAGCACGATGCCTGTGCTCCAGGGGTGGCCCCAGGCCCGGAAGGGCCGGAGCCGCTCCGGCTCCCGGAACCGCAGCACGAACAGGCAGACGATCCCCACCAGATAGAGGCTCACGTAGACGAAGGCCGCCAGGCCGAGCAGGATCGAGAAATCGCCGCAGAGCACCAGCAGGGCCGAGGCCAGGCTGGTGAGCACCAGGGCCACGGTGGGGGTGCCGCCGCGGTTGACCCGGTCGACCAGGGGGCTGAACAGCCCGTCGCGGCTGAGGCCGTAGAGGATGCGCGGGGCTCCCATGATCGAGGCGTTGATCAGCCCCGCCAGCGACAGCAGCGCCAGCGCCGTGATCGCCTGGCCGCCGAAGGCGCCGAACAGCAGGGCGGCCGCATCGGCCACCGGCAGGCTGGAGACGGCGATCACCGGCAGGGGCAGCACCCGCAGCAGCGCCAGGTTGAACAGGGTGTAGAGCACGATCACGGCCAGCACGCCGCCGATCAGGGAGCGGGGCAGGTCCTCCTGGGGCTCGCTGAACTCCTCGGAGAAATAGATGGGGCTGTGCCAGCCGTCGTAGGTGGTGACGATGGCCTGCAGGGAGAACACCAGGGCCACCGCCAGCCCCCGCCAGTTCCCCGGCGCCGCCAGCCCCGTCGGGTCGGTGGGGATCGCCGCGGCGGCGGCGGCGCGGGTGTCGGGGCCGCCCAGCAGGAAGCAGGCCGCCACCACCGCCAGAAACGCCCCCGCCTTGGCCAGGCTCAGCAGTTTCTGGCTGCCGCTGCCGGCCTCCACCCCCAGCAGCTGGATCAGGCTGAACAGCACCAGGACGGCCAGCCCCACCAGCTTTCCGCGCCCCTCCAGCCCCGGCAGCAGGAACACCGCGTAGTCCCCCACCGTCACCGCCACCCAGGCGATGCCGGTGCAGTGGCCGATCCAGTCCATCCAGCCCACAGTGAAGCCGGCCGCATCGCCGAAGCAACGGCGCGCATAGACGTACCAGCCGCCGGCCAGGGGCAGGCTGGCCCCCAGCTCCGCCACGGCGATGGCGCCGAGCAGGGCGTAGAGGCCGCCGGCGAGCCAGGCCGCCACCACCCAGGGTCCGCTGCCCATCTGGGCGGCCACCAGGCCGGGCGTGCGCAGGATGCCTGCCCCGATGGTGCCGCCCACCGCTCCGGCGATGCCGAAGGTGACCCCCAGCACGTTCAGGAGTCCGCCCGTCGGCGCCGCAGGATCCTTGCCGGAGGTCACAGGATCGGTGGGAGGCGAGGGGGTCAGGTGGCGATCCACCGCTGCGCTCTCTCCTGCATAGCCAGCCAGGGCGGGCCAGGCAGCCCCTGCCATGGCTCAGGGATCCTCGGCGGTGGGCCGGGCGAGATCCTCCAGCAGGGCCGGCGGACCGAGCTGCTCGAGGCGGAACTGGGCGCCGTAGCTCGGGGTGGGGCGCTGGGAATAGAAGCGCGCCGGTGCCGGCCGGCCCAAGGCCCGGCGGAGGGTGGCCACCAGGGCGGCGGCGCGGCTGCGGGCCCGCAGGCCCGCCAGCACCATGCCCTGCAGCCAGCCGGGCGCGACGGTCCAGCCCAGGGCCTGGCAGCTCTGGCGGTCCAGCAGGCCGATCAGCACCCGCCGCAGGGCGGGCCTCAGGGACGGCGGCCAGTCGGCCAGGAGCATGGCGAGGGTGGCCTCGGCGATCCGGCGGTTGCTGGCCGCCGGGGCGAAGGCCTCCCGCTCCACCCTTTCGTTGAGGGCCAGCAGGGCCTCCAGGCTGTCCGGCAGGGCCGTGATCGCCATCCGTTCCCCCACCGCGCGCCAGAACAGGAACAGGTGCTGCTGCTCCAGCGGAGTGAGCGGCCGCCAGCCGTAGCGGGCCAGCCAGCGGATCGGTTCGGCCACGAAGGTGGAGAGCACGTAGAGGAAGTCGTCGTTGCCGATCGCGTAGTGGCCGTGGATGCGGTTCATGCGGCTGATCACGGCGGCGCCGGCAGGGCTGCCGGGGCCATGGCGCAGCAGTTCGGCCACCATCAGGCCGGTGTCGTCGTAGCGCTTGCGGGGCCGCTGCTCGAATTCGCCCGTGCGGGCCAGCAGGCCCGAGATGGAGGGCACGCAGAAGGTCTTGAGCAGGGCCAGCTCCAGCGACCGGGTGAGGTCCCAGGGGAACAGCTCGCCGGCCAGCCGCTGGGCCGTGGCTTCGGCGGCCCGCAGGCCGTCGTCATCGCTGGCGGGGTCGTGCATCGGCGCTCAGAAGCGGGAGCCGGGTTGCCGCAGGAAGGCCAGCTCCTCGGGCGTGCTGGGACGTCCGAGGGCCCGGTTGCGGTGGGGGAAGCGGCCGAAGCGGGCGATCACGTCCCGGTGCCGCCTCGCGAAGTCCGCCGTGCGGGCGTCGGTGTACCGCTCGAACAGGGGCAGACCCTTCTCCTGCAGGGCGAGATCCTCGCTGTGCATCAGGGGCATCAGCCAGAACATGCGGCGGTCCTGGAGCGGTTCCGCCGCGATCCAGCCGGCTTCGAGGGCCTTCAGGGTGACGTCCCGGGCCCGTACGTCGCCGGCGAAGGCGCGGGCCTGGTCCCGCCAGATCTGCCGCGGGAACTGATCGAGGACCAGCACCAGGGCGAGGGCGTCCGGGGCGGTCCCGGCCCAGGGCGCCAGATCGCCCTGCAGGGCCCGCTCGGTGAGCGCCCCGAACCGCTCGCGCACGGTCCGGTCGCGCTCGGGTCCGCCCCGGAACCAGGCCGAGGAGGGAGTCTCCTCGAACCAGAAGTGCAGCACCTCGGCCGGGGTGGTCATGGCTCAGCGGAGCGAACGATGCAGCAGGAAGGGAAGCAGCATCAGACCCAGCGAGACCACCAGCAGGGCCGCAAGGCTGTGGATGCCGTACGGCGCCACCATCAGCAGCACCCCGCAGCCGAGGGCCACCGCGTTGGCCTGGCGCCTCCCATAGACCAGGTAGCCCAGCCCGATCGACCCGATCGACAGGGTCAGCAGCTGCACCAGGCTGGGGTCATGGGGCATGGACGCTGGTCCGGGGCGGCGAACCCTCCCATGCTGGGTCCGTTCTCCGCCCCCTGACCATGCCCGAGCTGGTGGTTCTCCAGCACCTGGAGCGGGAGGGGCCCGGACGCTTCGCCGAGGAGGCCGCGCGTCGCGGCTGGGAGGTGAGGGTGTGCCGGCCCGACCGGGGGGAGCCGATGCCCCGTCTCGGACCCGAGCAGTCCCTGCTGGTGCTCGGCGGGCCGATGGGGGTGGGCGACATCGGATCGCCCGCCTTCCCCTGGCTGGAAGGGGAGGTGGCGCTGCTGCAGGAGTGCCTGGCGTGCGAGCGTCCGGTGATCGGTGTCTGCCTCGGGGCCCAGCTGCTGACTTTCGCCGCCGGGGGGCGGGTGGAGCCGCTGATGGTGGGGGAGCCTCCCCGCCGGGCCTGCGAGCTGGGCTGGGGGCGGGTGGAATGGACGCGGCCGGCGCAGGAGGAACCGGTGCTGGACGGGCTGGGGGGCGGGATGCCGGTGCTCCACTGGCATGGCGACCGCATGCGGCTTCCGGCCTCGGCCACCCTGCTGGGATCCACGCCGCTCTGCCGCGAGCAGATGTTCCGCATCGGCCACCATGCCCACGGCCTGCAGTTCCATGTGGAGGTGAGTTCCGCCGCCCTCGAGCGCTGGCTGGAGGAGGACGGGGACTATGTGCGGATGGCCCTGGGGCCGGAGGGGGTGGAGCGGCTGCGGGCGGAGCAGGCGCAGTGGGGCGAGGCGGTGGAACGCCAGGGGCGCCGGCTGATCCACAACCTGCTGGACCGGGTGGGAGCTCAGCTGGCGGCCTTCTCCATGCCCTGAGGGTCTGGCGTCGCGGTCGCGGCCTGCCTCCCTAGCGTGCGCCGGTTCGCTCAGGATCGGCCCGAGCCCCTGCCAGCCGGTGATGACGGGTCGCACCCCTTCCCACAGTGCCAAAGGCCGTGGCTTCCGGGCCGGCGGCGGTGTCGCTGCCGTCGCCCTTGCCGTGCCGCTGCTGGTGGGAGCGGCGGTCGTGGTCCCGCACGGCCGCGATGGCGATGGCGGCGCCAGGGCCGGCGACGCCCCCCTGCTGGTGAGCGCGGCGGCCAGTCTCTCCGGCCCGCTCCAGGCCCTGGCGGTTCCCTTCGCCCGCAGCCGGGGAGTGGCCCCGCCCCGGTTCAACTTCGGCGCCTCCGGGCTGCTGCAGCAGCAGATCCAGCTGGGGGCGCCCGCCGACGTGTTCCTGTCCGCGGGCGTCCGGCCGATGGACGCCCTGCAGAAGGCCGGCCTGCTGGTGCCCGGCAGCCGTCGCGACCTGCTGGGCAACCGGCTGGTGCTGGTGGTGCCTGAGCGGGCGCCACGCCGGCCGCTCGACTTCCCGGGCCTGGCGGGGCCGGCGGTGGGACGCATCGCCATCGGGGATGGCACGGTGCCGGCGGGCGACTATGCCCGCCAGGTGCTGGCCCACTACGGCCTCAGCGGCGCCGTGGCCGTGAAGCTCGTGCCCCTGGGATCGGTGCGGGCGGTGGCACGGGCGGTGGCGGACGGCAATGTCGATGCCGGCATGGTCTATCGCAGTGATGCGCAGCAGCTGGGTGGACTGCGGGTGGTGGCCACGGCCCCGGCCGCCAGCCACGCCCCGATCCGCTACAGCGGCGCCGTGCTGCGCAGCAGCCGCCAGCCCCGGCTGGCCCTGGCCTGGCTGGATGCGCTCGCCACGCCGCAGGCCCGGGCGCTGTTCCGCCGCGACGGCTTCAAGCCCCTGCCGGATCGCTCCCCCTGATGGAGGCCGCCCCGGGCCTGACCCCGTTGTGGCTGTCACTGCGCAGCGCCGCTCTGGCGGTGCTGCTGGTGGCCCCCCTGGGGTTCTTCGCCGCCGACCGGGTGCAGCGCTGGCGGGGAGCCCGGCGCACCGTGGCCGATCTGCTGCTGCTCTCGCCCCTGGTGCTGCCCCCCACCGTGCTGGGCTTCGTGCTGCTGCAGCTGCTGGGCCGCTACGGCCCCCTGGGGGAGCCGCTGGCGCGTCTGGGGCTGGAGCTGGTGTTCAGCTGGCCAGCCACGGTGCTGAGCGCCGCGGTGGTGGCCTTCCCGCTGATGTACCGGACCCTGCTGGCCTCGCTGGAGCAGCTCGATCCCGGCTTGGAGGGGGTGGCCCGCAGCCTGGGGGCCGGACCCTGGCGGGTGCTGCGGCGGCTCACCCTGCCCCTGGTGCTGCCCGGGCTGGGGGCGGGCATCAGCCTCGGCTACGCCAGGGCCCTGGGGGAATTCGGCACCACCCTGATGCTGGCGGGCAACATCCCCGGCCGCACCCAGACGCTGCCGCTGGCGATCTACGCCGCCGTGGATGCCGGCGACCTGGACCAGGCCTGGCGGTGGACCGGTCAGGTGCTGCTGCTCAACGGGCTCTGCCTGGCGCTGGTGCAGCTGTTCCTGAGCCGGGGGCAGCGGCCGTGGCGGGCCCCCGCGTCCGCACCCGTCGCTGCGCCTCCCGCTGTTCCGGCGGGGCGGCCCCCCGTGCGGACCCCGGCCCCCTTCGCCCTCGCCTTCGTGCTGCGGCAGCGTCACGGCGGGTTCCAGCTGGATCTGAGCCTGTCCACCGGCTGCCGGCGGCTGGCGATCCTGGGGGCCTCGGGGGCGGGCAAGAGCCTGCTGCTCCGTACCTTGGCGGGACTGGAGCGACCCCGGGCAGGGCGGATCGAACTGAACGGCCGGGTGCTGTTCGATGCAGCCCGCGGCATCGACCTGCCACCGGAGCATCGCCGCATCGCCGTGATGCTCCAGCACGACGCCCTGTTCCCCCATCTGAGCGTGGCCGCCAACGTGGGCTTCGGCCTGGCCCACCTGCCGCCGGCCGAACGCGCCGCCCGGGTGGCCCGGCAACTGGAGGCGGTGGGGCTGCTGGGACTGGCCCGGCACTACCCCGCCCAGCTCTCGGGCGGTCAGCAGCAGCGCACGGCCCTGGCCCGGGCGCTGGTGACCGAGCCCGATCTGCTGCTGCTGGACGAGCCCTTCTCCTCCCAGGACGCCCACCGGCGCCGTCGTCTGCAGCAGCTGATGGAGGACCTGCTGGACCGCTCCGGGGTGCCCACCCTGCTGGTCACCCACGACATGGACGAGGCCTACCGGCTGAGCGAGGACCTGCTGGTGATCGAGCGTGGGACCCTGCAGCGCCACGGCCCCCGCAGGGAGGTGTTCGAGCGGCCCGGGACGGTGGCGGTGGCGCGGCTCACCGGCTGCAAGAACGTGTCGGAGGTGGTGAGGGTTTCTCCCGGCCGGCTGCGGGCCCTCGCCTGGGGGCTGGAGTTCCCCATCCCGGAGCCGCTGGACCCCGCCGTGACCCACGTGGGGATGCGGGCCAACCACCTCGAGCTCGGGACCGCCCCCGCGTCCGATGCCGCCCACAGCTGGGCCTGCCGGGTGCTGCGGGTGAGCGAGGGGCCGCTGCACGTCACCGTGTTCGTCGTGCCTGCGGGTCCGGCCGGCGCCGGGACGGTCGCCCTCATGGAGGAGGCGCCCGAGCCGATCCTGGTGGAACTGCGCCAGCGCACCTGGGCCGCCCTCGCCCCGGCCGCCGCCGCGGGTCCGCTGGTGCTCTCCCTGCCCGCCGACTGCCTGCTCGAGCTGCACTGAGCGCTCCGGATCTGCCTCATGCGGGCCGCGAGCGCCATGCTGGAGTCCCTCCGCCCGAGCCGTTCGGCATGAGCCAGCCCGGCCTCTCCCACCTCAACGCCGCCGGTCAGGTGCACATGGTGGAGGTGGGCGACCGGCCCGCCAGCGACCGCCGCGCCGTGGCCGAGGGCTTCATCGCCATGGCCCCCGCAGTGCTGGCCCTGGTGCTCGAGGGACGGGCGGCCAAGGGGGACGTGCTGGCGGTGGCCCGGGTGGCGGCGATCCAGGCCGCCAAGCGCACCTGGGAGCTGATTCCCCTCTGCCATCCGATCGCCCTCACGGGACTGGAGGTGCTGATCGAACCGGCGGCGGATGGCTCGGGGCTGCGGCTTGTGGCCAGCGCCCGCACCAGCGGACCCACCGGCGTTGAGATGGAGGCGCTCACCGCCGTGCAGGTGGGCCTGCTCACCCTCTACGACATGGTCAAGTCGGCCGATCCGGCGATGACGATCGGGCCCGTGCGGCTGCTGGAGAAGACGGGGGGACGCCACGGCCCCTGGCGCCATCCCGGAGCCGTGGGCGAGCGAGCCTGAGGTGGCCATGACCGCCGCCTCCCGATCGTCTGACCCGTTCCCCCCCGAGGGCCTGCCCCTGGAGGAGGCCCGCCGTCGGGTGCTGGCGGCGCTGACGCCTCTGGCGGCGCGCGAGCGGCTGCCCCTGGCGCAGGCCCTGGGCCGGGTGAGCGCCGAACCGGTGCGGGCCGCCGAGGCGGTGCCGGGGTTCCGGGCCTCGATCATGGACGGCTGGGCCATCGCCGAGGCCGATCCCCCGGCGCCGGACCGCCGCTGGCGCCTGGTGGGACGCTCCGCCCCGGGGGCGCCCTTCGCCCGGGTCCTGGGCGAGGGCGAGGCGATCCGCATCCTCACCGGCGCGCCCCTGCCCGAGGGTGCCCGGCGCGTGCTGCCCCAGGAGCTCGTGACCCTCGAGCCCGGTGGCGACTCCCTCGGCGACCCCCGGGACGCCGCCGCCATCCGGCTCACCGGGGAGGCGGGTGCCAACCCCTGGATCCGGGCTCCCGATGAGGAGGCGGCCGCCGGCGCCGAGCTCCTGCCGGCAGGTGTCCGCCTCGGCCCGGCCGCCCTGGGGCGGCTGGCCAGCTGCGGCGTGGCCGAGCTGCAGGTGAACGCCCGGCCGCGGATCGCTCTGCTGGTCAGCGGCGACGAGCTGGTGGCGGCCGGCCAGGCGCGGGGACCGGGCCAGATCTGGGAGAGCAACGGCGCTCTGCTGGCGGCCCTGCTGGAGCGGCTGGGCTACGGGGTGAGCGAGCGGCGGGTGGTGGCCGACGATCCGGAGGCCCTGCGGCGGGCCCTGCGGGAGCTGGCCGAGGGCTGCGACGTGGTGGTGAGCACCGGTGGGGTGTCGGCCGGCGACAGCGACTGGATCCGGCCGCTGCTGGCGGAACTGGGGGAGGTGGGCTTCTGGAAGCTGTTCCTCAAACCCGGCCGGCCCTTCGCCTACGGCCGCCTCGGGGAGCGGCCCTTCTTCGGCCTCCCCGGCAATCCCGTCGCTGCGGCGATCACGGCGCTGCAGCTCCTCTGGCCCGCCCTCCAGACCCTGGAGGGCGGCGAGGTGAGCCTGCTGCCGCGGCTGAAGGTGCGCCTGGCCTCGGCCCTCAGGCGGGGTGCCGGCCGACCGGAGCTGGCCCGGGCCCGACTGCAGGTGGCGGCCGATGGCGGCCTGCTGGCGGTGGTGGAGGGCAGCCAGGCCTCCTCGCGCATCGGCTCGCTGCAGGGGGCCGACCTGCTGCTGGAGATCCCCGCCGAGCTGGGGGCGCTGGAGGCAGGCTGCGAGCTCTGGGCCCAGCTGCTGCGGCTGCCCCTGCTCTGAACCCGCACCCCGCGTCGGCGCTCCCTCCTGGCGGCCCTCAGTCCGGCCCGTCGCCGCTGGAGGCCACCGGGGGGATCGGCGCGGGCAGGCCGTCGATGCTGCGGCGGTTCTTCTGCTGCCAGTAGCGCTCCAGCCCCTCGGGCCCCTTGCGACGCGCCCAGGTCTCGAGGTCGCGGCGCTCGCCGAGAAAGGCGTAGCGGGGCACCGCCATGCCACAGGAGGTCTGCACGCGCTCGATGGCCAGATCGAAGATCTGACGGGACCCGGCCAGGGGCTCGAAATGGGCGACGAGCTCGTCCCAGCCGGGTTCGCCGTGCTGGAGGGTGCGGGCGCTGCCGTAGAGCCGCAGGATCAGGGGTCTGCCCTCGAAGGCGCAGAACATCAGGGTCATGCGCGGGCTGCGCTGCACGTGGGCGGCGGTCTCGTTGCCGCTGCCGGTGAGGTTCAGCCAGATCACGCGGCGTTCGCCCAGCACCCGCAGGGAATCCATTCCCTTGGGGGACACGTTCACCCGACTGTCGGCCGTGGCGGTGCCCACGAAGAACAGCTTCTGGGCCTCGATGAAGGCGACGTGTTCGGCCGTGAGGCTGTCGGTGGACTGGCCCATGGGCGCTGGCGGCGATGGGGGATGATGGCTGAAATCCTCCAGTAGCCGCTGTCACCGGCATCGCGGCGTTCGTGGTCAGCGATCAGGGGCCAGGTGCCAGAAGCTCGTTCAGGAAGCTGGTGAGGCGGAATCCCGCCGGATGGGAATAGACGATGTCGGCAATCTTCCAGGAGCCGGCAGGGCCGCGCACCAGCTGGTAACGCAGCTGCTGCGGCGCCTCCGAGGGGCGGTTGCGCAGGCCTGCCATCACCGCCACCAAGGCTTCCAGCCCGCCGCCGGGGGCGGCGGTGCAGCCCAGCACCCTGGCGCCGAAGGTCGACACCTGGGTGCCGCTGAACAGATCGAAGTCGACGAAACGGCCGCTGGCGGGATCGAGCGCGTAGGCACGCCGCAGCTGCTGGTAGAGCCCGGCGGTGAAACGGCCTTTCTGGCTCGCGAGTTCGATCGGCCCGCTGCGTTCCTGACGAGCCACCTGCCAGCGGTAGAGCCCATCCAGCTGGGCCTTCACCGGAGCGGGGCACGGGACGATCGCCAGGGCCAGCAGCATCGGCATCGGCTGTGGCAGGGGCATAACGGCGCGGGGGCGTTGCGGGTGATCCTGGCTCGTTGATCAGAAGCTTGATCGACGCACTGGAATCGCAGAAGAGGATCACCAGCTCATTGGCGATCTTCCAGGATGATCTCACTGACGAGCTTGCCTTCACCGCGCAGCTTCACGGGTGGAGCGAAGACGGGGTTCTGGCCGTTCCAGGTGACGATCCCTGCATCCATCGCCTTCTGAAGCGGGTCGCTGGAGGCCGGATCGGGTTGCCTCACGGCAGTGATGCGGGCGATCGGTTTGCGGTGGGAGGTGACCTCCACCACCTCGCCGGCCGGCACGCGGCCCAGCCATTCGGGCAGGTGGGTCTTGAGATCCCGCACGGAGACCTGCTTTGCGACCACATCTGCCATGTCTGAATCCGCGGATGCGGCCACATTGGCCTCTCGCCGCAGGTGCCCAGGCTGAGGCGCCGGGAGGACGCGAAGCCTCGTCAGGCGCGGCCTGAGCCAGGAGCCATCCTTCCCGGCTGATGCAGGAGGTGGAGCATGGGAAGGAGGCGATGATCGCCCGGGCCGCTGCCGGTCCGTCCAGCAAGGGGCAGGTCAGCACTCCCAAGCGTGCGGCTTCTCCGCCTCAAGCACAGTCTGCCGCCCGATCGGGCACAGGTTTCGATCCACGCTGACGTGGGAGCGTGATGGAAACGTGATCTAGGCATCAGGCACCCAGTTGTCGAGCTGGAGCCCTGGCACCAGTGAAAACTCGCTGGTGCTGTTGGTGATCAATGTGGCTTCCTGGCTCAGCGCGTGGGCGGCGATCATCGTGTCGAGCGAGCCGATCGGTGTGCCCCGCCGTTCCAGATCGGCCCGCAGATCTCCATAGGCCCAGCTGGCGGGCTCATCGAATGGCAGGATCGCCAGGGGGGCCAGAAACATCGCCAGGGCCTGCCGGTTTCGTGCCGAACCGCTTTTCGCCACACCGAAGGCCAGTTCGGCGGCCACCACGCTGCACAGCCCGATTTCACCCATCCGGTACTGCCGGAATCGCTCCAGCACGGCCCTGGGTCGGGCGTTGATGACGTGGATGCAGATGTTGGTGTCCAGCAGGATCATGGCTGGATCGCGTCCCTGATCTGTCGCTCGGGCTGCTCCCGGCTGAGCTGCAAGTCCGGTTCGAAGGCCGCCAGCCCTGCCTCCAGGGTCTGCCAAGGGTCCTCCAGGGGGAGCAGCAGCACGCCATTGCCGAAGTGCTTCACGGCCACCTCGCTGCCGCTAAAGCGGTAGTCCTTGGGAAGGCGCACGGCCTGGCTGCGCCCCGATCGAAACAGCTTTGCCGTGTCCATCCCGGGCCTCCAAAGGTAGATACCGATGGTAGCGACCGTCGTTCGGTGCCGGCGCCTGCTGTCCCCACGGCTCACAGCGGCGTGTTGCCGCCCACCCAGGTGCCGGTGCCGCCGCTCCACTCCCGTTTCCAGAAGGGGGCGTGGTGCTTGAGCTCCTCCAGCAGCTCGGCCACGCAGCGCAGGGCCGGGCCGCGGCGGTCGGCCGCCACCGCCACCAGCACGATGGCCTCCCCCGGCAGGATGCGCCCCACCCGGTGGGTCACCAGCACCGCCTCGGCCCCGTGCCGTGCCGCGCAGGCCGAGGCAAGGGCCTGCAGCTGGGCTTCGGTCATGCCGGGGTAGTGCTCCAGTTCCAGGGCCTCGAGGGGGGCGCCGGTGGCGGTGGCGGGACGCACGCGGCCGATGAAGTGGCCCTCGGCGGCCGCGTGCGGCCGCTGCCAGCCCGCCAGCTCGGTCAGGGGCTCGAAGGGCTCGCCCGGCAGCCGGATGTCGATCCGCGGCGTGGAACCGGTGGCCGGTGCCATGGCTCAGCCGCCGGTGATGGGGGGCAGGAAGGCCACTTCGTCCCCGGGGGCCAGTGGGGTGTCGGGCGCGGCGAAGGCGTGGTTGACGGCCACGCGGATGCCGGCGGGGAGGTGACCCGTCTCAGCCGGCGGACTGGGGTCCAGGCCCAGCTGCCGCCAGAGACCGGCCGGTGTCTGCTCGACTCCGCCGGAAGGGAACGACAGTGAGCGCTCGGCCCAGCCGGCCCGCTCGCGCAGGGCGGCGAACAGCCGTACATGCACCTTCGCGGCAACGGTGGCTCCCTGACTGTTCATGGGTTCCCTGGTGCGTGCGGAGGTGCCTGTGGTGGGGCGTGCGAACAAGCGTGGCGGATGGATGGCCTGACCGGGGACTCAATCCTGGCGGGTGTGACGCAGATGGCCTAATGCAGCAGAGGCTTCCAGAGGCGGGGAAAAATAGTATCCCTGTCCTGAGTGGCAATGGATCGATTGCAGGAATGATAGTTGACTGGAGGACTCCAGGCCTTCTGCCACGACTCTCATCTGCAAGTTTCTGGCAAGGCTGACGATCGCCTTGACGATCTCGCGTTTTTCGGAATCCGTCTCCAGTGAGGTCACAAAGCTCTGGTCGATCTTCAGGCAATTGATGGGGAAACGATGCAGATAGCTCAGTGACGAATAGCGTGTGCCAAAGTCATCCAGGCAGACCTCGATCTTCCTGATCCTGAGTTGTTCCAGGATCTTCGCTGCAAACTCGGCGTTGTCAATCAGAACGCCTTCAGTGATCTCTATTTTCAGGCGACATCCCTGCATGCCAGAGCGATGCAGAACCTGGTCGATCTGAGCAATCAACTCTCCTTTGGAAAAATGTTTCCCCGAGAGATTGATGCTGACTGTCAAGTGAGACAGGTCCGGATGCTCCTTTTGCCAAAGCTTCATTTGGTCAGAGGCTTGCTGCAGCACCCAGAGATCAATCTCGCGTACCAACCCCGTTTCCTCCGCCATTGGGATGAATTGGGAAGGAGAAATCGTTCCTTTCCTGGGATGCTCCCAGCGCACCAAGGCCTCGAACCCTTCGGGTCTGCCGGTTCCAAGGTTGATGATTGGCTGGTAATGAACTCTTAATTCTTGCCGGTCGATTGCCCTTTGCAGGTCGCTTTCCAGCTGGAGTTGTCCGAGCGCGATCACGTGCATCGATGAGTCAAAAATTTCGTACCCGCCCCGTCCGCTTCTCTTGGCGCGATACATGGCTATGTCGGCATCCCGCAGCATTTCTTCTGGGGAGGTATAGCGACTGGAATTGAGGGTGATGCCGATGCTTGCACTGATGAAAACTTCCTGTCCATCAAGCAGCATTGGTTTCTTCAGTTGTTTGTGAATACGTAGCGCTACCTCGGTGGCTTCGCTGGCATTGTGCAGATCTTCTAGCAAGATCACGAACTCATCTCCACCAAGTCGGGCGATGGTGTCCCCCCGACGTACCGACAGCTGAAGCTGCTCGGCGACTTTCTGCAGCAATTGGTCACCGGTGCTGTGGCCAAGGCTGTCGTTCACAACCTTGAAGCGGTCAAGGTCGAGGAAGAGAACGGCGAATTGATGCACTTTCGCCGAGGATGAATGTTGGGAGCGCCGGGTTGCCAGCTGCAAGGCATGTTCCAGGCGGTCAATGAACAGGGCCCTGTTGGGTAAACCGGTCAAGGTGTCGTGGAAAGCATCGTGGCGGAGTTGGGCTTCTATCCTCTGCCTCTCTGCGAGCTCGGCCTGGACCTGTTGATATAGTTTTGCTTGATGTATGGCGATCGAACATTGATCGGCAATGGCTCGAACGATCGCCACTTCATCCTCTGTCCACACACGGGGACGATCGCACTGCTGCAAGCAGATCCCTCCCAGAAAGGTGCTTTGGTACAACAGCGGAATCGAGAGCAATGAAAAAACGCCTTGAACCTCTGCTTCCTGCCGCAAGGCGTCAGGCAAATCGTTGAGCTGATGGATCAGACCGGATGGGCTTCTGATCAGAATCTCCTGGTAGTAGGTATAAAAGTCTGAGCTGATGCCGAGCAGGGCTTCTCGATCGTTCGTGCCCTCGCTGATGTAGGCAATTCTCGCCTTCTTCTCCTGAACGTCAGCGGGTTTAAAAATACTGCAGCGACTGACTTCAAGAACGTCATGCAACTGATCCACCGTTGTCTGCAGAACGGTCTCCAGAATCAGGGTTTCCCGCATCGCCTGCACGATCCGGTTGACCATCGCTTCCCGCCGCGCCTGTCGTTCGATCTGAGAGATCGCCGACTGCTGCTGCCGACGCAGCTCGAATTCCTCCAGGGCACGCTCCAGAACCGTTGGCAGGCGGAACAGCCGATCCTTGAGGACATAGTCAGTCATCCCGGCTTTGATGAACTCGACAGCGGCTTCCTCCCCAAGACTTCCAGTGACGAGGATGAAGGGAATATCCTGTCCAGATTCCTTCAGCATCTCGAATGCCTGTTTGCCGTTGAACTGGGCCAGGCTGTAATCCGAGAGAACAACATCATAGCGGCGCGTGGATAAATGACGCTTGGCGTGGGCCGCGGATGTGACGTTGTCATATGAGAAAGATATGTCATTCGATTCAAGAATCAGCGTGATCAGCTCAACATCTTCTGGCACATCTTCAACGATCAGGATGTTCAGAGGGCTTTCCTTGGCCCGCTTGCCTTCTGCTCCGAGGAGTTGACCGGATCGCTCCATCGTCATCGGTCCCTAGAGAGGGGAAGAGAATGACTGCATGGGCAGAAAGGTGGCTCGATTCTCACCCTCTGCCAGCCCCAGCACGGCGATCCCGCGAAGGGCTGGGCCGACGTCCCGGTAACCGGTGGCCAGCGTCCTATGGCAGGTGTCAAGACGATGGACACGTAAGGCGGCAGATGTCCCGTCGACGACGATGGATCCTGGGATGTCAGGACTCATGGGGCGCAAAGGCTGGAGGCACCACGCAGATCTACAGGGAAAGGCATCTCTTCGGGTATGGTGCGTGAAGATGAGATGAAATCATGAGGCACCATGGGCTAACCCATGTAAGTATACATGTAGTTATAAGAGTAGTGCTTGCATCCCAGTAAGCACTCTCTTTTCAGACGGGGTGACGTTGAGGCTCGACCACCCAGGCCGCCGATGCGTGGAGGCAGTCCTGTCGGATTTCTAGCCGGCATGAGGTACTTGGTTGAGCATCATCCAGTACATTCCCACCTGCCGCGCCACATCCATAAACTGCTGGAAATCAAGCGGCTTTACGATATAGCTGTTGACTCCTAATCTGTAGCAAGCGCTGAGGTCTCGACTCTCTGCGGAAGAGGTCATGACCACCACGGCCAACTCCCTAGTCCTTGGATGTTTGCGTATTTCTTCCAGAACTTTGATGCCGTCGATCTTCGGGAGCTTGAGATCCAGCAGGATCATTCGCGGCAGTTCTTTGCCTGGGAGTTCTGGGGCATCACCATGCAGATAGTCGAGAGCCTGTTCTCCATCAGTGACCACATCAATCTGGTTGAGTACGTTGTGACTCTCCAGTGCCAGTTGGATCAATTCGACATCATTGGGGTCGTCTTCAATCAGTAAGATCTTGGCAGGGTCGATTCTCACTGCCGTCATTGCAAACTCATACGTTACGCTAGAAGTGAATATGGCATGATCTTGTGTCGGAGTCATGGGAAGTCTGTGTTGATCTCCTGAAGTCGTCCGGAGCGCTGGCTAGAGTGAAGTAGAAAGTGGCCCCATGGTCAGGTGTGCTTTCAGCCCAGATCTTCCCACCATGGCGGTGGATAATCCGCTGAACGATGGCCAGGCCGATCCCGGTCCCTGCAAACTCTGACTGGGAATGCAGTCGTTGGAAGGCACCGAACAGCTTGCCTGCATACTGCATCTGGAAGCCAACCCCATTGTCTCGCACGAAGATGGTGTCATCTGATAAGGCCCCAATCTCCACTCGTGGGCTGGCCAGGTGACTGCTGAATTTAACCGAATTGTCGATCAGATTGCTGAATACCTGTTGCAGCAATATGGCATCTCCTCGCATGCTCGGTAGGGAGCCTATCGAGAAACTGACGTTGTTGGCCGTCTGTGATTGTTCCTGTACAAGGACAATGGCCTGATCGACGAGTTCCCGCAGATTCACGGGTCTGAACTCCATGGATCGGCGTCCTAGCCGTGAAAGTGTGAGCAAGCCATCAATCAGCTGCCCCATTTTGTGACTACTGGCTGCGATCACGTGGAGATAGTGCCTGGTTTTGGGATCATCCAAAGCCTGATCCTGCTCCAATTTCTGCTGCAGTGCATTCACAAAGCCATTGATATGGCGCAGGGGGGCCCTTAAATCATGGGAAACGGAATAAGAGAAAGATTCCAGCTCCTTGTTGCTGGCTTCAAGCTGAGCTGTACGCTGACTCAGTTCCGCTGTGCGCTGCTGAACGAGTGTCTCAAGATTGCGATTCAGTTGCTCCAGTGCCCGGGTGGCTCGTTCCCGTTCGAGTTCTGCCGCTGCACGGGAGGCGAAGACGTTCAGGAGAGTCTCTGCCTGTGCAGGATTGTCAAGGCAGCCTTGATCGAGGACGCAGAGATTGCCAATCACCTCGCCGTCCGTACCATGCAGAGCTACTCCAAGATAGCTTTCAGCCTGCATCTGTACGAGATCGAAGTCATCGGGGAACAGTTGTTGAACAGAGTCTGGACAGTAATAGACTTTCTCTTTCAATGTGTAGGCGCACGGAGTCTGGGCAGGATGGTAATGAAAGACTGGTTGAAGGGATCCGTTGGCCCAGAAGGAGAGTGCATGCAGCTCGTCGTCGATCAATTCAGTGACAATGGCATAGGAGACATTCAGTGCTTTGGAGATATGGCTGACAAGTGTCGGGAAAAAATCTTGTCCAGTGACAGCCGCGGTTGCTTCCACCAGGCTTTGCAATTGCTGCTCTGCTGATTTTCGATCGGTGATGTCCTGACCAATCCCGATCTGACGTCCATCTGAGAGGCGTATCTGAGCCCATGTGGTGTCCAACTCCCGACCATCACGAATTTTGGTCTTGAAATCTTTCCAGGTTGAGTCAGCGGCGGCGACGTGGGCACGCATCTGCTGATAGTCTTCTGGGGTGGGATAGCATGACCGCAGACAATCCATTGTATTGTATTCTTCTTTGCTCCATCCGATGACATCTTCCATCTCCCGGTTGACCATCAAAACCTCGCCATCGCTGGAATAAAGTGCGACCATCACAGGGAGATGGTCGACGATGGTTTGCAGCAATTCCTTCTGCTGACGCAGTTCTTCCTGGGTCTGCCGCCGACTGGTTATGTCCTGGGCAAACGACAAGACCGATTCAAGATTGCCAGCGGCATCGAAGATGGCTGATGAGTGCCATTCACAGTTGAGGATGGATCCATCTTTGCGGTAATTGCGGTTTTCGAATCTGCAGCGGTTTACCCATCCTCTCCGGAGGGCGGTCATCTGCTCGGATACCCAGCCGGCGTCATCCTCGTGGACGAACTGCCAACTGGGAATATCCATGTTCTGAACCTCTGATTCGCTCCAGCCAAAAATCTGTTCGGCCTGTTTGGACCAGCGCCTGACATGGCGATGCTGATCCCATTCAATGATGGCAAGAAGGGAGGTGTCGAAGTGACTGTCAAGTGACTTCAAAGACAGACTCAGGCGTTCTTCCACCTGTTTGCGGTCGGAAATGTCCCGGGCCACCATCACCACGGAGTCTTCCGACATTGGTGAGATGCTCGTGGCGTACCAGATGGTTCGACCCTCGACGTCAAGTGAGAAGTCAACCTGGATCGTCTTACCTCTCGCCAGCGCAGTCTCAATCCCTTCCTGGAGCAGTCCGGCCTGGATTGCCGGAAAGCTCTCCTGAATCGTCTTGCCCAACAACTCCTCTGCCGGTCTTGGCAGGACGGCATTGGTGGGAGCGACTTTCAGGCAGCGTCCCCGCTTGTCCCTGACAGTCACAACATCGGTCATCGCTGTAAACAGCGCCCGGAACTCAGCCTCGGATTCCTCCAGTGCTTGCTCCGCACTTCTGCGCCTGATGGCCGTGGCAAGGATGTGGGCAATGGCCTGCAGGAAGTTGACATCATCCTGCGAAAATCCCCGTTGTCGGCTTGTGTAGGCGCCGAGCACGCCGAACGGATGGTCGCTGCCATGGATCACCACAGTCATCCCACTCACGATCTGATGGTCGCGCAGTAGAGAAGAGCCTCTGAAGCGTGGATCCGTGGTCAGGTTCTCAACGGTCACGGTTTCACCAGCGGAGAGTGAGTAACCGCTCGGGGTGTGGGAGTCGAGTTCGACCATGGCCTCCCCCACCAGGCCCTGCGACCAGCCCACTCCAGCCCGCAACAGGAAGCCGCGTCCATCCGGCAGCAGTTCCAGAACCTTGACGTAGTCGACGCCCAGGCTTTCCGCCACAAGAGTGACGGCCCGCTCCATCACGGCGGCAAGATCCGTCTGCGCCAGTGCCATTTGTCCCAGCTCTGCGACGGCGGCCTGTTGGCGCGCATGGACCCGCAGCGATTCTTGGATCTGCTTGCGTTCCGTGATGTCTCGGGCGACTCCCACCAGCTCGACCACCCGTCCTTCGGTGTCGAGGATGGGGGTCTTGATCGTGTGGAAGTAGCGAATGACCCCATCCGCGCGTCGATTCGGTTCCTCGAGTCGCTCCACGGAGCGGCCATGCTGAAAGACTTCGCGATCGTCTTCCAGATACTGTTCAGTGGTCTGTGAGTCGTTGTAGGAAGCATCCTTGATCCCCAGCAGTTGATCCACGGTCATGTTGTAGTGCCTGCATGTCGCCTGATTCACATAAACCAATGAGGAGTCGATCGCCTTGCAGAAGACCATGTCCTGCACTGAATCCAGAATCTGCCCCTGTCGATGCACGCTCTCCCGCAAGGCAATCTCTGAATGCTTGCGCTCACTGATGTCAACGATCACCCCATCCCAGACCAGATCGCCCGTATCAAGGCGCTTCGGAGATGACTTGCCCTCCAGCCATCGATGCCGATCCGTGGACGTCTGCAATCGGAACTGATGGTGCCAGGGGCGAAGCGTTCGCGCTGACTCTGCGATCGATGCCTTGATGCCCGGGATGTCCTCTGGATGCACCTTCCCCCAGACGGCCGCCATGTCGTCCATGCAGGCGTCTCGGGGCAGTCCGAAAATGTCCCTGGCATTCTCGCTGAGGCGGGAGAAGTATTCTTGCCCATCGGCCTTCAGGACGTACCGGTAGACGACAGCAGGAACATTGTCATTGAGCTGCTCCAGCTCGTCCAGCTTCTCCCTGAGCGCTGTCTCCAGTTGTTTCCGGTCCGTGATGTCCATCATCACACCGACGAGATGCGTTGGAATCTTGTCTTCATTGCAGAAGACCTTGCCTGATCGATAGAGCCAGCGAGTCTCCTGATTGGGTTGCAGGATGCGAAATTCCTGTCGCAGGGATCCCGTGCGCATGGCTGTGCGCTCGGCCTCCTCGATCAGGCCCGCATCGTCCGGATGGACACGGCTGAGAAACGTGTCCCGACGGCCGTCGAAGCTGCCGGGAGCAAACCCCAGCAAGATCCCCGCACGGGGTGACCAGTCGTGCTGGCCGTTCAGCAGATTGATTTCCCAGCAGGGCATATCAGCGGCGTCCAAGGCAAGCTTCAGGCGATCCTGCTGCCCCGAACACCTGCTCTCTGCCCAACCGCGAGCCAGTTCCTGCTCAGCCTGCCTGGTCATGGTGGTTGGGCTTATCTTTACATTTTAACATTATTTTATCGGGAGCCGAGGCGAAAGGTTCGCCCCCGTTTCTGCGCTGCTCCGACTGGCACCTTGAATCACTCCCATTCCTGCAGGCAGCGCCTGGCAATGGTGCAGCAGTCTCAGGCGAGTTCTCTCCCATGGGCCATCCGCGCCCCGGCCGAGAGGCTCAATGCCCCAGTAGCTCAACGCCGCCAAGTCGTCGGGCCCAGTTCAACCCATCCGCTCCGGCTGCGTTATGCCTGGCGCGCCCAGCTCTTCGGGAGGTGAGGGCGGGGCGCCGCCTCAGAACAGCCGGCAGGTTTCCTCGAAGCAGAGGCCTGGGCCTCTGGGGTCCAGGGCGGCCGGATCCCCGCTGCCGTGGTTGCAGAGGATGCTGGGGCGCACCAGGGCCGAGGGTGGGAAGCCTTCCGTCCGGGTGCGGCGTCGGAGAGGAACTCCGCGTCCACCCTGGTGTTGTCGACGCCGGACATGGGGCCGCAGTCGCTCCTTCGCCTCCCTGCTCCGCAGGAATGAGGATGCGGGCCGGCAGGCCGTTCATGCTGGTGGGGCCCCAGCGCATCAGCTCTTGGAGGTGCCGCAGCAGAGCGTCGCCCACGGGGCGATCCAGCCAGGCGCTGTGGGTGCGGGCCTTCCGGAACAGCTGGTCGAGGGTGGCATCGCTCAGGGGGTCGGCCATGGCGGCTCCCGGCGCTCAGCTGCTGCCGAGGCTCTGAACGGCACTGCAGGCTGTCGACTGAGGACGGCCTGCCTGTGCCTTTCCATGCACCGCTCCGTCGCGATGGGCAGGTGTCGCTTCCACGGCGCAGGGCAGGCTTCGCGATAGCGAATTCCCACGGCCATGCTCCGCATTCACGGCGACCGCGACAGCCTGCTGGCGGCCCTGATCAGCCACTGGAGTGAGCAGCAACTCCAGCTGCCGCGGCCCCTGCGCCCTGCCCCGCTCCGGCGGGACCCGTGGGGAGGCCGGCGTGATCAGCCCCGCTGAGCCTGGGAATGGCAGGCTTGCTCAGTCGATCGAGGATTCGAGGGCGGCCAGGGAGCGCTCCAGGGCCCGGTTGAGGGTCTCCTCCATGCGTGTGCCCTCAGTCCCCGCCATCGCCACGGCGAGCCGGGCGGCGAAGCCCAGCTGGAAGGCGCTGAACCAGTCCGGCCCGGGGTCCGGGTCGGGGATGGGTGGCCACCAGAGGGGGAAGCGGGGTGGCTTGGGCACCGTGGGGCACCAGTCGTCCAGATCCTCCAGGAGGGAGGAGGGGTCCAGGCCGAAGCGGGCTGCGCTCCAGGTAGCCCGTATGAATTCGCTGGCCACGGCCGCGCCGAGTTCGTGCGGGGGCAGCGGCTGGGGATTGAGGGCGACCTCCGCGAACCGCGACACCGAGGCCAGGGCCAGCGGGCCGCGGGGAATCACATCGAAGATGGCGGGAAATCGTCTGCCGATGATGGCCAGCAGGCGTCGATCGATGGTCATGGCGAAAGTGGCTGGAGGGTATGGGCCCCTCTCCTGCCGGCTGGAGAGAGCAGCGACGAAGCGCCGGCAGGCGATGGGGCGGTGAGGAAATGGGGCGGTGAGAAAATCGGGTGGGCGGTGAAGGCCAGGTCGCGGATCGGTCTGGGATCCCCCTGATCCCCTTCCTCCCTGGAACCTAGGCAGGCTGGAACCGGATGAGCCGTGACGGTCCGTGAAGAACTGCAAGCTCGCGACAAGATGGTGGGCTGATCGCCTCCCCTGCCCGCCCCGATCCATGAGCCTCGCGATCGCCCTGCTCACGGTGTCCGACAGCCGCACCCTCGCGGACGACCCCTCCGGCGATGCGCTGCAGCAGCGGCTGGAGGCGGCCGGCCACCGGCTGGTGGCGCGCACCCTCGTGCCCGACGACCGCTATCGGATCCGCGCCGAGCTCAGCCGCTGGATCGCCGATCCTGCCGTGCAGGTGGTGATCAGCTCGGGGGGCACGGGCCTCACCGGCCGGGATGGCACCCCCGAAGCCGTGGCGCCTCTGCTGGACAAGGCGATCGAGGGTTTCGGCGAATTGTTCCGCGTCCTCTCCTTCGAGACGATCGGCACGAGCACCCTGCAGAGCCGCGCCTTGGCAGGGGTGGCCAACGGCACGGTGGTGTTCGTGCTGCCAGGTTCGCTCGATGCGGTCTCCACCGCCTGGGACCGGCTCATCCGTGGCCAGCTGGATGCCACCACCCGCCCCTGCAACCTGGTGCAGCTGCTGCCGCGGCTCCTGGAGCGCTGATGCCGGGTGCGCCCCGGTGGCCGAGGCGGAGGCCCCGGTGGCTGGCGGCCCTGGCCGTGCTCCTGGCCGCCGCCCTGGTGCTGGGCCTGGCGGGGCCACCGACGGCGATGGCGGCGGCAGCCACCACTGCTTCCCCCTCCACCGCCCCGGGCCCTCCCCCCGACCGGACCACCGCGCCGTTGGCCCTGGGCAGCTACGAGCTGGCCAAGGTACGGATTCTGGGAATCCCGGCCATCACCGTCGCCGCCCCCGTGGTGGGCCCCCAGGGGGACGCCCCGGACGCCCAGCGCCGCGCCGAGGTGATCGAGGGCAACCTGAGGCGCCTGTACGCGCCGACCTCGCCCTGCAGCGACAGCGAGTGGATCGCCGAATGGATCCTGCTGCAGGTGCTGGGAGGGAAGGAGCGGGCATGTGCGCCCGCGATCCCCGCGGTTTCCCGCGGCGCCCCCGATGCCCTGGTGGTGCGGCGCCGCCAGCTGGCCGGCGGCGAGGTGGTGCTCGAGGCGCTCGTGCCGGAACGGAGCGAGCCGCTCCCCCTGCTCACGGTCACCTACGCCGATGCCGCCCTCAACGGCATCACGGCCTGGGATCTGGCGGGGCGCTGGCAGGAGCGGCTGCAGAGCCGACTGCGGCACGCCCGCAAGGTGAGGCAACCGGCCGCTCTGCACCGCCGCTGGCGCATCATCCTCGGCCTTGAACTGGTGCTGCTGATCTCCACCAGCGGCAGCTTCCTGCTGTGGCGCCGCAACCGGCGCCATCGGGAGGCCTGGCTGGTGGCCAGGCGCCAGGGAACGAGCCGCCGCCTGGAGATCCGCCGCCAGCTTCACCAGTTCCTCGGCCTGCTGCTGCTGCTGCTGGTGCTGCTGCAGCTGATGGTGATGCTCGCGCTGGCGGTGATGGCCGTGCCCGGAGAGGTCCCCCTGGGGCTGGAGCTGATCCGTCAGCCCATCCTGGCGGCCTTCAAGGTGCTGGTCATGGGCCTGATCGCCCTGGCGGGACGCTCGCTCGCCGGATTCCTGCTCAACCAGTGGGCCGACAGCGCCCGGGTGCCGGTGGAGGAGCAGGCACGGCGGGAACAGCGGCACCGCAGCCTGGTGCGGGTGAGCCAGCGGCTGATCGATCTCACTTCCCTGCTGCTGGCGGTGGGCTGGATCCTGCTCGACATCCCCAGCGTGCGGTCCGGATCCTCCTCCGTGCTGGTGGCCAGCGGCGCCCTCCTCGGTGGGCTGGCGCTGGCGTTCCAGGGGCTGCTGCGTGATTTCGCCGCCGGTATGGCGGTGCTGGTGGAAGACCGCTACGCCATCGGTGACTGGGTGGAGATCGCCGGGCTCGAAGGCGACGTGGTGGACGTGGGTGTGCTCAGCACCCAGCTGCGCTGCCTCGACCAGAGGGTGGCCGTGATCCAGAACAGCGCCTTCGATCGGGTGGTGAATCACACCAAGCTGCGTTCCGGAATGCTGGTGAACCTGATGGTCTCCCACCGCTGCCAGGACATCGACCGGGCGCTGGCGGTGGTAGCCGCCGAGCTCCATGGCTTCCAGGCCGATGCCGACTGGGCTCCCCGCCTGCTGGTGCCGCCCCTGCTCCGGGGGGTGAGCGCCACCGGCCCCCTCGGCATCACCCTCAGCGTCCTGCTGACCACGGTGGCCGGCGAGCAGTGGGCCTGCTCCCGGGAACTGCAGCGCCGCCTGGTGGTACGCCTCCGGCAGGAGTCGATTCCCCTGGCCGATGGCCTGGAGCTCGCGGCCAGGCGCTGATCCGATCCGCGTGGCGGCTTGATCGCTGAAGGGAGGATGCTGGGATCCCTCGTGGCATCACGCATGGCTGCGCCCTCCAGCGGCTCGAAGGCGGATCATGAGCCGTTCCTGCGCCAGGCCATCGAGCTCTCCCGCAGGGCCGCCCTCGACTTCGGCACCGGTGGCGCCTTCGGTGCCCTGATCGTCAAGGAGGGGCAGGTCATTGCCACCGGGATGAACCGGGTGGTGGCCAGCCACGATCCCACCTGGCACGGGGAGATGGAGGCGATCCGCCTGGCCTGCATCACGCTGCAGAGCTTCAAGCTGCCGGGCTGCGTGCTCTACACCTCCGCCGAGCCCTGCCCGATGTGCCTGGCCGCCTGCTACTGGGCGGGCATCGAGGCGGTCGTCTACGCCGCCTCGGTGGAGGACGCCCTCACCTATGGCGGGTTCGATGACCGCCCGATCTACGAACAGCTGGCCCTGCCGAAGGACGAGCGCTCGATCCGGCTCACCCAGCTGCTGCGGGAGGAGGCGCTGGAGGTGTGGAAGGCCTACCAGGCCAGACCCGATCGGGTCCGCTACTGATCGCCACGGCTGCCGATCGCTGCGGGGCTCAGCCGGACGCCAGCCAGCGCCGCCGCGCCCGGTCGCTGAGGTCTTCGCCGATCAGGGTGAGCAGGGCGTACACCGCCACCAGCGCCAGCAGCTGGTCCCAGGCGAAGGAGCTCAGGCTCTCCAGCAGCTGGCTGCCCAGACCGGTGGCCCCGGCCAGGCCCACCACCACCGATTCCCGCAGCATCACGTCGGCCCGGTAGGCCCCATAGGCCAGGTAGGGCCGGGCCAGGCCGCTGAACCGGCCGTAGAGCAGGGCCAGCCGCGGGCCGCTGCCGGCACAGGTCAGGGCCTCCTCGGCGGCGGCGGCGGTGCTGCCGGCGCCCTCCAGCAGCAGCCGGCCCAGGATGCCCAGGTTGTGGAAACCCAGAGCCAGGGCGGCGGTGACCACCCCGGGTTCCAGCACGAACAGCAGCAGCAGGGCACTCAGCGGTGGAGGCCAGAGGCGGCCCAGGGCCCAGAACAGCTGCAGGCTGCGCCGGGCCCAGCGGTTCGGAGCGGCGAGCAGCAGCAGCACGGGCGCCAGGCCCACCGCCAGGGTGGCCGCCAGGGCGGTGAGCTGCAGGGTGCCCCCGACCAGGGCGGGCCAGGGCAGGGCCAGGGTGGCGCTCCAGTCGCCCGCGCCCAGCCCCGGCAGGGGCTGCCAGTTCAGCAGGGCCGCCGGATTCACCCCCAGGCCGCGGCCCACCAGGGCGCAGAGGGGGAGCAGGGCGGCCAGCACCAGCAGCATCTCGCGGCTGCGCTCGCCCACGCCCCGCCGGGCCAGCACGAACCGCCCGGGCACCAGCCAGCGCCGCCGCAGCAGGCTCACGCCCGCCTCGAGGGTCAGCATCACCGCCAGCAGCAGCCACAGGCCGCTCCAGAGCTCGCGGAACTCCAGCGATTGCAGGCTGAGCTTCAGGTCGGTGCCGAGGCCCCCCAGCCCGAACACCCCCAGCAGGGTGGCGCTGCGCAGGGCGCACTCCAGCCGGTAGCCGCCGTAGCTGAGCACCCCCGGCAGCAGGGCGGGACCCAGGGCGGTGAGCAGGGCGGCCGGGGCCGGGGCGCCCGCCGCCCGCAGGGCCTCCAGGTTGGCGGTGGGCAGGGCATCCAGCAGATCGCTCAGCACCCGCGCCACCAGGGCGCCGAAGGGCAGGGCGATGGCCAGCACCGCCACCGCCGGCTGCAGCCCCACCAGCTGCAGCAGCAGCAGGCCCCAGATCAGTTCGTGGATCGCGCGGGGGATGGCCAGCAGGCGGCGGATCAGCGCCGCCGGCAGGGCGGAGCCAGTGAGCGTGCGCCACACCGTGCGCGAGCTGGCCACGCCCAGCAGCAGGCCCAGCAGCAGGCTGCCCGCCCAGCCCAGCAGCGCCATGCCCGCGGTGACGCCCAGCCCGCCCAGCAGCGAGCCCAGCACCAGCGGATCCAGCGAAGGGGTCAGCGCCGCGGCGGCGAAGGCCCCGATCAGGTCCCAGCCGCCGCCGTGGGTCAGGCCCGGCAGCAGCACGGCCAGGGGCACCAGCACGAGGGCCGGCAGGAGCATCAGCAGCGGCGGGGCCGGCTTCACGCCTTCGTGCCCTCTCCCGCCGGCCCGCCCCGGTAGAGCTCGGCCAGCAGCTCCGTGGTCACCGCGGCGATCGGGTGGTCGAAGACCATGCGGCCGCCGCGCAGCCCGACGGCCCGATCGAAGCCGTCGAGCAGATCGGGCCGGTGCAGGCTCAGCAGCAGCGCCCGGGGCGCGGCCGCCTGGGCCAGCAGCAGGGCCAGCAGTTCGGCGGCCAGCCGGGGGTCGAGGCTGGCCAGGGGTTCGTCGGCCAGCAGCAGGATGGGGTCCTGGCGCAGCAGCCGGGCCATCGCCACCCGTTGCCGCTGGCCGCCGGAGAGGGCCGTCACCGGCTGGTCCAGCAAGGCCGGGTCCAGGTCCATGGTCCGCAGGGCGGCGGCGCAGTCCTCGCTCTCCAGCGGCAGCAGCAGGTTGAGCAGCGCCTTCGGCCAGCCCCAGCGCGCCAGGCGGGCAGCGTTGAGGTTCTGCTGAACGGTGAGTTCCTCGATCAGGCGCAGGTCCTGCCAGAGGGTGCCGATGCGGGCCTGCTGCCGGCGCCGGCCCCGGCGGGAGCGGGCGGGGGGATGCCCCTCCCAGAGCACCGTGCCCGCCGCCGGCGCGAGCAGGCCGTTGGCCACCGCCAGCAATGTGCTCTTGCCGGCGCCGCTCGGGCCCAGCAGCGCCACCCGTTCCCCGGGGGCCAGGCGCAGATCCACGCCATCCAGCCGGGGCCGCTCGCGGCCCGGCACCAGGATGCCGCGGAGTTCCAGCAAGGCACTCACGGTCACCGGGGCCCGCAATGCAGACGCAGGGGATCGCCTCGATCGGCCACGGCTTCGGCCTCGTGCCAACGTCGGCACCACCATGGCAGCGGCTGCGCCGCGGCCGGCCGCCTCGGGGCTCGGATCACGCTCAGTGAAGCCGGGGAGGCTTTGCAGGAATCCTGGCTAACCGGAAGGTGACGCCGCGGATGCCGCCTCCCATGGGAACCGGCAGGGACAGCAGAGCCCACCCGCTCGGGGCCGGAGCGGCGCTGGCCGTCACCATCCTCGGAGGTGGGTACGCCATGGTCCTGGCGATCGGCCTGCTGACGCTGCCTGCGCCGGCCGAGCCCATCCAGGATCCCTGGTTCACCCTCCTGGAGGGCCTCATCCTCGCCATCGCCCCGGCGATGGTGGTCTTCATGGCCGCCCTGCACGCGTGGGCACCGGCCCAGGGCAGGGGGTTCACCCTGGTGGCGCTGGTCTTCATGAGCCTCTGCGCCGGGCTCACCTGCGCCGTGCATTTCAGCGTCCTGGCCCTCAGCCGGCAGGCGGCGTTCGCCGCTCCGCCATGGTCGACCCTGGTGTTCGCCTTTCGCTGGCCTTCGCTGGTCTACGCGCTGGACATCCTGGCCTGGGATCTGTTCTTCCCCATCGCCGCGCTGTTCGCCGCCCGCGCGCTGCGGGAAGCCGCCGGGGCGCAGCCTGTGCGAACGCTTCTCGATCTCAGTGCCCTGATGGCCTTCGGCGGGCTGGCGGGGGTGCCGCTGGCCAGCATGCCGCTCCGCAACATCGGCATCGTCGGCTATGCCGTTCTCTTCCCGCTGGCGGCGGCGCTGATGACGGGCCGCCTCCGGGGCGACAGAGCGGGGGGCGAGGGCTGAGTCGCGCTTCTGCGGTCGGCAGATCAAGGACGTCTCGGGCGGGACTCGGGAGTGCCCCGGATGGGAAGGCGTGCCTGAGCGAGAGGGCATCGGCAGATCCTCACAGGCCATCGGAACGGTGTCTTTGCCTACGCCCGCCACCGCCGCCGATCGCCACCATCACGTCCAGATCTCCGGCTCTGGAGAAGGCGGATGGATGCCGACCTCACCACCCCCAAGCCTTCCCCGGCCGGGGTCTGCGTCGGCCTGGATTCCTCCTGGTCGCTCGGCGCCGCCCTGAAGGCGCTCGACGGTGACGACAGCGCCAGCATCCCCTTCCTGGTCCGTCTGCTGGAGAATCCCAGCAGCCGTTTCGCCCTGCCGGGCAGCATCGATCTCTACCGGCACGACTGCCTGCACCTGCTGCTCGGGAAGGGGTTTTCGCTGGACGACGAGGCCTTCGTGGTGGGCTTCAGCATGGGCAACGATCCGGCCACCCACTGGCTGCACCTGGTCATCTTCCGTTTCTTCTCCCTGCTCCTCTACCCGAAGCCCTACCGGTTCTCCTGGGAGCACTTCGGCGCCTTCCGCAAGGGCTTCGCGCTGGGTCGGTCGCTGCCGGTCACCAACCTGAACCGGCTCGATTTCCGCTCCCGGGAGGATCAGACCCTGGCGTCCCTGCGCGCCGCCATCGGCCTGAAGTGAGCGCCAGGCCCACCGCCAATGCGAGCGCCGAGGGTCGCCGGCGATCGCTGCGGCGGCTTCAGCGGATCTTGCCGATCTGACGCCCCACCGTCTCGATCCGCTCGTAGGCCGCGGCGTTGGCGCCGGTGAACTGCTGGGCGCCGAACAGGGACAGGATCTGCTTCTGGGTGGGATCGCTGCTGCGCCAGCTCAGGATCGCCTTCTGGACCCTGCTGGTGAACCCCTTGCCGAAGCGGCTGTCGAGGTCGGGCTGGGCGATCCAGTGGTAGTCCGGATAGCCGGGGCTCTTCCAGATGGCGATCACCTTGGCGCGGTTGGCCTTGCCGTCGTGCAGGCTGCTGCGCCACACCTGTTCGTTCACGGCGCCGGCGTCGTAGGCACCGCTCTGGACCAGGGCGATGGTGGCGTCGTGGCTGCCGCTGAATCCAGGTGCGCCCCCGGCGAAATCGGACAGCTTCACCCCCGCCTGGGACAGGAAGTACTGGGGCATCAGCCGACCGGAGGTGGAGATCTCCGAGCCGAAGGTGAAGCGCTTGCCCTTCAGTTGCGTGAGGCCCTGCAGGGAGTTCACGGGTTTCAGACCGCTGCGGGTGCTGGCGATGAAGATCGTGCGGAACGCCACGTCGATGTCCCGCTGGGCGATCACCTTCGCCCCGGGTTTCTGCAGCCGCGCCTGCACCCCGGTGAGCCCGCCGAACCAGACCAGGTCCAGCGCGCCCGTCCGGAAGGCGCTGACGGCGGCGGCGTAGTCCACCACCGGCACGTACACCACCTTCACCCCCAGCTGACGGCTCAGTTCATCCGCCACGAGGGGGTAGATGCGGTTGAGCTTCTCCGGCTTCTGGTCCGGGATGGCGCCGAGGCGCAGCACCTTCTGGCTCTGTTCGGCGGCCGCCGGCCGGAGCGGGGAGACCGGCGCTGTGGGGGGGAGCCCCAGCCAGGGCAGCACCACGAGGGCCGCACCGATCAGGGTGGCGGCGGCACGGTTCCGGATCGTCATCGATGGACTGGCAAGCGGAGGCGGACGTTGGCCCACTATGACCTGCGGGAATCTCCCCGCTCGCGCTCCCCGCTCCCTCCCCTGCTCCATGGCGGTGTCTCTCCCCATCGATGCCTTCCTGGCGGGCAAGGGCGTGCTGATCGATGTGCGCACCCCGGCGGAGTTCCGTCAGGGCCACATTCCCGGCGCCCGCAACCTGCCCCTGTTCAGCGACGCGGAGCGGGCCGAGGTGGGCACCCTCTACAGGCGGCAGGGGCGCCAGGCCGCCGTCCTGCGGGGCCTGGCCCTGGTGGGCCCGCGGATGCACGCCCTCGCGGCCGAGCTGGCCGCCTGGGGGGAACGCGCCGAGGGGGCGCCGCTGCGGCTGCACTGCTGGCGTGGCGGCCTGCGTTCCGCCAGCGTGGCCTGGCTGGCGGGGCAGCTGGACCTGCCGGTGGTGCTCCTGGAGGGGGGCTACAAGAGCTACCGCCGCTGGGTGCTCGAGCTGTTCGAGCGGCCCTGGCCGCTGCGGCTGCTGGGGGGGCGCACCGGCAGCGGCAAGACCGAGCTGCTGCTGGCCCTGCGGGAGCTGGGGGCGGCGGTGGTGGACCTGGAGGGTCTGGCCCACCACCGCGGCAGCAGCTTCGGTGGCCTGGGCCTGCCGGAGCAGCCCAGCGGCGAGCACTACGAGAACAAGTTGGCAGCCGCGCTGGCTCCCCTGGCCGGTGCCGCCCAGATCTGGCTGGAGGCCGAGAGCGCGATGGTGGGCCGCTGCCGCATCCCCGCCGGCCTCTGGCGCCAGATGAAGAACGCCCCCGTGCTGGCGGTGGAGCGGCCGCTGGTGGAGCGGGTGAATCACCTCGTCACGATCTACGGCGCCCAGGATCCGCTCGCCCTGGCGGAGGCGACGCGGCGCATCGCCCGCCGGCTGGGACCCCAGCGCACAGCCCTCGCCCTCGAGGCGATCGAGCGCCGCGACTGGGCCACCGCCTGCCGCCAGATGCTCGATTACTACGACCGTTGCTACGACCATGAGATGGAGAGCCACGCCTGCACGGTGGTGGAGCTCGGTGGCCTGGGGGCGGCGGCCGCGGCTCTCGAACTGATCAGCCGTGGGCTGGTGGCGCTCCACCGTCCCGCCGGCTGAGCACCCGGCCGATCAGGGCCGCCTCCCGGAAGCCCGCGCCCTGCAGCGCCGCCAGGGCGGCCGGGGCCCGCTCCGCCGGCAGGGCCGCCAGCAGCGGGCCGCAGGTCTGGGGATCGATCAGCAGCTCCCGCAGCGCCGCCGTCCGGAGGCCGTCGCCCCTGCCCCCCTGCAGCCGCACCGGCCCGTCCAGCAGGGCCAGGGCGCCGGCGTTGGCGGGGGCCAGGCTGCTGGCGAAGCCGGCCGCCAGCAGCTCCAGGGCTCCGGGGTGGGCGGCGATGGCGGCGGCGTCGAGCACCACCTCCACGGCCGGGTCGCCCCCGTCGCCCATGCCGGTGGCGGCCAGCATCTCGCCGAGATGTCCCAGCAGACCGAAACCCGTGACGTCGGTACAGGCGCCGCAGCCGTGGGCCGCCAGCAGCGGAACCAGTGCCGCCTGGCTCCGCTGCATGGTCTCAAGCACCGCGTCGATCCAGGCGGGGGCGGCGGCGGCGGCCATGGCCGCGGCGAACAGCACGCCGCTGCCCAGGGGCCGGCTCATCAGAAGCGCGTCGCCGGGCCGCAGCGGCCCCTTGCGCCAGAGGCCCGCCGGCGCCACCCCCCCGTTCACCGTCAGGGCCAGGGCCAGGCCCGCCCCGTCACGCCCCTCCAGGGTGTGGCCGCCGATCAGGGCGGCCCCCAGCGGCTCCAGCACCGAGACCACCCCCGCCAGGGTCTGCAGCAGCAGCTCCTCCTGAACCACCGCATCGGCCTCCGGCAGCGTCACCAGGGCCTGGACGCTCTGCACCGCCGCGCCGCTGGCCCACAGGTCGCTGCAGGCGTGCAGGGTGGTGAGGCGGGCGTTCAGCCAGGGATCGTCCACCAGCGAGGGGAACCCGTCCACGCTCTGCAGCAGCAGGCCGCCGTCTGTGCCGCTGGCCACCACGGCGGCGTCCTCCGCCAGGGGCTCCCGGCCCGCCGGGGCGAGCCTGGCCAGGGCGGCGGTGAGGGGGGCGGCGCCCAGCTTGGCGGCGCAGCCGCGGCAGGCCATCGGCCCGGGCGCGGCCATGGGCGCGAGGCGGGCGAAGCGGGCCATGAAGGTCCGGTCGAGGTGCTGCTTCCACCGCCAGATCCAGCCGGTCGGCCCCAGGGCCAGCGGCCCGAACAGGGCCAGGGCGCGGGGCCCCTCCGGGTGCCAGCCGCCATCGCCCAGCAGCTGCAGCGCCCGGGCCTGGGGCCGCCAGGCCCTCAGCGTCGGCTGGGGGTCGCTCAGGCTGCGGCCCAGGTTCTCCGCCAGCACCGCCGACGCCCGCACCGCCCACACCCCCGAGGGCGGCCGTGGATGGGCGGCGATCAGGCCGCAGTCACCGGCGGCGAACAGGCCCGGATGGCCGATCACCTCCAGGCTGGGATGGGTGAGCACCCGGCCGCTCTGCGGCTCCACCGGCAGGCCGGCGGCCGCCAGCCAGGCGGGGGCGTGGCTGCCGGTGCAGGCCAGATCGGCGTGGGCTCCGGCCGGGGCCCAGCGCTCGATCGGGATGCCGGCCTGGGCCAGCAGCCTCTCGCCGGCCCGGTTCGCCGCCGCCGATCCCAGGTGCAGGCTCTCGCCCCGCAGCAGCAGGCGGCAGGCCAGGCCGCGGGCGCGGAAGGCCAGGGCCAGCTCCACCGCGGCGGCCCCACCGCCGCGGATCACCAGCTCCTCGCCGGCGCTGCGCCGGTCCGCCCAGGCCAGGAAGGGCTCCAGCGGCTTCACCGCCACGGGCGTCCCCGCCATCGCCTCTCCCGGTGCCGCCGTCACGGCGCCCAGATCCAGGCTGAGCCGCTCGTAGCGGAGAGGCGGCCGGCCGGCCAGTTGTAGCTCCCGGGCCGCCGGATCCAGGCCCGTGATCTCCGCCTGCACGAACACGACGCCGGCCAGGCTGCAGAGGCGGCGCAGGTCGATCGCGGCGGCCTCGCGCGGCTCCAGACCGGCCACCACGGCGGGCACCAGGCCCGAATAGAGGGTGGTGCCATGGCGGTTCACCAGGCAGATCCGGGTGCCCGGCGGCCGCGAGCGCGGCTGCATCAGCCAGCGCCGCAGCACCAGCACATGGCTGTGGCCTCCCCCGGCCAGCACCAGCTGCCGGCGCTCCCCTGAATGTCGGCCGCCGGTCTGGCCCTGCACCTTCGCGCCTGCGGCTGGCGCCGCCATTGTGCCGGCAACCCTGCGGCCCGGTTGCCGGCTTCGCCGGGTGACGCCGCTGCCCGTGGGGGTTCAGGATCCCGCCGGTGCCGGCCGGGCCTCGAAGGCGGCGACCGCCCCGGAGAGGCTGGTGAAGATCATCGGCGCCCCGATGCGCTCCACCAGCCCGCTCCGCTGCAGCAGGGCCCGCAGGTCGGCCTTCAGGTGCACCAGGCCGAAGCGGATCTCTCGCGACGCCAGTTCCCCCAGCAGCTGATCCAGCGCGTCGGCCGCGGTGCTGTCGATCTCCACGATCGCCTCGGCGTTGAGCACGAACCAGCGCACCGGCTGGGGTTCGGCGGCGACCGTCGCCAGCACCCGCTGGCGGAAGTGGTCGGCGTTGGCGAAGCAGAGCGGCGCGTCGAAGCGGAAGAGCACCAGGCCGGGGAGGGTGCGGGCCTCCGGCCAGTCCTCCAGGTCGTGCCACTCCCCCGGTTCGCCCACCAGGCCCATCACCGCGTCATGGGGGCGCACCAGACGGGCGAACAGATCGAGCACCGACAGCCCCATCGCCAGGGCCACCCCGGTGAGCAGATCGGTGAACAGCACGCCCAGCAGGGTGACCACGGCCAGCCGGAACTCGCTGGGGCGGAACTGCCGCAGCCGCAGGAATTCCGGGATGTCGACCAGGCGCAGGGCGGCGTAGATCACGATCGCCCCCAGGGCGGCTTTCGGGAACAGGGCCAGCAGCGGCCGCAGCGCCAGCAGCACGGCCAGCACCACCAGAAAGGCCACCAGGGAATAGAGCTGGGAGCGGCTGCCGAGCGAATCACCGATGGCGGTGCGGCTGCCGCTGCTGCTGACCGGAAAGCCCTGCATCAGGCCGTTGCCCAGATTCACCGCCCCGAGGGCCAGCAGTTCCTGGTTGGCGTCGATGCGGTCGTCGCCGCGGGCGGCGAAGGCCCGCGCCGTGAGCACGTTGTCGGAGTAGCCCACCAGGGCGATGCCCACCGCCGCCGTGAGCAGATGCCGCAGCTGCCCGGGCGTCACGGCCGGTGGCATCACGGGGTGGGGCAGACCGGCCGGAAGGGCGCCGATCACGGCCACGCCCCGCTGTTCCAGGTGCATGGCCGCCACCACCGCCATGGCCAGCAGCACCGCCAGCAGCGGGCCGGGGGCCCGGGGAAAGAGGCGCTGCACCAGCAGCAGGAACGCCAGCACCCCGAGGGCGAGCCCCAGGGTGGGTCCGTGGACATCCGCGAGCCGGCCGGAGAGTTCGCGAAGCTGCCCGGGGACCGACCCGGCCGCCAGCGTGAGGCCGCAGATCCGCCCCAGCTGGCTGGCGATCATGATCAGGGCCACGCCGCCCAGATAGCCCACCAGGATGGGCTTCGAGAGCAGGTCGGCCACGAAGCCGAGCCGGGCCGCGGCCCCGGCCAGGCCCACCAGCCCCACCAGCAGGGCCAGCAGGCTGCCGAAGCCGGCGTAGCTGGCCGGATCCCCCGCCGCCATCGGCCCGATCACGGCGGCCGTCATCACCGCGGTGGTGGACTCGGGCCCCACCGCCAGCTGGGGGGAGGAGCCCAGCAGGGCGTAGAGCAGGAGCGGCGGCAGAATCGCCCAGAGGCCGGTGATCGCCGGCAGGCCGGCCACTTCTGCATAGGCCATGCACTGGGGGATCAGGTAGGCCCCCACCGTCAGACCCGCCAGCAGGTCGGGCCGCAGCCAGTCCCGTTGGTAGCCCAGCAGCCGCCCCAGGCCCGGCATGACCCTGGCCAGGCCCTCCCCAGGCTCCATCCAGGTCCAGCCCCTCACTGGAGGCAGCGTAGGCAGCGCCAGCCATGCTGGGAGCGCCCATAGAGTTCCCGTGGTTCGGCGATCGCCCCGTCCGCCCGATGGTCTGCCTGCGACGCTCCCTCCTGGCCCTTTCGCTGGCCCTCGGCCTGGCGATGGGTGTCCGGCACCCCGCCACGGCGGCGGATGGACCTCAGGCGACGAGCACGTCCTATGCCAGCGCCCTGCTGGGCCAGCAGCGCCGGCTGGAGGTGTCCCTGCCCCCGGGCTACGCGGAGCACCCGGAGAAGCGCTACCCGGTGATCGTGTTGCTGCATGGCGGCAGCGGTGATCAGAACGACTGGTTCGATCCCCACAAGGGGGATGCCCTCGCCACCCTGCAGCGGCTCTATCAGGAGGGGGGACTGCCCCCCAGCATCGTCGTGGCGCCCGATGGCAACGACCGACGGGGCCGCAGCCGCTTCTGGGATCCCCAGTACTTCGACGGTCCCAATGGCCCGATGGCCGCGGCGCTGGGGGATGAGCTGGTGAGGGTGATCGAGAGCCGCTACCGCACCCTTCCCGCCCCGCGCTACTGGGCCCTGGGCGGGCTCTCCTCGGGGGCCTGGGGCGCGCTGAACATCGGCCTGAAGTGGCCGAGCCACTATTCGATCCTGTTCAGCCACAGCGGCTACATGCTGGATGCCAGCGGCCCGGCCAACAGCCCCCAGGTCACGCTGCCCACCCTGCCGGCCGGCCGGCTGAAGGCCCTGCGCATCTATCTCGACGCCGGCAGCGAGGATGCCCGCTACCGCGAGGAATCGGCCCGCTTCCATGCCCTGCTCGACCAGCTGGGGGTGAGGAACGTGTTCCACGTCTTCCCCGGGTCCCACAGCTGGCGCTTCTGGCGCGAACACCTGGCCGATTCGCTGCGCTTCGTGGGCGCCCAGTGGTCGGAGCCGGGCTGAGGGATGCCGGCCCCCTAGGCCTCCTGGTACACCGACACGTAGACCGTGCCCTTCTCCACCAGCGGCAGCAGCTTGTCGCGCAGGTCCTGGTTGTGCAGCCGGATGCAGCCAAGGGTGGGGTGCAGGGGCTGCTGCGGGGCCCAGGCGCCGGGCCAGCCGCAGGCCGTGCCGCCGCCGTGCACCATGATCCCGGCCCGGCCGAACCGCCGCTCCTGCATCTCCAGATCCTCCAGATCGAAGCTGTACCAGCCGTAGCTGCAACGGTCGGCGGAGTAGGTGGGGGAAGGATCCTGCTCGTAATCCCTGTAGACCTTCTTGGCGATGCGGTAAAGGCCGGGCGGGGTGTCGGTGGAGTTCTCCTTGTACTGGTTCTCCCTGCCCTGGCCGCGGGCGAGGGCGGGGATCTCCCAGAGCAGCCGGCCGTCCACGTCGTAGGCCTTGGCCGTCTCCGATCCGTCGTTCACCACCACATGGGAATCGGATCCGCTGAAGCCGAACTCCCGGGGGGTCCTGCTGGGCCCCACCATGCCGGGCACCGCCATCGGGCCCTCGGCCGCCGGTGCCGGCGCCGGTGCCGTCAGGGCTCTCGAGGTCGGGGCTGGAGCGGGGGTGGCGGCCTGCTGCCTGAGGCGCTGCTCCCAGGCTTCGCAGTCGGCCGGGGTGCGGATCTCGCGCTCCGCCTGGGCGCAGGCGGCGGTGGGCTCCATGCCGGTCCAGACCAGCCCCTCGGCCCGCCGGCGCCGCCCCAGCCCCACCTCCGCCCCCTCGCCGGGGTTGCGGTACATCATCAGGGCGCCTGGAACCGCCTCCCAGCGGCGCTCCCGCAGGTGCCGGTCGAGCGTGTCGTGGTGCCCATCACCGAAGAAATGGGCGCCGTTGTTGTAGGCGAAGCTGCACAGGGCGGCCCGCTGCCGGTCGCTCATGTCCGCCCAGAAGGGAATGGTGGCCTCCAGCACCTTCCAGAAGGTCTCGCGGCAGTTGTGGTCGTAGAGCGCGTCGGCCTGCTCCTGGGTGATCACATCCCCCAGCCGGATGGGGGATCCGTCCTGGTAGAAGGTGCTGCCCCAGCCGATCGTGATCGGTTCGGCGCCGGTGCGCGGGTCGGGGTAGGCCTGCAGGCGGCAGCCCTCGTAGTGGTGGTTCAGCTGGGCCACCTCGGGGGGGAGCTGGCCGGCCGCGGCGGGCTGGATCCAGGCCTCGGCGGGAATGTCGAACCGGTCCGGATTCAGGTAGCGCTGATCGCCGGCCTGCAGCGGCGCCGTGCCGCCCGGGCAGGTGTAGCGGCCCGCCAGCTGCACGAGGGCCAGGCCCGGAACCGGAGCCGGCCGCACCCAGGCCACGGCGATGCGGGACCCGGAGGCCACGTAGGAATCGGCATCGGCGGCGGCGGGTGTGGGACTCAGGCCCGCATCCTCCCGGGCGGTGATGTACGGCATCAGAGGCTGCCCCCCAGACGGATCCGCTCCAGCGGGGTCAGGGCCGGTGCCGGTGCCGGGGCCGGCGGCGTGACCGGCACCGCCGTGGTCACCTGGATGGGGGTGCGGCTGCGCTCCATCTCGGCCCTCAGCCTCTGCACCTCCTCACGCAGGGCCTGAAGGCGGGGGTCCTCCGAGGCCGCGGCCGGAGCCGGTGGCGGGGCTTGTGCCACGGCCTCGGCGGGCTGGCCGAGCCTGGTGCCGAGCACCAGGTCGCGGAGGTCGGAGCTCTTCAGTTCGCCGAGGCGCTGCTCGGCGAACTTCTGCAGCACCTTGGGGGCGAAGGCCCCCACCAGGAAGACGAAGGTGAGGGTCATCCCGGTGTCGTCCCGGGGGGGATAGGTCATGGTCTCCTGCCCGCTGGAATCGCGGCTCACCATCGGCGCGCTGCGCAGCATCGTGAGACCGCCGAAGGCGATCGCGGCCAGCAGGGACACCATGCACATCAGTCGCATGGCGGACCTGTTCCCCGGGGATTCCTCCAGAAAGCCGGTCGTCGGAACGGCGGCGGCACGGACGGGGGCGTTCATGGGGCTCCGCTGGGCACGGGCAGACGTCATTCTGGAGCGCCGTTCCGGGGGGGGCCGGGGACTTCCGGTTTCTTGACCTCCGCTCCATTCGCCGGCAAGCACCCCCCGGCCGCCAGCCATGGACCACCCATAGGATTGGCACTCCTGCCGCTGCCGCCATGGAAGGAACCGCCCTCGACGCCGGGGCCGACACCGGCGGCCGGTGTCCCTTCCTGCACGGGACGCTGCGGGGCGCCAGCGCCGGCGCCCGCTCCAACCGCGACTGGTGGCCCCGCCAGCTCAACCTGGCGATCCTGCACCAGAACTCCCCCCTGGGCGATCCGATGGGGGCGGGCTTCCACTACGCCGAGGCGTTCAAGACGCTCGATCTGGAGGCCGTCAAGCAGGACCTCTTCGCCCTGATGACCGACTCCCAGGACTGGTGGCCGGCCGACTACGGGCACTACGGTCCCTTCTTCGTGCGGATGGCCTGGCACAGCGCCGGCACCTATCGCATCCATGACGGCCGCGGCGGGGCGGCCTCGGGCACCCAGCGGTTCGCGCCCCTCAACAGCTGGCCCGACAACGGCAACCTCGACAAGGCCCGGCGGCTGCTGTGGCCGATCAAGCGGAAGTACGGCGCCGCCCTCTCCTGGGCCGACCTGATCATCCTGGCCGGCGACTGCGCCATCGAGTCGATGGGCCTGAAGACCCTGGGTTTCGCCGGCGGCCGCGAGGACGTCTGGGAGCCCGAGAGCGACATCGACTGGGGCCCGGAGACCGAATGGCTGGGCGACCGTCGCTACAGCGGCGAGAGGGAGCTGGAGGACCCCCTCGGCGCCGTGCAGATGGGGCTGATCTACGTGAACCCGGAGGGTCCCAACGGCGAGCCGAACCCCCTGGCAGCCGCCCGCGACATCCGCGAAACCTTCCGCCGCATGGCGATGAACGACGAGGAGGCGGTGGCCCTGATCGCCGGCGGCCACACCTTCGGCAAGTGCCACGGGGCGGGCGACAAGGATCTGGTGGGGCCGGAGCCCGAGGGGGCCACCATGGCGGAGCAGGGCCTGGGCTGGCTCAACCTCTTCGGCAGCGGCAAGGGGATCGACACGATCACCAGCGGTCTGGAAGGGGCCTGGACCGCCAACCCGATCCGGTGGGACAGCGGCTACCTCGACAACCTCTTCGGCTACGAGTGGGAGCTGGAGAAGAGCCCCGCCGGCGCCTGGCAGTGGAAGCCCACCGACCCGGCGGCGGCGGACGCCGTGCCCGATGCCCATGATCCGGGCAAGCGCCATGCGCCGATGATGGCCACCACCGATCTGGCCCTGCGGGCCGATCCGGCCTATCTGGAGATCGCGAAACGGTTCCACGAGCATCCGGACCAGCTGGCCGAGGCGTTCCGCAAGGCCTGGTTCAAGCTGATCCACCGCGACATGGGGCCCCGCTCCCGCTACCTGGGCAGCCTGGCGCCGGCCGAGGAGTTCCTCTGGCAGGACCCGATCCCCCCTCGCGGCCATCCCCTGGTCGACGCCCACGCCATCGCCGTCCTCAAGCGCCGGATCCTGGACGCGGGCCTGCCCATCTCCCAGCTGGTGGCCACCGCCTGGGCGGCGGCGGCCACCTTCCGCGGCTCCGACCGGCGCGGCGGTGCCAACGGCGGCCGGCTGCGCCTCTCCCCCCAGAAGGACTGGGAGGTGAACCAGCCGGCCAAGCTGGCGAAAGCCCTGGAGGTTTACGAGGCGATCCGCCGGGCCTTCGACGCCGAGCAGTCCGACGGCAAACGGGTCTCGATGGCCGACCTGATCGTGCTGGGCGGCTGCGCGGCCGTCGAGGAGGCGGCGAAACGGGGCGGCCATGCGGTGGAGGTTCCCTTCCGCCCGGGTCGCACCGATGCCTCCCAGGAGCAGACCGACGCGGCCTCCTTCGCCGTGCTCGAGCCGCGCGCCGACGGCTTCCGCAACTACCTCCGGCCGGGCCTGCGGGTCTCGGCCGAGGAGCTGCTGGTCGACCGGGCCCAGCTGCTCACCCTCACCGCCCCGGAGATGACGGTGCTGGTGGGCGGGATGCGGGTGCTCGATGCCAACCACGGCCGCTCGCGCCATGGGGTCTTCACTGATCGCCCCGAAACCCTCTCCAACGACTTCTTCGTCCACCTGCTCGACATGGGCACGGTCTGGACGGCGAACTCGGAGGCGGAGGAGACCTTCGAGGGCCGCGACCGTGAGACGGGCGACCTGAAGTGGACGGGCACCCGGGTCGATCTGGTGTTCGGCTCCAATTCCCAGCTGCGGGCGCTCTCGGAGGTGTACGCCTGCGCCGACGGCGGCGAGCGGTTCGTGACGGCGTTCGTGGCGGCCTGGAGCAAGGTGATGCACCTGGACCGCTTCGATCTGGTCTGAAACGGCGCGTCCCGAGGATCACACCTGCCTGCTGCCGCTGATCGTCTCCATGGGCTTCCTTCAGTCCCTGCAGCCACCGCCGGAACGGCGGGAGGCCATCGGCCGGGCCGGCCTGGGCAGCCTGCTGGCGATCGCGTCCGTGGACGGACCTCCCAGCCCCATCGCCCGGCGCACCATCACCGCCATCCGGGACCACCTGATCCGCCTGCCGATCCCCCTCGACACCCTGGAGCCCCTCCCACCGGAGGGGCTGGCGGCGGCGGTGACGGAGCCCGAATGGCGCCAGCGGATCCTGCGGGGCATGACCGTGCTGGCCCTGCTGGAGGACGAACCCAGCGAGGACCGCCTGTCCCGCCTCGAGGCCACCGCCCGGGCGCTGCAGATCGACGACGCCCCGGTGCAGGCCTTCCGCCACGTGCTGCACCACCAGTTCAACCTCGTGCGCCTGGACATCGCCCGCAGGGGGTTCCAGAAGGGGGCTGCCGCGGCCTATCTGCGCGATGAGGGCCCCGCCGGGGTCCTGCAGATCGCCCGCTCGCTGCTGAAGCGGGAGGACCCCGCCCTCGCCCGCCGCTACCGAGCTCTGGCCGACCTGCCCGAGGGGAGCCTCGGACGGGCCTATCTCGCCTTCATCGATGCCAACGGCTTCAGCGTTCCCGGCGAACTGGGCGGGCCGCCCCCGCCGGTGGTGCGCCACGACTGCTGCCACGTGCTCGGCGGCTACGGCACCAGTCCTGCCGAGGAGTGCGGCGTGCTGGGCTTCCAGGCCGGTTTCGGCCGCAACGATCCCTTCTTCACGATCCTGTTCGCCCTGGCCCAGTTCCAGCTCGGCATCGGTGCCACGCCCGTCACGGGTGCCGAGACCGGCCAGGCCGATCCGGAGGTGATCTTCCGCGGCCTGGAGCACGGCAGCAGCGTCACCCTTGACCTGATCAGCGACTGGGACCCCTGGGACGACTTTCACCATCCCCTGGAGGAGGTGCGGCGCCGCTACGGCATCCGGCAGCGGGGGCAGGTCGCTGGGTAGCGTTGAATCGACCCTCAGGAGCTGACTGTCATGAGGAGGTCGATCGCCATGGCCCTCTGCCTGGCCGCCCTGGGTTTCATCGCACTCGCCCCGGCGAGCGCCCAGACGCCCACGGAGGCCCAGCGCCGCGCCCAGCAGGCCAACCGCGACCGGTGCCGCAACGGCGTGGTGCTCGGGGGAATCACCGGCGCCCTGGTGAGCGGCCGGGGCCTGGGCAACAAGCTCGGCGGCACGGCCATCGGTGCCACCGCGGGCTGCGTCATCAACAAGGAGTGGAACCGCGGCAAGTGAGCGCCACTCCGTCCGCCGGTGCCGCCCGTCAGAATCGCCGCATCCTGCCGGAGCCGTCGTCCCCCATGCCGAAGGTCGAGATCTACACCTGGCGTTTCTGCCCGTTCTGCATCCGGGCCAAGCAACTGCTCGACCGCAAGGGAGTGGCCTACGAGGAACACGTGATCGATGGCGACGAGGAGGCCCGCGACGCCATGGCGGCCCGGGGCTCCGACGGCCGCCGCTCGGTGCCCCAGATCTTCATCGACGATGTCCACGTCGGCGGCTGCGACCAGCTCTATGCCCTCGAGCGGCAAGGCCGCCTCGACCCGCTCCTAGCCGGTGCCCGCTGAGGCTCAGGCCGCGGCGGCGACGATGGCGAAGCGGCCCTTGTCGCGCCCTTCGGTGGGCCGGTTCAGGAACTCCGCGTGCACGATCTCGAACCCCGCGACCCGCAGCAGGGCGAGCGCCGTCGCCGGGGGGTGGGAGTCGTAGGCGAAGGGATGGCCGAACATCGTGTCGGTGAAGGGCGGGTGATCCGAGCCGCCCACCGTCAGCGCGAAGCGGCCGCCTACCTCCAGGCAGCCCCGGACCGTGGTGACGATGGCGGCATGGTGGGCGCGGGGGATGTGGAACAGCACGTCCCAGGCGATGACGGCCGCGAAGGTCCCGCCCGGCGTGTGGTGCTCGAGTCTCTGGAGGAACCACTCGTGCTCCGGAAGCCGCTGCCGGGCCAGCGCCAGCATTCCCTTGGACTGATCGACGCCGGTGACCCGCAGCCCCCGCGCGGCCAGATGCTCGGCGATCGGCCGGCCCGTGCCGCAGCCGAGATCGAGCACGCGGTCGCCAGGCTCCAGGTGCGCGCAGAGAAGGGCCAGGAACCCCTGCTCCGCGGGGGAAAGGCGGGTCCGCACCGCGTCCCACTGCTGGGCGATGGCGTCGTAGGAGGCGCGGTTCACGGCGCCGGCGTCACCACGTGCTGGAGGTGGATCGCCCTGCCGCTGCCGCTCCCAGGCAGCCGGTCGAGATCGCCGTTCCTCCTGGCGATGAAGCCATCCAGGCTCGTCGCGATGAAGACAGAACAGCGCACCCGGCACGCCACTGGGCCTGGAACCGCCATGCAGGCTCCCCCGAGATCTCGTGCCTTGCCTGGCCAGGCTACGAGCGTGCGCCGGACCTGCGGACCTGGCACCGATGTCCATGGTGAGGGGGCCGTCGGTTCCATGGCGTGCCGGCTGCCTACCCTGCGGACCGATGCCTGCACCGCAGGCACCCCTTCGTCCCTGTCCTTCTCTCTGCCATGGTCGACATCGGTCTGACCCATGTGGCCCTGCCGGTCACGGATCTGGAGCGAAGCCTGGCCTTCTACGCCGCCTACACCGGCCTGCGGGTGATCCACCAGCGGGGGGAGGCGCCGGGCAGCCGGGTCGCCTGGATCTGCGACGGCACCCGGCCCTTCGTGGTGGTGCTGATCGAGACGGCCGTGGTGGAGGGCCCCCTCCGGCCGCTGGGACACCTCGGGGTGGGTTGCGCCACGCCGGAGCGGCTCCAGGAGCTGTGCGAGCGGGCCCGCCAGGAGGGGGTGCTGCTGCAGGAACCCCGCGACGACGGCCCACCGGTGGGCACCTGGGCGTTTCTGCGGGATCCCGATGGTCACACCCTGGAGCTCTCCTTCGGCCAGGAGATCGGCCTGCGGACCGGCGAGGCAGGGGCATGACGCCGCCCCGGGGCGGCCGGATCGCTCACAGGCCCTGACCTTCCGGTGCGCTCCTTCGGCGGAACCAGGCCACTGTGCCGCCCTCCTCCGGCCCCAGCGCGACGCCCGGGAGGATGCGGTGGAGGTGGTCGACGAAGGCCTGCGGGGAGGCCGGTGACACCACGGCGACGTGATCGGTGAACTGGAGCACGACCGCCTTGCGCCAGTCGGTGGCGAAGAGGCGGTAGCGGCCGAGACGCGGGTTGTAGAACCAGCCGCAGAAGCAGAACAGCCCGCCGTTGCCGAAGATGCGCAGGGAACCCCTGCAGACGCTGGGCTCGGCCCACACACGCTCAAGCCCCGCCAGGGGGAGGTGGGTTGTGGTGAGCAGGCGGTCGATGAGAAGCGCATTGGCGTCGACTCTGTAGCCGCTGACGATGAACAGCAAGGCCCCGACAAGGACCACGAGAGGAACGGCCGCCACGCCGAGGCCGAAGGTATGGGTGAAGCCCGTGGGCACTGGGATCGCGCGCCAGGCGGCGTAGGCCACCCCGCAGAGCATCAGGCTGCCCAGGCCTGACACGATCTGCAGCGACAAGGGCCAGGGGGCCACGGGGAAGCGGCGCATCGACGGCGCCCTCGTCATAGGGCGTCGTACTCGCCAGGGTGGCGGAATTCCCGCTTCGCTCCTTCGGAGGCGTCGAAGAGGGCGCGATGGCGGGCGAGCCCGTACTCGTCGGTCCGTTCCGAGTAGGAGCGCACCCACTGGATCAGGTTCTCCAGATTCGCGTCCTGCTGCTGGGGGGAGCCGAACTTCTCCGGCTCCCAGGGCCTGGCGCGGCAGTGGGCGACGCAGGCCTCGATGCCCGGATTGAGGAAGAGGAGTTCGTCGCAGTGCACCAGAAGGGGTTCGATGATGTCCGCGTAGCAGCCTTCGATGATCCAGCTCTGCCGCTGGGCGATCCAGCGCCTCACCTCCTCGAGGCTCTCCTGAAGGGGCCGCCGCTGGGCGCTGCCGCCGGCGAACGCCACCGCATCGAGCGAGAGCCGCTCGGCGGGCTCCCGGGCGATCAGCCTGCCGGCCAGGGTGCTCTTGCCGGCACCGGCATTGCCGAGAAGGATGATGCGCATGGGTTCAGGACCGGCCGGCCCATGCCGCCTCGATCGCCGCGATGTCGATCCTGCCCATCGTCAGCATCGCCTCGAAGGCGCGCCTGGCGGCTGCCCGATCCGGATCGGCGATCGCCTCGCTGAGCACCCGTGGCGTGATCTGCCAGGAGATGCCCCAGCGGTCCTTGCACCATCCGCAGGCACTCTCCTGGCCGCCGTTGCGCACGATGGCATTCCAGTAGCGATCGGTTTCCTCCTGGTCGGCGGTGGCGACCTGGAAGGAGAAGGCCTCATCCGGCCGGAAGGCGGGCCCGCCGTTGAGCCCGAGGCAGGGAATCCCCAGCACGGTGAACCGGACCGTCAGCACGTCCCCCTCCCGGCCGGCGGGGAAATCCGCCGGGGCCAGGTGCACCGCATCCACGGAGGAGTCCGGGAAGGTGGCGGCGTAGAAGCGTGCGGCGTCCTCGGCGCCGCCGTCGTACCAGAGGCAGACCGTGTTCCTGGCGATGGTGGTCGGCATGGTCAGGGCGCAGCCGCTCCCCAGCCTGGCAGGGGTTCCGTCCGGCCGGGATCGATCTGGGGGGTGTGGGACATGGCTCATTCATGCTCCGGCCAATGCCTGGCCATCTGCTGCGAACCTGACAACAACATTTCCCTTCTTGCGACCGGTATCGACGTAGCGGTGCGCCTCCACGATCTGCTCGACTGGGTAGCGACGATCGATGACAGGGCGGAAGTGGCCGTTCTCGGCAAGATCCGCGAGGAAGCGCAACTCCTCGGCGGTGCCGGCCGCCGTACCGGCAATGACCTGCCTACCGCTCATCATTGACGTCCACGGCGCCAGCAGCATCTCCGGCAGCCCAGCCAATACCAGAAGAAGGCGTCCCCCTTGCTTCAATGAAGCCTTGCAGCGCGAGAAGGGGGCGTTTCCGACGGTGTCGACGATGACGTCATAGGTTTCACCGTTCTGTGAAAAGTCCTCTTTGGTGTAGTCGATGATGCGATCGGCCCCCAAGGATCGCACCAATTCCACGTTGGCGGAACTGCACACGCCGGTGACGACGGCGCCGAAGTGCCTGGCAAGCTGCACCGCGGCCGTGCCCACCCCGCCGGAGGCGCCATTGATGAGCACCTTTTCCCCGCCTTGCAGCCGGGCCTTTCTGAGGAAATGCAGCGCCGTCGTGCCGCCGAACGAGATCGCGGCAGCTTCCTCGAAGCTGAGGTTGGATGGCATGTGAGCCACGGCGCCATCGTCCGGCATGCATTTGTACGCGGCGTAGCAACCCATGCCCGCATCGCTGAACGCAAACACCCTGTCACCGGGCGTGAATGCCCTCACATCCCTGCCGACCGACTCCACCACTCCTGCCAGTTCTGTGCCCAGGATGGGTTGCCTCGGCTTCGAGATTCCGAATACCAACCGCATGATCAATCCAAAGCCGGCCGGCACAGCGAGACTTCGCACCCTCCAGTCTCCTGATGTGACTGTTGCCACATGCGTTCTGATGAGCACTTCGTTCGCCTTGGGTGCGGGCTTTTCGATCTCCTTCAACCGAAGAACCTCAGGTGGCCCATAGCGGTCATACACAATTGCTCTCATGCGTGGCCACTCCTTGGGTGAGGGGTTGGATTCACCGGTCGACCACATCGGCGCCTGCATGGGCGATCAGATGGGCCAGCATCGCACTTTCAAGCCCCTGCTTTCAGAGGAGGAAACCGGCAACACGTACGAAGAGCACGTTGGCTGTGACGACGTGAAGGATGATGCTGCGGTCCAGGGAACCAATGAGATTCGCTGCAGCGGGCAGGTGACCAGCACCCAGAGGACGGCGCTCATCAGCTCCCAGCGCATCAGGACTTCCTCGGTGAGACCACCATAGAGAAGGCGCACCATGAGGGGAAGGGAGGCCGAGTGCCGAGCGGCCGTCATGCTGGAGGGTGCCCAGGATGGCAGCGACAGCAGGAGCACGACGCCCGCACTGCCGCCGGCGAGGCCGGCAAGGAGCGCGCGGCGGAGATGGGGCAACGGTTGACGTCGCACCAGGGCTTCGACGATCGGGCTGTGAAGACCCAGGCGCGGTGCCGCCGCGCAACCAACAGCGGCAGACAGGGCCGGCAAGGCTGCGGATGGAAGCGATGCGGCGGCCATGATCAGCGGCAGCGGCGCCGGTGATGGACCGGGGGGAAGAAGACCAGGAAGGGCCAGAGTGCGAAGCCAAGCCGCCAGTCGATGCGTGAGTTGGCCATGAACTGCTTGGCTGTGAGGCCCAATTCCGTGCTTCATCTACCGTGGCCAAGGAGGCAGAATGGGTGGGGAAAATGTCGACGAGACTGTGCAGACATCTGAGCACAAATGATTCGCGTTAGTTAAGTTCTGGCACCGCATTTGGCACTCTATCGCAGAAGCATCTCATCGTAGTGGAATAGGCAGTAGGCTGATTCCACCAACGCCAGCTGTGAGCAGCCAGCCCACCTGCAGGTCACATTTCCTCCATTGCCTGAGCGGGGTTGCGCGGCGTCTGACCTGATCTTCTGTGCGACAAGCCACGCTCTCAACTCCTCCAGTATCCGGTGCTGGGCGTCTCTGGGTATTTCTTCTCCTGATGCCCAAGTGCGGAGATCCAACGGAGCCAGCAGCAGATCATGGTCTGGCGAGCCAGACATTTCCCAGTCGATGTCAGTGACATTCCGGTCATCATTTCAGCGGATGGTCCCTGACCGACCACGGGCGTTCATGGTGAAGCGGTAGTGTTTCATCGGACGGATGTGCCGACTATTGCCTAACGGTGCCCCTCAGAACCAGACAAGGGGTTTAGAACAGAAACAGGATCCTGATGACATCCTGTCCACTCGAGGGGCTGGTTGGATGTGCTTTCCCTGCCCATGGTGGTGGGGTCGGAAACGGTGGCGCGGTGAGGAGAGGCTGTCCCGGTTTGATGGTTGGGCGGAACGGGATCGGATCAGGCTGAATGGAGAAGAACCCAGATCCAGCCCATCCCGAGAAGGCCCACCAGAAAGGCGCTGTAGAGAAGATTGGAACGCAGTCGGCCCGCCGCCGTCCCTGCCTTCAGCGTTGCCAGGCCAGGCCTGTCTGGATGGTAGTGAACCGGGATGCTCTGGCCCACGATGAACTCGGAGGCCGCCTGTTGAGCTTCGCGCCGGCCTGTGCTGAATCGGAATCCAAAGTCTATGCGCCGGCACTTGTAGGTCTTGCTGTCAACAGTGTACTTGCAGACCACCCATGGACGATAGGTACGATGTGGAGCACTGTCCTGGCCTCCACTCAGAAGCGACAACGTTCCAGAATAGGTGACCCTTCCTGTCACTGAGGGCCAGCGTCTGCTCTCCTCGCCCCACCGCCAGCCCAGAAAGACTGGGTACAGCACGACCACCGCGGCGATGACGGAGCCAGCCGCAAGCATGAGCTGGATGGCCCCAAGCGGCATGGAGTTCATGCGCTCCTTCCTGGGTTGATTGGTGCGTCAGGGTAACGCTCAAGACAACGGAGGTCCAGGACTTGGGAAGATCCAGGACATCGGACTATCCAGGGCATGGGGATGTTGTGGTGCTTCTCCTGCGGAGTGCGATGCCTTCACGCCATGGCTGAGGGCGCAGCTCAGCAGGCTCAGGCTTCTTGGCTCCGGCGGATCCGAGCTCTGGCTGTCCGGCCCTCTTCGCTCAAGATCAGCGGCGGGCAATGGCTCTCTGCATTCTTAAGGCATTCATGCTCCCGACCGCTGAATATTGATGTTGGCTGTTAACAAGACTATTTGCCAAAGCCTGGTATCTTCTGTGCAATGTGATACGTCGATAGATGTGAAAGGTGGATCTCACCGGCTCCCTTCTCGAAGATGCATTGTCTGAGCCCAGTAAACAAGGCATTTCTCGTGTGGTGATCAAGCTTTAGATACGAAGAGTACGTGCCGAGAAGAGATATGTATTGATCAGGTGTATAGGTCAAGGAGGTTGCAACAGTTGCTGTAACTAGGTTTCGGAACCTGCCTGAGTCAAGCATCATTTGGCCCAGGCCAGCCAAAATGTCTTCCTGTGTTTTCCTGTCTTCGTATTGGGTAAGAGATGGAGCATGTAGCCGGTATACATCTGAAAGCGCAATCTGCATTGACTTGCAGGGCTGCAGCTCTTTGTTCCACAGGAGTATTAAATAGCCATCCTCTTTCAGTGCGCTGCTAGCCTTGGTATAGCCAATCTGGGAAGGGATCCAATGCATGGAGCTTGCTGCAAGAACTGCATCAAATGCTTCAGGCTCTAGATCCCATTCCTCAAAGGATTTGTTGATTATTTCTACTGATTGATACGATTCGCAATTCATCTTTGCTAACTCGCAACAGTCTGGATTGGGTTCAATGCAGACCATGTGACAGCCGAGTTCTGCAAAAGAGGCTGTTGCTGTTCCTGGGCCACAACCAATTTCAAGAATTCTTGAGGACTGAGTAAGCTGAGCAGCGCTGACGGCCTTGTCAACCAGTTCACGTGGGTATTTAGGCCTTGCGGAGTTATAGGCCTCTGCGGCGGGAGAGTACCAACTCTTTCTCTGCTCAAGATCTTTACTTGAGATACCATTAATTGTCTGTTTCAGCTTTGTATAGTCCATCCTCTATCTCCAGTATCACTTAGGAGAAAACTGATGCTTGGGCTTCTTACGGGCTTAGCCAGCCTAACCCTCGGCATGTAGGCGCGCGCGGCTTCACGCGCGTCGCCTGCAAGCCGTTGTTCGGTGGCACAGATGCTAGGGTAGATTTGCGACAGCAGCTGATTTCTCCCAGAAGCGGAAGTTCAAACCGGCGGTTGAAGCCGACATTACGGTTTCCGTTGTTCAAGATGTTTATGGTGTTTGAATAGGCTTTCAAAGACTTGACTAATTAACCGATATCACCTGCGCCATGGGGAAGGGGCGATCAAACAGCCTTTCAAGCTCGTCTCGCAGCCAAAGCGTGAGGGCCTCTGCTTCCTCCGGATCGCCACGATAAGGACACGGAACCGTGAGTGTCTTGCGAAGCATGACCTGGCGCATCGTGCAGGTCAAGAGATGCTGGGTGGTCAGCGACCAGAGCGCATCCTTGTCTCTCATGTAAACCGTCTTGTCGGCGTACTCAATTACTGGGAATGCGTACCGCGCGCGGAAGGCAGCTCCCTCCATCGTGGGGTCGCAATCCCGCCGCAGGAGATTGATGAACGCGTGCTGGCATCTTGCCCTTTCCCGCTGCGCCCATAGGTATCGCTGCACGCGGCGATCACCGATGTCGGCTGGGGCATCCAGCGCAACGGCCTGGAGCTGGACAGGATGAACCCACCCAAGTGAAG
>JMRP01000022.1 GCA_000708525.1 Cyanobium sp. CACIAM 14
ACGCGGGAGCATGGCGTCCTCAACAAGAGCCGGAACTGGGCAGCATCAGTCTCGCCCCACCCATCAGAACTTCTCCTGAATATTTTCAGGCTTTGCGCAGGAGATCCACCAGAAAGAGACCTCCCCTTCCATGCCGGGGGGCTCTTATAACAGGGAAGGATCAGCAGCATCCAATGGATGCGGGTCAATCCTCGCGAGGGTTTAGGAATGCATGGAGACAGGCAGGTGAGCGTCCTTAAGGGGATCACCAGCATCCGATTGCTCGCGATCAAAGCAACCCTTTCCCGAGGGATTGGAGTCGGGAAGATTCTTTCCTTCTTAAGCTGGAAGTCACGAGATTCAGAAGCAGACGAATCACACCTTGGCGCTGCAACAGCAGCACTCTCACTAAGTTCCCACATCTTCATAGACGGCAGCCTCATGCCTGGAGTTACCAAAAACCATTTGAGGCCGAGCTCAGTGGGCACCAATAGAGAGAGTGACCGCAGTCGTTGGGAGAAAGCCTACCCTGAGACAATTAGTGAATGGCTCCCTGAAGGCTGCCATTGTTGAGCAGAACTATGGAGATCGTCGTCTACACGCAGTACTACCGAACCCGCACGGAGGAAAGGCAGCGGGAGATCAATGAGTGCCTGCGTCGCAACCTGAATCACCCGCGCATCAGCAGGGTGATGTTGTTTCTCGAGTCGGACGCCCCTCCATTGCCCGAGGCCACGGTACCCGTGGAGGTTATCCAGAGCAACGAGAGGATGACATATGCAGAATGGTTCCGCTGGGTGCGCCGGCAGGAGCAGGGCATCGCGCTGTTGCTCAATTCCGACATCTATCTGGATGAAGGTCTGGAGCAACTGACGAACACTTTCGATCGCCCGGACGTGTTCCTGGCGCTCACGCGGTACAACCCAGGCCAAGCGGGGCTCCACCTCAACGATTACCCCCACTGGACGCAGGATGTCTGGGGTGTCCGTGCCGATGCCGATCTGCCGGAAAGCCTTCTTTATGCGAGCAGCTTCCCGCTGGGCTTTCCCGGCTGTGACAACCGCATCGCCTATGTGATGTGGAGCCACGGGTTCCATGTGCGCAACCCGTGCTACCACGTGCGCAGCGTGCATCTGCAGGCCTCTGCGGCGCGCGCCTACGACAAACTCGGTGATCGCCTCTATGGAGGGGTGAGCTATGTGCATCCCGGGCTCGCCCCATGCGAAGATGCCGAGCTCGAGTTCACCATTTGGACCCGTTCAGCGGATCGGCCCGCGGGCGTGCTGGTCAATCAACAAGCGGTAGAGATGGGGGTGCACCAGCTTCTGCATCGAGATGATAAGGAAGCGAAACGGTTCCTCAACCTGCAACAGTTCACCGGCATGGCCTGGGTGAATGAGGCGCTGGGGTCAGCCCACATCGATGGTCTTCCTCCCGGCTTCCTCAGCGAGGACACGATTTTCCTGTCCATGCCGGTGCTCCTGAATGGAGGAGTGGCCCTTCAGCTGCGGCAGGCCATGTGCCTTGAGGGATTAACCCTCAGACTGCCTCGCCGCTGTGAGATCGAGTATCAACTGGAAGTGGTGGGGCGCAACCACGAGGGCGTAATAGTGACCTTCAAGGATCAGCAGGCGCTGACCTTGTCTTCGGGCGGCGGACGACAGTTCTGGCAGCCGAAGGAACTGAAGGGCCATGAGTTGGTGACACTGGAACTGCGGTTGATCGGAACCGATGCCGAACCGGGATGGGGGCCCGGCGAGGGGGCGGAGCTGGTGTTGTTCTTCGACAAGTCGTCCCCGAAGGAGCCGCCGAGTGCGAGTCCGCCCCCGAAGCAGCGCAAGGAATCGGGAGTAGCAGCCGCAGAGGCCGGCATCGAACCCGGCATCGCGGCGATCGCCGAGAGCATCCACGGGGTGATCCCCCGTCAGGAGGTGGATGTCGCCTCCATGAGCAGCATCCGCAAGTACGGCACCCGCTTCGAGGTCCTCGCCGATGGGGAGGCCCTCTACTTCCTTGATCGCTTCTGGCCCACCGTTGGACGCGTGGCCTTCCGGGGTTCGGCAGCAGAGGCACAGGAGCTGGGAGAGGAAGCCCTCTTCGCCGCAGGATTCCTGCAGCCGATTCTGGAGTGGAAACCGGAGCAGATCGCCTCCGAGAAGCGCCACGCCGCCGATCTGCTGTTCTGGCAGTTCCCCTGCCGCACCGAGGAGGACGCCTACGACGCCCACAGGACGATCGAAGGGCCCCAGCGTGTCGACGATACCTATCAGGTCTATGTGGGCCTGCCCTGGGCCACCTTCATCGACCGCGGCGTCAACAGCCACGCCACTGGGGACCAGTACCCGGAAACGCTGCTGCTGGCGTTTCGCAAACGCACCGAAGCGATCGCCCGCCAGCTGGAACAGTGGGGGAGGAAGCTACAGGTGCACAGCGTCTGCCAGCACATCTTCTGGCGTGACGCAATAGCGAAGATCAAGGAAACCGGGGTCACCGACCTCTGGATCTCCCACAAGGAAAAGGGACTGAATGAGCAGCAGGGGGTGCGCCTGCACAGCTGGAGCCTCTATGCTGTGAATGATCGAGATCCGAAGAGAAGGCAAGGGCTTCATTTTGTGCCGATTGAGCAACGCCCTGTCTTTGCCTCCTTCAGTGGCGCTTACATGAAGCACTACATCAGCGACGTCCGCCAGCGGATGGCCAGTCTTTCTGATCTCGAAGGCTACCGGGTCACGATCAACGATATGTGGCATTTCAACAAGGTAGTGTACAACTACCAGGTCTTTGGTGATGTGAGCAAGAAAAACGCTATCGACGATGATGAGGTCAGAAACTACAACGAGCTTTTAAGCCACACCCAGTTCTCCCTCTGCCCGGTGGGCGCCGGCCCGAACACACTGCGACTTTGGGAGTCCCTTGCCGTGGGTTCGATCCCGGTCGTGCTCTCAGATCGGCATGAGCTGCCCGATCTGCGCCGCCTTCTGCCGGGTGAAGCGATCACCTGGGAGGATGTGGTAGTTCTGCATCCGGAAGCCGATCTCGATCAGCTAGATGCGAGGCTTCGGCGGATGTCTTCCGCCGAACGACATCGGCGCCAGCTTCTTTGCCGCAGGGTGTATGAGGCAGCTGTGGCGATGACCTGCTTCGGGAGCAGCAGGAGGGAAGCTGCGCCGATCCCCCTGCTGCAGGAGCTGTTCCGGCCGCAGCAAGTGCAGGTGCCGGAAGTCACACAATCAGCGTTCACCGGTGTGGCCCGGAAAGTGCCCGCCGCGATGTCGCTGGAAGGCGAAGGTCCTAGAACCATCGTGGTCCATCTGGATCATACGGAGAAGCTGCTGGGATTTCACCTTGAGGCTATGGGCTGCAGCCTTGAAGAAATCAACGTCACGATCAACCGCTACCGGGAATACAACAAGTTCGACGAACTCCCCTGGTCCCTCGAGCCCCTTGGGGACGGTGAAGCCTGGTTGTGGCTGCCGAAAGGAGAAGCGTGGTGGGCCATGGGGCTGAAGCTCACCGCGCAATGGAAGCACCCCCAGGAGGGAAGACCAGCGGCGGAGATCCGGCTGGCGGTGCTGAGCGAGAGGAATGCCTTCGCGCGGGAGGCCAGACGACTCGATCGTGCCGGCATCCTCAAGGCGGCTTCCGATCGCAATGCTGAGCGGCAGGACGACACCTTCGACACCAAGCACATCAACAGCGGGTTGATCCTGTCGAGATTGCCGGAGGTGGCCCGGCCGGAGGATGTGGTGGCCGGAAACGAGCTGTTTCCACCTGTGGCGTCCCCAACCACGAATCTGATCGGAGAGCCCCTCGGCGACGGCATCACGATGTACGTGCATCTGATGAACCGCAATGAGAACGTGCGGAAGAATCTGCCGAACTGGTTGCAGCAGCGCTTCGATGAGCTGATCCTCCTGGATTGGAGCTCGAAGGAGCCGGTGGCGGAGGTGCCCGGAGTGTTTGATGATCCGCGGGTCCGAGTGGTGCGAGTGGATGGACAGACCAAGTTCATCCGCACGCTGGCCCAGAATCTGGCCAGCCGGATGGCGCGAAACCAGCGCATCTTCAAGTGCGATTCCGATGTTGAGTTCAAGGGAGATTTCTTCTCCGCCCATCCTCTGGAACCAGGCGAGTTCTGGGTGGGGGACTGGCATCACGCGAGGGACAACAACGAACGGCATCTGCATGGCGAAACCTACTACTACATCCAGGATTTCCTCACGGTGGGCGGCTATGACGAACGCATCAAGTCCTACGGGCAGGACGACACGAATCTGAAAGATCGCATGGTGCTTGCTGGCCTCAGCAAGAAGGTGTTCGATTATGACTTCATGGAACATCAGCACCATGCTCAAACCGCAAGGGCCCAGGGGAGCCATGGCATTCATCCCATGGTGGCGACCTATGCGAACCGGGTGATGTCCCGGGCAACACCCTTATGGCCAAGCCATGCCATTGGCACTCATTTCACAAGGGGCCCGTCATCAGAGAGACTCCTGCATTTCCAGATCGCAACATCTCCTGAGGAGGCGACCACAGAAGCCCATGTGAGTGAAGCAATGAATACCATTGTACGCTGGTATGTGAGCAATGATAAGGCTCTCACGATGAGCCAAGAAGACATGAACGGTGTAATCTGGGAAAAACAGGTCGAGTGAAGATATGAATTGATCGGAATGGGCCTTTTCCGATGCCGCTATTATCTTTATGCCGCTATTATCTTTGAATTCCACGAAGATAATTCTTGTCGCATGCTTCCACTTGAAGGTCTTGAATATTACTCTGATTCACTGCCTCTTTTCAGAATAACCGGCACTTACCCGGCTGGCTCCCCATGCCCTACTACGGTTTGGCACTTTTCCATTGCACATAAGCGTGTTGAGGATCAGAATCCCTTCCTACCTCTTGCAAGCATCTTCCTCATTGCAAATACACCTAAGCAAAGGAGAGGAAGCAATCTCCAACGGCTTTAATGCTGTTTTTTGATCACAACTCTTCTCTTGACGAGAACACATATCAGATCAAGAACTCCGGCAATAGCCCCTGCTCTCTTGTCCTAGATGCCAAGCGAGAGCTCAACCTCAATAGACCGTATATGGCAAAGAAAGCATGTCAAGGACATCCCAATCACGCAAGGCTAAAACTCTCGTAAACACGACTACACGAATATAAACGAGCTTGTCCCAGCGTTTAAAGGCACAGAGTTGCTATCTTTCGAGGAAGTCATAACCATGTACAATTTCTCGTTGGCTGATGCTTTTTCACATCAGAGAAGAGGGCCTGCTCTAGCCCATAGGAGTATCTACTGTGTGGTTGTCCCGTTATCTCAACACCATCTGATGGAGGTAGGGATGTATGGTATTGTAAATGGAATTCTCTGATCTGCGATGCAGATGAAGCCTCTGTTGCCGCAGCCTTCAATGGCGCAAGGAGGAAACTGGAATGAGGCCAGTTTGGTCGACAACGGATAAGAGCAATGCACGTACATCAGCAATTCATGGCGCGAGATTCTATTTATAGAATCATTGCGGATCTCTTTCAGCTATCTGATTGCAAGAGTTGTCTAATGCATTACGCACAAACTATAGATTCAAATCGCCCTTCAACTAGATTGTCTTCGGAAACCTTCTTGCGGAAGCGCTCCCGGCTTGTTGGGTGCGGCACACAGTTCTTTCGGGCTGAATATCCGCATCACGCTTGGGCCATCGACTTCCGGTTCAACCAGACGATGGATGGCCTAATACAAAAGATCCTGAACGTCGCGGATGAATTCAGCCGCAGTTTGCCTACTCATGCATGTGGAGAGGCACTGCAGGGGGGCTGACTTCATCGAAACGACCAATTATCTGCTCAGACTCTACCCACACCCGCCTCACCCCCAATGACCGGTCTCAGCCCGTTTAAAATACTAGCCACTAGATTCAGCTGGCCTCACCCATCATGGGCAGGCAAATCAACTGAAGAGTATAATGCGTGGACAGAGAATAGAATTGCACTCTTCGCCAAGTATACAGCCAAGAGCATCAAGAACTGCTATGTCAAGCCAGACGCTTGGATCATATTAATTGGAAGCGATCAAGAGCATGTCAAGAGCAGGCTTGCGGATATTCTCAAGGATTGCAATTGTCATTACAATATTGCGGCATACCAAGGCCTTTCCGTTCAGGCAACTGTGATGAAAGCCGTTGACAATATAAGCTATCCAAAACCCGTCATAACCACTAGACTTGACGCAGACGACATGGTATCAAGCGACTTCTTTGCGACGTTAAGTAATATTGAATACCCTTTTATCGGCAATGCATGTATAAGTTTTTGCAGCGGATCCACATTCGTTGCAAATAAAGAAAAGTACTATCATCAATCCTATCCCGATAACCCTTTCCTGTCCGTATTCGAATATTGCAGAAACCCCTATGAGGCGCAGACGGTATACTTCAGAATGCATACAGAAGTCCTAGCTCACGTCAGGCATCAAATATTTCCCAGAACCTACTATCCAATGTGGGCATCAGTGGTTCACAATGAAAACCTTGAGAACAAGTATTTACTGGATGTAAGCCGCGTTTCGTTCAATGAAACCGCTGTGCTTCACAAACGATTTGGCTTAAGTAACGACTAGATACATGCCTGTCTTTACTGAGACGCTCTACTTCTCTTCTCCAAGCACTTACCTGCAATTGTCAAGCTCGAAACCATACAAGAATACCTTGAATCGAGTCCCTGTTCGCTCCGTGTCCAATTAAGCGGCGCGAGGACGTTGTCTTTCTGGAGCCGGTCATGGCGTCCGCAGACCAGCGATCCCGTACGGTTCGGAGCTGGCACGCTCGCTGGCCGTCTTCGCCGAGCTGATCGGGGAGGTGGCGGCATGAGCAGCAGTCCACGGAACCGATCCACGGCGCCGCCGCCACCGGTGCCGACCGAGGATCTCAAGGCGATTCTCACCCGTCTGCGGCTACCGGCCATCCGCGACCGCCTCGATTCCCTGCTGGAGGAAGCGGCGCGGCGGGAGATGAACCTCAGGGAAGCTCTGGCCTGGCTGTGCGCCGCGGAGGTCGCCCGCAATGACAAGCTGCGCATGGAGATGGCCCTGCGCCTGGCCCGCTTCCCCTACGCGCGCACGGCGGAGACCTTTGATTTCGAGGCGCAGCCCTCGATTGACGCGGCCCAGATCCGCGAACTGGCGACCTGCGGCTGGGTGGCCAACGGCGACAAGCTGCTGCTGCTCTGCCCACCGGGTGTGGGCAAGACCCATCCGGCGGTGGCGCTGGGCCGTGAGGCGGTGCGACTGGGCCCCAGCGTCCAGTACGTCGGCGCCATGGAGCTGATCAGCGCCTTGGCCAAGGCCAAGGCCCAGCACGCCCTGGAGGCCCGGCTGAGCCAATACAGCAAGAGCTGGCTGCTGATCATCGATGAGCTGGGCTACCTGCCCCTGGAGCCGAACGCCGTCTACCTCTTCTTCCATCTGATCTCCCGCTGCTACCAGCTCGGCAGCGTGCTGATCACCTCCAACTGGCCCTTCATGGAGTGGGGGGAGGTATTCGGCGAGCCTCATTCGCCTCCTGCACCACAGCCACGTGCTGACGATCCGCGGCGACATCTTCCGGCTCAGGGAGAAGCGGCGCAGTGGCCTGCTCCGCCCACAGGCGGGCGGCTCCTCCTCCCCGGCTGCCGATGGCCTACGGCCACCGACAGCCGGGGAGGAGGCCTGAGGAGGAACCCCGATCCACAGCCCGGCATGCCGGGACCCCAACACCACACGGAACACCGATGAAACACAAAGCCAAGGGCCGCCGGAAGGCGCCCGTCACCAAGCCGTCAGGTGGACCAGTTTTCGTGTCGCCGGAGGACCAAAAGCGGATGATGCTCGTATAGATCGTCAAGCCCCCTGGCGCAGCTTGTTGCCGATGCCATGAGGTTGGTGCGGCCGGCTCTCCATCCGCCAACCAGCCCGCCCGCTCCGCCATTGCGGGCGGGCTGGTTGGCGGGAGCCTGGGCTGTTGCCCCCCTTGGAGGCTCATGCCTTCTTCAACCTCACGGCTGGACTACCCATGAGGATTCGGAACACCTCGCGGGCAATGAAACGCTTGAGGCAGCGCAGGATCTCCGCTTTCGAGAGCCCCTCCTCTGTTCGTCGCTCGGCGTAGGCCTGGGTCTGCTCATCCCATCGCAGCCGCACCACGGCGATCCGGTGGAGGGCCGCATTGGCCTGACGGTTGCCGCCCCGATTCAGGCGATGTCGGTGGGTCTTGCCAGAGCTGGCTGGAAGGGGATTGACGCCGCAGAGCGCTGCAAAACTGGCGTCACTGCGCAGGCGCTCCGGGTTATCCCCAGTCGCGGTGAGCAGAGTGGCGGCATTGTCGACTCCCACGCCAAAGGTCTGGCGCAGAGCGGGACAAACAGCCTGAGTGAGCTGATCAAGGTCGTCCCGCAGCTCGGCGATTTCCGCTTCCAGGGCCTGAACACGACGCGCCAGGGTCCGGAGTGCTCGTTTGGCCGCCGCCACTGGGGCATCCAGAAGGCCTGGCCTCAGGGCCGCGCAGGCTCGGATCAGGGCACCGCGGTGCAGAGGTTCCAGTCGCTCGCGCAGGGCGGCCGGAGCGGTCACCAGGATCGCCTTGATCTGGTTGATCACTCGGGTGCGGCTCTCGGTGGCCGAATCTTTGGTGCACTTGAGCATGCGGATCATCTCCACCCTCTCGCTTCCGGACTTGGGCGCCACCGTGGCCGAGCCGGCGATCCACGCTCGGGCAGCGGCCTCGGCATCGATGGCGTCGTCCTTGCCAAGCCGGCGCCTGGTGGAGCGATCGGGACGGTTGACCTCAACGACAGGAAAGCCGGCATCAAGAAGCTCGCGGCAGAGCCCGGCTCCGAACGAACCGGTGCCTTCCACGGCAAAGACAGGCGCGTAGCCGAACTGCTCCGTCCAGGCGATCAGCTGGTCGTAGCCACAGCGGGTTGCGGGGATCCGGCATTCGCCGAGCCTGCCGCCGTGGGGAGCCAGGGCCACAGCCACATGGGCCTCCTTGTGAGTGTCGACGCCAATCACGACGTCGGGGGTGTGCTCCTGGCCAGGATGTGCCAGTATTGATGAAGCCATCCCTGCTTGATGGTTGTGGGGTTGAGCGATCAGCTGGGAAGAACGACAGGACTGTGATGGGGTCTCTGGCCAGGCTCGTATCAGGTCAGCACTTCCAGGCTGGTCGGCCCCATCAGACCAAGACGACAGATCATTCGGAAGACAGCAGCCTCGGAAGGTGCGTCGGTCGCTTGAGGAGTCAGACCTGATCCGGTGGGGTACCTGGATCATCACAGTCGCTTGACAGCCTTGACGGCCTCGCTGTAAGGACGCATCGATCGGTTTCATCAGGCCCGCTGGTAGTTGAAGTTGTCGGGATGGAGAGGCGTCAACTTTCCTGGCAGAGAGGGCCGGCCAACAGCCAGCAGGGCATTGGGATACCCGAAATCAATCCTGCAAGACCCTCATAGCTGTGCCCCGATCTTGATGCCCTTTGCCGTGAGCTTTTTCTGCCAAATGAAGACCTCATGCGCTTCAACTAGCTCGTCGATCCGGCCAGGGACATGTCCGTTATTCTTGCATTGCGAGGCATTAAGGATGCCATTTCTGGCGCATCCGTCTAGGTAGTAATCACTCCTAAAAGGCGCGAAAAGGTAATTTCTCGGATCCCCCGAATTTGGTGTAACCGCAATATAGCCAACCAAATTATCGCGGACTATATTGCCATAGAAAGCCGAAGATGCTGCCTTGTAGTTGTTAAACAGCGCAATTCCAACATTACCGAAGTACCAGGAGCCATTTCTGGCACGACCAGACGAAACTATGCGATTGGAGAATACTTCGTTGTCATGCCCGGCGGCGATGCCAATCCCGAGGTTTGCCTGGGATATCACCTGATTATTATGAATCTTTACGTATGCCGTTGCCGTGGCCTGGGTGTCAGCTGGGCTTCCATCTGTGATAATCGCCGACCCAGTAAAGCGTTTTACATTAATTGGCATTGGATAGCCGCCCTGCAGAAAATTGTCATGAATATCAATCGGTGACTGTCGGGTTCCACTTGAACTGTAGATATTAATCAGATCCCCACTGGAGCTGTTGCCAGGTTCATTCACAACGCTGTTCCAGGAGATCTCCGCCCCATTCGTATTCTGCATATGCGCCAAGATCACAAAATGGTTTTTGGGATCTGTTCCAGATCTGAGAGTTTGCCGCCCACCCTTCCCATCACTTGACTGGCCTTGCATATTTATAGCACGATTGTATCTGATCTTAATGGGGCCAGATGCGGTTCTGCCGTCGCGGCTATACAATTTGAATCCAAAACTCACATTCTCCATAGAGTTATTTTCAGCTATCAGGCTTGAAATGTCCCAAGAATTGAAGAAACTTCCATTCGTTTGCCCAGCGATGAGGGGATCAAGTGCCTTTCCAGTGCAATTTCTGATAACGACATTCCCGCCTGGAGATAGCACACGAATTAGATCACCAGTCCCTTGAATCCTGCAATTCTGAATCACAACTCGACCCCTAGTCCTTATGGTCACGGCGGCAGTCTTCGAGTCGAGGCTCCGCCAGTTTCCTTCGTACGTACCCGGCTGCATAATCGTTATCGGAGCGCCGAACTCATCGACAGTGAATACTCCTAGATCTAGCTGCTTCCCCGCAGAATGATTGATGAAGAGGGAGCCTGAGCGTGCACTAGCAGGAATTGCCGCTGCAAGGAACCTGGAAGAACTCATAAGGATCATAGTTCGCACTCCATTGGGCATGGTGGCTGATGCCAGCCTAAGGTTTGTACCTTTCGTATAGTTTCTTTCACCATAAGACTCGTGAGCCAGCGAAATATTGGATGCGGAAATAGAAGCAGATGAGGAATACGATCTTTCTACCCTGCTGGCACCTCCCTCCACGACGAGTGCAGCGGCAAAGGTGATGAATATGCTGCGCAAGTGCATTGAGAACTCCTTGACTTCTGCGCTAGCGGGTGAATTAGAAGTGCAACCATAATAGGCGTTTCGTGAGTCGGTTGACAACGCCACAGAACCCAATTGCTATCAACTGACGAGCACCAACATGAATACCAATCTCCAAACTACTATCCACAACGATGTGCACCAGCATAGCCTCGTGCTGGATATGGTCGGTATCGACTGAGGTCTTCCTTGAGAGACTGAAGCCGGTATCTCCAAGTCCAGTTTCAGAGTCGGCGGATTTTACTCCTAACGAGCCCACAGGCCTCTCATTGATAGCGACGATCTGGATCACTGTGATAACCCAAGCGGTCAAGAAGGGAGTAAAGACTCTCGGATTTACGTGCATCGACCTCTACTTCTGCAGGCATGGGTCGCCTTTCCCTGAGGCGGATTTCAGTGTTGGATCCACGTCCGCTATCACCACTGAGCCTCACCCGACCGAAAAGATGGCGATAATTAGGAGAATAGTCAAGATGCAACGTGGCACAAAGCTGCTGAAGAAAAGAATCTGGATCCATGCAGAAGTCCTCGTACTTCATCAATGGTAAGCCTTCATACCGATCCAGGAATTTCAGATAGCGCCGCGCGTACTCCTCAAGGTTGCTTGGGATGAATTGCTGATGCCATCCCTGGGCCACAAGACCGAGATAGCTGTCCAGCGGATGACGCACTGTGATTGCGGAGATGAGGGTGTAGTCGTCCCTGAGAAAATCGAGGATTGGCGTGATCGCGGCTGGAACATCACCCCTACAGAAGTCGGTATGGCTATGATCTCGGATCACAAGATCCGCCCCGTCTTTGATACAGATTTTGACGGCTTGGGCAATCTGACCCAGAAAATCCTCCTTAATTTCCTCCATACTGAGTTCGCGGTAGCTGCGTTCCAGCAACAGCAATGGGTTGGTGGGCTCAAACTTTCCGCCGAAGCGATTAAGGGGATTCACTTCGCTCACCAGTGCCACATCGGGCATCGAAGCCAGGCACTTGCTGATCACCGTGCCGCCGGTACAAGCGAGATGATGGAGGGTGCGGATGGTGGACTTTGTCCCAACTTCGCGCTGGATTAACCCCTGGGACATACGATCAAGACGGCGGGCCTTCGTGCTGAGCCACTCCGCCCCCGATCCGACCTCGGCAAGTTCGAGGGATTTCACCAGGCTCAACAACGTCGAAAGGCGCTGACTCAGAGCCACGGCTTCCTTGTGGGCACCCAATTCCACCGCATGGGCAAAGGCCAGCCCCGCCTGCTGCTGCTGCTGCCTCGACTGGCTGGTGGGCTCGATCAGTTGGCTGAGAGCCAGCCCGTAGCGCACCCACTCAGCAGGATCGAGGCTCTCAAGGGGGTGGGAGGCACTCACCGTCTGCCAATCGGTGTTAATGAGAGCCTTTTCGCTCATCGGCCCATCGGATGAGACCCGGCGCTGATGGTTCATCAACTTAGTCAGCCACGTCCAAAAAGCGTTCAGCTGTCCGTGGAGACCCTCGAAGCGCCAACCGCCAGCCAACGGCTCAGAGGAGTCACCACCCCCACCGCCAGCACACCGAAGCGGCCGTGGATGGCCTGGACCAAAGGCAGGCGGTAGGCACCGCCGCTCGCCAGCAGCACCGTGAACGGCCGCTCCCGATACAGCTGCTCGACAGCCGCCAGCAGCTCCTCCAGGCTGTGTTCGAACCCGGCCGCGGGCCGGTGGGGGTGGCGACTCTCCGGAGCGGCCAGGCAGCGCAGGCCAAAAGCCGTCCCCCGGAAGAGGTGGCCGGCCTGATGAGCCGCCTGGATCGCCTCGGTCCCCTCTCCCACCACCACCAATTCCTCCCCGCCGAGGTACTCCAGCAACCCCTCAGCGGTGGGGGGCTGGCGCAACCCATGCGTTCTCGCAGGGGTCCCCATGCCCTCCAGCCCCCATGGCAGCCACAGGCTCTGGGTGGCTGGATCGGCACTCCACACCTGGGCCTGCAGCAGGGCCTGCAGAGCCGGCCTGGCCCACTGCCTCAGGCTTTCCATGGGCGCATGGGTCGTGGCGTAGAACCCGGCTTCGGCCTCGAACCGTCGCAGCACCTCCAGAGCGTCGGGGAGGGCCGGGAAGGGCTCGACAGCGGCCGCGCCCCAGAAGTTCGCGTCGTGATGGCGGCGGCGCAACTCGGCCAGGGCATCCTCGAGGGTCTCCGGGGCGGCTCCGGCGTGCCGCAGCACCATCAGCTCCAATGGATCCAGCTCCACCACGAGCCCGCCGGCCTGCCATTCCACCGCCGGCAGCGGAGTGATCTGCGGCTCCAGCCGCTCCTGCCAGAGCTGGGCCGCCCGGCGCAGCACCATCAGTGCCCCGTCAGCGGGTGGCAGCCCCCGTGGCCCCAGACTCTCCAGCAGGCTGGGGAGCGGATGGCAGGCAGGCCGATCGCTGCCCAGCCATGGCTGCAGAAAGGCCTCCAGGGCGGTGGTGGCACCCTCTCCATCCCCATGGAGATAGGGCTCCAGCGAAAAACACTCGGGAGCATCCGCCTGATCCGCCGCCACCGCCACCGCCACCGCCACCAGCCTCAGAGGCGGCAGGGAAGGAGCTGCCCCGCGTTCTTCCTCCTCCAGCCATTCCGCCTCCACAACCTCCAGGCCTTCCGCCCCGCGGTGTCCCGGCGCGCGCCGGCCATGCTGCAGCAGTTCCAGACTGAAGCGGGCCCGCAGCAGGGCGGCCTCGAAGGCCTGGCGCCGCTCCGCAGCCACCGGCAGCCGGCTCACCCGCGCGATCAGCTGGCCCAGATCCCCCTCCGTCATGGCCCCGGGGGCCGGCAGCTGTTCGATCACCGCCGTCATGGCGCTGCGGCAGGCCGTCTCCACCCACTCCGGCAGAGGATCCAGCAACTGGCTCAGCCGCAGGAACAGATCCAGGCAGGGCCCGGCGGCGGCCGGGTCCGTGGCCATCCGCTGCTGCCAGGCCAGGGCCCCGTGCTGCACCAGTTGCTGCTCCATCACCGGCAGCCAGTGCGGCACCTCCCAGGGCTGGCCGAGCGCGGCCTCAAGGATGCCGGCGATCCGGAGGCAGAGCGCGGCGTCGCCGGCCCGTCCGGCAGCGCTGAAGTCCGGGGTGCCTCCATCCGGGGGAATCAGGCGCTCGTGCACCTGGATGGTCAGCTGACCCAGCAGATCGCCGTAGCGCTGCCAGAGCACCGGAGCCACCTCGGCCCGGGCCGCCGCCAGCTCGACCACATGGCCCAGCAGGTGATCGTGGGCGGCCAGGGCCTCCTCCAGCGCCCGCCGCTCGAGCGCCTGTCGCAGCGCCGCGGCACTGGCTTCCGCCAGCTCCGCCAGCAGGGGATCCTCCCGGCTCCCTTCTCCCACCGCGTCACGCAGGGTCGTGATCAGTCGGTGGTAGGCGGGATAGGGCAGCTCCAGCTCCCGCAGCAGCCTGAGCGGCACCCTCACCGAAGGCTCGCCGCCGGCCGTGTCGATGGCGGAACGAGACAAACCGAAACAGGGGCAATAAGGTTCCGCCGTTGATTCCAGCACGGCTGTGATGCTCGTCGAGCCACCCGGCACCGTGGACGCGGCCACGGCCTCCCTGGCCGAACTGCGCCGCCCCGGTCTGGTGGGCCGCCTCGAAGGCTGGAGCCCGTCCGGCGGAATCAGCGGCTGGGCCTGCCCCTGGCCCCTGCAGCCCCAGGCCGCTCCCCTGCGCCTCCTGCTGGTGCTGGAGGATCTGCTCGATCCCAGCCGGCGGGTGGCTGTCGCCGAGCTGATGGCCGCCCAGGCCCGGCCCGATCTGCTGCCCCTCGGCATCGAGCAGCCCTGCGGCTTCCGCTTCTGGTGGGCCCCCACCCACCCCCTGCCTTCCTTCTCCCAGGGCCTGGTGCTGCGTCTGTTCGCCGGCGGTGGCGACGGCCCGGAGCTGGCCGGCAGTCCCCTGCGACTCGATGCAGGCACCTACGAGGAGATCGCCCGGCAGCGCCAGCACGGACCGGCACGCGACGGCGCCCTGACCGGCCTCCAGGCCCCCCAGCTGGAGGGCTGGGGCCGCGGCGGCGAGCCGCTGGTGCTTCGCCTCGATGGCACCACCAGCCTGACCATCGATCCCCCCGAGCCCCTGCCCGATGGGCCCTGGCCCTTCCGGCTGATCCTCCCGGCCGCCCTCGCCGACGGCCGGGTCCACCACCTCCAGCTGGAGACCACAGGCGGCCAGGTTCTGGATCAGCGCTACGACCTGCTGCCGTTCTACCTCACCCCCTGGGCGGCCCTGCAGCAGCACGCCCGTCCCCCGTTCCCCGACGAGCTCTCCCCCCTGGCCCGCGAGCGCTACCGCAGCCTGCGCACCTGGCTGGCCTGGGCCGACACCCATGGCACCCCCCTCCCTGCGGACCTGCCGCGCCTCCAGCGCCTGCTGGAGCAGCCCCTGCGCCGCCACGAAGGTCCCACGGTCCCGGCCGGCGACAGCGAACCCGGCCCCGACGGCAGTCCGGTGCCCCGCCAGCCCCTGCACCTGCCCGTGGCGGACGAGCCCCTCGTCTCGATCGTGATCCCGGTGCACAACCAGTACGCCGTCACCCTGCGCTGCCTGGCGGCGATCGCCTACGCCCCCACCCGGGTTCCCTTCGAGATCGTGGTGGTCGACGACGGCTCCAGCGACGGCAGCGCGGAGGCGCTGGCCGCCGACGCCCCCGGGGTGCGGCTGATCCGCCACGGCTTCGCCCGCGGCTACAACCAGGCCTGCTGCAGCGGCGCCGCCAGCGCCCGCGGCACCTATCTGGTGCTGCTCAACAACGACACCGAGCCCTGCGCCGCCTGGCTGGAGGAACTGCTCGACCCGTTCGGGCGCTGGCCCGACACCGGCCTGGTGGGGGCCCAGCTGATCTATCCCGACGGCACCCTCCAGGAGGCGGGCGGCATCGTCTGGGGGAACGGCGAACCCTGGAACTACGGCCGGGGCGGCAACCCCCACGACCCCCGCGTCGCCTACGCCCGCCAGGTGGACTACGCCAGCGCCGCCGCCATCGCCATCCGCCGCGATCTCTGGAACCGGCTCGGCGGTTTCAGCCCCGAGTTCTCACCCGCCTACTACGAGGACACCGACCTGGCCTTCAAGGTGCGCCAGGCCGGTCACACCGTTCGTTACAGCCCCCTGGCCCGGGTGATCCACCACGAGGGCATGAGCTGCGGCACCGACACCGCCGCCAGCTCGGGCCTCAAGCGCTTCCAGGAGACCAACCGGCCCCTGTTCCAGCAGAAGTGGGCCGCCGCCTTCCAGGGCCCCAGCGAGCCGAACCCGGCGGCAGCCGAGCAGATCAAGGACCGGAACATCGTCGGCCGCGCCCTCTTCCTCGACCAGGAGACCCCGCGGCCCGACCGGGATGCCGGCAGCCATGCCGCCCTGGTGGAGATCGAGCTGCTTCAGAGCCTCGGCTGGAAGGCCACCTTGTTACCCCTCAACCTGGCCTGGCTGGCCAGTTACAGCGAAGACCTCCAGCGCCGCGGCATCGAGTGCATCCACGCTCCCTTCGTGCTCTCGCTCGAGGACTTCCTGCGCGAGCGGGGCCGGGAGTTCGAGCTCATCTATCTCACCCGCTACACGGTGGCCGCCCAGGCCCTGCCCCTCATCGAGCGCTGGGCCCCCCAGGCCCGGCTGCTGTTCTGCAACGCCGACCTGCACCACCTGCGCCAGCTGCGCGCCGCCCGGACCGAGGGCCTCGAAGGGGAGGCGGCCCGCCGGGCCCTGGAGGCGGTGGAGGAGGTGAAGCGGCAGGAGCTGGCGGTGATGCGCCAGGTGCACCTCACCTTCAGCTATTCGGACGTGGAACGGGCGGTGATCGAAGCCGAAACCCTCGGCGAGGCAGCCACCGCGCCCTGCCCCTGGGTGGTGCACGGGCCCGAGGCCCCCGCCCCCCTCGAGGGCCGCAGTGGCCTCGCCTTCCTCGGCAGCTACGGCCACCCGCCCAACCGGGACGCGGTGGAGGCCTTCCTGCGCGAGGTGTGGCCCGCTCTGCAGCGTCAGCGGCCCGAACTGCGGCTGCACCTCTACGGCAGCGGCCTGGCCCCCGGACTGGCCGCCCGCTGGGGCGAAGAGCCGGGGGTGATCGCCGAGGGCTGGGTGGCCGATGCCGCCACGGTCTATGCCCGCCACCGGCTGTTCCTGGCTCCCCTGCGCTCCGGCGCCGGCCTCAAGGGCAAGGTGGTGGCCGCCGCCGCCCACGGCATCCCCCAGGTGCTCAGCCCCCTGGCCGCCGAGGCCACCGGCCTGCGACACGGCCAGGAGGTGCTGATCGCCCGCAGCCCCGGTGAGTGGCAGGAGGCCGTGCTGCATCTCATCGCCGACGACGACGCCTGGCGGGCCATGAGCACCGCCGCCTTCACCTACGCCAGGGCCACCTGGAGCCGCGAGCGCGGCCTCGAGCTGATGGCCGATGCGATGGCCCGACTGCAGTTGCCCCACCAGCGCTCCACCCCATGACAGCCACCCGCGACACCCTGCCCGAACCCCTCTCCGGTCTGCGCGAGCCGGCCGTGGTGGAGCTGCCGCCCGGCCGCCCCTGGATGGCCCTCTCCGAGCTCAACCGCCTCATCCGCCAGCAGGGCCAGGCCCGTCCCCTGGCCCGCGCCTGGGTGCTCGATGAGCTGGTGCAGGCCATCCCCCTGCCCGTCGAGGAGGAGAAGGCCCTGATGGCCGCGTTCCTGGAGCGGCGCGGCATCCACAGCGACGAGGAGTTACCGGCCTGGCTGCAGGAGCGGGGCCTCGCCTTCGACGACCTGCGCATCCTCGCCACCCAGAAGCGGCGCCTGCAGCGGCTGGTGCGCAGCCGCTGGCATGACGAGGTGGAGGTGCGCTTCCTGCAGCGCAAGCCCGAGCTGGATCAGGTGGTCTATTCCCTGCTGCGGGTCGACAGCGAGGATCTCGCCACCGAACTGCATCAGCAGATCGCGGAGGGGGAGGCCGACTTCGACAGCCTCGCCCCGCTCCATTCCACCGGCCCCGAACGGCAGTGCCGCGGCCAGATCGGTCCGCTGCCCCTGGCCGCCGGCCACGAGGCCCTGGTGAGCCGGCTGCGCCGCGGCCGCCCCGGCCAGCTGTTCGAACCCTTCCAGGCCGGCGACAGCTGGGTGGTGCTGAGGCTCGAACACCTGCTGCCGGCCGAGTTGAACGACGCCACCAGGGACCGCATGATGGGCGAACTTTTCGACGAGTGGCTCGAGCAGCGGGTGAGGCTCCTCCTCGAGGGCCAGCCCCTGCCGCCCCTCGACGCGATGCTCTCCCTGCTGCAGGAGGACAGCACCCCATGACCTCCTCCCCCGGGGCCGTCCGCGGCCTGCTCAAGGAATTCACCCCCTTCGACCGGCTCCCCGCCGCCCGCCTCGAGGCGATCGATCCCCTGCTGGAGCCCCTCCGCTTCCGGATCGGCCAGACCGTCCTGCGGCCGGACGTGCTGCCCGAAGGCCTGCTGCTGCTCTGCAGCGGCCAACTGCGCAGCCTCGGCCCCAGCCCCAGTGGCCGCGGCCTGCGCACCATCGAGCGCCTCGGTCCGGGGGCCATCGCCGGCTGGGCGGGTCTGCTGCGCCGCGATCCCTGCGAGCACCTGCGCGCCACCACCGAGGTGGAGGCCCTCCTGCTCCCCGCCGCCGCCTTCCGCGACCTGCTGGACGGCCATCCCGAATTCGCCGCCTGGTTCGCCAACGAACCCAGCGCCGCCGAACTCCACACCCTGCTGCTCGCCCTTGCTCGAAGGGATCCCGCCGGTGAAGCCCTTCTCGAGGACTGGCCCCTGTCCCCCGAGCGGGTGCGCCTGCGCAGCCTGCGGCCGGGGGCGCCCCTCGAACTGGGCCTGCCCCCCGGCTTCCGCTGGTACGCCAGCAGCGGTCTGCCCCTGGCCGAGCCCTGGAGCGACCGCCCCCTTCGCGCCCCCGGCCCCGAGGCCCCCTGGCTGCGCCTGGTGGGGCTGGCCATCCCCCGGGAGGCCGAAGCACCGATCACCCTCGGCGGCGAGCCCCTCCGCCCCGCCGTGCTGGGCGAGGCGATGGACGCCGACACGGCCTACGCCCCCACCCTCGAGCCGCCCCCGCGCCGGGCGGGCGACCGCAGCGGCCAGCTCGTTCTCGGCCGCGCCAGCGGCCCCCGGGCGGTGCCCATCGCCCTCTGCCAGGCCCTGGCCGACTACTTCGGTCTGCCCCTCAACCGGGATGCCCTCACCGACCAGGTGGACGCGATCCTGCAGCGCCAGGACCGGCTGAACCTGGTCAACATCGGCCAGATCATGGACACCCTGGGCCTGCGGGTGGTGCTCACCCGGGTGCCTGCCAGCCGTCTGGGGCGGGTCCCGGCGCCGGCCCTGCTCTTTCAGAACGGTCATTTCGGCCTGCTCGACGGCGTCGAGCCCGATGGCCGTGCCCGCCTGCTGGAAGCCGAGTTGGGGGCCCTGCTGGTGCCCGCGCAGGAGCTGATCACCCACGAGGGCGGCCTGGTGGAGCTGCTCCTCTTCGACCGCAAGCCCGACGCCAAGCAACGACGCTTCGACTGGAGCTGGTACTTCCCCTTCCTGCGCCAGCACCGCCGCGCACTGATCGAGGTGCTGGTGGCCTCGGTGGTGATCAACGCCCTACGTGTCGTCTTCCCGCTGGGCCTGATGGTGCTGATCCAGAGCGTGACGGCCAGCCGCAACATCGGCGCCCTGGTGAGCATCGCCAGTGTGATGCTGCTCGCCACCCTGGTGGAGAGCATCTTCAAGACCCTGCGCAGCTTCCTGTTCACCGACCTGGCCAACCGGATCGACCAGGACGCCAAGGCCACCATCCTCGACCAGCTGGTGCGACTGCCCCAGGGTTTCTTCGACGCCCGCCCCGTCGGCCGCATCACCTTCTATTTCTCCCAGCTCGACCGCCTGCGCGACTTCCTGCTGGGCAAGACCCTGCCGACCCTGGTGGACTTCGGCTTCAGCCTCCTCTACCTGGCCATCCTCTTCGCCATCAGTCCCCTGCTGACCCTGGTCACCCTGGCCACCCTGCCCCTGATCGCGGTGGTGGCCCTGGTGAGCAACCCCCTGGTACGCAGCCAGATCAACCGCAGCATGGCCCAGGCCGTGCATGCCTCCAGCTTCCTCACCGAAGCCATCACCGGCATCCAGACGATCAAGTCCCAGAACGCCGAACTCAAGACCCGCTGGGAATTCCAGAACCGCTACGCCGCCTACATCGGCGAGGATTTCAAGCTCAAGGTGACCCGTGAATCGGTCGCGAACCTGTCCGGTTTTCTCAGCAACCTCAGCCAGCTGCTGGTGGTCGCCGTGGCGATCTGGCTGATCATGCAGGGGCAGCTGAGCCTCGGCGCCCTCTTCGCGTTCCGCATCATCTCCGGCTACATCAACCAGCCATTGGTGCAGCTGGTGAGCACCTGGCAGGACTTCCAGTTCAACGGCCAGGCCCTGCGCATGGTGGCCGATGTGGTCGACCGCGACACCGAACAGACCCAGGAGCAGGCCAGCACCATCCCCCTGCCGCCCCTTCAGGGCCGGGTGCAGTTCGTCGACGTGGCCTTCCGCTTCCGCGACCAGGGCCCCCTGGTGCTGGAAGGGGTCGATCTGGAGATCCCGGCGGGCTCCTTCGTTGGGCTGGTGGGTGGCTCCGGCAGCGGCAAATCCACCCTCCTCAAGCTCCTGCCCCGCTTCTATTCCCCCGAACGGGGCAGCGTGCTGATCGATGGCCTCGACATCGCCAAGGTGGAGCTCTATTCCCTGCGCCGCCAGATCGGCGTCGTCCCCCAGGATTCCCTGCTCTTCGACGGCACCATCCGCGAGAACCTGCTGATGGTGAAGCCCGATGCCACCGCCGCCGAGATGATCCGCGCCGCCCGCATCGCCTGCGCCCACGACTTCATCATGCAGATGCCCCAGGGCTACAACTCCAGCGTCGGGGAACGGGGGGCCGGCCTCTCCGGCGGCCAGCGCCAGCGCCTCGCCCTCGCCCGGGCCGTGCTCCAGAACCCGCGCATGCTGATCCTCGACGAGGCCACCAGCGCCCTGGACGCCAACACCGAGCGCCAGGTGTGCATCAACCTGTTCGAGGCCTTCCGCGGCCGCACCGTCTTCTTCATCACCCATCGCCTCTCCACCGTCCAGCCCGCCGACATGATCGTGCTGATGGACAAGGGCGCCGTGATGGAGAAGGGCAGCCACCGCCAGCTGATGGAGCTGCGCGGCTGGTACTACGCCCTCTACCGCAGCCAGAACCAGGAGGGTCTCAGCTGATGGCCACCCCACCCCGCTCCAGCGATCCCGGCTCCCGTCTGGTGACGCTGTTCGAGGACTGCGTCGACTGGCTGCGCTCCCCCCGCAGCCGCCGCCGGCCGCCCCTGCCCGTGCGTGTCGATCTGGTGGGCAACGGAGTCCGCCCGGCCCCCTCCCAGGCGACCCCCACCCCCGCCACCACCCCCGCCGGCGGCGACACCGCCGGCGACAGTGTCGCCACGGCGCCGCCGGGAGCGCCCGCCTCCCCCTCCCACCCCTTCGGCGGGGGCCCCGCCGGCAGCGGCTCCGAGGCTCCGCGGGAATGGTCCTTCGGCCAGACGGTGGTGCTGCGCAAGAGCCGCCGCAGCTCCAGCCTGCTGCTCTGGGCCGGCGTGGGCGGCGTGGCCGCCCTCGGCCTCTGGAGCGTCACCGCACCGATCGCCGAGACCATCGCCGTGCCGGGCAAGCTCGAACCCACCAGCACCGTCAAGGCCGTGGATTCCCCGGTCCCCGGCGTGGTGGAGGAGGTGCTGGTCAAGGAGGGCCAGGCCGTGAAGAAGGGCCAGCCCCTGATCCGCTTCGACCTGCGTGACCCCCGCAGCAAGCTGGCCGCTGCCGAAAGCAACCGCCAGCGGCTGCTGAACGAGAACAGGATCGCCCGTGCCACCCTCGGCGAGGAGGCGGCCACCGCGGGCCTCACCGCCAACCAGCGCAACCAGCTCCGGGATCGCGCCCGTGAGCTCAACAGCCGCCTGGAGGCCGCCCGGGAGGAACTGGCCAAGAGCACCGCCCGGCTGGCCGGCTACCGGGATTCCCTGCGGATCTACACCGACATCGAAAAGCGTTACGCCTCCCTCGTGCGCGACGGCGCCGTGAGCGAGGTGCAGCTTCTCGAGGCCCGCAACAAGATGCAGGACCTGCGCACCAGCGTGGCAGAGGAGGAGCGCGAGATCGCCCGGCTCCGGTCCCAGCTGGTCAACACCGGCTCCGGCACCGACGTGGAACTGCGCACCACCATCGAGACCAACCTGCGGCAGATCAGCGATCTCGAGGCCCAGATCCACCAGGCCCGTCTCCAGATCCAGTACGGGGTGCTCACCGCCCCCAGCGACGGCGTGGTCTTCGACATCGTGCCCAGCGCCGGCAGCGTGGTGGGGGCCAAGGAAGCCACACCCCTGCTGAAGGTGGTGCCCCAGGAATCCCTGCGGGCCAAGGTCTACCTGCCGAACAAGGCCATCGGCTTCGTGCAGGTGGGGCAGTCCGCCGACATCTCCCTCGAGACCTTCCCCGCCACCGACTTCGGCTACGTGCCGGCGACGGTGGAACGCATCGGCTCCGATGCCCTCACCCCCGAGGAGCAGACCAAGGCGCTCGGCACCCAGGCCGAGGGGCTCCACTTCCCGGTCATCCTCCGGCTCGGCCGGCAGAGCCTGGCCCTGCCGGGCCACAGCAGCGTGCCGCTCCAGGCGGGCATGGCCCTCACCGCCGACATCAAGCTGCGCGAGCGGCGCGTGATCAGCCTGCTCACCGGGCTGTTCGAGGATCAGCGCCGCAACCTCCAGCGCCTGCGGGCCCACTGAGCGTGGGTCCCTCCGGCGACTGGTGGCGCTTCGTGCCGGCCGAGCAGCTCCGCCGCCGGCGCTTCAAGGCCTGGCGGCTGCGCTGGAAGGAACGCCTGCGCCGCCGGGGCGTCGCCATCGCCCTGGCCTTTCTCTGCTACGGCCTGGTCGTGATCGCTCTGCTGCTCCACCTGCCGCCGCTGGTGGGCCTGCTGGCCCTGGCCCCGATGGTGCTCCTGCCCCTGCTCGGCTACCTCACCTACTGGCTCCTCTGGAAGGAATTCCACGAATGAGCCGCGGGCAGATCCCGGCGGCGGCTGTCCCGGCGGGGCGGGGCCCGGATCTCAGCTCTTCACGTAGAGGCTCGGGAGGGCCCCAAGCAGCCACTGGGGCATGAACTGCTCGCCACCGGCGAAGCCGATCTTGCCGGGGGGGAAGAAGGGGAGCACCGCCAGCACCACCTGGGTGGCCTTCGGCCGGGTCATGTTGCGCACGTAGCGGGCCAGCTCGGCACGCAGCTGCCGGTCCTCCTCCGCCAGCGGTGTGCCCGCGTAGCCGCTGCGCAGCAACTTGCGGTACAGGTCGCCGAAGGCGCTGCCGAACAGGGGCTGAAGCTGCTCATCGGGGGTGTCCAGCCAGATCTGGCCCATCTGGCGGCGGAAGCCGGCCAGCTCCTGCAGGATGGCGTCGTCGTCGGGATCGATCTCGAACAGGTTGAGCATCCCGTTCAGGCGGGTGAGGAACTCCTCGCTGGTGGTGAGTTGCAGGGCCTGCGGACCGGTGTGCGCCGAAAGCCTCGGCAGCGGCGGCACGTCCGGCTCCTCCGCGGTGGGGCCCGCCACCCCCTGCGACGCCGTGATCCGCTCGGAGCGATGCCCGGCCGGCGCCAGGGCCTTGCGATTCAGGGGGCTGGGCTGACGCAGTCTGGGCAGGATCTCCGGTTCGAACAGACTGGCGTAGTCCTCCAGCAACCAGGCGGGGACGTTCTGCTCGCAGTCGCGCACCGTCATCTTGCCGCGCCGGAAGTAGGGCATCACCGCCAGCAGGATGTTGGCCATTTCAGGCCTCTGGAATCCGCTGAACAATCGCTGAGAGAGATAGTCCCTCCAGGCCTCCTCATCCCGCAGCAATGGCTGGGCCGCCAGGTCGGTGCTGATCATCTGGCGGTAACAGTTGCCGATCGTCGAGCCGTAGAGAAGCTCCAGGGCATCGATCGGTGCGCTGAGCCAGAACTGCGACAGACACTGGCGTGCCAGGCGGGCCTCCGCCAGCCGGGTGGGAGTCGCTTCATGGGCGAAATCCATGAAGATCGTGGCCAGCCGCGCCGCCGACCAGGGCATGACCTGGGGGTGGCGGGACATCTCCAGCGGCGCAGCGCCAGGCTCACTCACCAGAGTGTCAACCCACGCACCCTCCTTCTCCACCTTTCTCTCACCCCAGCTCACCGTGTCCCGGCGTCCGAACAGACGGCTCAAGATCGACATCACCCAGGTCGAGATAGGCAGCGGGATTGTAATAGCGTTCCCCGATGGAACTGTTGCTGATCCATCAGAATCATCCCGGCCAGTTTCGTGATCTGACTCCAGCCCTCGAACGCCGCGGCCATCGCGTGATCGGTCTGGGAGCCACCCCCCGGGGTCCGGCGGGCGCCGCCGCTGGTACCGGCGGCTGCCCCCGCCTGCATTACGACTGGCGGCCGCCCGACCTGCCGCAGGATCTGGCCGATCCACTGCTGGAAGCCAACCTGCGCCGGGCCACCCGCGTCCAGGAGCGCTGTCTGGAGTTGCGCACCCAGGGCTACGTTCCCGATGCCGTGGTCGGCCACAGCGGCTGGGGGGAACTCCTCCACCTCCGGGACATCTGGCCGGAGGCGGTGCTGATCGCCTACCCGGAGCTCTATGCCTCCCCGCGGCTGCTGGGCTACGGCTTCGATGCCGACCTGGGGGAGCCCACCCCCGCCCAGCGGGCCCAGTGGCGGCGCGGCAACCTGATGGGGCTGGCGGCGATCGCCGAGGCCGACGCCTGTGTGGTGCCCACCCTCTTCGCCCGGGACACCTTCCCCGCCCACCTGCGCGGCCGGTTCCACGTGCTGCACGAAGGCATCTCCCTGCCGACGGCAACCGACCACGGTGGTGCCGGCAGCGTGCGGCTGCCGGATGGGCCCACCCTGCGCAAGGGCGATCCGGTGATCACCTTCGCCAGCCGCAACCTGGAGCCCCTGCGCGGCTTCCGCAGCTTCCTGCGCGCCCTGCCCACCGTGCTCGCCTCCCGTCCCGAGGCCCGGGCGGTGATCGTGGGGGGCACCGGCAGCGGCTACGGCGCGCCCTCCCCTCACCCCGAGGGCCACAAGGGCGAACTGCTGGCCCTGCTCGGCCATCGCCTGCCCCGCGAACGGCTCCATTTCCTGCCGACCCTGCCGCACCGGGAACTGCTGGCCCTGTTCCGCATCAGCGCGGCCCACGTGTACCTCTCCTATCCCTACGCCCTCTCCTGGAGCGTGCTGGAGGCCATGGCCTGCGGCGCCCTGGTGGTGGGCTCCGACAACCCCCCGGTCAGCGAACTGATCCAGCACGGCCGCAACGGGCTGCTGGTGCCGTTCAACGACGCCGGCCGCCTGGCCGACAGCCTGCTCGGCGTCCTGGACGACCCCGGCAGGTTCGCGGCGATGGCCGAGGCCGGCCAGGCCACCGTGGCGAGCCGCTACGAGGTGAACCGCGCCGCCGAGGCCTTCGAGGCCCTGATCCGCAGCCTGCGGCTGCTGCGCTGACGCTCACCCCGCGCCGCCCTCAGGCACTGGGCAGAGGCTGGCTGTCCGGCCGCCATCGCTCCAGGGCCCGCAGCACGGTCTCCACCACCACCATCCAGTCCCGTTCGAGCCCCTGGCGGAACAGCCGCAAGCTGGGGTACCAGGGGCTGTCCTGGCGCTCACGCAGCCAGCGGGGATCGGCGCTGAAGGGCAACAGCACCCAGGCGGGATGGCCCATCGCCCCGGCCAGGTGGGCCATGGCCGTATCCACCGTGATCACCAGATCGGTGCCGGCGACCACCCGGGCGGTGGCCAGGAAATCCCCCTCGGGATCGATCGCCCCGCCGAACAGCTGTAGCACGGGATCGGCCATCCGCCGGTCCTCCCCCTGCTGGAGCAGCACCGGCTCGCAGCCCCGGGCCACCAGCCCCTCCACCAGCCGCAGCAGGGCACGCTCGGGCAGGGTGCGCTTGCGGTATTCCCGCCGGGTGAAGCCATCGGCCAGCTTGCGGCCGCTTGCCCAGGTGAGGCCGATCCGCGGCGGCCGGTTCCAGCGCGCGTCGGTGGGACCCGCCGCCAGTTCCCGCAGGTAGGCGCCCCGGCCATCCGGCCCCGGGGAATGGGGACAGGGGGCACCTCCCAGGGCCGCCGGCAGGGAGAGGAGGCTCACCACCACGCCGCCGTCGCCGGGGTTGACGCGTTCCTCGCCTTCGTCATCGGCTCTGGTCTCCACCCGGGGAGGATGGGGCAGCCAGGCCAGCCCCTCCCGCAGCAGGGCCACGAGACACGGTTCCACCTCCATCACCACGGACTGGCCCCGGCGCGCAGCCTGCTCCTGCAGGGGCGGGATCCAGCGCAGGAACTGCAGGCCATCGCCCAGACCCTGCTCGGTGCGCACCCTCAGCTGCGGCGCCCCGGCCACGGCCGCGGCCACGCCTCCCTCCGGAGCGGGTTCCCGGCCGGGCAACTCGAAACGGCGTTCGGCCAGGGCGAAGGCCTCGTCGTAGGCCTCCAGCCCGATCAGCACGGAGGCGTGGTTGCAGGACACTTCGGGGCCATCCCCCAGCCCGCGGCTGGTGCGAAAGGCACGATCGGCCGCCTCGAACCGGTTCAGATCCCGGAGGCAGTTGCCCATGCCCATGAAGGGGGCGGGGCTGTCCGGCAGCAGCAGCGACACCCGCCGGTAGAGCGCCAGGGCCTCCTCGGGCTGATCCGAGAGCCAGAAGGCGTTGGCGGCCCGCAGGATCAGGGGGGCATCGCCGGCCTGGCGGCCGATCAGCTCCTGATAGATGCAGGCGGCCTCGCACCACTCATGGAGGTGTTCCGCCACCCGGGCCTCCTTAAGGGCCTGCTCGATGTCGGGATCGCTGGGAAGTGCTGGCATGGCAGGAATCCTGAAGCAACACGAACCCCGCGGCAACAATTTCCACCATGAAGACCCGCATGCAGATGCGGTGACAACATCAAAGTCCCAGCAAAGAGAATGTTAAGTTTTTGCCTACCGGCGATGAGATGTTAGAGAAACCTTCGGGAAAATGCCTTCTCAGGTGCACACAAACCGTTTTTCCTCCATATGCTCAGTCCAGCCAATGATCGGCATCTTTTCGAATGGCATCCTCCGATACCCTCTCGATCTTTGTGCCGGGCATCGGCTCATCGATCACCCAGACCACCACCTCCGGCGCCAAGGTCACCACCGTCAAAGCTGGTGACGTCCTCAACACCCGGGTGTTCCCCAACCGCGGGCGCAGCATCGAGGACGTGAAGCTCAAGGAGCCGAGCTCCGGAGACACCCGCACCACCTTCAGTGGCGACTCCAAGAACATCACCTACACCGGCAACGCCGACAAAAACACGGTCACCTTCACGGGCGACGCCAAGAACCTTACGGTCAAGACCGGTGCCGGCAATGATCGTCTGATCGCCAACGACATCAGTAAGAGCACCATCTCCCTGGGTTCCGGGGACAACACCGCGGTCACCGGAGACCTCAAGAACTCCACCATCACATCCGGCTCCGGAGCTGACGACATCACCATCCTGGGCAAGGCCGATGCCGCCAAGATCAGCACCGGCGACGGGGCCGACACTCTGATCTTCGGGGCCAAGGTCAGCAATTCCACCATCCTGCTCGGCAAGGGTGCCGACGTGGTCGACTTCTCCGCCAAGATTCAGAACACCTGGATCGACCTCGGCAACGATTCCGATATCGACAAAGTCTTCTTCAATTCCAAGGGAGACATCGGCCATGGCACCCAGATCTTCGGTGCCGGCGACGGCGATCTGCTGATCATCGGCGGCGAGGAATACGCCTTCAAGTCCTCTGACGACGGTGGCTACTTCATCTCCTCCCACGGGGATTCCATCACCTTCGGTTGATGTCCCCTGCCATCCTTCATCCCCTTGGATCAGCAACGGTTCGCCCGTAACTACATCACCTGCCTGGAGCGGAGGGATTTTGCTGCGGCAAGATCCCTCCTTCTTCTCTGGGTCGAGGCCTACTTCTCCTCCCTGCCGGCCGCTCCCAGCCGCCAGCAACTCACCACTCCCGATCTCTGGGGTTGCCTGGCCCAGTACGCGTCCATCAGCGGGGACCGCACCCCGGTCGACGACTTCTGGGACCGGCTCGACGCCATCCATCCCCAGCGTCCGACCCACGACACGATTCCCCTGCTGGGAATTCCGATCCTCAACCGCCCCGATCTGCTGGTGCGCCTGATCGACAGTCTCGACCAGCGCATCGAGACACTGGCGATCGTGGACAACAGCATCGGCGCCGGCCTGAGCGATTCCGAGGAACTCGGCCGTCTGCTCGCCCAGCTTGAGCGAGAGCCACCGGCGGGCATCGGCCAGGTTCGGGTGGCACGGCCGTTCGGCAACCAGGGCGTGGCCGCCAGCTGGAACGCGATCCTCAGCTCCTTCCCCGAGGCGCCCTACGCGCTGCTTGTGAACAACGACGTGGTGTTCGCCCCCGGAGTGCTCGCCCGGGTGATCGAGCGGATCGATCCCCGCCGCCCGCAGTTCCTGCCCCTGCTGCCCCCGCCCCAGGAATTCTCCGCCTTCGCCCTCACCGCAGCCGCCTGGAACCGGGTGGGCCTCTTCGATGCGAACTTCCATCCCGCCTACTGCGAGGACCTCGACTACGCCGAGCGCCTCCGGAGCTGCGAGGCCATCGACTGGATCACCTGCGAAGCGCTCCAGTCCCTGCAGGAGCAGGCCAATCCAACCCGCAGCGCCACCATCGCCAGCGACCCGCGGCTGGAAGCGTGCAACCGCACCACATACCTGCTCAACTGCCTGTGGCTCCACAGCACGCGACGAAGGGAGAATCCCCACCCCGGCACCTGGATGCGGCGCTGGCTCAGCCAGTGGTCGCTCGAGCCGGCCCCCTGCAGCGACCCCGATCCCGTGCGCCCGGTGTCCGGCGCGAGGCGCTCATGACCCCGCCAGCCCGTGGCGATGCCCCCTCGGTCCGGCCGGAGGCGGGCGAATCCAGACCGCCTGGCTGGCCCCTCGGCGCCGGCCTCGCGCTGGTGCTGACGCTCACCCTGGTGGTGGGGCTGCAGCTCGGAGCCATGCCCTGGCAGTTCCGGAAGCAGATGTGGCAGCTCCAGGGTGCCTTCGCCGGCGGGGTGGCGGGGACCCTGAGGGTGGGGGGCGCCTGATGCGGAGATTCCAGGACGACCCCCTCGGCCCACGCCCTCGCATCGTGGTGCTCGGGGCCCCCAAACTGGGCAACTACGTGGTGCTGCAGCCCCTGCTCCGGGGCCTGCGCCAGAAGTACCCTGACGCCCGCCTCACCTACGTCGGCAGCTGGCGAACGTGGGAACTGGAGCGGCTCAATCCCTGGATCGACGCCAGCCTGCCCCTGGCCGAGCAGGGCCGGGGGGCCCGGGAGACCCTCGCGCAATGGCGGTGGAACCTGGAGCGGGAGAGCGACGGCCGCGGGGTCGACCTTGTGATCAACGCCGACGGGCACGCCCCCCACACCTTCGCCTGGATCACGGCCCTGGCCCCCCGCTTCGTGGTGGGGGCGGCGCCGCTTCCACCCGGCGGCCATCCCCTCCATGCCCTGGCCCAGGATCCCCACTGGTCCAGTCCCGAGCTGGTGCGGCGCTACGCCGGCTGGATCGGCAGCAACAGCATCCGCGAACTCCACTGCCGCGTGGCCTGGGTGGACACCGACTTCGAACGGGTGGAGCTGCCATGGGAGCCCCCCCGCCCGGATTGCCGCCGGTGCTGATCGCCGTCAACGGCGAACGTCCCGCGAAGCTGTGGCCGCTCGAGCGCTGGCTGGCCCTGCTGGAGCGGCTGCGTCTGGAGCTGGGCCTGCCGGCCAGCGCCATCGGCCTGATCGGCGGGCCGCCGCCTGCCGAGGCCCAGCGGCCGGGGGACCGGCTGGAGAAGGAGCTGCTCGGCCGAAGCGGGATCCGCGATCTGCGTGGACGCCTCAGCCTGCCGGTTCTGGTGGGTGCCCTGGCCCGCAGCCGCCTCTGCATCGCCGTGGATTCCGGTCCCTTGCACCTGGCGGCGGCCGCCGGCTGCCCCACCCTGGCCCTCTTCGGCACGGATGCCGACGGGATCGGTGCCAGTCCCCGCGACCTCTGGGCCCCCCGGGCCGAGCACGTCTGGATCAGCCGCAGCGAGCATCGCTGCAGCGGTTGCCTCGACACCCGCTTCAACACCCCCGCCTGCCCGCTGGAGCGCCATGCGTGCATGGACGGCCTGGCCGCCGAGGCGGTCTGGCCCCTGGTGCGACAGGCCTGGCAACGGTCGGCCCCGGCCCGCAGGACGAGCCCGGCCAGACACCTGCGGAAGCCAGTCGCCCTTCCCCGGGAGCATCAGCGGCTGCGCCCCGCCTGAGCTTCAGGGACGCTTGTCGGCCATCAGCTTCTCGATCCTGCGGATCCGCTGCAGCGTGCTCTGCCACACCTCCAGCTGGAACGCCCGTTCCCGGTCTCCGGCGGCCACCGCCTGGCGGCAGCCTTCCACCAGGGCCTCCAGATCCTCGCGCCGCTCGAAGGCGTCCCAGAGCTGGCGCTCGATCCGGGCCCGCTCGATGAAGTTCCAGCGCTGCAGCCACGACATGACGGAGGATCGGGAGGGCTCCAGTTAAGCCAGCCGCAGAGGCCGGACGACGGCGAGGGGTCACGCAAGTGGAGATGGGACACTGGAGCGCCGTGAACCATGCAGGGAGCCTGCCGTGAAGGCCATCAGCGTTCTGGGCTCCACCGGATCCATCGGCACCCAGACCCTGGAGATCGCCAGTGAGTTCCCCGATCGTTTCCGGGTGGTGGCTCTCACGGCCGGCAACAACCTGGACCTGCTCCTCGAGCAGATCCTGCGCCACGAACCGGAGGTGGTGGCCCTGGCCGACGCCGGGCGCCTCGGCGAGCTGCGCCATCGGCTCGCCTCCCTCGAGCCGGACCTGCGCCCCGCCCGCCTGCCGGAACTGCTGGGCGGCTCCGAGGGCCTCTGCGCCGCGGCCGCCTGGGCCAGCGCCGATCTGGTCGTGACGGGGATCGTGGGCTGCGCCGGCCTGCTGCCCACCCTGGCCGCCATCCGCGCCGGCAAGGATCTGGCTCTGGCCAACAAGGAAACCCTGATCGCCGCCGGACCTGTTGTGTTGCCCGAGCTGAAGCGCAGCGGCAGCCGGCTGCTGCCCGCCGATTCCGAACATTCGGCCCTGTTCCAGTGCCTGCAGGGCACCCCCTGGGCCGACACGGCGCGCCTTTCCACCGGCGTGCCGACGCCCGGCCTGCGCCGGATCCAGCTCACCGCCTCCGGTGGGGCCTTCCGCGACTGGCCCGCCGCCGACCTGGCCAAGGCCACCGTGGCCGACGCCACCAGCCATCCCAACTGGAGCATGGGACGGAAGATCACCGTGGATTCGGCCACCCTGATGAACAAGGGGCTGGAGGTGATCGAGGCCCATTACCTGTTCGGCCTTGACTATGACCACATCGAGATCGTCATCCACCCCCAGAGCATCATCCATTCGATGGTGGAACTGGCCGATACCTCGGTGCTGGCCCAGCTGGGCTGGCCCGACATGAAACTGCCCCTGCTCTACTGCCTCAGCTGGCCCGAGCGGCTGGAGACCCCCTGGCGCCGCCTCGACCTCACCGCCGTGGGCCAGCTCACCTTCCGTGCGCCCGACCGGGAGAAATATCCCTGCATGGAGCTTGCCTACGCCGCCGGCCGGGCGGGAGGCACCATGCCGGCCGTGCTCAACGCCGCCAACGAGCAGGCGGTGGCGCTCTTCCTGGAAGAGGCGATCCCCTTCCTCGCCATCCCCCAGCTGATCGAGCGGGTCTGCGATCGTCACGGGACCGACCACCGGCTCGACCCCTCCCTCGACGATGTGCTGGCCGTGGACGGCTGGGCGCGGGCGGCCACGCGCGAGGCCGCCGTCACCCTCCACGGCCGCCCCAGGCCGGCCCTGCCGGCATGAGCCCCGTCCAGCATCACCTGCTGCTCTGCGCCACCCCCACCAAACCTCTCTGCGGCGATCCGGCCGTGGGAGCGGCCAGCTGGAGCCGGCTCAAGGAATTGGTGCGGGACCTGGGGCTGGAGGATCCCCTCCGCCCCGGCGGCGTGGTGCTGCGCACCAAGGCCGACTGCCTGCGCGTCTGTGCCGATGGGCCGATCCTGCTGGTCTGGCCGGAGGGGATCACCTACGGCGGCATCACCCCGGAACGCATCGAACGGATCGTGCACGAGCACATCCTCGGTGGGGTACCCGTGGCGGAATGGATCCTGCGGCGCACTCCTTTCAGCCCGCCTGCCGCTGGCGGCTGAGCCGCTCCAGCCAGGTCGCCACCAGCCGATCGGCCCAGCAGCCCTCCGGGCCGTCCCCGGGCGCATGGAAGCCGTTGTGGCCGCCCCTGGGCGTGATCACCACCTCGGGAACCAATCCCCTCAGGCCGCCAGTGGCAGCCGCCAGCTTCTGCAGCGGCCCCACCGGAACCCACGGATCGTCCTCCGCGTGGAGCAGCAGGGTGGGGGGCAGGTCCCGACCCTCCAGCAGGGCCTGCAGGGGGCTGGCGGCGGCGTAGTAGGCCGCCACGGAGGCGAACCCCCAGCGTGGCGCCGTGATCGCCGCATCGAAGCCCCGGATCGTGCGTGCCCGGGCCGGTCCCACCAGAGCCAGTCGCTCGGACGCCGTCAGACCGGCGGGATCGGCCAGGGTCTGCTCCCTGAGGCGATCCAGCAGCCAGCGGTGGTACACCCGGTTGCGGGGGCGCTCGAACTGATCGGCACAGACGCTGAGATCCAGCGGGCTGCTCACGCAGACCAGGCCATCCAGGGGCAGGCCGTCCAGGCAGCCGTTGAGCAGCACCGTGCCCCCCAGGGAGATGCCTGCGGCGAACAGCGGCAGCGGTGAAGCGACCGGGGAGCTCTCGCGGGCGAGCGCGGCGGCCAGCTGGCGCGCCCGCTCCAGGGCTGGGCCCAGATCGTCGGTGCAGCGGGCGCAGTAGGTGCCCCGGGCAAGGCGGCGTCCGCGACCGGCCCCCCGCAGATTGAGCCGCAGCACGGCGAACCCCTGGGCTCCCAGGGCGAGGGACAGACGGCGGGGACCGGGCCCGTCGCTGGAGCCCCCGAGCCCGTGCAGCACCACCACCAGGCCCAGCGGCCGGCGGGCCGCCGGGCGGTCCAGCAGCGCCACCAACCGATCGTCCCCTGCCAGTGAAATGGTCACCTCTTCGGCCCGCTCGGGCGGGAAGCGCAGCCACCGCAGGGTGTCCCTCAGGGTCTGGAGATCCCCCCCGATCCAGGGAGAGCGCTCACGGAAGGGGGGCAGGCCGGGCAGGTCGGGGTGCTGGGACACGACCGGGACGGAAGGGGGTGTCGCGGCCGGCCCCAGGGCCGGCCGAACCCATCCTGGGCCACGCCTCAGGCCGAACGGTCCCTCAGGCGGCCACCTTCACCTTGCCCACCCCCATGGCGCGGAGTTCGGCCAGCAGGCCGTTCAGCACCGCCTTGGCATCCCCGAACACCATCGCCGTCTGGGGCATCTCGAACAGGGCGTTGTTGATGCCGGCATAGCCGGCACCGAGGCTCCGCTTCACCACGAACACCTGGCGGGCCTGGTCCACCTCCAGCACGGGCATGCCGTAGAGGGGGCTGGAGGGGTCGTTCTTGGCCTGGGGATTCACCACGTCGTTGGCACCCAGCACGATCACCACGTCGGTGCGGGGGAACTCGGGATTGATCAGATCCATCTCCAGCAACTGCTCGTAGGGCACATCCGCCTCAGCCAGCAGCACGTTCATGTGGCCCGGCATGCGTCCGGCCACGGGATGGATCGCGTAGCTCACCTCCACGCCGTGGGACTCCAGCAGCTTGGCCAGCTCCCGCAGCGCATGCTGGGCCTGGGCCACCGCCAGGCCGTAGCCGGGCACAAAGACCACCCGCTCGGCCTGCTCCAGGGCCATGGCGCACTCCTCGGGGCTGCAGCTCGTGATGCGGGTGTATCCGGCCTCGCTGCCGCCGCCGCCGACGGATCCCCCGCTGGCCCCGAGGGCGCCACCGAAGAGCACCGACACCAGGGAGCGGTTCATGGCGGTGCACATCACCTGGGTGAGGATCAGGCCCGCGGCGCCCACCATGGCCCCGGCCACGATCAGCAGCTGGCTGCCCACCACGAAGCCGGCCGCCGCCGCCGCCACGCCCGAATAGGAGTTGAGCAGGGAGATCACCACCGGCATGTCGGCGCCGCCGATGGGCAGGGTGACGCCGATGCCCAGAAGGCTGGCGCCCGCCACCAGCAGCCAGAGGGCCAGCCCCCCCGGGTCGCCCGGCAGCAGCAGGGCCGCCACCAGACAGAGCACCGCCAGGGAGATGTTCACGCCATGACGCAGCCGGCTCTGGGTCCAGCCAGGGGTGTCCAGCCAGCCCTGGAGCTTGGCCATCGCCACGATCGAGCCGCTGAAGGTGATGGCGCCCACGAACACCGACACGGCGATCGACACCAGGGCGACGATGCCGGCATCACCCGCATCGAACAGGGCCACCCCGACGGCCACCAGCAGCGACGCCATGCCGCCGCAGCCGTTGAAGAGCGCCACGGTTTCCGGCATGGCGGTCATCGGCACCCGGCGGGCGGTGATCAGCCCGGCCAGGCCGCCGCTGGCGCTGCCCACGGCGATCCAGAGCCAGGCGATCGGGTCGGGGTGGATCTCGATCAGCAGCCCCACCACGGCCAGGCCCATCGCCAGGGCGGCAAGGCCGTTGGCGCCACGGGCGGAGCGCACCCTGGAGAGGCCCTTGATGCCCAGGGCCAGAAGCAGCACGGCGGCGAGATCGATGGCGCCGGCGAGGAAATCCATGGAGAAGGTCATCGGCTGTCGCCCTTGCGGCGGAACATGGCGAGCATGCGATCGGTGACGAGGAAACCCCCGATCACGTTGTAGAGAGCGAAGCCCAGGGAGAGGGCTCCGAGCACCAGCAGGGCCGTGTTGGAGCCGGCCTGCTGGATCAGGGTGAGGGAGGCCAGCACGGTGATGCCGCTGATGGCGTTGGCCCCCGACATCAGCGGGGTGTGCAAGGTGGGCGGCACCTTGCCGATCAGCTCCAGCCCGAGCAGGCTGCCGAGCAGCAGCACCCAGAGGGACTGCGAGAGAGGGGTCATGAGCGGGCTCCGACGGGGGACTGGCCAGCGGGCTGGACGATGTCGTCCCGACGGCAGGTACCGCCATGGGTGAGCAGGCAGCCGTCGAGGATCGGGTCCTCCGGGTCCAGCCGGAAGCCCTCCTCCCCCAGCACGTGCTCGATCACGGCGGCGATGTTGCGGGCATACAGGGCACTGGCGTGGTTGGGGACCGTGCTGGGCAGGCCATCGGCACCGATCAGCAGCACCCCCCGGCGCTCCACCGTGGCTCCGGGGATGGTCCCGAAGCAGTTCCCGCCCTGGGCCACCGCCAGGTCCACCACCACGGCACCGGGGCGCATTCCGTCGAGCATCGCCTCGCTGATCAGGCGGGGGGCGGGCCGGCCCGGCACCTGGGCGGTGCAGATCACCATGTCGGCCAGGGCCAGCTGCTCGGCCAGCTGCCGGCGCTGGGCCGCCAGAAAGGCCTCGCTGGCCTCTCTGGCATAGCCGCCGGCCTCGGCCGGGGCCTCCTCCAGGGCCGGTGGCTCGATGAAGCGGCCGCCGAGGGACTCCACCTGCTCCTTCACCGCCGGGCGCACATCCGAGACGTACACCACCCCGCCCAGGCGGCGGGCGGTGGCGAGCGCCTGCAGGCCGGCCACACCCGCCCCCAGGATCAGCACCCGCGAAGGCTGGATCGTGCCGGCCGCGGTCATCAGCATCGGCACGTAGCGGTCGAGGGCCGCCGCCGCCAGCAGCACCGCCTTGTAGCCGGCGATGTTGGCCTGGGAAGAGAGCACGTCCATCGACTGGGCGCGGCTGATGCGGGGCAGCAGCTCCAGGGCGATGGCGGAGACCCGCCGTTCGTTGAGGGTCCGGGCCAGGGCCGTGGCGCCGTAGGGAGCCAGCAGCCCCACCAGCAGAGAGCCCGAGCGCAGCCTGGCCAGGGAGGCCGCCTGGGGAGGCTGGACGCAGAGGACAGCGTCAGCGCCGTCCCAGTCCAGGGTCTCCCCGTCCCGCAGCTCCGCGCCGCCGGAGGCGAACTCCTCGTCCAGGAAGCCGGCGGCCAGACCCGCCCCCCGCTCGACCTGCAGGGAGACCCCCCTGCCCATGAGACGACGGACCGTTTCAGGGGTCGCCGCCACCCTCCGTTCGCCGGGAGCGGTCTCCCTGGGAATCAGCACTCTGACCAACGCCGCAACCCGCGCACTCCTTCTTCCAGGTAGGTGGCCATGGAGGCGGCGGCAAGCGCCCTCACCCCAATGTGCGGACACCCCCACCGGCCGGAGGCACTCCCCTCGGCAGACCCCTCGACCGCCCGCCAGAATCCGCTGATGCCGGCGCCGTCGTTCGACCTGGGTCTGGGCCGCCGGAACGGGGCGCCATCCGCCCGCGGCGGCCCCCGCCCCCGCGACTGGCAGCGCCGCCTGATCCACCTGCTGCGGGCCAGGCTGGGCGCGGTGAACAGGCGGGCCAGGACGTCCTGATCCACGCCGGTCCCGGTGCCGGCAAGACCCTGGGGGCCCTGCTGGCCTTCCGGCAACTGCACGGGGAAGGACGGCTGGATCGGTTCATGGTCTTCTGCCACCGCAGCTCGATCGCCCGCCAGTGGGTCGAGGCCGCCCGCCGTCTCGGCCTCACCCTGCAGCCATGGGACGCCGCGGGGGAAGAGCCGGACGACCTCCTGCCGATGGAGTCCGGGCAGGGCCTGCTGCTGAGCTACCAGGTAGCCGCCCTGCACCGCCAGCGACTGGAGCGGGCACTGGCTCTCCAGCCGGTGCGCGGAGCCTGGCTGGCGATCGCGGACGAAGTCCACCACCTGGGGGTGGACCCCCTGGAACCGGAGGCCACGGCATGGGGACACGCCTTCGGCAGCCTCAGCACCGGGGCCCGCCTCCGCCTGGGGCTCACCGGCACTCCGTTCCGGGCGGACAATCTGGGCTTCTGTGCCGCCCGCAGGGTGCGGGTGCACGACCAGGACGGTCCGGGTGAGCGCATCATCCCCGACCTCTGTGTCGAGCCCCGCGCCCTGATCGCCGCCGGCGACGTTCGACCCCTGGAGTTCCGTTTTCAGGACGGCTGGGTGGAGCACGGACGCCAGGAGGACGACCCGGACTCCGAGCGGTCGCCGCTCTCGGCGGAACAGCGGGAAAGCTGGCGGGCCCGAAACCTGCGGCGGGCGATCCGGCCGGGGGACCGGGGCGGCATCGCCCTGAGGCTGCTGCTCCAGGCCCGCCGCCGCCTGGAGCGGGTGCGCCTGGAGCATCCCGGGGCCGGCGGTCTGGTGGTCGCCCGGGACATCGGCCATGCGGGCCGCCTCGCCGACCTGCTGACCCAGGAGGGCGACCGGGTCCATCTGGTGCATTCCCTGGATCCGGAGGCGCCGAACCGGCTGGCCGCCTTCCAGGCCGGCGATGCGGACTGGCTGGTCAGCATCGACATGTGTGCCGAGGGGTTCGATGCGCCCCGGTTGAGGGTGGTGGCCTACCTGACGACCGTGGTGACCCGCACCCGCTTCGTGCAAGCGATCACCAGGGCCGTGCGCATGGATGCCGACCGGGCGGCGCAGGAGCCGATCCCACGGCGGCCGTCCTACGTGTTCGCCCCGGCCGATCCCCTCCTGATCTCCCACGCCCGCGGCTGGACCCTGAGCGAGCCCTACGTGATCCGGCCCCGTCATCAGGGGCTGCCGGCAACCGGGAGTGCCGGATCCCCCGGGGGCGACCAGCGACTGCCCCTGCAGGCCCTCGCGGACGACGCGGGCCGGATCCTGACCGTGCGCGGACCGGAGTTGCCCTGGTTCGGGCGCCGGGGAGCGTGAGGGCCCCATCCCTGCGTCGTCGCGGCCAATCCCGGGGGATTCCTGCAACGATGTGACAACTAACACCACCGCTCGGCGAATTTGCCGCCAACGTGTGCGTCGCCGGGAATCCACCACCGGATATCCACCGAGATCAACCCGATGGACTCTTCCCCCCACGGTTTCCATGATCCGGGTTTCCACGATCCGGGTTCCCTCGATCCGGCGCGCTCTCAGGAGTCTGCCGACCCCTTCCTCGAGGCCGCCGTCCACCGGCGGGTCACGGTGGCCGTCTGCTGGGCCCTGGCGCGCAGGGCCGCCCTCGACGGCCGCGAACTGTTCGAGGACAGCTATGCCATCAATGAAGAATTTCGTGAGTGGCTGCTCACACTGGAGGACCATCCCGAACTGCTGCAGGCGAATGTCCTGATGGTCCCGAAGGATCTCCGGCATGGGCGCCGACCGGAAACCGACGGACTGCTCGAGATCTGAGCCGTCCCGAACGAGCATGACCGCGCCCCCCGCAGGGGCAGTTGCCGGCCCCCCGGCTTGAAACCCTCCTCGGAGATGGGGCGTCCCTGTTGGGAACGGCCATCGGTGACGGAACGTCACTGCGGGTCTCACCGCCGCCGATCCTCACCTCGACTGGTCTCCAATGGGGCAGGCCTCGTAGGCTGGCCTATCCGGGCGATGGCCTCAGCGCCGTCTCGGTCCGCCCGGACGGTTGCCGCCAGGCCGCGGGCCCGTGGCGCCGGCGTTCCGCTCCCGGTAGGTGATGCGACCACGGCTGAGGTCATAGGGACTGATCTCGACCAGCACCTTGTCACCGGCCAGCAGCTTGATGCGGAACTTGGTGAGCTTGCCCGCGGCCCGGCAGAGGCACTGGTGACCGGCCGGCTGCTCGAGGGTGACGAGGTAGAACCCGTTGCCCTGCTCCTTTTCGATCACACCGGACGTTTCGATCATGCGGGACGGCTGGCCTGAAAAAGGGAACAGAGGTTCAGCTTAGGTCGCAGCCGCTCCTGCTCCCCTGCGCCGGCCGCAGGAAGGACCGCAGCGATAGGGTCGACCCGGCCACCTCCGTTCGCCCCCGACCCATGCTCCCGCCGCCCCTCTCGATGGATCTGGGTCTGCTGCTGATCTCGATCGGCGTGGTCAATCTGTGGCGGGCGCGCCCGAGCGACTGAGCGAAGGGGCTTGGCCACCACCCTGCTGTTCCACAAGCCCTACGGGGTTCTGAGTCAGTTCACGCCGGAGCCGGGGAGCCGCTGGCGCACCCTGTCCGATCACATCGACCGGCCAGGGGTCTATGCCGCAGGACGGCTGGATGCGGACAGCGAAGGGCTGCTGGTGCTCACTGACGACGGCCGGCTGCAGCAGCGCCTCACGGACCCTGCCTGGGGGCACTGGCGGCGCTACCTGGTCCAGGTGGAGGGACTGGTCAGCGAGGAGGCCCTCGGGCGCCTGCGTGCCGGGGTGATGATCCAGGGCCGGCTCTCCATGCCGGCCCGGGCACGGCACCTGGGCGAGCCGGACCTGCCGGAACGGGATCCGCCCATCCGCCACCGCCTGCAGGTGCCGACGGACTGGCTGGAACTGGAACTGCGGGAAGGGCGCAACCGTCAGGTGCGGCGTATGACGGCGGCGGTGGGCCTTCCCACGCTGCGGCTGCTGCGCACGGCGATCGATCTGATGGATGGGGGCCCGCCCCTCGATCTGCAGGGCCTTCCCCCCGGGGCCTGGCGCCACGTCACGACCCAGGAGCGGCAGCGGCTGACACGTCTGCTCAGACCAGGGCGTCCTTCAGCTCCCTGACGGTCTGCAGCTGACCATAGTAATAGTTCGCCCTGGCGCGTCGATCGGGATCCTCGAGCCCATCGAAGGCATCGAAGCCCAGCGATTGCCAGAGCTCATGGCCGCAGGCCCTGGTGAGCTCGGCGGCCGCCTCCTCCTCGAGATTGGCCAGCCGCCTCTGGAGGTTCTTGATCTGGGAAATCGCCATGACCGCCGACGGACCGGCCCAATAGTACGCACGAACTGCAGCAAAGGCGGCTTCGCCTTCAGAACGGCAGCTTCTTCTTGGCTTCCTTGTCGAGGTCGGACTCCATTTCCCGCAGGCGCCGCAGGATCGTGTCGTAGTACTCCTTGAGGTAGTTCTCCAGACGGGTGGTCTCGGCCGGATCGAGCCCGAAGGCGGCATAGCTGACCTCCATCGGGGCATCGAGGGGTTCACCCCCTCCGACCACTTCGGCGAAGGCCAGCCGCTCGGCCACGTTGAGACTGGCCTCGAAGAAGCCCGTGATCCCCTGCATCAGATGCAGGAGCACCGGCGGCACCCGGAACACCCGCGCCTCGCGGCCGCTGTAGCGCTCGCAGAGCTGGGTGATCTCGCCGGTGGTCCACGCCTTCGGGCCCACCACGGGGAAGGCACGGCGGATCGTCTCCGGGCGCTCCAGAGCGGCCACGGCGAAACGGGCTACGTCCTGGGTGTTCATGTAGGCGATCGGCGTCGGCGAACCGCTCACCCAAACGGTCTGGCTCTCCAGCACCGGGATGGCGAACTGGCTGATCAGACCCTGCATGAAGCCGACGCAGCGCAGGATCGTGTACTCGAATCCGGAGGCCTCGAGCCACTGCTCGGTGCAGGCCTTGATGTCCATCAGAGGCACGCTGCGGTGCTTCTCCGCGCCCAGCAGGGACACAAAAACCAGCCGGGACTTCCCTGCCCGGCGACAGGCGGCGAAGAGGTTCTGCTTGCCCGTCCAGTCAACGTCGTAGGCGCTGCCCCCGTCGGTGGCCCGGGCGGTGGCCGCATCGATCACAGCCTCCTGGCCCTCCAGGGCGTAATCGAGGCTGTCGGGCTCCAGCAGGTCCCCGCGGGTGAGTTCGCAGCCCCATTCCTGCAGGAAGGCGGCCTTGCGGGGGGAGCGCACCATGCAGCGGACCTCGTGGCCGACGTCCAGGGCGCGGCGGGCGATCTGGCGTCCGAGGGTTCCTGTTCCACCGATGACAAGAACCTTCATGAACCCCTGCAGTGGAAGCCGGCCGAGCCTAGAGGTGCGTCCGACGGCGTCGCGAAAGCGACCGTGATCCTCGCCGGACCCGCCGGAACTCAGTCTTTCAGAAGCTTGAGCAGCAGGGCGCCACCGGCCAGCCCGACGGGGATCAGCACCCAGAAGATGGCTGCGGTGCCGAAGATTTCAGAGGCCATGGGCCAATCGGAAGCGGAACGGGGTATCTATCTAGCAGCCTTCGCGGAGACCAACCGTCGCGCGGTCGCCAGGATCAGGGGCCACGGGGCCTCGCTGCGCAGCTGAGCGGCCATCACCCCGCTGGCGGCCGTGGCGTATCCCTCCCCGTTCAGCGCTGCGACCAGGTCCGCCAGCGGCGGGGGGCCCTGACCCAGCCAGCGGCCGATCCCGTCCAGAGGCCAGCATCGGGGCGTCCAGCCCGGATCGTCGCGCAGCCGCTCCAGCAGCCGCCGGCCCGCTCGATCCAGGGAAACGCCGTCCCCGCCGGCGACCTGCAGCATCGCCGCGAGAGTGTCGGGATCCTGCAGCGGACCGATCCACACCGGTCCGCTCACCGCCAGGGCCGGTGCCTGCCGCGATGAGGCGGCAGGACAGCCGCAGGGCTGCCATCGGCCCAGCCGCAACAGGCTCTGCACCTGCTGATCGCCGCAACCGTGGCAGTGGGCCACCAACCCCAGCTGCCCTTCCTCCCCCCTGGAGGGGTGCCGCTCCAGCCGCAGGGCGGTGCGGAAGGTGCGGCCCTCACTAAAGCTCAGCAGGGGGGTGAGGCCGCGGCCCATCGCCCAGGCCGAGCGGGCCAGCAACCCCACTTGCAGGCGCAGGGCGATCTCCCAGCTGGCGGGATGGGCGCGGGCGGAGGCTCCGAAACGGCGCACGGCGGCCCGACGATCGTGTCCCGTGGCCGAACGGCCGTCCGTGCTGGCCAGATAGAGCACGCCGCCGAAGGCCACCGCCTCCAGGGCCAGGGGCAACAGGGCGGCGGGACAGCCGAAGGCGTCCAGATCCACCAGCTCGAACCGGCGTCCCCCGGCCAGGCACTCCCCCAGGAGCTGCTGGGCGGTACGGGCCCCGAGCTGACGCTCCACCGTCGCCGGCAGCCGCGCCAGATTCCGCTCCAGCAGGGGCAGCCGATCGGGATCGGCGTCGTTGGCCCAGACCGCCGTGGCGCCTCCCTCGAGGCCATAGCGCAGGGCCCGGATGCCGCAGCCGGCCATCGCATCGAGTACCCGCAGGGGCTCCTCCGGAGGCCGCGTGCCAGCGGCCAGGAGGCGCGTCAGCAGCACACCGAAGTCCCGGGCGGGACGGGACTCCGGGCGGAAGAAGCCGCCGCCGGTCTCCACCAGGGCGGCGCCTTCGCAATAGTGATGGGGTCCGCTCAACTCCCGATCCTTGCCGCAACCATCGGTGTCGTCCGCCGATCCCCAGCCTGCACCCCTGCAGGGCGTGCCACGCGAGGGTGCCGACTGGGGGGATCATGCCCACTGGGAATGGCGCGGCCACGGCTGCCACTGGCGTCGCCTCGGGGCCGCCGGGGGGCCCGCGATGCTGCTGCTGCACGGGTTCGGCGCCGGCAGCGGCCACTGGCGCCGCAACGCCGCCGTGCTGGCCGAGGCGGGCTGGTGCGTCTACGGCCTCGATCTGATCGGTTTCGGTTCCTCCAGTCAGCCCGGTCACCAGCGCCGCCAGGCCCTCGACAACCGCCTCTGGGCCCGGCAGGTGCAGGCGTTCCTGGCGGAGGTGGTGCAGGTGCCGGCGGTGCTGGTGGGCCATTCCCTCGGGGGGCTGGTGGCCCTGACCTGCAGCGTCTACTTTCCTGACTGGGTGCGGGCCGTCGTGGCGGCGCCCCTGCCGGATCCCACCCTGCTGATGGCCCGACGCCGGACACCGCGTCGGCGCCCCTGGCGGCGACGGCTGCAGCGCTGGCTGGTGCACCTCCTCTGCCGCCTGCTGCCCCTGGAACTGGCGGTTCCCCTGCTGGCCCATTCGCCCCTGCTCGATCTGGGCATCCAGTCGGCCTACCACCACCCGGTGATCGGAGATCGGGAGCTGCACAGGGTGATCGCCTGGCCCGCGCGGCGTCCCGGAGCAGTGAGGGCATTGCGGGCCATGAGCATCGCCATGGCCCTCAGGCCCCATCGGGCCACTGCCGTCTCGCTGCTGCGACGGCTGGGCAGGCCCGCCCTGCTGATCTGGGGTCGCCAGGACCGCCTGGTGCCGGTGGAGGTGGCCCAGCAGTGCCGGCGGCTGCGGAGCGACCTGGAGCTGCTGGTGATCGAGCAGTGCGGCCACTGTCCCCACGACGAGACCCCCGCCGCGTTCCATGGTGCCGTGCTCGGCTGGCTGGCCCGTCTAGAGAGCGGCTGAAGGCGAGGCTCCCGCTGGCACGTAACTTTGGGAGCGATGACCCCGGCCCCCGCCAGCACCCCGCCCTCGAGCCCGACATGAAGCACACCCTCTCGGTGCTGGTGGAAGACGAATCGGGCGCCCTCAGCCGCATCTCCGGCCTGTTCGCGCGGCGGGGCTTCAACATCGAGAGCCTGGCGGTCGGACCCGCCGAACACCGGGGTGTGTCACGCCTGACCATGGTGGTGGAGGGTGACGACCGCACCCTCGAGCAGATGACCAAGCAGCTCAACAAGCTGATCAATGTGCTCGGCGTGATCGATCTCTCCACCATTCCGGCGGTGGAGCGGGAGCTGATGCTGCTGAAGGTGGCGGCGCCGGCGGAGAACCGCAGCGCCATCTTCGATCTCGTGCAGGTGTTCCGGGCCAAGGTGGTGGACGTGGCCGACGATGCCCTCACCCTCGAGGTGGTGGGGGATCCGGGCAAGCTGGTGGCCCTGGAGCGCCTGCTCGAGTCGTACGGGATTCTCGAGATCGCCCGCACCGGCAAGGTGGCACTGGAGCGCGCGTCGGGAGTGAACACCGAACTGCTCAAGGCCACCGTGTCCGACAAGCGGGTGCCCGCCTGATCAGGACTTCTTCTTCACCAGGGTGCCTCCTTCGATCACCCGGGCCCGGAGAAGCTTGTCTCCCTGCTGAATCCGGTCGACCACCTCCATCCCCTTGCTGACCCGCCCGAACACCGCGTACCGCCCATCCAGCTCCGGCAGTGCCTGCAGGGCCACGTAGAACTGGGAGCTGGCGGAATTGGGATCGTTGGAGCGGGCCATGGCCAGGGCGCCGCGCTCGTGGCTGAGCATCAGCTGGCGCGTGGCCATCGGGCTGGTGATCACCTCCCCGTAACGGGGCTCCTTCTCGCCGGAGAGCCTGATCTCGAGGGGGATGCGACGGGACTCGCCGCTGGCCGGATCGACGAAGCCACCGGTGCCGAACTCGCTGGCGGGGACCTTCGGATCGGCGCTGCGCGGGTCACCGCCCTGGACCACGAAAGGCACCGGCTCACGCACCACCCGGTGAAAGACCGTGCCGTCATAGACCCCACGGCGCACCAGATCGACGAAGTTTCCGGCCGTCAGCGGGGCCGCCGCTCCATCGAGGTGCAGCTCCACCGGCCCTCGGCTGGTCTCCATCGCCACCACCGCCGTGCCCTGGAGACAGGGAGTGGCGGCCGTCGCGCAACCCAGGAGGCGATGGCCGTCGTCGGCGGCGCAGGCCGAAAGGCCGACCGGAGCCATGGCGAGGGCCAAGAGCAGCACTAGCCGCCAGGTCAGGCTGGCGGCGTTCCGGAGCCGTCCCATTCAGAGACCCTCCAGGGGGACGCCCAGGAAACGGGCCAGACGGGCGCCCGCCAGTTCCAGATCCGCCAGGGGCATCGGTTCTCCCACGCGGGTCAGGGGCATGTCACGCCGGCCCTGCACCCGCAGCGCCAGACGCCTGCGGGGACTGAGACCGTCGCGCACCTCCACCTTCACCGCCTGGATGTCGCGCAGAGGGATCACCACCTCGATGAGCTGGCGGAAGCCGCGGCGACGGATGCGGGCCTCCCCGGCGGCACGGTCGAAGCGATTGCTGCCCGCCCCCACATCGATGCCGATCACCAGCCAGAGATAGGTGGCCAGCAGCAGCGCCGCCAGCCCGTAGAGGCCCATCACGAGCCCCTGAGGCACCCAGACCAGGGCGGCGGGGTGGCCGATGGGCAGGAGATCGCGACCGAAGCGGCTGGAGGCGCTGGTGAGCACGAAACCCACACCGCCGATCGTGACGGCGGCAGCCACCAGCAGGTTGGAAAGGCGCCGGGAGCCGAGCACCGGTTGCTCCAGCACCTGCTCGTCGGCGGAGGGAGAAGCGGCGCCGGGCGAAGCCATGCAGGGGAGAGGGGCAGGTGCACGCCATCCTGCCGCGAAGCGAGCCGGAGCCGTCAGTTTCAGCCCATGTCGCCCGACGCGGGCCCCGGTCCGGCGTTGTTACCATCCCCCGGTAACCCACAGCTCTGCGGGTATCCGCACCGCTTCA
>JMRP01000023.1 GCA_000708525.1 Cyanobium sp. CACIAM 14
GCGACACCGCCCTGGCCCGTGCGGTGGCCGACGACGCGCGGCTGGCCGACTGGGCGACCCGCGGCGTGGCCACCCCCGACCATGTGATCCGCACCAAGGCGCGGCCGCTGGTGCTGCCGCCCCCGCCGCCCGCGGGCGACGGTCCGGCGCTGGCCGCCTGGAGCCGCTCGCTGGAGCAGGCCATGGAGGCCTACGTGGCCGAGTACCGCGCCTACTTCCAGCGTCAGAACGCCGCCGCCGGCGGTGGCCGCAAGCCCCTCGATCCCCTGCCGCGGGTGGTGGCGATCCCCGGTCTGGGCCTGACCGGCGTTGGCAGGTCGGCCGCCGAGGCCGCCACCGTGGCCGACATCGCCGAGGCCTGGGCCCAGACGCTCCTGGCCGCCGAGTCCATCGGCCGCTTCGCGCCGGTGAACGAGGCCGACACCTTCGCCATGGAGTACTGGAGCCTGGAGCAGGCCAAGCTCGGCAAGGGGGTGGAGAAGCCCCTGGCGCGCCGGGTGGTGCTGGTCACCGGCGGGGCCGGGGCCATCGGCGCCGCCACGGCCCGGGCCTTCGCCGCCGCCGGAGCGGAAGTGGCGGTGCTGGATCTGGAGCGGCAGGCCGCCGAGGGCGTGGCCGCCTCCTGCGGCCGGCAGGCCCTGGGCCTCGCCTGCGACGTGACCGACACGCCGGCCGTTCAGGCGGCCATGGCGGCGGTGGCGGCCCACTTCGGTGGCCTCGACATCGTGGTGAGCAATGCCGGTGCCGCCTGGACCGGGCGGATGGCCACCCTCGCCGACGCCGACCTGCGAGCCAGCTTCGAGCTCAACTTCTTCGCCCACCAGAGCGTGGCCCAGGCCGCGCTGGCCGTGTTCCGCGCCCAGGGGCTCGGCGGCCAGCTGCTGTTCAACGTCAGCAAGCAGGCCCTGAACCCGGGCCCCAACTTCGGCGCCTACGGCATCAGCAAGGCCGCCCTGCTGGCCCTGGTGCGTCAGTACGCCCTGGAGGAGGGGGAAGCCGGGGTGCGGGTGAACGCGATCAACGCCGATCGCATCCGCTCCGGCCTGCTCGACGACGCCATGATCCGCGAGCGTTCCGTCGCCCGCGGCATCAGCGAGGAGCTCTACATGGCCGGCAACCTGCTGGGCGCCGAGGTGCGCGCCTCCGACGTGGCGGACGCCTTCGTGGCCCTGGCCCTCCTCGAGCGCACCACCGGCGCCGTGCTCACCGTGGATGGCGGCAACGTGGCGGCGATGGTGCGCTGAGCGCGCCTCCCGGCCAGGCGGTGCGGCGAGCCCGGCTGTTCAGCCGGCCGCCTTCGCCCGCATCGCCAGCCACAGGCCGAGGCCGCTCCAGAGCAGCACCAGCGCCAGGCAGAGGCCCGTCCAGGCCGGCAGCCCCCAGCCGCTCACCACCAGCGGAGCCGCCACTGTGATCACGCCTCCCGCCAGCAGGGGCTGGAGCAGCAGCTGCTTGATCGAGAAGGCCGTCACCGCCTGGCTGCGGTCGCCCGGGTCGGCCATCCGCAGCAGCAGCAGGCCGCTGGCGGCCACCCCGGTGGCCTGGCCGAATTCGATGATCGCCCGCTCGAACCAGTCGGGGGGAAGGATCCGCGGGGCCAGCAGCAGGATCACCGCCAGGTTCCACAGCAGACCGGCCACCGCCAGCACCGTCAGCGGCAGCCAGTCGTGGGCCAGCAGCCGCAGATCCAGGCAGGCGGTGGCGGCGGTGATCAGCAGATCCGCCGAGAGGGTGCCGGTCTGGCCCTGGATGGAGGCCGAGACCCAGTGGGTCTGGCCGCTCCGCTCCAGGATCAGGCGCACCAGCAGGGAGCCCACCAGCGCCAGGGGGAAGACGGGCAGGGCGTCGATCACCATGGCGAAGATCCCGCCGCTGCCGTCGGCGGCCCAGCGCAACACCGCCAGAGCGCCGCAGCCGATCAGCACCGCCACCCCCGCCAGGGCCAGGTTCACGGCCCAGTCGGCCAGTCGGCGCCACAGCGCCGGCACCTCCACCGTGGGGGCCTCCAGGGGCAGGTCCATCGGCACCGCCTGCAGCGGCGGGGTCTCCTCCTCCACGATCGCCAGCGCCTCCTCGATCGGCAGCGCCTCGGCGAACTTCAGCCAGCCCCTGGCCCGACCGAGCACCACCACCAGTCCCCCCACCACGGTGGAGGCCAGCAGGCCCACGGTGGCCATGGCCAGGCCCAGGGCCTGCGCCCCCTCCAGCCCCAGCCGTTCGTAGGTGGGACCCATGGCGGCGGCCGAGCCGTGGCCCCCTTCGTAGGCCACCTCGATCAGACAGGCCATCACCGGACTCACCCCCAGCCAGGGCTGGAGCAGCAGCAGCACCACCAGGCCCCCCACCAGGAACTGGCCGAAGGCCAGGTTGAGGGCCAGCAGCACCTGGGCCGAGAGGGGGCGCCAGAGGCCTCCCAGCTTCGGCAGGGGTTTCCCCAGCAGCAGGGAGGCGAACACCAGGGTGAGCAGGGGCAGGGGGAGCTGGTCCCAGAGGTGGATCACCTGCGGCGGCAGCAGGGGCAGCAGCCCCGCCGGCGCGATCAGCAGCCCCAGCGCGCCGGCCAGCAGGGCCTCCGGCAGTCCCCAGCGCTTCATGCCCAGCCTTGTGCCGATGCCGACTCCCACTGCCAGCAGCACCGTCAGATCGGCCAGGGCCAGGGCCTGCCACCCCAACCCCGCCAGCGTCTCCGGTGCCAGCGTTGGGATCACAGCCCGAAGTGGCGGCGGAAGAAGGCTTCGGTGGCTTCGAGCACCATGGTGCGTACGGCGCTGTCGCGGAATCCATGGCCCTCGCCGGGAAACAGATGCAGTTCCGTTTCCACGCCGCGCCTGCTGAGGGCTTCCACCATTCGCTCACTCTGACTGGCCGGCACCACCCTGTCCTCCAGACCGTGAAAGAAGATCACCGGGGCCTTGATGCAGTCCGCTTGGCGCAGCGGTGACCGCTCCTCGTAGAGCGCGCGGGCCTGGGGCCAGGGGCCGATCAGGCTCTCGGTGTAGCGGGCCTCGAAGCGGTGATCCACCGCCAGCAGCACCTGGGGGTCCGCCACGGGATAGCGGCAGGCGCCGGCTGTGAAGACATCGGTGAAGCACAGCGCCGCCAGCACGGTGAAGCCGCCGGCGCTGCCGCCCTCGAAGGCCACCCTGGCCGGGTCGGCCCGGCCCGCCGACACCAGCGCCCGGGCGGCGGCGGCGCAGTCGGCCACGTCCACGACGCCCCAGAGGCCGTCGAGCCGCTCCCGGTAGGCCCGTCCGAAGCCCGTGGAGCCTCCGTAGTTCACATCGACCACGCCCCAGCCGCGGCTGGTCCAGAACTGGATGGCGAGATTGAGGCCCGTGGAGGCCATCGCGGTGGGGCCGCCGTGGCCCTTCACCAGCAACGGCGCATCGGAGTGGGAACCGCCCCGCGGCGGGTAGTACCAGGCGTGGGTGGGCCGTCCCCCGTGGCCGGCGAACCAGAGGGGCTCGGGATGGCTGATCGCCTCGGCTGCCAGCGGGGCCGGTGAGGCCGGGGAGTGCCGCCAGCGGCCGCTGGCGGTCTCCAGCTCCAGCAGGCCCGGTCCGACCCCGGGGCGGCAGCCACCGCCACCAGCCGCCCAGCTTCGGCACTGAGGGCGGCCAGGTCGTCGAAGGGCAGCGGGATCGGCTCCCAGGACCCGCCCGCCGGGCTCAGCCGGCCCAGCTCCCAGCGGCCCTCGCGGCAGACCGCCGCCAGCAGCCGCTCGCCGTCGCAGGCAACGGTGCGCTGGCCGTAGATCCACTGGGGGGCGCCGAAGTCCGCCTCCATCGGCAGCAGCGGCTGCCACTCCGGCGCGTCGCCCGGCCGCAGCGATCCGGCGTCCGCCAGCCGTTCCAGGTTCCACCAGCCGCTGCGGTCATTGGCCACCACCAGCGAGCCGTCGTCGAGCCACAGGGGCTGGAACACGGAGATCCCCCTGGCATCGGTGGCCCCCGAGCCGGCGATGGCACGGGGCTGGAGCAGCCGGCCGTCGCCGTCGATGGCAGCGAGCCACAGCTGGCTGCGCTCCCAGGGCATGAAGGGCTGCTGCCACTCCACCCAGGCCAGGTGACCGCCGCCGGGTGCCAGCACCGCATAGCCGCAGAAGTCGGCGGGCTGGTGCAGCAGCTCAGGCTCTCCGCCGGCCAGGGGCACCGCCACCAGCCGGTCGACGCCGTCCTGCTCCATCACGCCGATCCAGCGCTGGCGCGGCCGGTCGATCAGCCCATCGGCGAAGGCCCGTGGCCGGGCCGGATCGGGGGGAGCGAGCAGCCGGCGGGGGGGTGTTGCCGCCGGATCGGGGCCGCCGGACAGGGTCAGCTGCCAAAGGCAGCGGTCGCCGTCATCGACGAACACCAGCTGATCGCCCGCCACCGCGTAGGCCCCGCCGCCGTAGTCGTGCACCCGGGTGCGCAGGTTCCAGGGACCGGGGGTGAGCTCCACGGCCACCTCGCCGGGGTGCCGGCGCAGCATCAGGGTGGATCGTCCCCGTTCCTGGGGCCGCTGCTCCAGCCAGAACAGGCGCCCTTCGCTCAGCACGGGTTCGGCGACGGCGGCGGAGCGGCCGACCGCCACCTCGGCCGGCAGGGCCCCCGGCCAGGGCTCCGGCCCTGCTTCCGTTGCCCCCTCAAGTGCCATCTCCTTGCTCACCCGGGTGCTCCGCCCCCAGCTTCTAGAATCGATCCCATCGTTTCAGGTGACCTCTTGGCACGCAGCTTCGCCCAGATGGCACGATCGGCCGAACAGGGCGGCAACTCCATGCTGGTGCCCAAGGTCCCCGTCGACCAGCCGCCGCTCGCGATCCACAAGCTGGGCTCGAGGGAGCTGCGCACCCCCGCCCGACGCATCAGCAAGGTGGATGCCTCCGTCCGGGATCTGGCCAGGGACATGCTGCGCAGCATGTACACCGCCAAGGGCATCGGTCTGGCGGCACCCCAGGTGGGTGTGCACCGGCAACTGCTGGTGATCGACCTCGACCTCGAGGAGGCGGCGACGCCTCCCATGGTGCTGATCAACCCCGAGATCACAGCCACGGGAGCCTCCTTCAACACCTACGAGGAAGGCTGCCTCAGCATCCCGGGCGTCTATCTCGACGTGGTCCGGCCCTCGGTGGTGGAGGTGTCCTATCGCGACGAAGCGGGACGTCCCCGCCGGATCAAGGCCGACGGCCTGCTGGCCCGCTGCATCCAGCACGAGATGGACCATCTCAACGGTGTGCTCTTCGTCGACCGGGTGACCGACGAGCTCAGCCTCAACGAGGGACTGAAGCAGCAGGGCTTCCGCCGCTCCGACGTCCAGTCGATCCGCTGAACGCCATGCCGATGAAACCCCTGGCCGGGCTGTTCCTGGCCCTGGCCTGCCTGCTCGGCATCGCGGCCACCGGTTCGATCTTCGAGCTGGCCTACGGCGATCCCGACCTCGGACTCCAGACCACCCGCTGGATCCTGGCCGGCAGCCTCCCCGGCACGGTGCTGGCTCTTCTGGTGGCGATCCGCATCAACAAGTCTGCCTGATCCCCGCCGCCGCGGCCGGCCCGACAACCGGCCGGCGGATTGGGCCACCGGCCTGGTGTCCGTCGGTTGCCGTTCATACGATTCACTCCGCTTCGAGGAACGCCGTGATCCATCCCGTTCTCCCCCGCGGTGGGCTGGCCGCCCTTCTCGGACTGGCGACCGCCTTCTCCCTGCCGATCCCCGCCCGCGCCCAGGCCCTGTTCGCGGCCGCCGAGGTCGACCAGCAGCGTTTCCTGCTGGTGGCCGCTCCCATCGGCACCAGCGGTGAAAAGGCCCAGCTCAACATCTACGAACAGCTCAAGCCCGTCCGGCCCTGCTTCGCGGTGGGGCAGGGCCAGCCGGCCCCGGTGGACCCCCTGCTGGCCACCTTCGATTTCACCGGCATCTGCAACCGCTACATCGACGCCAACGGCTACTCCGTGCGGGTGGGCGGCCAGGACCTGGCCACCACCTACCGCCTGATGGTGACCCGCAATGGCGGCGACATGCTGCTGCTGGCCTTCCCCACCAGGGCCAAAGCCGGTCCGGAGATGGTCGTGGCCCGTACCCGGGGCATCGCCCCCGGCTTCCTGAAGCTGGAGCTGGAACCAGGCTGGCGCCTGATGCGACGCCAGTTCGGTGGCCGCAACCTCGGCCACCTGTACGTCTACACCGAGAGCTGGCCGGGGACGGCGGCGACTGCCGCCCGCTCCGGCCCGGACCTTCCGGTCACCCCGGTCACTCCGGTCCAGCCCGCCGCTTCCACCCCTGCCCCTGCCATTCCGATGAAGGGCGGCCCCTCCTCCTCCTCCTCTTCGGTCTCCCCGCCCCCCATCCGACAGGAGGCCGGCAAGGGCGCCTCGAGCGCGGCCCAGCGGCCCCTCCCGCCCCCGGTGCTGCCGGCCACGAAGCTCTGAATCGGGAGGACGGAAGCCCCCTTGCTAGGGTGAGAGGCTGCGATCGTCACTGCAGCACTTCATGACCCAGGTCACCGTCGGCGAAAATGAAGGCATCGAATCGGCCCTGCGCCGCTTCAAGCGCCAGGTGTCCAAGGCGGGCATCTTCGCCGATCTGAAGCGTCTGCGCCACCACGAGACTCCCACCGAGAAGTACAAGCGCAAGGCTCAGCAGCGCCGCCGCCGCCGCTGAGCCTCCAGGCCCCTCGCGCAGGATGGGGGTTTGTACCTGTTGCGTTCACACCCGTCCCGCCAGCAGGTTGGGAGGGTCGCTGCACCAGGATCCATGGGCCATCCGGTCGGTTTCACGGCAGGTCATGCAAGGTCCGCCTCGCTCGCCCAGCGTTTTGGCGAGTGGCTGGCAGAAACCATCAACCACGCCTGGGGCAATCCCGCCGAGGAAGCCCTGCACCGTCCTCCCGCCATCGGGGTGCAGCCCTTCAGCGGTGATACCCGCCGCCGTCGCCGCTGAATCTTTCCTGGCCTGATCCCCACATCAGTCCACCCTGTCGAAGGAGCGGTAACCGAGGGCCTCGGCAATTGCCTTCCTGGTGACCCTCGCCTGGTCGGCGAGGTCGGAGATCGTGCGTGCCACCCGCAGCACCCGCTCCGCCCCCCGGGCCGAGAGTCTTCGTTGGCGGAGGGCCCGCTCCCAGAGGTCGAGGGCGTCCGGTTCGGGGGTCACCACCTCGGCCAGCCCCTGGCCGTCCAGCTGGCCGTTGGGCAGACCGTCAGGATTGCGCTCGACCATGCGTCGGCGGGCTTGGGCCACCCGCTCGGCCACCGGCGCGCTGCCTTCGCCGCCTGCTGAACGGCCTTCGCGGTAGGCGCCGCCCAGTTCGCTGGCTTCGGCGCGTCGCATCACCACCTGCAGATCGATCCTGTCCAGCAGCGGTCCGGAGAGGCGCCCCCAGTGGCGCCTCCGCTGGGCCTCGCCGCAGCGGCAGCTCTCTGTGATGTCGCCGTACCAGCCGCAGGGGCAGGGGTTGGTGGCCGCCACCAGCAGCACCCGACAGGGAAACCGGCAGCGATGCCGGGCGCGGCTGATCCAGAGGTCCCCCTCCTCGAGGGGCTGGCGCAGCTGATCGAGCACCTCCCGCCGGAACTCGGCGAGCTCATCGAGGAAGAGGACCCCGTGGTGGGCCAGGCTCAGTTCCCCCGGGCGGGGGATGGCGCCGCCGCCGATCAGGGCGGAGGCGGAGCAGCTGTGATGGGGGCTGCGGAACGGACGCTCGCGCCGGAGGCCGGCCCCCTCCCCAGCAGGCCGGCCACCGAATGGAGCTGGGTGACTTCGAGGGCCTCCTGGTGCGTCAGGGGCGGCAGAAGCGGCGGCAGCCGGCGGGCCAGCATGGTCTTGCCGCTGCCGGGGGCTCCCACCAGCAGCAGATGGTGGGAGCCGGCCGCGGCGATCTCCAGGGCCCTCCGGCCGTGGGCCTGGCCCCGTACGTCCACCAGATCGGGCGCCGGGGCCGGTTCGGGCGCCAGGCCCGCCGGGGGCGTGGTGGAGCCAGCCCTGTGGGGATCCCGGAGCAGGGCCACCACCTCGCCCAGGCCGTCCGCCCCCCACACCGGCAGCCCCTCCACCAGGGCCGCCTCGGGGGCGTTGCCTGCCGGCACCACCAGGGCCCTGGCTCCCCGGTCACGGGCCGCCAGGGCCAGGGCCAGAACCCCCCGGATCGGCCGCAGCCGTCCATCCAGCCCCAGCTCCCCCGCACTCCAGATCCCCCGCACATGCTCCGGCGCCAGCTGCTGGCTGGCCACCAGCAGGCCCAGGGCGATGGGCAGATCGAAGCCGGGACCCGTCTTGGGGAGATCGGCGGGGGCCAGGTTCACCACCACCCTCGTGAGGGGCACCCTCAGGCCGGCGTTGCGGAGCGCCGCCCGCACCCGCTCCTTCGACTCCTGCGCGGCTGCATCGGCCAGACCGACCATCTGCAGGCCGGGAAGCCCGGGGGCGATGTCGACTTCCACCGTCACCGCTTGGGCTCCCAGGCCCCGCAGGGCTCCGCTGCTGCAACGTGCCAACATCACCGCCGGGGACGCACTGACGGTTCCGTGCCACCCACCGTCCCGTTCCCTTCCTCCTTCTCCTTTCCTGTCCCCTTCGAGCTCCTGCTCTCCCCGTCCTCAGCTCCCCGGCGCACCATGGCCAGCAGCGACACCATCTTCGGCCGCATCCTCCGCGGGGAGATTCCCTGCCAGGAGGTGTATGCCGACGACCATTGCCTGGCCTTCCGGGACGTGAACCCCCAGGCGCCCGTACATGTGCTGGTGATCCCCCGAGAGCCGATCCCCCAGCTGGCGGAGGCCACCTCCGATCACCAGGCCCTGCTCGGCCACCTGCTGCTGGTGGCCGCCAGGGTGGCCCGCCAGGAGGGGCTCGAGAGCTGGCGCACGGTGATCAACAGCGGCACCGAAGCCGGCCAGACCGTGTTCCATCTGCATCTGCACGTGATCGGCGGCCGGCCGATGGCCTGGCCGCCCGGCTGAACCGACGCGGCCCTCCCGCCTCACCAGGACCGGCGTCGCCCCATGGCCTCGCCAGGGGCGGCGGGCGGTGAGAATGGCCCGATCCGCCCGTGCCCATGACTCCTCTGAAGGCCCTCCGCGAGCAGCTGGGCAAGCTGCAGCGCCTGGCCCAGCCCTACTTCCTGCCGCTCGACGAGGGAAGTGGCGGCGGCGGCCAGTTCCTGCTTCTGCTGCTGGCCCTGCTGGCGGTGGTGGTGGGCCTCACCCTGCTGCTGCTCACCGGTGTGGTGGCCGCCACCGGCGCCTGGATCCCCGAGCTGCGCAGCCGTTTCCTGCCGGGTGTGCCCGAACAGGTGGCGGCGATCTGGAACGGTCCCATCGGGGTGGTGGTGATGGTGCTCTTCGCCGCCGGGCTGGCGGCGTTCGGGACTCTGCGGGGCAAGCTGCGCCAGGGGCGCTGGCTTCCCTGGGTGCTGCTGGGCGTGATCGCTCTTCTGATCCTGGTGATCAACGGCATCAACGTCGGCATCAGCTTCATCGCCCGGAACATCGACAACGTTCTGGTGGCGTACAAGGAGGAGGAGTTCTGGAAGATCGTCGCGATCTACGCCTTCTGCCTGGTGCTGGCCCTGCCGATCCGCGCCATCCAGAGCTACTTGATCCCCAAGCTCGGCCTGCTCTGGCGGGAATGGCTGAGCGGCCGCATGCTCGGCCGCTATCTCACCAACCGGGCCTATTACGTCCTCAACCCCAACGACGAAACGGCCGAGGAGATCGACAACCCGGACCAGCGGATCTCCCAGGACGCCGCCAGCTTCACGGCCACCAGTCTGAGCGTGACCGTGGAGATCATTTCCGCCCTGCTCACGTTCTTCAGTTTCATCATTGTCCTCTGGAGCATCAACCAAACGCTGGCCCTCTGGTTGCTGGCCTATTCGGCCGCTGGCACGGCTCTGATCGTCATCGCCAGTCGCAAGCTGGTGAGCCTCAACTATCAGCAGCTGAAACTGGAGGCCGATTTCCGCTACGGCCTCGTCCACATCCGCGACAACGCCGAATCGATCGCCTTCTACCGTGGTGAGCAGCAGGAGCAGAAGGAGGGCGAACGTCGCCTGGACGGCGTCATCGTCAACTACAACCGGCTGATCATCTGGGAAGCCCTGATCAGCGTCATCCAGCGCTCCTACGACTACTTCTCCCGCTTCCTGCCCTGGCTTGTGATCGCTCCGATCTACTTCGCCAAGGAGGTGGACTTCGGGGTCTTCGGCCAGGCCAGCATCGCCTTCTCCCAGGTGCTGTTCTCGGTGAGCTACATCGTCAACAACATCGACCGGCTGGCCGCCTTCTCCGCCTCCATCAGCCGTCTCGAGGGATTCCAGGGCAAGGTGGAGGCGATCAGTGCCGAGATGGCCGAGTTCGTGGCCGCCGAGCAGGCCTCCGCCGGAGGGGCCATGGGCGCGGCAGCTGGCTCCGTGCGGCCCGAATCCATTCTCGTGAGCCACGTGGATCTGGTGCCGCCCCGCACCAACCGTCTGCTGGTGCGCGACCTGAGCGTGGAGGTGACCGCCGATCAGCGGTTGCTGGTGGTGGGCCCCTCGGGCTGCGGCAAGACCTCCTTTCTGCGTCTGGTGAGCGGTCTGTGGCCTCCGGCCGCGGGCAGCGTGCAGCGTCCGCCCGTGGGCGAGCTGATGTTCATCCCCCAGAAGCCCTACATGCTGCTCGGAAGCCTGCGGGAGCAGCTCTGCTATCCCCAGCCGCCCGATCGCTTCAGCGACGACCAGCTCCGCCACGTCCTCGAGGAGGTGCGTCTGCACGAACTGGTGCGCCGCTACCCGGACCTGGACGTCAAGCAGGACTGGCCCCGGCTGCTCTCGCTCGGGGAGCAGCAGCGCCTCGCCTTCGCCCGGCTGCTGCTCAACTCCCCTCGCTTCGTGGTGCTCGACGAGGCCACCAGCGCCCTGGACGTGACCACCGAGAAGGCCCTCTACGAGCTTCTGGTGAAGCGTGAGATGGCTTTCGTGAGTGTGGGTCACCGCCCTACCCTCACCGTGTACCACGACACGGTGCTCGAACTCAGCGGTGATGGCGGCTGGCGTCTGCTTCCGGCGGCCGGCTATACCTTTGGCCGCCAGGAGTGAACCGATGAGCGACCCCTCGCCGACGACCCCAGCGCCACCCGCCACCAGTGCCACCACCGGAGATGTGCCAGCGTTCGGCTGGAGCGGCTATGCGGAGCGGGTCAACGGCCGTTTCGCCATGGTGGGGTTTGCGGCCGTGCTGCTGATCGAGGCCCTCAGCCACGACACCTTCCTGCACTGGGCCGGCCTGGTGCCCTGAGCTCTCCCGGCCCGGTGTCCCGCTCAGGGCAAATCTCAGGGCACATCGATGAGGTCCACCTGCCCCTGGCCCTCGCGGCTCACCTCCACCGCCAGTTCCCTGCCATCGGCCCGCAGAGCCACCCGGCGCGGTACCCCCGGCGGTTGCAGCACCACCGGCTGCAGGGCCATCAGGTTGCGCCGGTAGAGCACCAGTTCGGTGCGCCCCTCCAGCTGCCGCACCACCGCCAGCCGTTCGCCGCGGGCGTCCACCGCCACGCTCAGCGGCTGCGCGTCGGGTCGCTCCAGGCCCGGCAGGGGTACCGGCTGCTGCCGGTTCAGATCCACCAGTTCGATCCGGTCGCGACCGTCCCTGCTGACGATCAGGGCCAGCCAGTCTCCCGCCAGGGAGGGGGCCGCGGCGGGCCCTGCCGCCTCCAGGCGCCGGTTCAGGCCCACCAGGGGCCGGGGCATCGGGGCCAGGCAGCCGGCCAGCAGCAGCGGCAGTGCCAGGGTGCCCGCTCTGAGCACCCCGACGGCCAGGGCCCTCCTGTCGCCGCCCGGGCCCCTCATGGCCCGGCTTCCCCTGGGCCCGTCACCGGCAGGCCGGCGGGCAGGTCGGGCTCCAGGAGCACACTCAGGTCGAAGAGCTGCACCCGCGAGCGGCCGCCCCCTTCCAGGGCGATGGCGATGCGACGGCCGTCGGGGGCCAGGCTGAGCCGCTCCGGCACCAGTTCGCCCGGCAGGGGCAGGCGGTGCAGGCGGCCGGTGGCCCGGTCCTCGATCACCACCTGCCGCTGGGGCCCCTGCTGCACGATCAGGGCCAGATAGCGTCCGTTCCAGCTGAGGGAGGGGGAGCGGTGCGGCTGCTGCCGCCGCAGCTGGCGCAGGGGCAGGATCGCTCCCGAGGGTTGCTCCTGCAGCAGCACCGTGTCGCCCATGTCGCGGCGCACCACGGTCGCCAGCACCCGGCCATTGCCGCTCAGGGCCGGATCCAGGCGGTCGACGCTGCCCCAGCCCACCGGCCCGGCGCTGCGCCGACCCCAGCCCCAGCTGCCGCATCCGCTCAGCAGGAGCGACAGCAGCCCACAGGCCAGGACGGTCAGGGACCGCGGGTCTGGAGGGCCGGTGCGGCGTGGGCGGCTTGCGGGCTGGGCGGTCAGCGGGTCAGTTGTTGGAGTCAGTCGTCGAAACGGGAACTGTTGTCCCGGGGGGCCGGCTGGCCGGCGGGGGGGGCGCCCGGCGCAGTTGGGCCGCCGCCAGCAGCCGGGCGGGGGCGTCCACTGGTCATCGGCGTGAAGTCCGCATCGCTCACTTCATCGGAAGCGCTGCGATCGGAAGCGGCGCGGCCGCCGGGGCGGATCGGCGTGCCCATGGGAGCTCCCTGGGGGGTTGCCCGGCTGGGCTCGCGGCCGGCAGGACCGGAGGCTCCCTCCGGTCCGCTGGGCCGGCGGCTGGAGCGGGGCATGGTGTCGGCGCTGGCCACCGGGCGGCTGCCCCGGCGAGGTTCCGGGCCGCTGTCCCGTTCCCGGCGGCGGGCACCGAAATCGGGCGTCTGGGCGCGGCTGCGGCCACCGGCGTTGTAGCGGCCGGCCAGCCGGTCGGGGGCGTCGTCGGTTGGGAAATCCCTGGCCGGTCGGCCGGAGGAGCGCTCGCTGCGCCTGTCGTCCCAGTCCTCGGATTCGTCGCGGCGGCTGGCCGCCCGCTCGGGAATGGCGGCCCGGCTGGGGCGACGTGGCCGGTAGAAGTCGTCCTCGGGCTCTGAGCGGGAGGGAATGCGCCGGCGCAGGGGCTCGGGTTCGTCGAAACGGTCGGGCTCATCGTCCCAGGTGCGGCCGCCACCGAGGCCGCCGCGGGGCCGGAACGGAGCAGGGGGTTCCTCGTCGTCGAAGTAGGAGGAGCGGCGCGCCTGTTCGGTGGTCACCCCGCGCAGGCGCACACTCTCGTAGGCGAAGAAGACGGTGGTGCCCGCCAGCAGGAACTGGCCGAACTGCAGGATCGGGTCGAGGCGCCAGCCCTGGAAGAAGAGGATGCCGCCACAGAGCAGGCCGATGGCGGCGAAGAAGACGTCGTAGTCACGCGCCAGAGCCGGCTTGAAGCTCCTCATGAAGTAGAGGAAGGCTCCGCCGACAGCCAGCACGATGCCGACGATGCTGGCCCAGTTGAGGCTGGCGTTGACCACGGCGGTTCACCCGGGCGACGGCCACCACTGTAGGGACCGTTGCAGGGACCCCCCAGGGGTGGCGCCGGACCTGGGGGGAGACGGTGGCTTCAGAGACGCCGGTCGACCTGGTCGTTCTGGCTGATCAGGAACAGGGCTACGGAGATGGGAACCACGACGATCACCGCACCCCAGACGAGGCTGCTGAGGAAATTGGCGAGGGAAGGTGTCATGGCGGGCGTTCGCACGGAAAGCTCGGGCGATCCTAGGCAGGGGTGGCGGCTGCCTACGATCGGGATCTTCCCCGCTTAGAGCTTTGTGACGGCCCTGGCCCTTCCCGCACTGGCGCCGCTGGCCCTGGCGCACCTCGTCATGGGGCTGGTCCTGGCGGGCTGGACCCTGCTGTTCCTGTTCCGGATCGTGCTCACCTGGTACCCCCAGGTGGACCTCTCCAAGGGCCTGATGCGGCTGGTGGGCATCCCCACCGAACCCTTCCTCGCCCCCACCCGGCGTCTGATCCAGCCCATCGGCGGGGTGGACGTGACCCCGGTGGTGTGGGTGGGACTGATCTCTCTGCTGCGGGAACTGCTGGTGGGCCAGCAGGGCGTGCTCACCCTGGCCCTGCTGCGCAGCCAGGCCGTCGGCTGAGCCGATTCAGCCCTCCAGCATCTTCTCCTCGACGAACTTCGTCCACACCTCTCCTGCCTGGAATTCCGGTCGATCGAGAAGGGCCAGGTGGAACTCGATGGTGCTGGGAATGCCGGTGATGGCGCATTCGGAGAGGGCGCGCCGCAACCGCCTGAGGGCATGGTCCCGATCGACCCCCCAGACGATCAGCTTGCCGATCAGGGAGTCGTAGAAGGGGGGGATTTCGTAGCCCGTGTAGACGTGGCTGTCGATGCGCACACCGGGCCCTCCCGGGGGCAGCCAGCCGGTGATCCTGCCTGGGGCGGGGCGGAAGTTGTGGCGGGGATCCTCGGCGTTGATGCGGCACTCGATGGCGTGGCCGTGGAGGTGGATCTGCTCCTGGCTCACGGAGATCGGCTCGCCGCCGGCAATGCGCAGCTGCTCGGCGATGAGATCGATCCCGGTCACCATCTCGGTGACCGGATGCTCCACCTGGATGCGGGTGTTCATCTCCATGAAATAGAAAGCACCGCTCCGGTCAACCAGGAACTCCACAGTGCCGGCACCCTCGTAGCCGATGCTGCGGGCCGCGGCCACGGCCGCTTCCCCCATGCGGCGTCGCAGTTCGGGGTCCAGTCCCGGGCTGGGAGCCTCCTCCACCAGCTTCTGGTGGCGGCGCTGGATCGAGCAGTCCCGCTCGCCGAGGTGCACCACGTTGCCGTGGCGGTCGGCCAGCACCTGCACCTCCACGTGCCGGGGCCGGTCGATGAACTTCTCCATGTAAAGGCCCGGGTTGCCGAAGGCGGCTTCCGCCTCCCCCTGGGCGGCCCGGAAGAGACTTTCCAGCTGGCTGGGCTCCGGCACCAGGCGCATGCCGCGGCCGCCGCCGCCCGCGGTGGCCTTGATCATCACCGGGTAGCCCATGGCTTCGGCGAGGGCGGCGGCTTCGGCGGGATCCTCCAGCAGCCCCTCGCTGCCCGGGATGGTGGGCACGCCCACCCGCTGCATGGTCGTCTTGGCGGTCGACTTGTCGCCCATGGCCAGGATCGAGGCGGGGGAGGGGCCCACGAAGATCAGGCCGTGGTCGAGGCACTTCTCGGCGAAGTCGGCGTTCTCCGAGAGGAAGCCGTAGCCCGGGTGGATCGCGTCGGCGCCGCGGGAAGTGGCGGCCGCCAGGATGTTGGGAACGTTGAGGTAGCTGCGGCTGCTGGGGGCCTCGCCGACGCAGACGGCCTCGTCGGCCAGTTGCACGTGCAGGGCGTTTCGGTCGACCGTGCTGTACACGGCCACCGTGGCGATGCCCAGCTCTCTGCAGCTGCGCAGGATGCGGAGGGCGATCTCGCCACGGTTGGCGATCAGCAGTTTGCCGATGGGCATCCGCGCAGGTCCGGGCGACGAGGGCAGGGGTGGGGACGACCGTGCCGGGGCGGACTGTATCAGCGCTCCATCAGGGCTCAGCGGCGGCCTCTCCGCCCGCTCTCCCGGTCTCCCTCCCTGGCCGTCCGGCAGGGACCGTGGGGCCGGGGGGAGCCTGTGCGTATATTGCTCAGTCGGTGAGGGGCCATTCCCCGAGCCAGCCACGCGGATGTGGTGGAATTGGTAGACACGCACGTTTGAGGGGCGTGTGGCTTCGGCCTTGCGAGTTCAAGTCTCGCCATCCGCATTTCTTCTTTCCGCTCCCCGGAACCCCCGGCCCCGTTGACCCCACCGTCGCCGGTCTCCGATCCACCCGCTTCCCATCCGCTCCCTGCGGTGCTTCCTGCCGGCGACGCTTCCGATGGCGAGGCGGCCCAACCGCCGGCCTGCGCGATCGTGCTGGTCAGCAACGGTCCCGGTGAGCTGAGCACCTGGGTCCGCCCCCTGGCCGAGCGGCTCCATGCCCTGCAGCCCCTGAGGCCACGGGATCCTCGGGCCGCCTGCGCTCTGCGGCTGGTGCTGGTGCCCTGTCCGAACGCCACCGGCCAGGAGCATCGGGTGGCCCGTGACTGGGGCCTGTTCGAGCGGGTGCTACCCGCCGCCCGCTTCTGGTGGCTGCTGCTGCGTCCCCGCCGCCACGGCCCCTGGCCTGCCCGGGGGGTGGTGGTCTTCCTGGGGGGCGACCAGTTCTGGACCGTGCTGCTCTCGGCCCGGCTGGGCTACCGCCACCTCACCTATGCCGAGTGGGTCGCCCGCTGGCCGCGCTGGAACGACCGCATCGCGCTGATGGGGCCCGCCGCCGCCGGACGTCTGCCCCGCCGCTGGCGGCAGCGGGCCATGGTGGTGGGCGATCTGATGGCAGATCTCTCCGACCAGGCCCGCCAGGACGAGCCGCTTCCGGCCGGCGACTGGGTGGCGCTGCTGCCCGGCTCGAAGCGGGCGAAGCTGCTGGTGGGTGTGCCGTTTCTGCTCGAGACCGCCGACCGGCTGGCGGCCCTGCGGCCCGGCAGCCGGTTCCTCCTTCCCGTCGCTCCCACCACCTCGGTGCGGGAACTGCTGGCCTACGGCGGCCCGGCCAATCCCCTGCTCCGAGGGCGAGCGGTCGGGGAGCCCCGGCTGCAGGACGGCGAACTGATCACGCCGGCGGGCACACGGATCCGTCTGCTGGAGCGTCATCCCGCCCATGGGGCCCTCAGTCAGTGCACCCTGGCGCTGACCACGGTGGGAGCCAACACTGCCGAACTGGGGGCCCTGGGGGTGCCGATGATCGTGCTCGTGCCCACCCAGCATCTGGAGGTGATGCAGGCCTGGGACGGCTGGATGGGCCTGCTGGCCCGCCTGCCCCTGCTGCGCCGACTGGTGGGTGTGGCCCTCACGGCCTGGCGCATGCGCCACCGCGGCTTCCTGGCCTGGCCCAACATCTCGGCCGGTCGTGCGGTGGTGCCCGAGCGGGTGGGGCCGATCGAACCGGCCCAGATCGCCGCCGAGGCCGCCGACTGGCTGGACCATCCGGAGCGTCTGGCGGCCATGGCCGATGACCTGCGCAGCCTGCGGGGTGCCCCGGGGGCGGTGGCGGCGGTGGCCGCGATGGTGCGGGGCCTGCTGCCGCCCGCCTGAGGTCACGGGCCTGAGGCCTCGCCCACCCGGGCCGCCCGCCGGCGCTGGATAGGATTCCACCCTCAGGTTCCCCGGGGTTGGCCACCATGCAGCAGAGCGATGCCAGCGGTGCCGAGCGGTCGGCGGAGACCCTGCCCGATGACGACGAGTTGCGGCGGCGGCTGACTCCCGAGCAGTACCGGGTCGCACGGCAGGGAGGCACTGAACGGGCCTTCACGGGCGCCTACTGGAACAACAAGGCCACCGGGATGTATCACTGCGTCTGCTGTGGCAGCGAGCTGTTCAGTTCCGCCGCCAAGTTCGATTCGGGCACCGGCTGGCCCAGTTTCTGGGAGGGGGTCAGCACCGGCGCGATCACCACCCATCCCGACCGTTCCCACGGCATGGTGCGCACCGAGATCCGCTGTGCCCGCTGTGACGCGCACCTCGGGCATGTCTTCGATGACGGCCCCGCCCCCACCGGGCAGCGCTACTGCGTCAACTCGGCCTCGCTGCGATTCGAGGAGCGCTGAGTCGGGGAGCCTTCCCCCTCACCAGGGATCGTCGAGGATTTCGGGTTCCACCTCCACGGGCTCCCGCTCTTTCGGCTCCCACGGTCGGGAAGGCGCCGACTCCGCCTTCTCGGGCCGTTGCGCCCGCAGGGGTTCTCGCTCGCTGCGCTGCTCTCCCGCCTCCCTCTGGTCCGTCTCCCTCAGGGGCCCGCCGGGAGTGCGGGGTGGCAGTTCCCTCGCCTCCGGCCCGGCGACCTCGTCTTCCCGGTAGGCGGCACCACGCCCGCCTGCCCGCCGGGGAGTGTCCCTGTAGCCCCGGTCGCCATAAGGCTCGTCTTCACTGTCCCAGCGCTGGCGGGAGGGAGGCTGCCGGAAGCGCTCCTCACCGAAGTCGGTCCGCTCGTCGCCGGGCCGGTCGTCGTACCTGTCCAGCCCGTAGCTGTCCTGTCCGTAGCGGTCCGGTCCATAGCTGTCCCGGTCGTAGGGAGGGCGCTCATAGGCGTCGACCGGGGCCGGGCGGGGCTCGGTCCGCGGACGCGGTTCCGGGAGGTCGTCGTCGAGGTAGCGGCGCTGGCGCAGGGGCTCCCGTTCGCGGCGCTCCTCCAGTTCGACGTACTCGAGCTCTTCGGCGGGCTGGAAGGCGCGGCTGCTGGCCGGCTGGATCCTGCGTTGCTCCTGGGCGGTGGGCTGGCCGGCGGGCAGCTGGTTCTCGGCGGGAACGGCAGCGGAGCGGAAGCGCTCCCGCTCGTCCTGCTCCCAGCTGGCCCCACCGATGCCCAGCTTCTCCAGCAGGCCGGTGCCCAGCTGCTTGAGCTTCTCTTCGGCCCCCTCGTAGACGATGATCCGGTCGGGGCCGCTGCTGACCACTTCGCCGACCGGCATCTCCCAGGTGCTCAGCACGCCCTCCCCGAGCAGGGGAACCCCGAGGGCACCGATCACCAGGGTGGTGAGCTCGCCCGTTTCGATGTCGAAGCTGAAGCCCAGCACCCGGCCCAGCTGGGCTCCCGACTCGGTGATCACCTGGCAGTTGATCACCTTGCTGTAGCGCTCGGGGTTGAAGCCCTCGGCCAGGGAATCCACCGAGTCCACCAGGATCACGTCGCCCACCTGGCGGATGCGATCCAGCGGCATCCAGCGGGGCAGGCCCGGCAGGAAGCGGGTGAGGGGGTTGTCGCGCAGGCCGAGGGCCACCACCTCACGCCGGTCGATGTCGACCACCACCTCGCCCACCACCCCCAGCCGGCGACCGGTGTCGCGGGTGATCACCTGGGTGCCCATCAGTTCGGAGCGCAGCCAGAGGCGGTCGCTCGGGGTGGCGGGATCGGCGGCGGGGGGAATCGGGGAGGTCAAATCCGGAGAACGGGGCTGGGCGGCAGGGGGTACAGGGGCGACGTCACGGCCTGAGACAGCCTGGTCGGCCCATTGTGGCCCACGCGGCCGGTTCAGGCGGCCGGCGGCAAACCGACCACCTGGGTGTGGGCGCCGCGGGCCTGGGTGACGCCGATGGTGCGGGTGGCCGCGGCGATCATCGGCCGGCGGTGGCTCACCACCATGAACTGGGCCTGGTCGGCCTGGGCGGCGATCAGGGCCGCGAGCCGTTCCACGTTCACCCCGTCCAGGAAGCTGTCCACCTCGTCGAGGGCATAGAAGGGCGACGGCCGGAAGCGCTGGAGGGCGAACAGGAAGCTCAGGGCCGTGAGCGATTTCTCGCCCCCCGACATCGAGGCCAGCCGCCGCACGGCCTTGCCCTTGGGGTGGGCCACCAGGGTCAGGCCGCCCTCCAGGGGCTGCTCCGGGTTCTCCAGCTGCAGATGGCCTTCCCCGTCGGAGAGGCCGGCGAAGATCGTGCGGAAGTGGCCGTCCACGGCCCGGAAGGCCTCCATGAAGGCCTCCTGGCGCAGGGTCGCCACCGTCTCGATCCGCAGCAGCAGTTCCTCCCGCTCCTTGCTGAGCACCTCCAGCCGCTCCTCCAGTTCCGCCAGCCGCTGTTCCAGCTGCTCCAGCTCCTCCAGGGCGAGCATGTTCACCGGTTCCAGGGCCTCCATGCGCTGCTGCAGGCTGCGCAGGTTCTGCTGCAGGGCCTCCAGCCCCCCCTGACGGACGCCTTCGGGCAGGTCGGGTCGGGGCTCGGGCAGCTCCCGTTCCATCTGCTCCAGCCGGAGGCCGTGACTGCGCTGTTCCTCTGCCAGGGCCTGGCGCTCCTCCTGGCGCCGCTGCAGTTCCCATTGGTGCTGCTGCAGGGCTTGGCGCCGGGCGGCCAGGTGGGCCTCGGCCCCGTCGCGGGCACGGCGCCGTTCCCCGAAGCGGGTCTGCAGCTCACTCTGCTGCCGCTCGAGTCGCTCACGGCGCTCCTGCTCGGTCTGCAGCCGTTCCTTCCACTGCTGGCGTTCGCCCACCAGGGTCTGAACGGCCTCCACCAGCCGTCGTTCCTCCCCGGCGAGGGCCTCCAGCTGGCTGTTGAGCCGTTCGACGCCCAGGGACCGCTCGCGCCGCTCCACCTCCAGGGCGTCCCGTTGCCGCCGGGCCTCCGCCAGGGCCTGGTCGGCCCGCTCCAGTTCGCTCTGGAGCCCCTGCCAGCGTGCGCTGTCGTCGTTGCCGCTGGCGGCCCTTTCCTCCTGCTCCAGCGTCGTCAGGGCCTGGCGAAGGGGAGGGAGGGTCTGCTCCAGCATCTCCAGCCTGAGGCTGTCGTTCCGGTGGGCCTCCCGCAGCTGGCCCAGCCGGCTGGCCAGCTGGTCGCGGCGCTGCTGGCGGGGGGCCAGGGTCCGCTCGGCGGCGCTGCGCTCGGCCTGGAGGGCCGCCAGGCGCTGCTGCAACTCCTGCAGCGCCGGCCGAGCCTCCTCGAGGGCGCGGCCCAGCTCGGCTTCGCGGCGGCGGCAGGCCAGCAGGCCCTCGCCCAGCTCCAGCAGTCGCTGCCGCAGCGGTTCGGCCTCATCCCCCTCGCTGCTGCGGCCGAACCCCAGCTGGCCGGAGCGCTGCTGCAGGCTGCCGCCGGTCATGGCGCCGCTCTTCTCCAGCAGTTCCCCATCCAGGGTGACGGCGCGGCAGCGGCCGAGTTCGCGGCGGGCGTCGGCCAGGGTGGCGAACACCAGCGTGTCGCCGAACACATAGCGGAACACCTCCGCATAGACCGGCTCGTGGCGGATCAGATCCACGGCCCGGCCCACCAGGCCGCCGCCACCGGCCCCCATGCCCGCGGAGGCGGCCACTCCCCGCTGCAGGGCTGCTCCCCCCGAGCTGCCGCCGCCGCCGCGGATGCGGTTCAGGGGCAGGAAGGTGAGGCGCCCGGCCCGTCGGCTCTTGAGCAGTTCGATCGCCCGGGCGGCGATGCGGTCGTCCTCCACCACCACCTGGGCCAGTCGAGCTCCCGCCGCCACCTCCAGGGCCACCCGCAGCCGCTCCTCCACCTCGCCGAGCTGGGCCACCGATCCGTGGATCCCCTCCAGGCCGGCCTCCAGCAGCAGGCGCAGGGCTCCTGTGCCCCGGCTCTCCTGGAGGGTCTCGTTGCGGCTGTCGAGGCGGGCGATCTCCCTTTCCAGGTTCGTCTGCTCCTGCTCGAGCCGCTGACGGGTGCGCTGCTGCAGGGACAGCGCCTCGGCCAGGTCGGCGGTCTGGCGCTGGCGCTCCTGGAGCTCCGCTGCCAGGGTCTGCTCCCGGGCGCCTAGGCCGGCAAGGGCCGCGGCCGCCTGGGCGTGGGCTTCCTCTTCCAGCCGTTCCTCGCCGTCGAGCTCCTGCATCCGTTCGCCTGACTGCCGCAGCCGTTCCTCCAGCTGCTGGCGCTCCGCCAGCAGGGGTTCGAGCCGCTCCCGCAGCTCCTGGCGCCGGCGGCTGCGGCGCTGCTGCTCCTCGAGCCAGCTGCCGGAACGCCCCGCCACCTCGCCGAGGCGCCGGCGGGACAATTCCACCGCCGCCTCGGCATCGCGGCAGAGGGCCTCGGCCCTCGCGATCGCCCCGTCGTCGTCTCCCGCTTCGAGGGCCTGGCGCTGACGCCGCAGATCCTGCCGGTTCTGCTCCAGCTGCTGGCGGCGGCGCTGCAGTTCCTCGGCCTCCTGGCTGTGACGGGTCTCCTGGCGCGCCAGTTCCCGGCCGCTGCTCTCCAGGCCAGCCAGTTCCGCCTGCACGGCCAGCAGCTGGTCCTCGCCGAGGGTCTTCACCTCGGCCTGCAGCACCTCCAGGGCAGCGGCGGCCGCCGCCACCTCCGCTTCGGTGGCGACGATCGCCTCCCGTTCCCGTTCCTGCTGGAGGTCGAGGCTCTCGAGCCGTCCGGCGAGGGCGAGGGCGTGGGAGCGGGCCTCCTCCCAGGCCAGCATCCGTTCCTGCTGGCGCCCGGTGTGGAGGCGTTCCCGCAGCTCCTGGTAGGTGCGTGCCCTGGCGCAGTCCCGTTCCAGCTTCTGCCGGGAGGACAGCAGTTCCTGCTCCACGATGCGGCAGCGTTCCTGGCGATCCGCCACCTCGTCGAGCTTGGCCCGCGTCTGCTCGATGCGGGAGTCGAACAGGGCCACGCCCGCCAGCTCGTCGATGATGCCGCGCCGGTCACGGGCGCTCATCGAGACGATGCGGGTGACATCGCCCTGCATCACCACGTTGCTGCCTTCCGGATCGACCCGCAGCCGTCGCAGCTGGGTCTGCAGCTGCTGCAGGTTGCAGGACACCCCGTCGGCACTGAAGCTGCTGCTGTAGGTGCCCCCGGGGGCGACCCGCAGCCGGCGGGTGACGCTCCATTCCCGCTGGCCGGGCTGGATCCAGGGGCCCTGGTCGGGCGGTTCCAGACCGTCCTCGGCGTCGTCCGGTTGCCAGTCGCCCAGGTCGAAGCGCACCGTGACGCTGGTTTCGGCCGCCTTGCCGTCGCGCAGCACCGCGCTGTTGATCAGATCGGGCAGCCGCTCGGCCCGCATGCCCCGGCTGGTGGCCAGGCCAAGGCAGAAGAGCATGGCGTCGAGGATGTTGCTCTTGCCCGATCCGTTGGGGCCCGTGACCACCGTGAATCCGCGCTCCAGCGGGATGGTCATCGACCCGCCGAAGGACTTGAAGTGGGTGAGCTCGACCTGATTGATGTGAACCAACAGGCCCGTCCGCCGAGCTCCCTGAATTTAACTCAGGTGCTGACGATCACAAGTCCCCCTCACTACGGTGAGGGGAGGTAGGCCTCGAACGAGGCATCCCCCGGGCATCCCCCATGGAAACGGACACCACCCATTCCGCCGATCCCGCCACGGACCCGGCCCCGGCGACGGCCTCCGTCGGATCCGCCGAGTCCAGGCAGCTGCAGCATCAGTTCCGGGAACGCTTCGAGAGCCTCCTGCCCACCATCCAGAAGGAATGGCCCGAGGTGGCGCGCCATACCCTCGAGGCCACCCGGGGCAGCTTCGATCACGTCGTGGAAGTGATCAGCCGCCAGAGCGGCCTCACCAGCGCCGGGGTGAAGCAGCGGCTCACCGATCTGATCCATGTGACCGGCGAACAGGCGGGGCACGTCGTGGACACCCTGCGGCCCCTGGAAGAGCAGCTCGAGCATCTCCTCGACGAGCTCAACACCACCCTGCGGCCCAGGATCGAGAAGCCGGTGCGCGAACGTCCGCTGATGGCCATCGGCATCGCCGCGGGGGTGGGGCTGCTGGTGGGCCTTCTGCTGTCCTCCGGCCGGCGTTCGGCATGAACGGCAACACCATGGGCCGAGTCACCGCCCTGATCGGCTCGGTGATGGATCTGCACGTCCGCATCGCCCTCCAGGAGGCCGATCGCGAGAAGCGCCGGCTGGTGGGGGGCGGCGTGATGCTCGGCATGGGCCTGACCCTGATGGCCCTGGCGATGGTGGCGGCCGAGCTGGTGCTGTTGCTCTGGCTCCGGGAAACCTTCGGCCTCGGCTGGCTGCAGGCGGCCGCGGCGGTGGCGGCCATCGACGTGGTGCTGGCCGGCATCATCCTGCGCATCGGCGGCCAGATGCTCAAGGGCCCCTACCTGCCCGAGACCACCGCCGGGCTGGTGCGCACCACCCGCGCCCTCACAGGGAAGTTCTGAGGTCAGGGCCTGCCCCCCTCCCATCGCCGTGCTGTCGCGCCGCCTCGGGATTCAGAACGTCATCTCCAGCCGGAGGCTGCGCAGGGTGCCCGTGTCCTGACCGGCCCTGTCGGCCACCTCCAGGGTCCAGGTGCCGGAGGGATCCCTGCCCTTGAGGCTGCCCAGGGCGGGGGTGTTCACCTCGTCGTAGGTGGTCTTGAGGTTGTGGTTGCTGCCGCCGCTGCGGTTGTGCAGCACCACCGGGGCGGCACCCATTGCCGCCGGTGGTGTCAGCGTCACGACCAGATCGCCGATGTAGGTGTGATCGAGGTCCACGCCCACCTTGATCGACTTCAGCGGTCCCTGGCCGGCCACCGGCAGGGTCAGTGAGGCGGTCTGAAAGTCCCTGATCGGCACATCCTGCACCACCTTGAAGATCACCGCCGGCAGCGGCTGGGACGGCAGGGCCAGCTCCACGGCCTTGCGGGCGCTGACCCGCCCGAAGCCGTAGAAGGGGCTGCGACCGGTTGCGTCGTAGTTGCCGCCGGCCGCATCGATCTTCACGCAGGACTGCTTCAGGATCTCCCGCACCTGATCCCAGCGCAGGGCGGGATTGCGGGCGATGACCAGGGCCGCCACCCCGGCCACGCCCGGGCAGGCGCTGGAGGTGCCCCCGAACGCGTTGGTGTAGTTCCCCGCCGCATCGCCCTTCTGCGTCGTGCCCTGGTTGTAGCCCAGCACGCCGGAGCGATCGGTGGTCCAGATGCCGGGCGTCAGCGACGGCCTGCCGTCGTTGCTGGGAAAGCTGCACCACACGGCCCTGCCGAAGTCGCTGTAGGCGCTGCGTTGCGACTGGTCGTTGCAGGCGGCGACGGCGATCACCCTGCCGTAGCTGGCATAGCCGTCATTGTCGACGCTTTCGTTGCCGTTGCCCGCCGCGAAGACGATCACGCAGCCCTTGCCACTGCGACCCTGGCTGATCGCGTAGTCCATCGCCAGCCGGGTGGAATCGGGCAAGGGCACCACCTGCTGATGGGCAGGATCGGCGGGGTCCCACCAGGCGCCATCGGCCGGTCCCCAGCTGCAGGAGATCACATCGGCGCCGTTGCGGGCCGCCCACACGAAGGCCTCCGCTTCCGCCTGGGAGCCCAGGCCGGAGGCCAGACGGATCGGGATCAGCCTGGCGCCGGGGGCGACGCCCGCGGCGCCGAACAGGCCATTCGCACAGGCCACGCCCGCACAGGCGGTGCCGTGATCGTCGCCCCGGCTGGGCCGGGGATCGGCGCTGACGCGCGTGACATCCCGGGGAGCCAGGATCTTGCCCGAGGAGCGGAATTCCTCGTGGTCGATGTCGATGCCGTCGTCCACCACCGCGATGATCGCCCCGGTGCCGTCGCTGAGGGGCCAGGCCGCTTCGACATCGGCGTGGGCCTCGATGAGCCGGCCGTTCATCGTGGTGGACCTGAGATGCCACTGGGGAGGGAAGGCCTGCCGGCGCTGACGGATCTGACTCACCAGTTCGGGATGGCAGAGCTCGACGACCTCCTCCTCGAGCAGCGTGGTGGCGATGTCGAAGACGCCCAGGCCGCTGTTGGCCGGCGCCGCCACGAAGAAGGCGTTGCGGGCGTACTCGAGGGAGCGCTTCAGACTGAATCCATGGCGTTGCAGGAGGCTCTGACAGGCCTCAGGTTCCTCGTCGTCCTGGAACTTCACGAAGATGTTTTCCGTGTAGACCACCGGCCTGGCGCCGGCGTCCACCAGCACTCGCCCCGCGAAGGCCACTTCCGGCTCGGCCTTGAGCAGGCGGCGCGCGTCGTCACGCAGGCCGCCATCCGTTTGCATGGTTCTGGTGGCCAGCAGTTCGACGCCCGCCTCGCGGAAGCGGGTGATGGTCTCGAACTGGCCGAGGATGCGGCGGGCCTCGGCGCTGAGCGGAGACACCTCGAAGGCGCGCTCGGGCATCACCGCCTGGCGGCTCTGGGTGCGGACGACGAGGTGGTTGCTGCTGATCTCCAGGGCATAGGGGGCCCCATCCTTTCCGCCATAGCGAACCTGGACCATGGGTGCATCTCCTGGGGGTGGATAAGGATCGGGGGGATGAGATGGAGCGTGTCAGGGGGCGCAGAGGGTGTGCAGAGGAGCAGCGTTCTCCGGCGTATTGTCGTTGGATCCGTAGGCCGTCTCGAGCCGCCTCGACATGTCTTGACGAGGCTTCATGGGCCTCCAGAAACTTCATGCTTCTTGAGGTTTTCTGCGTCTGGCCGATGGTGACTCCACCAGGCTGCCGATCGTTGAGGCGCGCATGGATCAGACAGACATTGTTCATAGAGCCATCGCTCAGACAGGTATCGCTCAAGTGGATGCGGTCCAGGGTCGGAATGGTCGGAGGTGGAAGCTTCCGCGTTGGAGACGAAGGCCGGGCCCATCCGTTCCGTCCCGACATTGGATTGTTTTCCTCAGCCTGTCCTGCCTGGCAGGCTTGTGGCTGGTCCTGATGCTGTTCGCTGGTGGGGAGATGGCTCTGGCCGATGGTCTCTGGAACGGATTCCCCCGGCAGATCCCGGCCGGAGGAACGGACGGGGTGGTGTATGAACTCAAGCCCGGCTATTGCGCCCTCCATGGCGGACTTCTCCCCACGGACGAAGCGGTCGAGGTGTTCGAACCCGAGGGGATCGCCATCCTGCGGGGCACGCCTCCAGCCAGCCTCGCCACGGGGCAGGTCCTCAGTCCTGTCTATGGTCCGAAGATCGGCGATGGCCTGGCCTGCCCCACCGGACAGCTCTTCATCCGCTTCAGGCAAGGAGAGCGGGTTGAGGCCCATCGGGCCGAGCTCGAGCAGGCGGGATTTCGCATTGCCGAGGTGCTGGAGTATGCGCCTCAGGCCGCCTGGCTGCGCGCCCGCAGCGGCAGCCTTGCCGAGGCGCTCAGCGGTGTCTCCCGGCTCAGAGCGATTGCTGGCGTCGAGGGCGTCGAAGTGCAGTTCCTGCGGCGAAGGGAGCACCGCTGACGGGCGGCATCGCCGGATTCAGCGGATCTCGTAGCGGAGCCAGCGGCAATCGATGCCGCCGTTGCTGACCGGCAGGCGGCGGCTGGCCTTCAGGCGCAGGGCGCCGGTGAGGGCGGGGTTGCCGCTCAGCAGCCACAGGGTCCAGCCGCCGCAGCGCTCCTTCAGCATCCCGCCCAGATCGGCGTACAGCGCCTCCAGGTCGTCGCCGGCGCCGATCCGCTCGCCGTAGGGGGGGTTGCACACCAGCACGCCGGGCCCATGCGGAGGGCGGAACGTGCGGAAGTCCCCCGCCTGCAGCGTGATCCAGTCCTCCACTCCGGCGGCCTGCGCATTGCTGCGGGCCATGGCGAGCACCGTTGGATCCCGCTCCATCCCCACGATCGGTGCCACGGGCTGGCCGTCCGGCAGGGTCCGGCGGGCCAGCGCGACGGCGGCGGACCGCTCCTGCTCCCAGAGCTCGGCGTCGAAATCGGGCCAGCGCCGCAGGCCGTGGTCACGCTCCAGGCCGGGAGCCCGCCCCAGGGCCATGCAGGCGGCCTCGATCAGCAGGGTACCGGAGCCGCAGAGGGGATCCGCCAGCGCCACCCTTCCGTCCCAGCCGGTGAGCGCGATCAGCCCGGCGGCCAGGTTCTCCTTCAGGGGGGCCAGACCCATGGCGGCGCGGTAGCCGCGGCGGTGCAGGCTGACCCCGCCCCCATCCAGGCTCAGCACCGCCTCGGGACCGGCGCCACCGGGCCGCCCCGCACTGAGGTGCAGGTGCAGCACCAGGTCGGGATCCTCCAGGTCCACCGACGACCGTTTCCCCCACAGGTTTCTCTGGAGATCCACCAGGGCGTTCTTCACCTGCAGAGCGCTGTAGTGGCTGTGGTTGAGCCCGGGCACGCTGCCGCTGGCCTCCACACGGAAGCTCCGCTCGGGGGGCAGCCAGTGCTGCCAGTCGGCGGCCCGCTGCACACCCTCGTAGAGCTCTGCCCTGTCGCGACAGGGGAAGCGGGCCAGTGCCCGCAGGAAACGGAAGGGGAGCCGCGCCTGCAGGTGCAGCCGGTAGAAGCTGGCGGCATCCGCTCGCAGGGCCACCGCCCGGCGCAGAGGTCGTACACCCTGTGCCCCGAGGGCCACCAGTTCGGCGGCCGCCGGATCCTCAAGGCCCGGGGGAACCACGGCGATGACATCGAAGCTGGGGGGATGGGTCATCTCCCCATGCTGCTGGCTGGCGATCTCCGGTTCGGGGATGCCCACCCCCCGAAGCGCGCCCCGGTGCCAGGTGAGGGTGCCATCATGAACAGGTCCGCCTTCGGGCGGACTAGGTGATCCACACCAGTGTTTCGGACAGCGGTTCGATTCCGCTCAGCTCCATTCCCCCTTCCCGGGGCTGCAATGGTTTCGACGGGGCATGAGGAGGGTGACTGAAGCCTGCTCGGTCAGAGCGAACCCGTAACAGCGAACAACATCGTTCGTTTCTCCCGTCAAGCCGCCCCCGTGGCCGCCTGACACTCTTAACGGAGACGGGGTGAGGTCAGCCTTGTCACCCAAATGACCCATGGGCCCTGGAAGGGGCCCTCCCAACCGACCTTCGCCTCCGCTTCTGGCTTCACGAGAACCTGCAGGCAGCCTCAGGTTGTGCGTTGGGTTTTCTGAATGCTGCAGGGATGACGGCGGAGCCCCAGGGGCACCGCCTGCGGGGGCGCCGTTGGTTCATGGCGCAGCACAGGCAGGCTGAGCCCTCGTTCACGGGCAGCGCCGGCCGGACTCCATCACCGCGGGCCGTGGGTGAGGACGCGTGCCTGACGCAGCATTCTGCCTGGAGCCGATGCACTAGCATCTTCAGCGACTATTAATCCTGCGTCCAGGCATGCCCCCTTTTCTGGCGTCTCTCGCTGAGGGAAGGCTGATCAAACTGGCGCAATGGGTCGTGCCCCTGTCGCTTCTGGCCACGACTCAGGCGGGATGGGCGGCCGGTCCCTACCAGAAACTGAATTTCAGCATCTTCACGAAGCCGGACAAGAAGGTGTTCCTGATCGGCTTCTTCGATGTCATCCTCGACGATGTGATCTACGGGGATGGCACGGCTCCCTTGCCCAGGGCCATCTCCCTCGAGAACGAGGCCTTTGGAGAAGGCCCGGTCGTGATCCTCCCTGACCAGGCGTCCAGATCCTCCGACGCCGCTGCCCCCTCCGTCACCTGGTCGGGACCAGCCTCCCAGCCGGGAGGTTCAGGATCCGGCGGAACAGTGGCAGAGGCTTCCGGGGCCGGCGGATCAGGTCCCTCCACCGCCGGACGGAGCGGTGCGTTCTCCATCACGTCCAATCTCTTTCTAAGGGCCGTCAATCCCCCAGGCGGCACTGTGCCAGGCACCTGGAGAAGCCTGGTTGGTCAGCCCTTCGAGATCCAGGGTGACGGCTCCGTTTCAGTTGCCCTCCAGCCTGTGACCATCCAGCAGCCGGGTCCGCTGTTGCTTGAATTCTCTCTCCAGCCGGTGGAAGGGAGCTCTGGCTCCGTGACCGACCAGCCCTCGGGCGATGGGGATGCCGCCTCCGTTCCCGCTCCCGTGCCGCTGTTCGGACTGGGTGCCGCCCTTGCCGTCAGCCGCAGGATTCGCCAGCGGCGGAACCGCTGACGGCGGCTCCCCTGGGACATCCGCTGAGACCACTCGCCCTTCCCGGGACAGGCCCAACGCCACGCTGATCGGGAGTGGGCCGTCCTTCGCTGGCGCGTTTGGCGATCACCGATCTCCGCACGCGAGCTCTGCCCTCGGGGGAGTGACGCCCCGGGCTGCTCGCTCCATCCGCGGACCTCGATCCGTCCGATGTGTCGGCCATGCGTGGCTGTCGGTCAGGACGGCTGGGCTTTGAGCAGCAATCTGAGAAATGTCTTGGTGATGTCGAAGGAGTCTTCGAATCTCAGTCCGGTGTAGTGGGCTCCTCGGAGCTGATTGGCCCAGATCAACTCACCGTTCGTTTCGATGATTTCAAGATCAACAGGATCATGAATCCGAATCTGGTTGGGGGTGCCCATGGGCAGCGGCTTGAAGCTGCGGATGCAGGCGCCCGAGCGGCTCACGTCCCAGAGATGTCCGGTGAGGCATTGGTCGGGAAAATAGACGTCGACTTTGATGAGAATCTGGAAAAAAGGAGCTGAAAATCTGGGTTCTCGGCGTGGAACTAATGGTTTCTGCATGTTCCTGGCGAGGGCAGATTGGCTCCAGGCAGGTTCCAATGTTCTGGAGAACTATTCCCCTGACTCTACCAAGATCGTCAGGATCGTCCAGCAAGAATTCCGGGTGCTCTCGTCACCTGGGAGTGAGACGTTCTCCTCTGCCGAGTCGGTGTCGACAGATGGAACGGATTCACGGTTGGTTCTGGCTTGCGGGGTCGGGGAAACCGCTCCAGCGCTTCAGTTTCTCGAGCGTCTGGACCCCTTCCACCCGCTTGTTCCCCAGCACCCAGGTGGGGTACGCCTTGATGCCGGCCGCCCGGCAGCGCTCACGGTCCTGGTCGGTCTTCTCGCATTCCACATAAGGCAGCCGATCGCCCGCCTGCTGGCCGAAGAGGCTCTTCTGGCGGAAGCAGGCCGGGCACCACCAGGCTCCATAGAACATCGCCCCGATCTGGCGAAGGTGCTCCGTCAACTGCAGCTGATCCCCAGTGGAGGGAGCCAGCGCTTCGCCCAGCGTGGGGGTGGTGGACCCCCCGGATGGGCGGGCATGGGCGGGGGCCGTGAGCACCGCCAGCCCGGCGAGAAGGATGGGCAGGCCCCCCAGGAGCAGGATCTTCCGCTGGCCTGACGGGCTGGTGGCCGGCGTGGAGGGGCGGTAGCTGGACATCGGCAGGCAGGCGGTTCGCGAATCTAGTCCGAGCCCATGGCGTTCCCGTGTGCGATCACAGGGCCGGACACTGTGGCCGTACGGGCTTCCGCCCTGGTCAGGACTTTGAATCCTGCGGCGGGGCTGGGACAATTCCGGGGTTCGGCGGTGATGGTCCCCCAGCGAGATGAGCGTGACGCGATGGGCGTGAAGCGATGAGTGCGAACGGTTACCGCGATTACTTCAAGGTGCTCGGTGTCGATCGGGGCACCGATGCCGACGGCATCAAGCGCGCCTTCCGCCGACTGGCCCGTCAATACCACCCCGACGTCAACCCCGGCGATGCCTCGGCCGAGGCCCGTTTCAAGGAGATCAGCGAGGCCTACGAAGTCCTCTCCGACCCCGACAAGCGGCGTCGCTACGAACAGTTCGGCCAGTACTGGAACCAGGTCGGCGGTGGCGGTGGGGCTCCCGGTGTCGATGTCGATTTCGGCCGCTACGGCAACTTCGACGACTTCATCAACGATCTGCTTGGTCGGTTCGGAGGCGGGGCCGGGGCTTCCGGAGGCTTCGGTTTCGCAAGCGGCTTCCCTGGCGGGTTCCCCTCCGGCTTCGGCGGAGCCGCCGGCAGCCGTCCTGCCCCGGTGGATCTGGACGCCGAGGCCACCATCACCCTTCCCGTGGCCGACGCCTTCCGCGGCTGCGAGCGCACCCTGGCGGTGAACGACGAGCGTGTGCAGGTGCGCATCCCCGCCGGCGTGAAGGATGGCAGCCGCCTGCGGCTCAAGGGCAAGGGCAACCTCCAGCCGGGCACCGGTCGCCGCGGTGATCTCTACCTCACCCTCCGGCTCCAGCCCCATCCGGTCTGGCGTCTCGATGGCGACCAGCTGCGGGCCGAGCTTCCCCTCAGCCTCGATGAGCTGGCCCTCGGGGGGGAGTGCGCGTGGCCACCCCCGATGGCGAAGCCACCCTGCAGGTCCCCCCCGGCATGACGCTCGGCCGCAGCCTGCGCCTCAAGGGCAAGGGCTGGCCGGTGAAGGACGGCAGGGGGGATCTGCTGTTCACCCCCACCCTGAAGCTGCCCGAGACCCTCAGTCCCCAGGAGCGGGCCCTGCTCGAGCAACTGCGGCAGGCCCGCAGCGTCGATCCCCGTCGCGACTGGATCAGCGCCGCCGCGCTCTGAAGGAGCGTGCGAGGCAGGTACTGGAAGGGCTTTCCGTAGGATCCGCCCAGTCGGACCTGGTCCATGGAGCTCACCTACCGCCCGCGCCGGCTGCGTCGCACGCCGGCCCTGAGGGCCATGGTGCGGGAATTCCAGCTCAGCCCCGCCGATTTCATCTATCCCCTGTTCGTGCACGAGGGAGCCGCGAACGAGCCGATCGGAGCCATGCCCGGCGCCCAGCGTTGGAGCCTCGAGGGGCTGGTGGGCGAGGTGGGCCGGGCCTGGGACCTGGGCATCCGTTGCGTGGTGCTCTTCCCCAAGGTGGCCGACGGCCTCAAAACCGAAGACGGCAGCGAATGCTTCAACGAGGGGGGCCTGATCCCCAGGGCGATCCGGCGGCTCAAGCAGGACCACCCCCAGATGACGATCATGACCGACGTCGCTCTTGATCCGTATTCCTGTGACGGGCACGACGGCATCGTCAGCGCTGAGGGGGTGGTGCTCAACGACGAGACGGTGAGCATCCTCTGCCGCCAGGCCGTGGCCCAGGCCCGTGCAGGCGCGGATCTGATCGGCCCCAGCGACATGATGGACGGCCGGGTGGGGGCCATCCGCGAATCCCTCGACGAGGAGGGCTTCGAGCACGTGGGCATCATCAGTTACACCGCCAAGTACGCCTCCGCCTACTACGGACCGTTCCGCGAGGCCCTCGATTCCGCTCCGCGGGCCGCGGGTGGCAAGCCCATCCCGAAGGACAAGAGCACCTATCAGATGGACCCGGCCAACGGCCGCGAGGCCCTCACCGAAGCCCTGCTCGACGAACAGGAGGGGGCCGACATTCTGATGGTGAAGCCCGGCCTGGCCTATCTCGATGTGATCCATCGCCTGCGGGGCGAGAGCGAACTGCCGATCGCCGCCTACAACGTCAGCGGCGAGTACGCCATGGTGAAGGCCGCCGCCGAGCGGGGCTGGATCGACGAGCGGGCGGTCGTGCTGGAAACCCTGCTCTGCTTCAAGCGGGCCGGTGCCGACCTGATCCTCACGTATCACGCCTGCGACGCGGCCCGCTGGCTGCGCGACGGCTGAGGCCCGCCGCTTGAATGGGGGCCAACCCCCGACGTCGCCCTCCTTCCCCCATGACGCGTCTCGGCCACGTGGCGGTGCGGGTCCAGGACATGGACCGCGCCAAGCGCTTCTATGAGGCGCTCGGCCTGCGCCTCACCTGGGACGCCCATGACTGGGCCTATCTGCAGTCGCCCCACACCGGCGACGGGATTGCCCTGCTCAGCCCTGCCTACACCGCCGCCGGGCCCCACTTCGCCTTCCACTTCAGCGACCGCGCCGAGGTGCAGGAGGTGCACGACCGGCTGGAGGCGGAGGGCCACCGGGTGGGACCCGTGCACGACCATCGCGACGGGACCGCCTCCTTCTATCTTCAGGATCCGGAAGGCAACTGGCTGGAGATGCTCTACGAGCCCGCCACCGGCATCCCCTCCAACGTCGGGGCCGCCGCCATCCCTGCCGCGCCCCCCGTCGCGCCGGCGGGGTGAACGACATCCGCCAGGAGACGCTGGAGCTGCTGGATTGGCCGCGTCTGGCCGAGCACCTGGCCAGCTTCGCCGGCACCGCCGCCGGCCGACGCCACTGCGCCGCCCTTCCTCTTCCCGAGCATCCGTCCGAAAGCCGGCGCCTGCTGCTGGAAACCACCGAGCTGCTCGCTCTCGACGGTGTCAGTGAAGGCGGGCTGAGCCTGCAGGGAGCCGAGGACATCACCGCCACGGTGGCCCACTGCGCCAGGGGTGGCTGCGCCGGCGGCGAGGAGCTGCTGGCGGTGGCCTCCACCCTGGCGGCGGCCCGGCGGCTGCGGCGTCAGATCGAGGATCCCGATCTGCGGCCGGTCACCAGTGCCCTGGTGTCCGACCTCCGCACCCTTCCGGAGCTGGAGCAGCGGCTCCACTTCTGCCTGGAGGAGGGGGGCCGGGTGGCGGATCGGGCCAGCGCTCCCCTGGCGGGGGTGCGGCGGCAACTGCAGGGTCTCCGAGCCGAGCGGCGGGAACGGCTGCAGGAGCTGGTCCGCCGCTTCGCTCCTCTGCTCCAGGACACGGTGGTGAGCGACCGTGGCGGCCGGCCGGTGCTGGCGGTGAAGGCTGGTGCCGCCGCTCAGGTGGGCGGTCTGGTCCACGACAGCTCCGCCTCCGGCAGCACGGTCTTCGTGGAACCCGAGGCGGTGATTCCTCTGGGCAACCGCATCCGCGATGTCGAGGGTCAGGAGCGGGATCTGGAGCGGCAGGTGCGCGCTGAGCTGAGCGGGCTGGTGGGGGAGGCGGCGGAGGCGCTCGGTCACCTGCAGGAGGTGCTGGTGCGGATCGACGCCGCTCTGGCCCGGGCCCGCTACGGCCAGTGGCTGGGCGCCGTGCGTCCCGAGCTGGCCGAGGCAGCCGACGCACCCTTCGAACTCCGGGATCTGCGCCATCCCCTGCTGCTCTGGCAGGAACGGCGTGAGGGCGGCCAGCCCGTGGTGCCGGTCACGATCACCGTGGGCGCCGAGCTGCGGGTGGTGGCGATCACGGGCCCCAACACCGGCGGCAAGACCGTGACCCTCAAGAGTCTTGGCCTGGCGGCCCTGATGGCCCGTGTCGGCCTGTTCCTGCCCTGCGGCGGCACCCCGCGGCTGCCCTGGTGCGGCCAGGTGCTGGCCGACATCGGCGACGAGCAGTCGCTGCAGCAGAACCTCTCCACCTTCAGCGGCCACATCCGCCGCATCGCCCGCATCCTGGCGGCTTTGCCGGAGCGGCCGTCCCCACCGCAGGAGACCGGCTCAGCTGCCCTGGTGCTGCTCGACGAGGTGGGAGCCGGCACCGATCCCACCGAAGGCAGTGCCCTGGCGGCGGCCCTGCTGCGCCATCTGGCCGACCGCGCCCGCCTCACCGTGGCCACCACCCACTTCGGAGAACTCAAGGCGCTCAAGTACGCCGATCCCCGTTTCGAGAATGCCTCGGTGGCCTTCGATGTCGAGACCCTCTCGCCCACCTACCGGCTGCAGTGGGGCATCCCCGGCCGCAGCAACGCCCTGGCGATCGCCTCCCGACTGGGGCTCGACGCTTCGGTGCTCGAGGCGGCCGCTGCCCAGCTGGAGCCGGGCGGCGGCAGCGACGTGAACCGGGTGATCGAGGGGCTGGAGCGAGAGCGCCAGCGGCAGCAGGAGGCGGCCGAGGCGGCGGCGGCGCTGCTGGCTCGCACCGAGCTGCTGCACGAGGAGCTGCTGCAGCGCTGGTCGCAGCAGAAGGAGCAGTCGGCGGAACTCCAGGAGCAGCGGCGGCAGCGGCTGGAGGCGTCGATCCGGGAGGGTCAGGGGGAGGTGCGGCGCCTGATCCGCCGGCTGCGCTCGGTGGGTCAGGAGGCTCGCGTCGGTAGGCGGATGGCGGGTGAGACCGCCCGCCAGGCGGGCCAGCGGCTGCGCCGGCTCGCGCAGGAGCACCGGCCCGAGGCGGAACGGCGCGACCACGGCGGCTGGCGGCCGCGGGTGGGTGACCGCATCCGGCTGCTGGCCCTGGGCAAGGCGGCCGAGGTGCTGGAGATCGCAGACGACGGCAGCGAACTCACCGTCCGCTGCGGCGTCCTGCGGCTCACGGTGGAGCTTTCCGCCATCGCAGGTCTGCACGGGGAGAAGCCGGCGCCGCCCGAGCCGCCGCCCCAGGTGCGCATCCGCAGCCGCCGCTCCCCCGGCAGCAGGGGGCCTGAGGTCCGCACCGAGGCCAACACCGTGGATGTACGCGGCCTGCGGGTCCATGAAGCCGAGGCGGCGGTGGAGGAGCGGCTGCGGGCCGCCAATGGCCCGGTCTGGGTGATCCACGGCATCGGCACCGGCAAGCTCAAGCGGGGGCTGCGGCAGTGGCTCTCCGGTCTGCCCTGGGTGGAGCGGGTCAGCGATGCCGATCAGGGGGACGGAGGTCCGGGCTGCAGCGTGGTCTGGGTGAAGTGAGCCGCGGCCGCGACGCCCGCCGATCGCAGGGATGAGAGCCCGCTGGCCGAACGTTCACTGGCCGATCACCGGCAGCTGAGGTTCCTGCCGCGGTGCGGCGACGGCCTCGGCCGGCAGCAGGGCCGCCCCGAGCCCGTCGAACAGACGCCAGCCCGTGGGCTCCACCTCCAGGTGCACCGTCTGCCCCACGCTGACGCTCTGGTCCGGCGCCGCCCGCACCAGCACCAGATGGCTTCCCTCCAGCAGGCGGCAGGTGATCAGCTGCTCGTTGCCCAGGGCCTCGCAATGGCTCACCTCCGCGGCCAGGTTGCGGTTGGTGGCCGGGGCCAGACGCAGGTGCTCGGGCCTCAGTCCCCCGGTGATCCGGTGGCCCGTCCACTCCCCCAGAAGCTCCTCCAGGGGACCCTCCACGGGGAAGCGTCGACCCCCCAGCAGCAGCTGGCCGGAGCCGGCCACCTCCACCGGCAGCAGGTTCATGGCCGGGCTGCCGATGAACTGGGCCACGAAGAGGTTGGCGGGCCACTGGTAGAGCTGCATCGGCGTGCCCAGCTGCTGCAGCCGGCCCTCGTTGAGCACGGCGATGCGGTGGCCCATCGTCATCGCCTCCACCTGGTCGTGGGTGACGTAGAGGGTGGTGGTGCCCAGCCTCCGCTGCAGTTCCACGATCTGGGCGCGGGTGCCGGTGCGCAGCTTGGCGTCGAGGTTGCTCAGCGGCTCGTCCATCAGGAACACGGCCGGCTGGCGGGCGATGGCGCGGCCCAGCGCCACCCGCTGCTTCTGGCCGCCGGAGAGCTCCTTGGGCCGGCGCTCCAGCAGCGGCTCCAGCTCGAGGGTGGCGGCCACCTCGTCGATCCGCCGCTCGATGCGGCGCTCCCGCTCCGACGGGATTCTCAGGGCCGGCGGCAGATGGCGGGTGGCCCTGTGGATTCCGTCCAGCAGCTGCTCGCAGAGGCTGCGGGGACGGCTGCGGCGCAGGCCGAAGCCGATGTTGTCCGCCACGCTCAGGTGGGGGTAGAGCGCGTAGCTCTGGAACACCATCGCCACGTCGCGCTGGGCCGGGCGCAGATGGCTGACGGGCCGGTCGCCCACGTAGATCTCCCCGCTGGTGGTGGCCTCCAGGCCGGCCAGCAGCCGCAGCAATGTGCTCTTGCCGCACCCTGAGGGGCCCACCAGCACCAGGAACTCACCGTCCTCGATGTGGAGGTCGAGCTGCCGCAGCACCTCCACCGGGTTGCCGCCGCGGCGGGGCGGGTAGGTCTTGCCGACCTGGTGGAAGCGGACGTCGGCCAAACCAGCGCAGCAACGGGGGGATCCTAGGGTTGGGGTCTGTCCGAGCCCAGGCCGAAACCCCTCCTTGCAGTTCATCGATCAGGCCCGCATCGCCGTGCGCGGCGGCCGCGGCGGCGATGGCATCGTGGCCTTCCGGCGCGAGAAGTACGTCCCGGCGGGTGGTCCTTCCGGGGGCGACGGTGGCCGCGGCGGCGACGTTCTGCTGGTCGCTGATGCCAACCTTCAGACCCTGCTGGATTTCAAGTACCGCCGCCTGTTCGCCGCCGAGGACGGCCGGCGCGGCGGCCCCAACCGGGCCACCGGTGCCAGCGCCGCCGCGCTAAGGATCCGGGTTCCCTGCGGCACCGAGGTGCGCGACCGGCGCACCGGCATCCTCCTGGGGGATCTCACCCGACCCGGTGAGGAGGTGCTCGTGGCCGCCGGCGGCCGAGGCGGGCTGGGGAATGCCCACTACCTCAGCAACCGCAACCGGGCGCCGGAGAAGTTCACCGAAGGCAAGGACGGCGAGGCGTGGGACCTGGAGCTGGAACTCAAGCTCCTTGCGGAGGTGGGGATCATCGGCCTGCCCAATGCGGGAAAGAGCACCCTCATCGCCGTGCTCTCCGCCGCCCGGCCGAAGATCGCCGATTACCCCTTCACCACCCTGGTGCCCAATCTGGGGGTGGTGCGGCGGCCCAGTGGCGATGGCACCGTCTTCGCCGACATCCCCGGTCTGATCGCCGGGGCCGCCCTCGGGGCCGGCCTGGGCCATGACTTCCTGAGGCATATCCAACGCACACGCCTCCTGATCCATCTGGTGGATGCGGCGGCCGAGGACCCCCTCGGGGATCTGACGATTGTGGAGCGAGAGCTGGCGGCCTACGGCCACGGTCTCCCCGAGCGTCCGCGGCTGGTGGTGCTCAGCAAGAAAGAACTCTGCGAACAGAATCGGCTGGAACAGGTAGTCACCAAGGTGGCGGAGCTCACCGGTCAGGTTCCCCTGACCATCTCCGCAGCCACCTCGGAAGGACTGGAGGCCCTGCTGGCCGCTGTCTGGAAACAGTTGGGCATCGTCTGAGCCTTCGACCAACTGAGTTCCGACCGAGTTCCGAGCAGATCGGCCTCGCTCTCGCAGGACCTCTTCCCGCAGCGGCTCAGTCGTCGTAGACCCGGCACTCGGGGGCTTCGGGGTTGAGGTCGCAGTAGACCTCGAGGGCGGTGGGGTCGTGGCTGTCCTCGGGATGGTGCTCCTTGTACTCGTTGAGGGCCTTCAGCTCCTCCTCGAGGTGACGCACCTTGCCCAGGTTGCCGTCGGCCTTGGCCGATTCGATTTCGACCTTGTCCTTCTCGATGTGATCGTCGATCGTCTTCATGCAGAAACCGGCCGTCAGTAACCGGAACTCATCGATAGCCACCATACGGTCGTGGCAACGGCACTGCCGGTTCCTGTGGAATCCCGCACATCCAGGCCCGCCCCGCCAGGTTCGGCTGCCGCGCCGTTGCGAACCCGCAGGCTCCGGATGCGACCGGCGTGGATCCGTTGCTAGGAGCGGAATGGACGTTTCCCCGGGTGGCCCATGACACGCATCAGCAAGCGTCGGGAACGGCATTTCATCGATGATCACGGCCGTCTGTTCTGGATCAACGGCCCCGATGACCACTGCTACCTCTCGGAGCAGCGCCAGTGGCGCCTCGGGCTGGGCTTCGAGGACGTGCTCCGCTGGAAGCAATGCGCCCCCAGTGGTCTGGTGAGCCAGCGCTTCCCCAGTGTCGAGGCCGCCCTGCGGGCGTTCCAGGGCGATCAGGTGCAGTGGTTTCAGGACGTCTATCTGCGGCGCATGGGCGATCAGATGGCCGCCCATCGCAGCGTCGACGACTACAAGCCCACGGCGATGCAGCAGGCCGAGGCCCGCGGTGCCCGGGTCGAGCGTCAGCCCTGGCTGTTGCCGGAGCCCAGCGGGCCGGTCTGCGGTCTGCCCCCCCGTGGGGGGGATCGGGCCGGGCTGCTGGAGGTCCCCCATCCGCACCGGCGGCGCCGCTCAGGCCGTCAGCTCGCTGAGTGCTAGCCAGCGCTCCTCGGCCGCGGAGATCCGCTCCACCAGGCTCGCCAGTTCCTGGGTGAGGGCTTCGAGGCGGGCGTAGTCCCCGCCGGCGGGGGCCGCCAGCAACGCCTCCAGTTCCCGGCGCCGTTGCTCCAGGCCGGGGAGTTCCGTTTCGATGCGCTCCAGTTCACGACCCTCCTTGAAACTGCGCCGCCGAGGCCCGGCCGGGGTCTTCGCCTGCCGCGACCGATCCTGCCGGGAGGTGGTCCCGGGCACCGCAGCGGGTTCCGGGATGGCGGCGGCTTCTGCCCGGCGCTCCAACCAGTCGCTGTAGTTGCCGTCGAAGCGCACCAGCCGGCCCGCCTCGAAGTGGAACAGCCGGTCGACGGTGCGATCCAGGAACCAGCGGTCGTGGGAGACCACCACCACGCAGCCCCGGAAATCGTCGAGGAACTCCTCCAGCACGCTCAGGGTGTGGACGTCGAGGTCGTTGGTGGGCTCATCCAGCAGCAGCACGTTCGGCGCCTCGATCAGCAGGCGGCAGAGGTGCAGCCGCCTCCGCTCGCCCCCGGAGAGCTTCGCCACCGGCTGATGCTGCTGCGCCGCCGGGAACAGGAACCGCTCGAGCAGCTGGGACGCGGTCAGCTCCACTCCGTCCACCTGCACCCGGCTGGCGGCCTCCTGGACCACCTCGATCACCTTGCGCCTGCCGTCCCTCGCCAGCAGCACGTCGCTGTGCTGGTCGAAGTAGGCCAGCCTCACCGTGGCCCCCAGCTCCAGCGTTCCCTCGCTGGGGGGACGCCGGCCGGCGATCACCTCCAGCAGGCTGGATTTGCCCACCCCGTTGGGACCGATGATCCCCACTCGATCCTCGGGACTGAAGTCGTAGCTGAAGTCGTCGAGCAGCCGCCGTCCCCCCACGGCCACCCCCAGCCCCTCGGCCGTGATCGCCTGCTTGCCGAGGCGCCGCGCCGTGGCGGCCATGGTGAGGCTGCTGCGCCCCTGGCGGACGGGAGCCTCCATCAGGGCCGCGACGCGCTGCAGGCGGGCCTTCTGCTTGGTGCTGCGGGCCTTGGGGCCCTGGCGCAGCCAGGCCAGTTCCCGCCGCAGGGTGCCGCGGAGCTTGGCGGCGCTGGCGGCTTCGGCCTCGTCCTCGGCCGTCTTCAGTGCCAGGTAGGTGCCGTAGTTGCCGGCGTAGGCCCGGGCTTCGCCCCGGTCCACCGCAACGATGCGGCGGGTGACGCGATCCAGCAGATAACGGTCGTGGGTGACGAGGACCAGGGCTCCGGGGAAGCGGTCGAGGTAGCCCTGCAGCCACTCCACCCCTTCGGCATCCAGGTGGTTGGTGGGTTCATCCAGCAGCAGCACCTCCGGTTCGGCGATCAGGGCCGCCGCCAGGGCCACCCGGCGCCGGTTGCCGCCGGAGAGCTCGCCGATGGTGCCTTCCTGCCGCTCGGCATCGATGCCGAGACGTTCGAGCACCTCCCGGCAGCGGCGTTCGAGGTCCCAGGCCTGGCACACGTCCATGCGGTGCTGCAGATCGCTCAGCCGCCCCAGCAGAGACCTGTCCTGCGGACGTGCTGCCAGCTGATGGCTCACCCCGGCGTGCTCCCGCAGTAGGGCCATCGCCTCCCCGTCGCCGGCGAACACCTGCTCCAGCACGGTGAGGTCCGGATCCAGCCGGGGATCCTGATCGAGCAGCACCACCCGGGTGCGGGCGGAGCAGCTCCGTTCCCCGCGATCGAGCGGTTCCAGGCCCGCCAGCACCCGTAACAATGTGCTCTTGCCGGCGCCATTGGGACCGATCAGCCCCAGACGGTCCCGTTCGCCCACGTGCAGATCGAGATCGGCGAACAGGGTGCGCAGCCCGAAGTCCTTGGCGGCGCCCACCAGGCTGATCAGGCTCATGGGGAAGGCGCGGGCTGGCCGAGGCCCCGGCGCTGCTGCTCGAGGTGGTCGAACACGCTCTTGTCTCCCACGTCCGCCGCCGCCGGTAAGGGGAACTTGCGCAGACAGAGCACGAGCAGCAGCAGCGCCTCGGCCGTGAGCAGACTGCCGGTGGCCGCCGGGCTCAGCAGCGCGGCCAGCCGCCCCAGCAGGGCCACCGGCAGCAGCAGGGTGACGCCGATCGCCTCCGGACGCCGGAAGCAGAAGAACTCCTTGAAGCCGATGCCCGCCAGGGCGGCGAAGAAAGGGCCCACCGCCAGGATCCAGAGGGGCTGGTCGGCCACGGTGGGGAGCATGGCTGCCGGCCCCGCCTGGAGCGCCAGCAGCACCCCGCCCAGGCAGCCGGCCAGCCAGAACAGCTGCAGAGCCCGGTGCAGGGGCCTCAGGTAGATGTGAATCCAGCGCAGGGCCAGGCCGAGACCCGCCGCCATCACCAGCAGCCAGGGCCAGAGCAGAGCGGGACCCAGCTGGCGCCACTGAGCGAGGAGGGCCAGCTGGGCCAGGGCCACGGCGGTGAGGGCGATCCGGTAACCCAGCACTTCGCGGCGGTCGTGCGCGGTGATCGTGAAGCTGCCGTAGACCCCTTCGAAGACGGGGTCGGCGCCGGTCGGCGGGGCCAGGCTGCTGCTCATCGGGTGGGACCGCCGGGGGCGGCGGGGGACGGGCCTGCCACCAGTGTGGCCAGGTCGGGCCCCGCCGGGACGATGCCCGAGGGATGGAGCGGGAAGAGGGCCCCGAAGTAGTCGGTGCGCCAGGCGTCCGGGAAGCAGGTGGCGGCCACCCCCGGCAGGGAGTGGAAGCGGCGGCGCCAGTTCCACAGATGGGGCAGTTGCCAGAGGGGCTTGCGGCTGCAGCCGAACAGGGGCGCGTAGACCAGCTCCAGCCGGATCAGGGTGGGGAACAGCACCACGTCAGCGAGGCTCGGGTCGGCGCCGCCGCACAGCCAGCCGCTGCCGGCCTCCCCTTGGCCGGCGAGGGTGGCCTCGAGGGCGTCGAGGGCGGCGAACAGGGCCCCTTCGGCCTCGTCGTAGGCGGCCTGGGTGCGGGCGAAGCCGCAGCGGTAGACGCCGTCGTTCACCTCGCCCTGCAGGCGTTCCCGCCAGGCTTCGATGCACGCTCCCTCGCCTTCGGGCGCCAGGTCGGGCGCAGAGGACGGCGCCGGCCAGGCATTGAGCAGCTCGATCAGCCGGGCGCTTTCGTTCACGAGAATCCTCCCCTGCCGCCGGGAATAGAGAGCGGGCACGGTGGCAGGGGCGCTGGGATCGGCGCCGCAGCGCCCGTAGAGGTCCCGCAGGGTGTGGCAGCCCTCGAAGGGCTCGCGAAACCGCCAGCGACCGGCGGCCGGATCCGGCACCACCACCAGCGTCTCGATCGTGGGAGCCAGCGCCCGCAGGGTCCAGCTGAGCCAGGCCCGGTGGGCCCAGGGACAGCTGCGCCCCACGATCAGGACGTGACCCCCCGGCTCGGCAGCGTCAGGCGGCAGCGGCGGCAGGGCCGTGAAGGCGCCGGCGGGCCTGCGGTAGCGGCCCAGCCGGTCGGCGGGGCCCAGCCCGCCCATGAGCAGGTGCCACTGACACCGCCAGAGCTGCCGGGCGGAGCGCACCAGGGGGGCGGGAGGGGCCATGGGAGTCAGCTGTCTTCCTACGACTCTGCGCCAGGCTGGAGCGCCGGTGAACGAAGCGGCGATGGCGGCGGGCAGGGTGCTGGTGGTGGGGGGGACCCACGGCAACGAACGCAACGCGCCCTGGTTGCTGGAGGCCTGGCAGCGGCGCCCGACGCTGCTGCGCCGCAGCGGTCTCGCTCTGGAACTGGTGCTGGGCAACCCCGCCGCCCATGCCGCCGGGGTGCGCTACCTCGATCGCGACCTCAACCGCAGTTTCGTGCCCGAGCAGCTGGACGCGGCCGACCCGGGCGACCGGGAGCAGCAGCGGGCCCGCGACCTGCTGATCCGTCATGGCCCGAGGGGCGATGCCCCCTGCCTGGTGGTCCTCGATCTGCACAGCACCACCGCCGCCATGGGCAACAGCCTGGTGGTCTACGGCCGCAGGCCGGCCGATCTGGCCCTGGCCGCAGCCCTCCAGCAACGGCTGGGTCTGCCCATCTATCTGCACGAGCACGACCCGGAGCAGACCGGGTACCTGGTGGAGTCCTGGCCCTGCGGGCTGGTGGTGGAGGTGGGCCCCGTGCCCCAGGGCGTGATCAACGCCACGATCTGCCGTCAGAGCCAGCTGGCTCTGGAGGCCGCCCTGGCGGTGCTGGCCGAGGCCAGGGCAGGGGAGCTGGGTCAGCCGGCGGACCTGGTGGTGCACCGCCACCTGGGCAGCCTCGATCTGCCGCGCCATGGGGATGGCTCGCCGGCGGCGGTGGTGCATCCCGAGCGCCAGCACCGCGACTGGCGGCCGATCGCCGCCGGAGACCCCCTCTTCCTCACGGCGGAGGGCACCACGATCGCGTTTCATCCGACGGCGGATCAGGGGCCGCAGCCGGTGTGGGCGGTGTTCATCAACGAAGCGGCCTATGGCGAGAAGGGCATCGCCCTGAGCTTCACCCGACGCGAGAGCTGGCCGGTGCGACCGCAGTGGGGCCAGGCGCTGGTGGACCTGGCCCGGGACCTGGAGGAGGAGTCCCTCTGAAGGGGGCTCGGCGCCCCTCAGGGGGTCGGCGCCGGGGATGGAGTGGCGCCCGAGGTTCGGGGTGGGCCGTTGTAGAGCACGCTCAGCACCTGGCGACCATCGGGGGCGATCAGGATCTCGGTCTCCACGGTGGGCGGCAGGCCCGCCTGCGCAGCTCCCGGGGGAGCGCCGTGGAAGCGGAACAGGAAGCCCTCCGGGCCGGAGCGCACCAGGCAGTCCCCACCGCTGAGCTGGAACATGCAAGCCGCGGCCCGGTAGTGGCCCAGGCCACCGTTGATCACCTCGGCCCGCATGCGGGCGAGATTGGCGGCACGGCCTCGCTGGAACGCCTGCTCCTGGGTGATCTGAGCCCGGGCCGGGGCGGTGGCTCCCTGGGCGGGGCCCAGCAGCAGTGCCAGGCAGCCCAGGAGGGGCCGGAAGCGGGACAAGGACATGGTCATCCGCAGACGAGAGTGGTCTGTTCCTTGGTGCAGGGAAGGTCGGTCTTGCTCCCGTCGGCCCAGTAGATGCGCAGCCGATCGTCGTCGGTGTCGGTGCGCAGGGTGAGGGACTTGATCACCCCGGCGGGGGGCTTGCCGGCCCTGTCGGCCGGGTCGGCGCGCAGCTCGGGTCTGTTCAGCCGCTCCTCCAGTTGCTGGATCTTCAGCTCCAGCTGGTTGATCCGCTGGCTCTCGGGGCTGGGCCGACCCTGGCAGCCCACCACGAGCAGGGGCAGCAGTGACAGGAGTGGTGCCAGACGGCGCAGGCGCCATCGGTGGGGACGCCGGTGCTGGGGGAAGAGCGGCGAACGCGGGAGCATCGGCGGAGGGCGTGACGACCGGGCAACTCACCTCCTAGCAGCACCGAGGGGGACGGGCCAGGCGGAGGGCTCAGCTTCTCTTCATGAACGTCGGGTCACATCCCGCAACATTCTGTTACCATGGCTGCAGTGAGGTCCCGCGAAGGGCTCTCGCTTCTACCTACGCCAAGAGCCTGCACCACAGGTCCAGTTGCTTACGGCACTTCCCCCTGCACTCATGACCGCCACTCTCCAACAGCGCTCCGGCGCCTCGGTGTGGAACCAGTTCTGTGAGTGGGTCACCTCCACCAACAACCGGCTGTACGTCGGTTGGTTCGGTGTGCTGATGATCCCCACTCTGCTGGCCGCCACCACCTGCTTCATCGTCGCCTTCATCGCGGCGCCCCCCGTCGACATCGACGGCATCCGC
>JMRP01000024.1 GCA_000708525.1 Cyanobium sp. CACIAM 14
GCGCCCGCTGCGCCTCGCCGCCGCCACGGCGGCCCTCGCCCTGCTGGCGGTGGCCGGGCTGCGGCTGCGGGCAGGCGCAGCGGCGGACACGGTGCGGATCGGCAGCAAGAGCTTCACCGAACAGCTCATCCTGGGGGAACTGCTGGCCCAGCAGATCGAAGCCACCACCCCGCTGAAGGTGAAGCGGGACTTCGGCCTGGGGGGCACCGGCCTGATCCACGACGCGGTGCGCAGCGGCCGGATCGACGGCTACGTGGAGTACACCGGCACCGCCTGGACCAGCCTGCTGGACCAGCCGCCGCTGCCGCCGGGGGTTCCGGATCCTGCCCGGCGGGTGTTCGAGGAGACGCGCCGTCTCTACGCCAGGCGCTTCGGGCTGAGCGTGTTCCCCTCCCTCGGTTTCGAGAACAGCTTCGCGATCCTGGTGCGCCGGGCCGACGCCCGGCGGCTGGGGATCGCCACCCTCAGCGAGGCGGCCCCCCACACGCCCGGCTGGCGGGCGGGCTTCGGCTACGAATTCCTCAGCCGGCCCGACGGCTACCCCGGCCTGGCGCGCCGCTACGGACTGCGCTTCGTCCAGCCGCCCCAGGCCATGGATCTGGGCCTCACCTACCGGGCCCTGGCCGAGGGGCGCGTCGACCTGATCGCCGGCGACAGCACCAACGGCCTGATCCCCGCCCTCGACCTGCAGCCGCTGCGGGACGACCGCCATTACTTCCCTCCCTACGACGCCGTGCCCGTCTTCAACGCCGCGACCCTGCACCGCCACCCGGAACTGGGGCCGGCGATCACGGCTCTGGCCGGCCGGATCCCGGCCGCCAGCATGCAGCGGCTGAATGCCCAGGTCGACCTGGAGGGCCAGGGGGTCGCCGAGGTGGTGCGCCGCTGGCGGCGTCAGGCGGCCGGCTCGGGGCGCCGGTAGACCAGCACCGGCAGGGAGGAGTGGGTCAGCACCCGCTGGGTTTCGCTGCCCAGCAGCAGCCCGGAGAGCCCCCGTCGGCCGTGGGACGCCATGAAGATCAGGTCACAGCCGTGCCGCGTGGCGGCCTCGATGATCGCCTCGTGGATCACCGGGTGCTCCCCCGTGACCGTGTCGCAGGTCACGCCGGCCTCCGCGGCGATGGCCCTGGCCCGGGCCAGGAGGGACTCCGCGTAGGCCTGCTCCGCCCGGCTGAACTGCTCCACCAGCACCGGATCGAGCGTCATCGGATCGCCGTAGATGGAGGGGTGGGGCGGCATCGCCAGGCTGGCCATCCCGTGGAAGAAGGTGATGGAGGCTCCGGTGTCCCGCGCGAAGCGCACCGCCTCCCGGATCGTGGCGTCGGACAGATCCGAACCGTCGGTGGGCACCAGCAGGTGACGGAACATCGGCCCGGGGGCGGCAGAGGAGATGGCCCTCATGATCGCCCGGCGGGCGGCGGCAGGCGCTTCGAGGCGGGCCCGCCAGGGTCTGGCCTGATGAGGAGAGGCCCATTCCTTAACGCCGGCTTCGGAGGCCCCCCCTAGCTTCGGAAGGATCCCGGCTGGAGCAGGACCCATGGTTTCCGCCTCACCCCGCCCCTCCCTCCCGATGGAACACACCCAGGAGCTGGAGCTGCTCGACGCCTGGTGGCGGGCCGCCAACTATCTGGCGGTGGGGATGATCTACCTGCGCGACAACCCGCTGCTGGCCGAACCCCTCCGGCACGAGCACGTCAAGACCAGGCTGCTGGGCCACTGGGGCTCGTCGCCCGGCCAGGCCTTCCTCTGGGCCCACGCCAACCGGGTGATCCGCCATCACGACCTCGACACGATCTACCTGTCGGGGCCGGGACACGGGGCGCCGGGGGTGCTGGGTCCCACCTACCTCGACGGCAGCTACAGCGAGGTGTACCCCGACAAGAGCCGGGACACGGAGGGGATGCGGCGCTTCTTCAAGCAGTTCTCCTTCCCGGGCCACATCGGCAGCCACTGCACACCGGAGACCCCGGGTTCGATCCATGAGGGGGGCGAGCTGGGCTACGTGCTCTCCCACGCCTGCGGCGCGGTGTTCGACAACCCCGACCTGATCGCCCTGGCCTGCGTGGGCGACGGCGAGGCCGAGACCGGCCCCCTGGCCACCTCCTGGCACATCAACAAGTTCCTCAACCCGATCGGCGACGGGGCGGTGCTGCCGGTGCTGCACCTCAACGGCTACAAGATCGCCAATCCCACCCTGCTGGCGCGGATCCCCCGGGAGGAGCTGGCCAGCCTGATGCGGGGCTACGGCTGGGAGCCGCTGTTCGTGGAGGGCCAGGAGCCGATGGCGATGCACCGGGCCATGGCGGCGGCGATGGACAAGGCGGTGGGCCGCATCCTGGAGATCCGCGAGGAGGCCCGCCGCAGCGGCGAAGCGGTGCGTCCCGCCTGGCCGATGATCGTGCTGCGCTCCCCCAAGGGCTGGACCGGACCGGCCGAGCTGCACGGCAGGAAGCTGGAAGGCTTCTGGCGCTCGCACCAGGTGCCCCTGCCGGCGCCCAACAGCGATCCGGAGCAGCTGCGGCTGCTGGAGGACTGGCTGAAGAGCTACCGGCCCTGGGAGCTGTTCGACGTCAACGGCACCCTGCGGCCGGACCTTCAGGCGCTCTCCCCCCAGGGGCCGCGGCGGATGGGCTCCAACCCCCATGCCAACGGCGGCCTGCTGCGCCGCAAACTGCGGCTGCCCGCCACCGACGACTACGCCGTGCCCGTGGAACGGCCGGGACAGGGGGAGCATGAGAACACCGCTCCGCTGGGGGCGCTGCTGCGCGACGTCATCCGCCTCAACCCCGACACGATGCGGGTGTTCGGCCCCGATGAGACCGCCTCCAACCGTCTGCAGGCCATCTACGAGGTGAGCAAGAAGGTCTGGATGGAGGACTTCCTCCCCGAGGACTCGGGCGGCAGCGAACTGGCCCGCAGCGGCCGGGTGGTGGAGATGCTCAGCGAGCACACCCTGGTGGGGATGCTGGAGGGCTACCTGCTCACCGGGCGCTACGGCTTCTTTCACACCTACGAGGCCTTCGCCCATGTGATCGCCTCGATGTTCAACCAGCACGCCAAGTGGCTGGAATCCTGCAACCTGCATGCTCCCTGGCGGGCGCCGATCGGCCCCTGGAACTGTCTGATCTCCTCCACCGTCTGGCGGCAGGACCACAATGGCTTCACCCACCAGGATCCCGGGTTCATCGACCTGGCGGGCAACAAGAGCGGCGAGGTGGTGCGGGTCTATCTGCCCCCCGATGCCAACTGCCTGCTGGCGGTGGCCGAGGAGGCCCTGCAGGAGACCAACGTCTGCAACATCATCGTCTCCGACAAGCAGAAGCACCTCCAGTACCTCACCCTGGAGGAGGCCCGCATCCATGTGGCCAAGGGCATCAGCATCGTGCGCTGGGCCAGCAACGACGATCAGGGCAGCGCCCCGGACGAGCCCGACGTGGTGATGGCCTGCGCCGGCGACATCCCCACCAAGGAGACCCTGGCGGCGGTGGAGATCCTGCGACGTGAGATCCCGACCCTGAAGGTGCGCGTCCTGAACGTGGTGAAGATGTTCGCCCTCACCGACCCCAGGGAGCATCCCCATGGACTGAGCGACAGGGATTTCGACACCCTCTTCACCACCGACCGGCCGGTGATCTTCAACTTCCACGGCTATCCCTGGCTGATCCACCGGCTCACCTACCGGCGCACCAACCACGCCAACTTCCATGTGCGCGGTTACAAGGAGAAGGGCAACATCAACACACCGCTGGAACTGGCGATGAACAATCAGATCGACCGGTTCAACCTGGTGATCGACGTCATCGACCGGGTCCCCTTCCTGCGCTCCCGCGCCGCCCACGTCAAGGAGGCGATGCAGGAGGCGATCCTGCGCCACCGGACCTACGCCCACACCCACGGCACCGATGCCCCCGAGGTGACCGAGTGGCGCTGGAGCCTGCCGCTCAACGACATCGGATGACGGCCCCGGCCGGAACGGCCGCAGCGGAACGGGGACACGTCCTGGTCCTGAACGCCGGCAGCTCGAGCCTCAAGGCATCGGTTCACATGCCTGCCGGCGACGGCCTCTGGAGGGATCAGCGCCGCTGGAGTCCCTTCGAGACGGGGGGGAGCGGCCGGGAGGCCCCCCTGGAGGCGGTGCTCGATGGCTGGCTGCGCGAGGCGCTCGCACCCTGGAGCGATGGGCTGGTGCTGGCCGGTCATCGGGTGGTGCATGGTGGCGAGCGCTTCACGGCGCCCACCCGCCTCGATCCGGAGGTGCTGGCCGAGCTCGAGACCCTGGTGCCCCTCGCCCCCCTGCACAACGCTCCGGCCCTGCGGGTGATGCGCTGGCTGGGCCGCTGGAAGCCCGAACTGGAGCAGTGGGCCTGCTTCGACACGGCCTTCCACGTCACGCTGCCGCCGGAAGCCCGCACCTATGCGATCCCGGCCCCGTGGCGCGCCACGGGCCTGCGACGGTTCGGCTTCCATGGCCTCAACCACCAGCACGTGGCCGAAGCCGTGGCCCGTCGCCACGTGGATCCGGCAGGGCGGGCCTCGCTGCGCCTGATCAGCTGCCACCTCGGCGCCGGCTGCTCCCTCTGCGCCATCCGGGGAGGGCGCAGCATCGCCACCACCATGGGCTACACCCCTCTGGAAGGGCTGGTGATGGCCACCCGCAGCGGGTCGGTGGATCCCGGACTGCTGCTGCACCAGCTGCGCCGGGGCCTCTCGGTCGAGAGCCTCGACCGGGCACTGCAGAAGGAAAGCGGGCTGCTGGGTCTCTCCGGGCTGAGCGCCGGCATGGAGGAGCTCCGCGTCGCCGCGGCGCAGGGCCATGCCGGAGCCCGGCTCGCGATCGATGTCTTCCGGCACCAGCTGCTGCAGGGAATCGGAGCGATGGCCGCCTCCCTGGGCGGAGTCGACGTGATCGCCCTCAGCGGCGGCATCGGCGAACACGACGACACCCTGAGACAGGAGCTGGAGGAGCGGCTGGCCTGGCTGCGGCCGTTCGAGCTGCTGCGGATCCCCGCCGACGAGGAGGGAATGATCGCCCGGAACTGCCGGCGGGCCATGGGCTGAGCTCAGACCGGCCGCCAGGATTCCCGGTGCATCCAGCTGATCCAGTCGGCGGAGATCTGCTTGGGGCAGACGGCCTCGCACTCCAGGTTGCTGCTGCAGCTTCCGAAGCCCTCGGCGCGCATCTGGGCCTGCATCGCCCGGGCCCGCTGCCGGCGCTCCGGCTGCCCCTGGGGCAACTGGCCGAGGTGGGCCAGCTTGGCGGCCACGAACAGGCTGGCGGAGGCGTTGCGGCAGCTGGCCACGCAGGCCCCGCAGCCGATGCAGGTGGCCGCGTCGAAGGCCCGCGCCGCCTGATCACGACCGATCAGCAGGGCATTGGCTTCGGGAGCGCTGCCGGTGTTCACCGAGCAGTACCCCCCGGCGGCGATGATCCGGTCGAGAGCCGCGCGGTCGACGGCCAGATCCTCCAGCACCGTGAAGGCACGGGCACGGAAGGGCTCCAGCGTCAGCACGTCGCCGTCGCGGAACTGGCGCAGGTAGAGCTGGCAGACACTGGTGGCCCGCTGGGGCCCCTGGGCCTGGCCATTGACCAGAAAGCCGCAGGAGCCGCAGATCCCCTCCCGGCAGTCATGCTCGAAGCCCACGGGCCGCTCCCCGGCGGCGATCAGCCGTTCATTGAGGAGATCCAGGGCCTCCAGCAGGGACAGGTCGGTGGGGACAGCTTCCAGCGCGTGGGTCTCGAAGCCACCGGAGGCGGAAGGTCCGGCCTGACGCCAGATCCTCAGGGTGAGGGAAACGGTGGACATGGTCAGGGCTGCGCGGCGCCGGAAAGGCCCGAGGTCATCAAGGATTCTGGCGATCCCCGAGCCCTGCCCGGCCCGGCGAGGGAGTCCGGCCAGGGGGGCTTCGTTCTGCTTCATCCCTGCAGCACGAGGCGGGGCGCCAAGGGAAGGATGGCATACTCATGGAATTTTCAGGTTCCACACCCCGCGGCCGCGCCGGATCGGCCCTCCCTGGCCCCCTGCCCCCGGCTCCCCCTGGACACGTGAACGAATCAAGCAAACTGGTCGCCGAACTTCGACGCTCGATGGGCCGGCTCGAAGCAGCCCTCGGCACCATCAGTGATGCCCTGGTGATCACCAGCAGCGAGGGCCGGGTGCTCTGGTGCAACGCCAGCTACGCCCGGCTGGTGGCGCGAGCGGCTCCCGGCCTTCTCGGCGAATCGATCTTCGATCAGCTTCCCCGGGACTGCGACAGCGCCCCCCTGCTGAACCCCGCCCAGGTGAAGGCCGGCGGCGACCAGGGCGGACACACCACCAAGGTGCTGCAGCGCCACAGGCTGCGTGCCCTCCAGATCGAGTGGCGACCCGTCTGCACCGAACGGCGGCGGCCGCTGATCTTCTGCTTCCGGGACGTCAGCGCCCTGCTCTCCTACGAGCAGCTCCGGGTGGAAGCCGAGCAGATCGAACGGCGACGCCAGCAGACGGAGAATCTCAACCGGGCGCTTGAGCTGGAACGTCTCGCCCTGGCCACCAAGGTGATGGAGTGCCCGGTGACCGGCCTGCCCAACCGGCGCGGGCTCCAGGTCAGCCTCAGCGCCGCCCTCCGGACACAGCGGGAGAACGGCGGCCGGATCACCATCCTGTTCTGCGATCTCAACGGCTTCAAGGAGATCAACGACCTCCATGGCCATCAGATCGGCGATGAGCTGCTGATCGAGATCGGCCGACGGCTGCAGCGGTCGCTGCGGTTCGGCGACATCCTCGCGCGCCTCGGCGGTGATGAGTTCGTGATTCTCACGATGGGCGTCTTCGATGAGGCCGATGCGTTCCAGCTGGCCATGCGGCTGATGGACGCCGTGGGGCAGACCTGGTCCGTGGAGGACCACACGATCCGTCCCTCGATGAGCATCGGCATCACCATCTCGGACGATCCCGAGATCTCGATCGACGAACTGATCCGCCGAGCCGATCTGGCCATGTATGAAGCGAAGGGCAAGAGTGATCGACACATCGCCTTCTATCAGCCTTCCATCGACAGAAAGGTCAGGCAGAACATCCAGATGCGCCATCAGCTGGAGGACGCCATCCTCCACGAAGCGATGTTCCTGGCCTATCAGCCGATCGTGGATCTTCACGATCAGACGTTGCTGGGCATGGAGGCGCTGCTCCGGCTTGGAGAACGTTCGGCACCGATCGCCACCCCGACCGAATTCATCCCCGTGGCCGAACGCACGGCCCTGATCCTGCCGCTCGGCCGCTGGGTGATCGGCGAAGCCCTCAAACGTCTCCGCCAGCTCCGCGGCGCTGGATCGAACGTCAGCATGGCGATCAACGTGAGTCCCCTGCAGCTGAGGGAGAGCGGGCTGAGCGACTTCTTCCTGACCCAGGTGGAGCATGCCGGGGTGGATCCGAGCTGGACGGCGATCGAAGTGACCGAAAGCATCCTGATCGAACAGCCCGACCTGGCGGCCTGCGAGCTGAGCCGTCTGCGGGAGGCCGGCGTCAAGGTGCACCTCGATGACTTCGGGACGGGCTACTCCAGCATGTCCTGGCTGGCACGTCTGCCGATCGACACGATCAAGGTGGACCGGAGTTTCGTCGCCGACTTCCTCGAGAATGACCGCAAGGCGGTGGTGCTCGAGGCGATGATCCGCCTCTCCCGCGACCTGGGCCTGGGCCTGATCGCCGAAGGGATCGAGACCGCCGAGCAGCATGCGGGCCTGCTCTCCTTGGGTTGCGAACAGGGCCAGGGGTTCCTGTTCGGACGACCCGAGCCGCTCATCGATAGTTCCGCTGCGACGGTCTGATGGACTGGAAGGCCAGCGGCTCCGTGTGACGCAGGGGCGTGCCTCCGGGGCGATGCTCCCAGGCGGCGATGTGGGCGAAACGATCGTCATCCCGCCGGGCTTCGCCTGAGGCGGTCTGGTGCTCCTCGCGGAAATGGGCGCCGCAGGATTCCTCCCGCTCCAGGGCATCCCGCAGCATCAGGTCCGCCAGCCCGAAGAAGTCCTCCAGCCGCAGGGCCTTCTCCAGTTCGCCGTCGAGGACGCTCACCGGCTCGGGGATGCGGACCTCCTCCAGGAACCGGAGCCGCAGAGTCTCCAGGTCCGTGAGCGCTGCCCTGAGATGATCCCCCCTCCGGCTGATGCCGCACGCCTCGATCATCAGGTGACCCAGCAGCCGATGGAACACATCCACCGGCTGAGATCCGCGGGTGCTCCGCAGGGCCGTGATCCGTGCCTGCACCGCTGTCAGCGCCTCGCGGCAGGCGGGATGGTCGCTCGCCAGTTCGCCGCCGGGCCGCTCCGCCAGCCAGCCCGTCACCGTGGCGGGAGCGATGAAGTAGCCATCGGCCAGCCCCTGCATCAGGGCACTGGCTCCCAGCCTGTTGGCGCCGTGCTCGGAGAAGTTGGCCTCGCCGAGCACGAACAGGCCGGGCACCGTGCTCATCAGGTGATAGTCGACCCAGAGCCCGCCCATCGTGTAGTGGGGCGCGGGGTAGATCCGCATCGGCGTCGTTCTGGGATCGTCGCCGCTGATCCGCTCGTACATCTCCAGCAGGTTGCCGTAGCGCGCCTCGATCGCCGCTTCGCCATCGCGGGCGATGGCATCGGCCAGATCCAGATAGACCGAGCGCCCACCCGGCCCCACGCCACGCCCCTGCAGGCAGAGCTCCCGGGCCCGGCGCGAGGCCAGATCGCGGGGCACCAGATTGCCGTAGGTGGGGTACTGGCGCTCCAGGAAATAGTCGCGCTCCTCCTGGGGGATGGCGGCCGGCGGGCGGGCGTCACCCTTGCGCATCGGCAGCCAGATCCGGCCGTCGTTGCGCAGGCTCTCGCTCATCAGGGTGAGCTTGCTCTGGTGGGCGTCACCGCTGGGGATGCAGGTGGGGTGGATCTGGGTGTAGCAGGGGTTGGCGAAGCAGGCGCCCCGGAGATGGGCCCGCCAGATCGCCGTGGCGTTCGACTTCAGGGCATTGGTGGAGAGGTAATAGACATTGGAGTAGCCACCGGTGGCGAGCAGAACGGCATCGGCGGTGAGCACCTCCAGCTCGCCGCTGGCCTGATGACGGCAGACAACGCCGCGGGCGACGCCGTCGTGCACGATCAGGTCGAGCATGTCGCGGCGATGGAGCAGTTCCACGCGCCCGGCGGCGACCTGGCGGAGCATGGCCTGATAGGCGCCGTAGAGGAGCTGCTGACCGGTCTGGCCGCGGGCGTAGAAGGTGCGGCTCACCAGCGCTCCGCCGAAGCTGCGGTTGGCGAGGGTGCCGCCGTACTCGCGGGCGAAGGGCACCCCCTGGGCCACGCACTGGTCGATGATCGCTCCGCTGATCTCGGCCAGGCGGTGACAGCCCGCCTCCCTGGCCCGGAAATCGCCGCCCTTCAGCGTGTCCCGGAACAGACGCTCGACGCTGTCGCCGTCGTTGGCGTAGTTGCGGGCGGCGTTGATGCCCCCCTGGGCCGCCACGGAATGGGCCCGCCGGGGGCTGTCGTGGTAGGTGAGCACCCGCACCCGGTACCCCTGCTCCGCCAGGCTGGCGGCAGCCGAGGCCCCGGCCAGGCCGCTGCCCACCACCAGAATCCGCAGCCGCTGCTTGCGGCTCGGACTGATCAGGGGGAGGCTCTCGCGACAGCGCTGCCAGGCGGAGGCGACCGGGCCAGCGGGAACCTGTGGATCGAGCCGCGGCGAGGGGATGCTCATCCGCCCACGTCCGCCGCTGCGCGCGCCGCCAGCACCAGGGCGACGGGGAGGAGTGCGAAGCCCCCTCCGAGCAGCAGGGCCAGGCCCCGGCCGGCCTGGCGCAGGGATGTGGCGGTGGCGGGGGCGAGGAGGCCGAGCCGCCGCACGGCGCTCTCACCGCCGTGCAGCAGGTGCAGGCCCAGCGAGGCTCCGGCCGCCACGTAGAGGGCCAGGCTCCAGGGAGCCCTCAGGGCCGCCAGCACAGCGGTCAGTTCCATCCCGGCCGGCGGACGGTCCCAGCGCAACTGGGCGATGTGCAGGATGAGGAAGAGCAGCATCAACGCGCCGCTCCAGGGGATGGCCCTGGCCGCCAGGGCCGCCAGCGGTTCCCATGGTCCCTGGCGGCGGCTGCGCAGGGGCCCGGCGGCCGGGCCCCGGGCCTGGCGGTTGGCGACGGTCCGCCGCAGCGACAGGAACGGGTGGATCAGGGCCGTCCCCGCCAGGGCCGCCTCGAGCCAGGGAAGCCAGACCTGCTGGTGCAGCGCGGCGGCATAGCTCTCGAAGGCCGCGGCATCCACCAGGGCCAGGGTCACCCCCCCCAGGTGGAGCATCAGGAACAGCACCAGTGCCAGACCGGAGACGGCGATCCAGAATCCAGGGATCATCGGAGGCGGGTGAAACCCCCTGGAGAGATGGTGGCTGAGCGCATCGGCGAATTCAGGCGGAGGGCCGCGGGGGCGATGAACCGGCCGGCCCCGGACCAGGAAGCCGGACGAAGCGAGACGGACGGAATACTGAATTTAGGATGGATCTGGACTAGATGAACTCGCGGCAGGTCCTGGCACAACCCAGCGGCAGGCGCGGGGCCGCCGGCGATGGCCGGAGCATGGTGGAAGTCGTTGTGAACGGCGTGGGTCCGGAGCGGGCACGCTGGCCAGGGGGCGCGTCATGAAGGGGCCCGGGGATTCGCCCCTCGTCAGCGTCATCGTTCCCAACTACGAGCATGCGCCGTTCCTGGGCGAACGCCTCAGGTCCATCCTCGGTCAGACGTTCCGGGATTTCGAACTGATCGTCCTCGATGACGCCTCCGGGGACGATTCGCTCCAGGTCATCGAGGAGACGCTCCGGGGCCATCCTTACCGCCTGTTCCGGAACGCCATCAACTCCGGCCAGCCCTGCTCGCAGTGGTTGAGCGGGCTCCGGCAGGCCGCTGGTCGCTTCGTGTGGATCGCGGAATCCGACGACACCTGCTCCCCTCTCTTTCTCGAGCGGATGGTGCGTCCGCTGCAGGAAGGCCATGGGCTGGCCTACTGCCGGACGACCTCGATCGATGCCCGGGGCGATCGGATCAGCAGCAATCCGTTCTGGCCGGACACCTTCGATCCCGAGCGCTGGCAGAGTTCCTTCAGCATGGATGGGGCCGAACTCTGCCGGACGTTCATGGCCCGAGGCAATGTCATCGCCAATGCCAGTTCCGTCGTCTTCCGCAAGCCCGATGACAGGCTCCTGGCGACGCTGCGGGCCGTCACAGCCAGGAGCCGCTGCACCGGAGACTGGCTCTTATGGACCCACTACCTGATGGGCACGGGTGGATCGGTGCACTTCGAGTCGGCGGAGCTGTCGTGCTTCCGCTGTCACGACCAGACCACCCGCAGCATCGTCAGCCGGCAGAAGGAACGGCAGCGCTTCGCCGAATACTCCTCCACCATCGCCTCGGTCCTGCGGATCACCCATCCCTGGCCGCGGGGGCACTGGTACAGGGTGGCCACCAGCGGCAGCTGGGACTGGCTCCTGTACGAGTACCTCTTCCGCTACAGACCGACTCTGCCGGAGAAGCTCCTCATCCGGATCATGCATGGCCCCCTGCGCCTGGGGATCTACGTGCGCCTTCTCCAGGTCGCCGGGCTGCGCCACCGCTACCTGCACTGGCCCACCGGCTGAAGCCCGGGGCCGACGCTCGGGTTCGACCGTGTTCTCCACGTATCGTTGCAGCGGCCAACCCCGGCAGGTCCGTTGCGCGTCGCCTTCGCCCACTACAGCCAGGCGAACGACATCAGCGGCGTCACCACCTGGGTCCTGGGCCTGGCCCGGCGCCTGTCGGCCGACGGTGTCCGCGTGGCCATCCATTTCGTGGTCAGCCCCGGGGAAACGGAGGAGGGAGAGCCGCCGTTGTTCGAGGAGCTGCGCCGCCAGGGCCTGCATGTCTCCTGGGCGCCGCGACGGGCCACTCTCAGGGACGATGTGCAGGACACCCTCCGGTTCCTCAATGACTGGAAGCCCACGGTGTTCCTGCCCCAGTGCAAGCCCGCCCATTACGCGGCGGCCGCGGCCGCCGGCGCCCGGGGGCTTCCCTGGGTGCTCACCCTGCATTCGGATGATCCGGACTACTGGGCGACCGTCCGAAGCTTCGGCGGCTCCCGCTACGGCGGCTCCATCGTCTGCGTCTCCCGGTACATCCAGAGCGAACTCAGGCGCCGGCAGAGCGATCCGCCCTCCCTCGTCATCCCCTACGGGGTGCGCCTTCCGGCCGCGCAGGCCGCCTACCGGAACACCCCGTTCCGGGTGGTGTTCAGCGGCAGGATCTGGGAGCACCAGAAGCGCGCCGGTCTGGTGATCCAGGCGCTGATCCTTGCCTGTCAGGCCCACCCGGCCATCCGGGCCACGCTGATCGGCGATGGCTATGCCCGCGCGGCCTGTGAGCAGCAGGTGGCCGACGCCGGGCTGGGGGCCTCGATCCACTTCACCGGGCCCCTGACGCCGGCGGAGGTGGAGACCCGCCTGCTCGACGCCCAGGCGATCCTGCTGATGTCGGATTTCGAGGGACTGCCCATCGCGCTTCTGGAGGCGATGGCGGCGGGGGTGGTGCCGGTGGTGCGCCGCATTCCCAGCGGGATCCCCGAGCTCGTCGCCAACGAACGGACCGGCCTGCTGGTGTCCGCGGATCCCGGGGAGGCGGCCCAGGCCATCCTGCGGCTGGCCGGCGATCCGGGGCTCTGGCAGAGCTGCTCCACGGCGGCCAGGAGCCTGGTGATTCAGGAGTACAGCGCGGACGGCAGTTACGCCCGCTGGCGCCGGCTGCTGGAGGAGCTCCACCAGCGGCAGCCGGCGGTCTCGGCGTCACGCCCCTATCCGATCGACGCCGGCAGGATCCACGGCCTTCGCCGGATCGATCCCGCGATGCTGCAGGAGTACCGGACCACCCCTCCGCTCAGGACGAGGCTCGGCCAGGTCCTGAGCACGGTCATCGCACGGACCAAGCATCGGATCAAGGGCACCCTCACCCGGAGGTCATGAACGGCCACGCCCGGCATGGGAAGGTGCCTGGACCCCCCGGCTCCTTGCCGTGCGCCTCTCGCGCCCCTCCACCCTCCTCTGCGCCTTCCTGACGCTGCTCAACGACCGCCTCGGGGAGAGCATCGTCTTTCCGCTGCTGCCCTTCCTGCTGGCGGGCTTCACCACCGACGGCCGCACCCTCGGTCTGCTGGCGGGCAGTTACGCCGTGGCCCAGTTCAGCTTCACCCCTCTGATCGGGGCCCTCAGCGACCGCTACGGGCGCAAGCCCGTGATCACGGCCTGCGTGGCGGGGTCGGTGCTGGGCCTGGGCCTGTTCGCCCTCACCGTCAGCCTGCCCTGGAGCCGCCTCTGGCCGGAGGCCGCCGCCGGCGGCCTGCCCCTTGGGCTGCTGTTCGCCGCCCGCCTGATCGACGGGGTGAGCGGTGGCACCGCCGCCACCGCGGCCGCGGTGCTGGCCGACATCTCGCCACCGGAGCGCCGGGCCCGCGCCTTCGGACTGATCGGCGTGGCCTTCGGGCTCGGCTTCATCCTCGGCCCGGCGCTCGGCGGGCTGCTGGGCCGCATCAGCGTGACCCTGCCGCTGCTGGTCGCCGTGGGCTTCGCCGTGCTCAACCTGGCGCTGGTGGTGGCCCTTCTGCCCGAGACCCATCCAGCGGAGGCCCGCCTGCCCCTCCCCGGGCACTGGGAACTGCAGCCCTTCGGACAGCTCCAGAGGGTGTTCGCCAACCCCCGGGTGCGTCGCCTCTGCATCGCCTTCTTCCTCTTCTTCCTGGGCTTCAGCGGCTTCACCGCCCTGCTGGTGCTCTACTTCAAGCAGGCGTTCGGCTGGGGCCCGGGGCTGTCGGCCGGGGCCTTCCTGGTGGTGGGGGTGGTGGCCACGGTGGTGCAGGGGGGCCTGATCGGCCCGCTGGTGCAGCGGCTGGGGGAGTGGCGCCTCACCCAGATCGGCCTGGGCTGCGTCATGACCGGCTTCCTGCTGGTTCCCCTGGCGGAACCGCGCAACGCCGTGCCGGTGGTGTTCACGGCGGTGGCGATCCTGGCCCTGGGCACCGGCCTGGTGACCCCCAGCCTGCGCAGCCTGGTGTCGAGGCGCCTGGCGGACAGCGGCCAGGGTGCCGCCCTCGGCAGCCTGCAGGGACTGCAGAGCCTGGCCAGCTTCCTGGGCCCCCCCCTGGCGGGACTGGCCTACGAGACGATCGGGCGCCGAAGCCCCTTCTGGCTGGGCATCCTGCTGATGGCCTGCGTGGTGTGGCTGGTGGCGGGGCGGCCCCGCCGTCAAGAAGAAGCGACACCCTGACGGCGCTGCCGCCATTGCTACGTTGCCTGCTTCCATGGCCGTGGAGCCCCGCGCATGTCGTCGCCACCGGTCGTCGCTCCCGATCTCTACATCAACCGGGAGCTGAGCTGGATCGACTTCAACCACCGGGTGCTCGCCCAGGCGCTCGATGAGCACACCCCCCTGCTGGAGCAGGCCAAGTTCAGCGCCATCTTCAGCAACAACCTCGACGAGTTCTTCATGGTGCGGGTGGCTTCGCTGAAGTCCCAGCTCGAAGCCGGGGTCACCACCCGCAGCGACGACGGTCTGACCCCCCAGGAACAGCTGCTGGCCATCCAGACCAAGCTCCGCCCGCTGCTGGAGGTCCAGCAGCAGCACTACCGCCACTCCCTGAAGAGCCACCTGGCCGAGTACGGGGTCCAGCTGCTTGACTACCTGCGGCTCAACGACGCGCAGAAAACCTGGGCCGACGACTACTTCCGCAGGGCGATCTTCCCGGTGCTGACGCCGCTGGCGGTGGATCCGGCCCACCCGTTCCCGTTCCTCAGCAACCTCAGCTTCAACGTGGCGGCCCTGATCCGCGACCCGGACACCGGCCGGCAGCAGTTCGCGCGGGTGAAGGTTCCCCAGAAGATCCTGCCCCGGTTCGTGCCGATCCCCACCGAGCTGAGCGGGGTGGTGCCCACGCCCGGATTCACCGCCGTGCCCCTCGAGCAGCTGGTGGCCTTCAACCTGCGCTGGCTGTTCCCCGGCATGACCGTCGAGGGGCATTACTTCTTCCGCGTCACCCGCGATGCGGACCTGGAACTGCGGGATCTCGAGGCCGACGACCTGATGGAGGCACTCCAGGAAGGGCTGCGCAAGCGGCGTGTGGGCGGCGAGGTGGTGCGGCTGGAGGTGGCCGACGAGATGCCCGAGGACGTGGTCCATCTGCTGATGGAAGGCACCGACGTGGAGCCGGAGGACGTCTACCGGATCAACGGACCCCTCGGCCTGGATGACCTGATGAGCCTCATGGCGATCCCCCTGAGCCAGCTCCGGGATGCGCCCCACAAGGGCCGCACCGTGCCGGCGCTGGTGCGGGCCCAGCGCAGCCAGCTGGAGGACGGCTCGATCAAGCAGGAGGAGTTCGAGAGCATCTTCTCGGTGCTGCGGCGCGGCGACGTGCTGCTCCATCACCCTTACGACCTCTTCTCCACCTCCGTGGAGGAATTCCTCAGCCAGGCCGCCAACGACGCCTCGGTGCTGGCCATCAAGATGACCCTCTACCGCACCTCCAAGGACAGCCCCGTGGTGGCGTCGCTGATCCGCGCCGCCGAGAACGGCAAGCAGGTGATGGCCCTGGTGGAACTCAAGGCCCGCTTCGACGAGGACAACAACATCCAGTGGGCCCGGCAGCTGGAGCGCTCCGGGGTTCATGTGGTCTATGGCGTGGTCGGCCTCAAGACCCACACCAAGGTGCTGCTGGTGGTACGGCGGGAGAAGGGTGCCCTGCGCAGTTACGTGCACATCGGCACCGGCAACTACAACTCCAAGACCTCCGCCCTCTACACCGACATCGGACTGCTCACGGCCCGGGAGGATTTCGGGCAGGACCTGGTGGAACTGTTCAATTATCTGACGGGTTTCTCCAAGCAGCAGAGCTTCCGCAAGTTGCTGGTGGCACCCGTCACCCTGCGCAAGGGCATGGAAGGGTTGATCCGCCGCGAGATCGACCATGCCCGTGATGGTCGCGGCGGACACATCCGCGCCAAGATGAATGCCCTGGTGGATCCGACGATCATCGCTCTGCTCTATGAAGCCTCACAGGCGGGTGTGCGTATCGAGCTGATCATTCGGGGCATGTGCTGCCTGCGGCCGGGGATCGAAGGGGTGAGTGACCGGATCACGGTGGTCAGCGTGATCGGCCGCTTCCTCGAGCATTCACGTCTCTTCTGGTTCGCCAACGGCGGCAAGCCGGAGATGTTCTTCGGCAGTGCCGACTGGATGCCCCGCAACCTGGACAGGCGCGTGGAGGCGGTGGCGCCCATCGAGGATCCACGCCTGCACCAGCAGATGGAGGCGTTGCTGGAGCTCTACCTGGCCGACACGGGCGCCTGGCACATGCACAGCGATGGACACTTCTCCCAGCGTCAGCACTCCGGTGAAGCAAAACTGACGCAAACCATCCTCATGGAACAGTGGCGGGGGGGCCTGCCCATCGAGGCCAAAGCGTAGCCATCACGACACAAGCCAGTTTCCTCAGGAAATACCCCGGAAACCTTTCTTTTTGGAGCTGGTGATCGCCTTCCCACAGTGCTACATTCCCGCCAAATTCATTCGGGAGCCTGGGGTGATGGGGACACCTCTGCATTCCGCCCTCTCACTGCTGCAAGGCAGGGAGACCGGGTCTCCGTCCATGCGGACGCAGACCGGCGGCGGGCCAGCCACCATCAAGTCATCAGCACGTCAGGGAGGCCGGCTCAGCGCCGACTCCATCGGCTGGTATCTGAGCACCATCGGTCGTGTGCCGCTTCTGACACCGGCCGAAGAGATCGAACTGGCCCATCATGTGCAGGCCGGAAAGAAGCTCCAGGGCCTTGCCGACGAGGAACTCACCCCTCGTCAGAAGCGTCAGCTGCGGATGGGCCAGCGGGCCCGTGATCGCATGATGGCCGCCAACCTGAGGCTGGTGGTGAGCGTGGCCAAGAAGTACCAGAATCAGGGGCTGGAACTGCTCGACCTGGTCCAGGAAGGGGCGATCGGCCTGGAGCGCGCCGTCGACAAGTTCGACCCGGCGATGGGGTACAAGTTCTCCACCTACGCCTACTGGTGGATCCGCCAGGGCATGACCCGGGCCATCGACAACAGCGCCCGCACGATCCGGCTGCCGATCCACATCAGCGAGAAGCTCTCCAAGATGCGGCGCATCACCCGCGAGCTCTCCCACCGCCTGGGGCGCCAGCCCAACCGGCTCGAACTGGCCCACGCCATGGGCATGCAGCCGGAGGAGCTCGAGGAACTGATGACCCAGAGCGCCCCCTGCGCCTCCCTCGACGCCCACGCCCGCGGCGAGGAGGACCGCAGCACCCTGGGCGAGCTGATCGCCGACCCGGCCAGCAACGAGCACTTCGACTCGATGGACCGCCATCTGCAGAAGGAGCATCTGGGCACCTGGCTCTCCCAGCTCAATGAGCGGGAGCAGAAGATCCTGCGGCTGCGCTTCGGCCTGGAAGGCTCCGAACCCCTGACCCTCGCCGAGATCGGTCGTCAGATCAACGTCTCCCGCGAGCGGGTGCGGCAGCTGGAGGCCAAGGCGATCATGAAGCTGCGTCTCATGAGCAATCTCCATCAGGCCGCCTGAGAGCCTCTCCCTGCTGGCGTTAGCCCCCCCGCCGGGGCATGACGGGCTCGAGCGACTGACCGGTCTGCTGGCCGTGGTCGCCTGGCTGAGCCTGCTCAGCGCCGGAGCCCTGCTGCTGCGCCGCCGCTGGCCGGAGCAGCGGGAATGGAGCCGCAAGCTGGTGCACATCGGGGCCGGGCCGGTGGTGCTGATCGCCTGGGCGTTCGGGGTGGATCGGCTGATCGCCGTGCCCGCCGCAGGAGCCGTCACTCTGCTGGCGGCCCTCAACCACCGGGTACGGGTGCTGCCGGCGATCGAGGATGTGGACCGACACAGCTACGGCACCATCGCCTACGGGGCCTCGATCACCCTGTTGCTGTGGTGGTGGTGGCCCGCCCATCCCGCCGCCGTGGCGGCCGGGGTGCTGGTGATGGCGTTCGGGGACGGCCTGGCGGGCCTGCTCGGACCGCTGATCTCCTCCCCCAGCTGGACCGTGCTGGGGGAGCGCCGTTCGCTGGCGGGCACCGCCGCCATGGGGCTGGCGAGTCTGGGCGTGCTGCTGGGGCTGGGCCTGGTGGGCGGCCCCCCCGCACCGGCGCCCGCCGCGATCGCCCTGATCGCCCTGGTGGCGACGGGGCTGGAACAGTGGGCCCTGCTGGGCATCGACAACTTCACCGTGCCCCTGGCCGTGGCGGGGCTGTGGAGGGTGCTGAGCTGATGGGCTTGCTCGGGCGGGGTCTGATCAGCCTGGCCCTGGTGGGGATCCTGCTGACGCTGCTGGTGGCCACCCGGCGGCTGCGCCTGCCACCGCCCCCGCGGGTGATGCCGCTGGTGGCGGTGATCCTCTGGTGGCTGCTCAGCGGCACCACCCGGCCCGCCGGGCTGCGCTGGCTCGGCGCCGTGGACGATCTGGCGATCGCCTACGCCCTGATCGGCCTGCTGGCCTGGCTGCTGCTGGAGTGCCCGGCGGCGCTCGGCTGGTGGCGGCCCACCGCCAAGATCCTGCGGGATCTGCTCAGCCTGGGCCTCTCGGCCGTGGCCACCGTGGTGGTGCTGCAGCGCCAGGCCAACCTCAACCTGGTGGGCCTCGTCACCACCTCCGCCGTGCTCACGGCGGTGATCGGCCTGGCGGCACAGGAAACCCTCAAGGACCTGTTCGCCGGCATCGAACTTCAGCTGGATCCCCCCTTCCGGGAGGGGGACTGGATCACCGTCGGCACCCAGAGCGGCACGGTGGAGTCGCTGCACCTGATGAGCACCCGCCTGCGCCGGAGCGACGGCTCGACCGTGAACCTCCCCAACAACACGGTGGCGGACAGTCCGATGCACCGGATCAGTCAGCAAGAACCGGTGGGAAACCGCTTCGGCATCGCCCTGGGCTACGAGATCCCGCCGGCACGGGCCCGCCAGCTGCTGGAGCGGGTGATGGCCGACAACCCCCTGGTGCTGAGGGAGCCGCCACCGGAGGCCTGGATCGGCGGCTACGAGGACTCCCTGATCCGCTACGAGCTGCTGGCCTTCCAGCGCGGCGCCTCGGAGCGGGACCGGCTGCGGCTGCGCAGCGCGCTGCTGGAGCAGATCTGGTATGCCCTGGAGCGGCAGGGATGGGAGCTCCCCTACCCGGTGCGGGAGCTGAAGCGCCGGTCCTTCTGGAGGGATCCCGGCCACCCGGCCGGGGTGGATGCGTCGCTCACGGCCGAACTGCTCCGTCGCAGCTGGCTGTTCACCCAGCTGGATCCGGCCCTGGTGGAGCGCCTGGCCCCCTCGGTGCGCTGCCTCCGCTTCGGCCCGGGGGAAACGATCGTGGCCGAGGGGGAGCAGGGCGATGCCCTGTTCCAGGTGGTGCACGGCGAGGTGGAGGTGTTCAAGGCCGATGGCTCGCCCCTGGGGCGATCGGTGGCTGTGCTGGGCAGCGACCAGGTCTTCGGGGAGATGACCGTCTGCACCGGCGAGCCCCGCACGGCCACGGTGCGTTCCCGGGGGGAGTGCGTTCTGCTCGAGGTGGAACGGGACGACTTCCTGCCCCTGGTGGAGGCGGACCCCGGCCTGCTCGAGGCTCTGGCGTCCATCGTGGGTCGGCGCCGCTCCGAACTGGAGAAGCTCTCCTCTCCCGATGCGGCCCGACGCCAGACCTCGATCCTGGAGCGGATGCGGCAGCTGTTCGCCCTGGAGGGGACCTGAGGCCGGACCCGGGAGAGGGCCGGTCTCAGGCCCTCAGGGCCTGCTCACAGCGGCGCTCCCAGTCCCTCTGGGTGCCGATCCCCGCCACCAGCAGCCGTTCGGCGGGCTCCTCGCGCAGGCGCAGCTGCCACTGGCGGATCACGTCGGCCCTCTCCATCCAGACATCCATCACCAGGCGCTGGATGGCCTCACCGTCCCAGCAGCGGCTGCGGGCGGTGTCGAGGGCCCAGGCCAGCAGGTCGTCCAGCTGGAAGGGGCGAAAGCCTCCGTAGATGGGCCCCGGTGCCGACGTGGCCTCGGCGGAGGAGGTGGCGGCCTTCTGCTCGAGATAGAAGAGCTGCAAAGGGTCCGATAAGCCGCAGAACTGCAGGAGATAGGTCATCGAAGACCTCCACGACTTGGGGGTCTCAAACGTAACCAGGGCGACCCAGATGACTGTTCAGAGGGAACAGTTCGTTGCAGAGAATGGGATTGGCACTCTCATCGTCGGAGTGCCAATCCTGCCGGGCGGGCAAGGCCCCGGCGGAGCCAATCCACTCATTGCCGGACGGAGCCACGCCCGGAAATCAGGCCAGGGCAAGGGTTCGGGCCTGAGCTTGTTTCACGGCATCGGCGAGTTCAACGAGCAGATCCAGCGTCGTGGCCAGATCGATGCAGGCATCGGTGATGCTCTGGCCGTAGGTGAGGGAGGAGAGGTCGGCCGAAATCTTCTGATTTCCTTCCACCAGATGGCTCTCCAGCATCACCCCCATGACGTGGATCGAGCCGCCCCTCACTTGTTCGGCCACCTGACGCAGCACCTCCCCCTGGCGTCGGTAGTCCTTGTTGGAGTTGCCGTGGCTGCAGTCCACCATCAGCCGGGCCGGCAGTCCATCGCGGGCCAGCTGGGCCGCGGCCGCCTCCACCGCCTCGGCGTGGTAGTTCGTGCCGTTCTTGCCCCCCCGCAGCACCAGATGGCCGTCGGGGTTGCCGGTGGTCGACACGATGGCGGCATGGCCGTCCTTGTTGATGCCCAGGAAATGGTGCGGGCGCGCGGCCGCCTCCATCGCGTTGATGGCGGTGGTGACGCTGCCGTCGGTGCCGTTCTTGAAGCCGATCGGCATCGACAGTCCCGAGGCCATCTCCCGGTGGGTCTGGCTTTCGGTGGTGCGGGCTCCGATGGCGGTCCAGCTGATCAGGTCGGCGATGTACTGGGGCACCACCGGATCGAGCAGTTCGGTGGCTGCCGGCAGGCCGATCTCGGCCAGGTGCAGCAGCAGCGCGCGGGCCCGCCGCAGGCCGGTGTTGATGTCGTAGCTGCCGTCGAGGTGGGGGTCGTTGATCAGCCCCTTCCAGCCCACGGTGGTGCGCGGTTTCTCGAAGTAGACCCGCATCACCACCTCCAGTGCATCGCGGTGGCGGCGGTGGGCCTGGGCGATGGCGTCGGCATACTCCCTGGCGGCGGCCACGTCGTGGACCGAGCAGGGCCCGACGATCACCAGCAGCCGCTGGTCGCCGGCGTGCAGGATCGCCTTGATCCGCTCCCTGGCCTGCTGGACGGTGCGGGCGGCGGCCTCGGTGATCGGCAGCTCGCGATGCAGCACCGCCGGCGGCACCAGGGGTCGGGTCTCCACCACGTGGAGGTCGGAGGTGGGGATCATGGACCGGCGACGACGACGGGAGCGAAAGATCCACCCTAGGGGCGTCCCTGACGGCGGCTCCGGCTCAGAAGGGGATCGGCATCTCGGCATCGGCGGGGACGGGGGCACAGGCGGCCACCCGCTCCGCCACCACAGCGCCGATCACCACGACCGACGGGGAGCGCAGATCCTCGCTCCGGACCTTCTCGGCCAGTTCCGCCAGGGGGGCCAGCAGCAGCCGCTGCCCCTTCACCGTTCCCTGCTGGATGACGGCGGTGGGGGTGTCCGGGGCCAGGCCGCCGGCGAGCAGTTCGTCGCGGATCGCCGCCAGGTTGTGCAGGCCCATGTAGATCACCAGGCCGTCGCAGCAGCGGGCCAGGCCCCGCCAGTCGACCCCCGGGCGAGCCTTGTCGATCTCCTCGTGGCCAGTGACGAAGGTGACGCTGGAGCCGGCCCGCCGGTGGGTGACGGGGATCCCCGCGTAGGCCGGCGCCGCGATGCCCGCGGTCACCCCCGGCACCACCTCCACGGGGATGCCCCGCGCGGCCAGGTGGGCGGCCTCCTCGCCGCCGCGGCCGAACAGGAAGGGATCCCCTCCCTTGAGGCGCACGATCGTGCGGTGCCGGCCGGCCAGTTCCGCCAGCACGGCGTTGGTGGCGCCCTGGGGCACGGAATGGTGACCCCGGCGCTTGCCGACGAAGTGGCGCTCGCAGTGCGCCGGCACCAGGTCGAGGAGCGCCCGAGGCACCAGCGCGTCGTGGACCAGGGCGTCGCAGGTTCTCAGCAGCCGATGGGCCCGCAGGGTGAGCAGTTCCGGGTCACCGGGGCCAGCGCCCACCAGATAGACGGTGCCAGGAGTCCCGGGTCCGGGAACCGTCACGGCAGATCCTCCAGGGCCTGGAGCAGCAGGTCGCGGAATCGCGGCCGCTGCAGCAGGGGGGGACCGAGCCGCTCTGCCAGGGAGTCGGTGAGCCGGTTGGCGGCCAGGGCCAGCGGCAGGACGGCCTGGTGCATCGGCAGCTGGGGGACCTCCGGGTGGGGAGCACTGTATGGAGCGGGCCGGCAGGCGGCCCCGGTGACGGCGCTGAGGTGAGCCAGATAGCGCGCCCCCAGGGGCCCCTCGAGCGGGTGATGCAGGAGCACGGCGGGCTCCCGGTCGGGGGATCGCGCCGCCAGATCCGCCACCTCGGCCGCCAGGGCGCGCTGCCACGCCGGCCAGGCCCCGAGGAACGGCAGCCGCCGCAGCGGTGCGCAGGCCAGCCACGCCGCGGCGATGGCGGCCAGATCCCGGCGCACATGGCCGCCTGGCAGCAGGAAGAGCGGCACCAGCGTCAGCCCTCCGGGGGACGCCGGCAGCCGGGGGGGCCGCTCGGCGGTGAGGGCCTGCAGGCGGACCGGTGCGTCGCGGCGGAGCTCCAGTTCCTTCGCCAGCGCGCGCAGTTCCCCGGGGATGCTGCCTCCCGCCCGCCCGTGCACCACCAGCAGCAGGGGGGCGGCCGGCAGTCGGGCCAGGCGCCGCTCCAGCCGTGAGGCGACCGCGGGATCCAGCGGTTCCCTGGCCAGCTGACGCAACGTGCCCCGGGCCGCCGGCAGGCGGGCCAGCAGATCCACCGCCCCTTCGGCGAGCCGGGGATCCAGATCACCGGCCAGCCCGCGGAGAGCCTGCCGCAGCGGCGCCCGGGGCCAGGCGCTCAGGCCCACGGCCAGACCCTCCAGGGCCGCCCGCCGCAGCCGCGCCGGGCCCGGTGCCAGGGCCAGCCGGCGCAGCCGGGCGAAGTCGGCCGGATCCCGCTGATGGCCCAGCAGCGGCAGCAGCAGGGCCTGCCGCTCAACCGGGGCGCCCTGGCCGTCAGCGGCAGGGAGTGGCTGATCCAGGGCCTGGCGCAGGAGCGCGGCGGCGTGCGGATCGCGCCGCAGGGCGATCCCGTCGGCCAGCTCCGGCCGTCGCTCCGGGGCCGTGAGCCACCACGCCAGCAGCCTCTGGGCGGCGGCGGCCTCGAAACGCTCGGCCAGGACGGCAATCAGATCGCCGTGGGGCTCGAGCGCGCCGCTCTCCAGCTCCCGCAGCCAAGGATCAGGATCCAGCACGGGCGAAGCCCTCAGACGCCGCAGCCACGGCGAGCGCTCGACGCTGCCCGGCGGGGGCAGCGCCGCAGGCCGCAGGTCGCTGGAGGCCGGGGGATCCAGAGGAGCGGGGACGCGGGTCTTCACGATGGCACTCCCGGAAAATGGTTACGAGCGATACGTTTTATGTGGGTCCGCGGGTCTGGCCGGAGCGCCGGACTATCAAGGATGGACAGACGATGCGCGGGGCTGGGGGAATGAGCCGGAGAGGGGCAGCGGACGGCCGGGTCCGCACACCGGGCGGAGCACGACGCGGAACGGACACGACAACGGACACGACCATGACGGCGAAGGAGCGTCAGCTGCTCTTCCTGCTGGTGCGTCAGCTGAGCGAGGCGCAGTTCGTCCGGGCCGACCGCCTGCGCAGCGACCGTCTCTGGCAGGAGGTCGGGGCGCTGGGATTCGACCCCGACCTCGTCCTGTCCCTCCTGTACGGCGGTCACGACCCGGCGGAGCCCGGGGTGCTGGACGATCTCGAGGCCTGCCTGCAGGCACAGGCTGCGGCGGCCGGGCCGCGGCAGGCCCGCCGACCCACGGGCTTCCGCTGGGGCTGGGGCCTCAAACGGCGCCGGCCCGCCGCCGCGCACCGAAGTGCTCCACCAGCAGCGACTCCAGCACGTCAGGGAGTTCGCTGAGGGGCACCCCCTTGTGGTGCAGCTCGGCCAGGCGGGGGTCGGAGCCCATGGAGCCGCCCAGGAAGATCCTGGCGGCCTCCACCATCTGGCCCTCGTGGCGCGCCTTGGCCCCCATCAGGCCGATCTGCCCCATGTAGGGCTGGCCGCAGGCGTTGGGACAGCCCGTCCAGTGGGTGCGCACGGCGTGGGGCAGCTCCAGCCGCCGCTCCAGTTCCTCCACCACCGCCTGGGCGGTGCTCTTGGTGTGGATGAGGGCGAAGCTGCAGTAGCGGTTGCCGGTGCAGCTCACCGCCTCGGCCTCCAGGGGGCCCGGCTGCAGGCGGAACCGCTGCAGCAGCGGCTCGGCCCGCAGGGCCTCGAGGCGTTCGCCGCCGATGTCAGGGATCACGACGTTCTGGCTTTCCGTGAGCCGCAGTTCGCCGCTGCCGTAACTCCTTGAGAGATGGGCCAGCCCCGCCATGCCGGCGGCATCCAGGCGGCCCATGGGCACATGCAGGCCCGCCCAGTGGAGCCCGGCCTGCTTCTGGGGATGGAGGCCGCAGACGTCGCGGGGGGCGCGGCCGACCAGATGGCTGCCGTCATGCGGCAGCACGGCGGCGGTCGCTTCGGCACCGGCCAGGGCTGCGAACTCCGCCAGCACCCGCTCCCGGTAGGCCTCCAGACCAAGGGCGTCGATCAGGTACATCACCCGGCTGCGGTTGCGGGCCTCGCGGCTGCCCTCCCGTTCGAACTGACGCAGCACGGCGAGGCTGAAGTCGGCCAGGTGCTGCCCGGGCAGCCAGAGGCCAAGCGGAATCGCCAGTTCGTTGCGCTGGGCCGAGAAGAAGCCCCCCACCATCACCGTGAAGCCCAGCGACCCCTCACGGATGGCCGGCAGGAAGGCCAGATCGTTGTGCAGCAGGAAGCTGTCGGGGGCACCCCCCACCGCCACGTTGAACTTGCGCGGCAGGTTGCGGGGCCCGCCGGGGCCGAGCAGCCGCGCCTGGATGGCCTGCACCAGCGGGCGGGTGTCGACGAACTCCTCCGGATCGATGCCCGCCAGGGGATTGCCCGTCACGTTGCGGGGATTGTCATGGCCCGACTGACGGCTGGTGAGCCCCATCGCGTTCAGGCTGACGAGCAGCGGCGCCATGTCCTCCAAAAGCAGACCTCGGAGCTGCAGGTTCTGGCGCGTGGTGATGTCGGCGCTGCCGTGCTCGCCGCAGCGGTCGACGACGTCGGCCAGCCCCTCGAGCTGATCGGCGTCGAGCAGGCCGTTGGGCAGACGCAGGCGCACCATGAAGCGCCCGGGGGTGACCGGCCGGAAGAAGATGCCGAGCCACTTGAGATGGATCGTGAGCGTGGCCTCGTCGAGGGACTCCCAACCCTGGTGGGCCAGTTCCTCCAGGCGGGGCTCCAGGTCGAGGCCGCAGTAGGCGGCCTTGGCCTGCTCGATCCTGTTGCCGGTGCTGTTGGCCGTCGCTCCTGCGGACGACGGAAGTGCAGCAGCGACGGCGGGGGAACCCGACGCGGGCGGGGCGTGCGGAGGGGAATCGGGAAGAGACATCGATCGCGGACACAGGAACGGAAGCCCCCGGAAGTCCCGGGGCCCTTGCGGCCGGTTCGCTCTTCGGATGTGAGTATTGAGGACGGGTCCATTCCTTTCCTGTTGCCTTCGCTACCGGAATCTGCACGCGACACGGCTGCACGCGACACGGCCTTGCAGGCGGAAGGCCCCGCTCAGCCGACACCGCAGAGCCATGGCTCGCAGGCGAGCGCCCTCCCGGGCCTCGATCGGCGCCAGCAGCGGCTCGCCGCCCTCGGACCGCAGCGGGCCCGCTTCCGCGAGCTGATCGGCAAGGTGGGCAGCGGGGAGCACACCAGCACCGGCCTGGAGCGCAACGAGGCGCGCGAGGCCATGGAGCTGATGCTGGGCGGCACGCTCCCGGGGGCCCAGCTGGCCGCCTTTCTGATCGCCCACCGCATCCGCCGGCCCACCCCCCCGGAACTGACCGGCATGCTCGAGGCCTACCGCGCCCGTGGGCCGGTGCTCGAGACCCCTGGGCGCCGGCCCCTCTGCTTCTCCGTTCCCTACGACGGCCGCGGCCGCACCGCCCCGCTTCTGCCGTTGCTGGCCCTGTGCCTGGCGTCCGCCGATCAACCGGTGGTGCTGCACGGCGGCGATCCGATGCCGGTGAAGTACGGCGTCACCCTGGCCGAGCTGTTCGCCGCCCTGGGCATCGAATGGCGCGGCCTCAGCCTGGGAGAGGTGCAGCAGCGACTCGACCGGCATGGGCTGGCCCTGACCCACCAGCCCGACCACTTCCCTGCCGCCGAGGCCCTGGTGGAGGTCCGCGATCTGATCGGCAAGCGCCCGCCGGTGGCGAGCCTGGAGCTGCTTTGGACGCCCCATCGCGGCCCCCACCGGCTGGTCAGCGGGTTCGTCCATCCCCCCACCGAGGCCCGGGCCTGGGAGGCCCTGGCCGGCATCGGCGAGACGGACATCCTGACGATCAAGGGGCTGGAGGGCTCCACCGACCTGCCCACCACCCGCGCCGGCATCACCGCCCGGGTCCGCGACGGGGAGGTGGAGCGCCTGCTGCTGCATCCCCGCGACCACGGCATCAGCGCCGCGGAGGTGTCCTGGAACGGTCTGGCGCACTGGCGTGAGCAGGCCCTGGAGGCGCTGCGCGGCGAGGGCCCCCTGGCCGAGCCGCTGCTCTGGAACCTGGGGGCACAGCTGTTTCTGGCCGATCGCTTCACGGATCTGCCCGCAGCCCTGGATCAGGCGCGAGCCCTGCTGCTGGCCCGCTGCGGCGAACGGCTGCGCCGGGAACTGGCGCCCTGAGGGGAGGAGCGCAGGAAAGTTTTTGTAACGAAAGCCACGGACGCTGGCCGGATCCGCATGGTTCTGTTGCGTGGTCGGCAAGCCTGAGCGCCGACGCTTGCCATTGCCGCGGACGCTTCGTTGTGAAGCCCGGCAGTTCGCTGGTCGGTCGCTCTCCATCCGCCAGCCCACTCCCACGCCGCCCATCCGGACGCCGCCCACCCGCAGTCCGCCTGCCAGGTCCGCATCGCTCGCCACCGCGGCTCCGGCCGGGGGTAAGACCTCGGTCTGGACGGCAGCGGCCGGGCCCAACGTCCCGTTCCCGTTCAGGCGGCAGACCGCCGCCACGCTCCGCTCATCGAATTCCCTCCATGACTTCCGTCTCTCGCCGCCAAGCTCTGCTCACCGGCCTGGCCGCCGCCACCGGTGTGGTGGTTCAGTTCGGTGGTGTCGCCGGCCTGCTGAGCGCCGGCGCTGCCCAGGCGGCCCCCGGCAAGCCCGAAACCACCAGCGTGGAACTCGGCTTCATCGCCCTCACCGATGCCGCGCCCCTGATCATCGCCAAGGAGAAGGGCTTCTTCGACAAGCAGGGCATGACCGGCGTCGAGCTGAAGAAGCAGACCTCCTGGGCCGTGACCCGTGACAACCTCGAGCTGGGGGGAGCCCGCGGCGGCATCGATGGCGCCCACATCCTCTCGCCGATGCCCTATCTGCTGACCACCGGGGCCATCAGCAAGAGCAGGCAACCCGTGCCGATGTTCATCCTGGCCCGCCTGAACACCAACGGTCAGGGCATCTCGGCCTCCAACGAATTCCTCAAGGACAACTTCAAGGTCTCTTCGCCCAACCTGCCCAAGGCCATCGCCCGCAAGAATGCGACGGGGGACAAGTTCAAGGCCGCCGTGACCTTCCCGGGTGGCACTCATGATCTCTGGACCCGTTACTGGCTGGCCGCCAACGGGGTCGACCCCAACAAACAGGTCGACATCGTGGTGATTCCGCCGCCGCAGATGGTGGCCAACATGAAGTCGGGCACCATGGACATCTTCTGTGTCGGTGAGCCCTGGAACGAGCGCCTGGTGAACAAGAAGCTGGGGTACAGCGTGCTGATCACCGGCCAGCTCTGGAAGAATCACCCCGAGAAGGCCTTCGCCATGCGGGCCGACTGGGTCAAGAAGCACCCCAACGCCACCCTGCGCCTGCTGATGGCCGTGCAGCAGGCCCAGAAGTGGGCCGACAACCCCGCCAACACCAATGAGCTGGCCAAGATCCTCGCCGAGGACAAGTACGTGAAGGCCAGCGTTGACGATCTCCTGCCGCGGCTGCAGGGCAAGATCGATTTCGGCAATGGAAAGACGGAGAACCTCCCCAACCTGAAGATGAAGTTCTGGGCCGACAACGCCTCCTTCCCCTACAAGAGCCACGACACCTGGTTCGTGACGGAGGACATCCGCTGGGGCTATCTGCCCAAGGGAACGAACATCAAGGCCCTGGTGGATCAGGTGAATCGCAGTGATCTCTGGCGGGCCGCCGCCAAGGCCAATGGCTACGGAAACGGCCCCGCCGGCGACAGCCGCGGCGTGGAGGTGTTCTTCGATGGCACCAGGTTCGATGCCAGCAAGCCCCAGGCCTATCTGAACAGTCTCAAGATCAAGAATCTGAAGTGACCCACCCGGAGGCCTCCCGATCTTCGGTGGGCCTCCCGACCCCCTCCTCCTCGCCCACTTTCGGCGCCATCGATCGATGACCACCCTGTCTGCCCCCGCCCAGAGCCAGCGCCGCCCGGAGAAGCATTGGCTGCGCTCGCCCCTCGCCAACCAGATCAAGGCCCCGGTGGTGTGCATCGGCCTCACCCTGCTGCTCTGGCAGGTGCTGGCGCAGTTCAACCGGGCCGGCTTCCCGGGGCCGATCGATGTGATCGTGCAGACCTGGAATCCCTACATCAGCCGTCCCTTCTTCGACGACGGCGGCACCTCCAAAGGGCTGGGACTGCAGCTGCTGATCTCCCTGCAGCGTGTGGCGGTGGGCTACAGCCTCGCGGCCGTCGTGGGCATCGCCGCCGGCATGGCCATCGGCCTCAACCGCTTCCTCAGGCGCGGCTTCGATCCAATGATCCAGGTGCTGCGCACGGTGCCGCCCCTGGCCTGGCTGCCGATCTCGCTGCTGCTGTTCGAGCAGGCCGACACGGCCGCCATCTTCGTGATCTTCATCACCGCCATCTGGCCGATCGTCATCAACACGGCCGTGGGCATCAACGAAATCCCTCAGGACTACAACAACGTCGCCCGGGTGCTGCGCCTCAACAAGCGCACCTACCTGAAGGACATTCTGATGCCCGCCACCGCTCCCTACCTGTTCACGGGCCTGCGCATCGCCATCGGCCTGGCCTGGCTGGCGATCGTGGCGGCGGAGATGCTCAAGGCCGATGGCGGCATCGGCTTCTTCATCTGGGATGCCTACAACGCCGGCGGAGACACCTGCACCAGCCAGATCATCCTGGCGATCGTGGTGATCGGCCTGGTGGGCCTGGCGCTGGATCGGCTGGTGGCCAGCATCGGCAACCTGGTGGCCAAGGGAGGCAAGTGATGGGCAACGCCTTCATCACCGTCGACAACGTCACCCGCAGCTTCGATCTCCCCAGGGGCGGCAGCTATGTGGCCCTCAAGGACATCGATCTGGCCATCCGCCAAGGGGAGTTCGTCTCGCTGATCGGTCACTCCGGCTGCGGCAAATCGACCCTGCTCAACCTGCTGGCCGGACTGGATCAGGCCAACACCGGCGGCATCCTCATGCACGGCCGCCAGGTCACCGATCCGGGCCCCGACCGGATGGTGGTGTTTCAGAACTACTCGCTGCTGCCCTGGCAGACCGTCCGTCAGAACATCGCTCTGGCCGTCAACAACGTGATGCGTCAGGCCTCCCCCGAGGAGCGGCGGGAGCGCATCGAGAGCACCATCAAGATGGTGGGTCTGGCCGGCGCCGCCGACAAACTTCCCACGGAGCTCTCCGGGGGCATGAAGCAGCGGGTGGCGATCGCCCGCGCCCTCTCGATCCGGCCCGGCCTGCTGTTGCTGGACGAACCCTTCGGAGCGCTCGATGCCCTGACCCGCGGCAATCTGCAGCAGCAGCTGATGCAGATCTGCCAGGACTCAGGGGTCACGGCGGTGATGGTCACACACGATGTGGATGAAGCCCTGCTGCTCTCCGACCGGATCGTCTGCATGACGAACGGGCCCGAGGCGCGCATCGGCCAGATCCTGACGGTGCCCTTCGAGCGTCCCCGCAGCCGGCTCGAGGTGATGGAGCACCCCGAGTACTACAACCTGCGCACCGAGCTGATCGGGTTCCTGCAGCAGCAGCGCCGTCTGCGCCAGCGCCGTGCCGAGCTGATGCGCCAGGCCGAGATCAGCCGCGCCGCGGAGCAGCGGAGCCTGGGCGTCCAGGGACGGGTGGGCTCTGCGCCCACGGTGCTGCGTCTGGGCTATCTGCCCGGTCTCGATGTGGCCCCCCTGGCGATGGCCATCGATCGCCGCCTGTTCGATCCGTCCGCCGTACAGGTGGTGCCGGTGTCCTTCGCCACCTGGGAGCGGCTGGAGATGGCCCTGCGCGAGGGTCAGATCGATGCCGCCATCACCCCCGCCAGCACCCCTCTGCGGCTCACCCTCGGACTGGACGGAGCACCGCCCTGGCCGGCGATCACGCCGATGACGGTGAGCCGCAATGGCAACGCCCTCTGCCTGGCACGGCCTCTCGGCGACCGGGGTGTCACCGACAGAGACCGCCTCCGGGAGTGGATCGCGGGGCGGGAGCGGCCCTTCAGCGTGGCGGTGCCCCAGCGACGGGGCATCACCGAGCTGCTGCTGCGCCACTGGCTCGCCGCCGGGGGGATCGACCCGGACACCATGGTGCGCTTCGTGCCGATCGCCCCCCTGGCGATGCAGGGAGCCCTGCGCAACCAGCAGATCGATGCTTTCATCGCCGGCCGTTACCGCGCCGCCGAGGCGGTGAACGAGCGGCTGGGGGTGCTGCTGGCCAGCGACCGGGAGATCTGGGAAGGCCATCCGGAGAAGGTGCTGACCTGCCAGGAGGGCTGGGCCGCAGCCCATCCCGAGGCGCTGCTGGCCCTCTGCGCCGGGCTGATGCGGGCGGCGGAGCGCTGCGATGACGGCGGCCAGCGCTGGGCCATGGTGCAGGTGCTCAGCCAACCCCAATGGCTCGGCACCCGGGCGGCCGGAGCCCTCGTCCAGCAGTTCAGCGTGGAACCGGAGGGAGACAGCACCGGGATGCCCTTCAACCGGTTCCACGCGGACCGTGCCCATGCGAGCAACCCCGCCGAAGGGTGCTGGATCCTCACGCAACTGAGCCGCTGGGGCTGGTGCCCCTTTCCCAGCAACCGCGTCGAACTGCTGAGCCAGGTCTACCGCCCCGATCTCTGCGAACGGGCCCAGTCCCTGGCCGGCTTCGCCGCGTTGCCCCTGCCGCGGGGCGCCTTCCTCCTGGCCGACGGACTGCGTTTCGATCAGGACGATCCGCTGGCCTATCTGCAACAGCTGCCGGGCCGGCCGTCACCGCCGGTGCAACCACTGCCGGTGCCGCTGGGTGTGCCAGCCGTCTCGGTCGCCGCCGACGACTCCCCCCTTCCGATTCCACGCTGAGCCCATGCAGGATTCCATCAGCCAGGCCAAAGCCGCGGCGCCGTCCGTTCCGCCGGCAGCGCCTGACTTCCTGAGCTTCCACGGTGTCTCCCAGGTGTTCGAGAGCCGCCGGGGCCCCTTCGAGGCTCTGCGCGACGTGAACCTGAGCGTCCGGCAGGGAGAGTTCGTGTGCGTGATCGGCCACTCGGGGTGCGGCAAGAGCACGCTTTTGAACATGGTCACCGGCTTCCTGACCCCGAGTGGCGGCGAAGTGCGGCTGCGGGGCGCGCCGATCGGGGCGCCGGGGCCGGATCGGATGGTGGTGTTCCAGAACTATTCGCTCCTGCCCTGGATGAGCGTGCGGCAGAACGTGGCGATGGCGGTGCGGGCGGCCCGGCCCCAGCTGAGTGCCGCGGAGCGCGATCGTGAGGTGGATCACTACCTGGAGATGGTGCATCTGCTCGAGGCCCGGGACAAGCGGCCCGGCCAGATCTCCGGTGGCATGAAGCAGCGGGTGGCGATCGCCCGGGCCCTGGCGGTGCAGCCGCAGGTGCTGGTGCTCGATGAACCGTTCGGGGCCCTCGACGCGATCACCAAGGAGGAGCTGCAGGAGGAACTCCTGGCGATCTGGCGCGAGCATCGGCCCACCGTGCTGATGATCACCCACGACATCGACGAGGCCCTGTTCCTCGCCGATCGCATCGTGATGATGACCAACGGTCCTGCCGCCACCATCGGCGAGATCATGACCGTGCCCTTCGAGCGGCCCCGCGACTACGAGACGATCCAGGCCGATCCGCGTTACGGAGCGTTGCGCCATGAGGCCCTCGATTTCCTCTACCGCCGTCACGCCCACGACGTGGACTGAAGCCCTGGACTGAAGCCCTGGACTGAAGCCCTGGCCTGAAGCCCGCGGACCGGCCGGCAGCGGATCAGGCCACCGGCGCGAGGGTGACCGCGGCGGCCTTGAGCTCGGGCTGGTGGGAGATCGGGCAGGCGAGCTCGTGCATCAGCCGGTTGGCCTCGCAAGCGTTCTCCTGGGAGCGGCCCCAGTGCATCGGCAGGAACACGGTGCCCGCCCGGATGCGTTCGGTCACGGCCACCCGGGCGGTGACGGCGCCGCGGCGGGAGCGCACCTCGGCGAGGGCGCCATCGAGGAGCCCGAAGCGGGCGGCATCGCTGGGGTGCACCTCCAGCACTGGCTCGGCATGGCGCTCCAAGAGCCGGGGCACCTGGCCGGTGCGGGTCATCGTGTGCCACTGCTCCAGGTAACGGCCCACCGTGAGCACCAGCGGGAAGGCCTCGTCCGGGGGTTCCGCCAGCCCGGCGGGACCTTCGGCGATCAGGCGGGCCCGGCCGCTGGGGGTGGGGAAGCGACCGTCCCCGTAGAGGCGGGGGGCACCATCGCCGGGGTCCGTACCGGCGGGGAAGGGCCACTGCTGAGGGCCGTGCGCGGCGAGCAGGGAATGGCTGAGGCCGCTCATGTCGCAGACGCGGCCGGCGGTGAGGGCCACGAACTCGTCGTAGACCTCGGCGGCGGAGTGCCAGGGGAACTGCGCCGCGAACCCCAGCCGGCGACCCAGCTCGGCGAAGATCGCCCAGTCGGGACGGGCCTCTCCCGGCGCCGGCCGGAAGGCGGGGCAGAGGGTGACCCGGCGCTCGGAGTTGGTCATCACGCCGGCCTTCTCGCTCCACTGGGCGGCGGGGAGCAGCAGATGGGCCACCTCCGCGGTCTCGGTGCCGGCGTAGGCCTCGCTCAGCACCACGAACGGGCAGCTGAGGGCGGCGGCGCGGACCCGGTCGAGCCAGGGCAGGCTCACCAGCGGGTTGGTGGCCGCCACCCACCAGAGGCCCAGATCCCCCCGCTCCATCGCCTCCACCTGGCCCCACACCGTGAGGCCGGACTCCGGCGCGATCGATCCGGCCGGCAGGCCCCAGTGGGCCTCCACCTCCGCCCGGTGGGGCGCCTCGGTGACGGAGCGGTAGCCCGGCAGCAGCTTCGCCAGCCCCCCGGCCTCCCGTCCCCCCATCGCGTTGGGCTGGCCGGTGAGGGAGAAGGGGCCCGCACCGGGCCGGCCGAACTGGCCGCTCACCAGATGCAGGTTGACGATGCCGGAGACCGTGGCCGATCCCTCGACGCTCTGATTCACCCCCATCGACCAGAGGCTCAGCACACCGCCGGCGCCGGCCCAGAGGTCCGCCAGGCGCTGCAGGTCGTCGATGGCGACGCCGCAGCAGGCGGCGGTGGCTTCCGGGGTCCAGGAGGCCCAGAGGTCCGAGAGGGCCTCGAATCCTTCGGTGCTCCGCTCCACGTACGGGCGGTCCACGACGCCCTTCGCCAGCAGCAGGTGCCCGAGGCCGTGGAGCAGGGCCAGGTCGCTGCCGGGTCGGATCGCCAGATGGAGATCGGCCGCGTCGCTGGTGGCGGTGGCGCGCGGGTCCACCACCACCAGCCGCAGGGCCTCCTTCACCTTGCGCTTGCGCTTGAGCAGCCGCTGGAACAGCACCGGATGGCACTCGGCCGTGTTCGTGCCGATCAGCAGCACGGTGTCGGCCACATCGAGATCGTCGTAGCAGCAGGGGGGGCCGTCGGAGCCGAGGCTGCGCACGTAGCCGGAGACGGCCGAACTCATGCAGAGGCGTGAGTTGGCATCGAAGTTGTTGCTGCCCAGAGCACCCTTGAGCAGCTTGTTGGCGACGTAGTAGTCCTCGGTGTGGAACTGACCCGAGCCGTAGATCGCCAGCCCGCCGGGCCCCCGCTCCGCCAGGGTGCGGCGCACCTGCGCCTCCAGCAGCTCGAAGGCCCGCTCCCAGCTGATCGGGGCGAAGGGCCGGTCGCGGTGCTCGCGGAACTGGGGGGTGGTGAGGCGGTTGCCCTCGAGGGTCTCGCCCACCGTGGCCCCCTTCACGCACACCTGGCCCTGGGAGGAGGGGTGATGGCGGTCCCCCCGGGCCGTCCAGGGGGAAGGGAGCGCGCCGTTCTCCACCGGAGGCTTCATCTCCAGGCCGCAACCCACGCCGCAGTAGGGGCACTGGCTGCGCACCGCGGCCGTTGGGATGGCGGTTGGCGTGGTGGTGGGGGCTGGAGAGGCCTGGGGGGTGCGCAGGGTCAGGAACGGCCCGGGGACTCGTTGAAGGTTACGGAAGGGAAGGCCGGCGGCCACCGGGGCCGGCAGAGCCTCACCACTTGCGGTAGGGGAGGAACTTGCCGTCCATGGTGACCTTCACCCGCTCTCCCTTGGGGTCGGGCACCTTCTCCACCTGCAGGGTGAAATCGATCGCCGACATGATGCCGTCGCCGAATTTCTCCTGGATCACGTCCTTGAGGGGCAGGCCGTAGACCTGCAGGATCTCGAAGAACCGGTAGAGCAGCGGATCGGTGGGGATCACCGGATCCAGAGCCCCCTTCAGGGGATAGGCGGTGAGCGCGGGGGCCAGGGCACGATCGAGGCCGAGCCTCTCCAGCAGCGCGGTGGCCTCCTCGGGCGAAGCGGTGGCCTGGCCGTGGATCAGGCTGGCCACCCACACCTCGTCGCGGCCGAGGGCAGCCCCCAGGTCGGCGAAGCTGAGCCCCAGCCTCCGCTTCGCCTCCAGCAGCGTGGACGTGTGGGCGGAAACGGCCATGGCGCGACGACGGGCGGGGATGGGAGGGCAGACCCTAGGGAGAACGGTGCGGCGGGCCTGTGGGATCCGCTACGGCGGATGGCCCGGGCGGGGGATGGGGTTCCGGCCGGGATGGGTCCTCCCCCCGGCTCATCCATGATCTCCGGATCCCCGCAGAGCCCGGCGCAGGGCCCCGAAACGCCGGCGGTAGGCGGCCGGGGTGAGCCCCACCCGCCGGCGGAACAGGCGCCCGAAGAAGGCCGCGTCCTCGTAGCCGACGGCCAGCGCGATCGCCTCCACCGGCTCCTCGCTGCCCTCGAGAAGCTGGCGGGCCTCCTCGAGAAGAGGTCGTTGAGGCCGTGGGCCACCGACGCGGAGGACTCCGGAAACACCAGGATCGCCACGGGGATGGCTGCGGAGGGGGGCACGGGCTGGGAAGCGGGCGCCGCATGGCCGGATCGACCCCATCCTTGCCGGATCCGCTGGGGTATGGCGCCACCACTCTCCATACGGTGCCGGAGTTCCCGATCCGACCCGGAGGCGTGGCCCCATGCCGAATCCCTTCGCCCTGTTCGCCGACCCCCTGACCCTCACCCTGCTGGCCCTCTACGGCGGCCTCTCGCTCTGGGAGGCCCTGCGCCCCGCCCGGCCGCTGCCACCGGTGCCGCACTGGCGCCTGCGGGGCCTCGCCTGCTTCCTGATCTTCCTCGCCGTGTCCACCTGGCTGCCGCTGCTCTGGAACGACCAGCTGGCCCGCTGGCGGCTGTTCGATCTCACCGGCCTGGGCAGCGTCGGCGGCGCCCTGGTGGGGCTGCTGGTGTACGAGGCGGGGGTGTACGCCTGGCACCGCGCCATGCACCGGAGCGACCTGCTCTGGCTGTGGTTCCACCAGTGGCACCACAGCGCCGAGCGGCTGGATGTGGCCGGAGCCTTCTGGTTCAGCCCCCTGGACATGCTCGGCTGGACCGTGCTCGCCAGCCTGGCCCTCACCCTGGTGGTGGGGATCACGCCCCAGGCCGTGACGGCGGTGGTGGTGGGAACCACCCTGCTGAGCCTGGTGCAGCACGCCAACCTGCGCACACCGCGCTGGCTGGGGTGGTGGATCCAGCGGCCCGAGAGCCACTCGCGGCACCACGCACGGGGGGTGCATGCGGGCAACTACGCCGATCTTCCCCTGTTCGACGTGCTCTTCGGCACCTTCGAGAATCCGGCCCGCTTCGCCGAGGAGGCCGGCTTCTGGCCCGGGGCTTCGGCCCGGGTGAGGGCGATGCTGCTGGGTCGTGACCTGGCCTTCCCGGACACCCGCACCCGCCCCATCTAGGGGTGGCGGCTCCGGCCAGGGGGCTGTACGCGGCCGGTTCCCCTGCGGGAGGATCCGGCGGCGACCCAGGCGCGGGAGGGGAACGATGGAGGCGGCCGCAGGGCAACCCATCCGCTGGCGTCTGGCCTGGGCGGTCGTCGGGCTGGAGGGGGCCCTGCTGCTGGGGTGGATGGTCTACCGGGCCGGCCAGCCGACGCTGCTGGGACACCAGGGGCTGACCCAGCTGCTGCCGCTGTTCGCTCTCCTGCCCGGCCTGCTGGGCCTGGGGATCCTGCCGCTGGCCGGCTGGCTGTCCGACCGGCGGGACCCCACCGCCAGGGGACGGCTGCTGCCGGTGAGCGTGGGGGTGCTCGTGGCGGGGCTGATCTTCCTGGGCACGGCAGGGCTGCTGCGCCGCGGCCTGCCGGCCGGCAGCGCCCTGCTGCCGCTGCTGATGGTCGCCTGGATGGTGGCCGTGCAGGCGTCGGCCAGCCCGGCTCTGGCGGTGCTGGAGGAGGCGGCGCCGCTGCGGGAACTGCCGCGGGTGGCGGCCCTGATCACGGTGGCCCAGGGCCTGCTGGGCGCGTTGGAAGGGCCCCTCACCGCTGCGGCCCTACGGCTGGGCCCCGTCCTCAGCTTCACGCTCGGCGCCGCGGTGCTCGGACTCGGTCTGGGAGTCCTGCGCGCCTTGCCGCCGTTCCCCTCCGGCCGCGGCAGCACCCCGGAACCGGGCTGGATCCCGGGGCGGATGTCCGGCCGGGGGCCGTGGCGATTCCCGTGGCGGGAAGGCCTGCGCCTGCTGGCGCTGGCGCTGAGCGTCGGTCTGGTGACCGGCAGCCTGCTGAGCCTGCTGCCGCGCCTGCACCCGGGCCTGGCGATGGCCTCGGGGGCCGGGCAGCAGACGGCGGCGGTGCTGGCCGTGTCGGCCCTGGCGGCGCCGTGGGGGGGACGGCTGGCCAGCCGCTGGGGGCGGCGGCCGGCCCTGCGGGGCGGGCTCGGCGCCCTGGCCGCCCTGCTGGCCCTCGACGTGCTGGTGCCGCCTCTGCAGCTGCCGCTGCTGCCCCTGTTCGGCCTGGTCCACAGCCTGGTGACCACCAGCCTCACCGCCACGGCCCTGGCCACCCTGCCGGCCAGCTCCGCCGGGCTGGGCGCGGGGCTGGTGCTGGGGGGAGCGGGCGCGGCCGGCAGCGTTCTCAGCCTGGTGTTCGGCGACGGGGGCGGTGTGGCCGGGGCACCGCTGCTGGCGGTGGTGGCCGGGGCCACCGCCGTGGCCCTGCGCCTCACGCCCGACCGCCCGGATCCGTAGCGGGCAGGCCCCGCCGGGGGGGGTTCTGCAGCGATGGTCACCAAGGGCGGTCCGGCCGGTGTCGACAATGAGCACAGCCGACCCTGTCCCCCCGGGCCCACCAGCGGCCGGGTATCCCTCCCCATGCCTGACGCCACGCCCAGCTCCATCCCCTCCGCCCAGCTCGACCCTGCCGACCTGCTGCCCGCCTACCGGGCCGCCGCGGCGGAGCGCGAGGCTCTCGGCGTGCCGCCCCTGCCGCTCACCGCGCCCCAGACCCAGGCCCTCACCGAACTGCTGCAGGCGCCGCCGGCGGGCGAGGAGTCCTTCCTGCTGGAGCTGCTCGGCGAGCGTGTGCCACCGGGCGTCGACGAGGCGGCCTACGTGAAGGCCGGCTGGCTGAGCGGCGTTGCCAAGGGCAGCGCCGCCAGCCCCCTGGTGAGCCCGGTGGAGGCCGTCCGGCTGCTGGCTACGATGATCGGCGGCTACAACGTCGGCGCCCTGATCGAGCTGCTGGGCCACGCCGATGCCACGATCGCCGCCGAAGCGGCGACGGGTCTCAGCCGCACCCTGCTGGTGTACGACGCCTTCCACGACGTGCTGGAGCTGGCCGAGACCAACCCCTTGGCGAAGCAGGTGGTGGACAGCTGGGCTGCGGCCGAATGGTTCACCGCCCGCCCGCCCCTGAGCGAGGCGATCACGGTCACCGTGTTCAAGGTGGAGGGGGAGACCAACACCGACGACCTCTCGCCCGCCACCCACGCCACCACCCGGCCGGACATCCCGCTGCACGCCATGGCGATGCTGGAGACGCGGATGCCGGGCGGCCTGGAGCAGATCGCCGCGCTCAAGGCCAAGGGCCATCCGGTGGCCTACGTGGGTGATGTGGTGGGCACCGGCAGCTCCCGCAAGTCGGCGATCAACTCGGTGCTCTGGCACACCGGCACCGACATCCCGCACGTGCCCAACAAGCGCAGCGGCGGCGTGATCCTGGGGGGCAAGATCGCGCCGATCTTCTTCAACACCGCCGAGGATTCCGGCGCCCTGCCGATCGAATGCGACGTCACGGCGCTCAAGAGCGGGGATGTGATCACGATCCGGCCCCATGCCGGCACGATCGAACGGGCCGAAGGCGAGCCGGACGCCGGGGCGATCGTGGCCCGCTTCGCGCTCAAGCCCAGCACCATCGCCGACGAGGTGCGCGCCGGCGGCCGCATCCCGCTGCTGATCGGCCGCTCCCTGACCGACAAGGTGCGCGCCCGGCTGGGCCTGCCCCCCAGCGAGCTGTTCATCCGCCCGGTGGCCCCCGCCGACACCGGCAGGGGCTACACCCTGGCCCAGAAGATGGTGGGCAAGGCCTGCGGCCTGCCGGGGGTGCGCCCCGGCACCAGCTGCGAGCCGCTGATGACCACCGTGGGCAGCCAGGACACGACCGGGCCGATGACCCGCGACGAGATGAAGGAGCTGGCCTGCCTGGGCTTCTCCGCCGATCTGGTGATGCAGAGCTTCTGCCACACGGCCTCCTACCCCAAGCCGGTGGACCTGAAGACCCACGCCGAGCTGCCCGACTTCATGGCCTCCCGAGGCGGCGTGGCCCTGCGCCCCGGCGACGGCATCATCCACAGCTGGCTCAACCGCATGCTCCTTCCCGACACGGTGGGCACCGGTGGCGACAGCCACACCCGCTTCCCGCTGGGCATCTCCTTCCCCGCCGGCTCAGGGCTGGTGGCCTTCGCCGCCGCCATCGGCGCCATGCCGCTGGACATGCCCGAATCGGTGCTGGTGAAGTTCACGGGGACGCTGCAGCCGGGCGTCACCCTGCGCGACGTGGTCAACGCCATTCCCTACGTGGCGATTCAGCAGGGGCTGCTGACGGTGGCCAAGGAGGGCAAGAAGAACGTGTTCAACGGCCGGATCATGGAGATCGAAGGGCTGCCCGACCTGAAGCTGGAGCAGGCCTTCGAGCTCACCGACGCCACCGCCGAGCGCTCCTGCGCCGGCAGCACCATCAAGCTCAGCGTCGAGACGGTGAGCGAGTACCTGCGCAGCAACGTGGCGCTGCTGAAGAACATGATCGCCCGCGGTTACCAGGACGCCCGCACGCTGGCCCGCCGCATCCGGGCGATGGAGGCCTGGCTGGCCGATCCGCAGCTGCTGGAGGCCGACGCCGACGCCGAGTACGCCGCCGTGATCGAGATCGACCTCGATGCGATCACCGAACCGATCCTGGCCTGCCCCAACGACCCCGACAACGTGAAGACGCTGAGCGAGGTGGCGGGCGATCGGATCGACGAGGTGTTCATCGGCTCCTGCATGACCAACATCGGCCACTACCGCGCCGCCGCCAACGTGCTGAAGGGCCAGCGCACCAACCAGGCCCGGCTGTGGGTGTGTCCGCCCACCCGCATGGACGAGGAGAAGCTGAAGGAGGAGGGCTACTACTCCATCTTCGAGGCGGCGGGCTCGCGCATGGAGATGCCCGGCTGCTCCCTGTGCATGGGCAACCAGGCCCGGGTGGAGGACAACACCACCGTGTTCTCCACCAGCACCCGCAACTTCAACAACCGCCTCGGCAACGGGGCCCAGGTGTACCTGGGCAGCGCCGAACTGGCTGCCGTGTGCGCCCAGCTGGGCCGCATCCCCAGCAAGGAGGAGTACCTGGCCATCGCCGCCGAGAAGATCGATCCCTACGGCGCCGAGCTCTACCGCTACCTCAACTTCGACCAGATCGAGGGCTTCGAGGACCAGGGGCGGGTCGTGAGCGTTGATGAGGAGGCGAAGGTGCTGGCGGGGGTGTGAGGGCCGGCCTGCGGCCAGCCCCTGCCGGCGATGGCCGCCCAAGAGGGAACCGACATCCCGGTGGGGCCGTACCCCTTCGGCACCCTCGAGCGGCTGCCGGCCGTGGAGCAGCGCCAGGAGACCCCCCGCAGAGCGCGCGGCCCTGGGCAGGCAGAGGCGTAAAGCGCCGCCCCCTCCGTCTGCGGGGAGCAAGCGCCACGTCAGGGCATGCCGACGGTCGGAACGTCTGACCGGTGGATTGGAGCGTGGATGGGACACCTTCCGTGCATGGCCAGAGTGATGGAAACGCAACCAGACCCCATCAACTCCCGTGGAGGACAAGGTTCTGCACGGCCCCAGGGGAAGCTGATCCCAGCATGCTGTCTACCCATGGCGCAGCACAAGGGATGCTCCAGATCTGCTCGGTGGGTTGATGACTCGAACTGGAGATTTTCTTCCTGTTCACCGAACGGCTGCGAGCGGAGACGCCCTTGACCCACTTGACGCAACTGAGGGCGAACCATAAGGCAGGGTGCCGGCCAAAGCCCGAAACAAGTAGAGGGAGGGTTCCCGCAGCCACATCAAGCAGTCACCGAAACCACACGATATCGATTTGACGAGTCACAAGATAAGAGGCTTGTAGGTTCCGCACGATTATGAGTCAATATGCCGCCATTCTGGAGGCCAACCAGCACTACAGCCGGGACTTCGGCGAGAAGGGAAAGCTTCCACTGCCGCCAGCGCGGCGAATCGCCATTCTCACCTGCATGGATGCGCGACTCGATCCAGCAGCGTTCGCGGGCCTCAAGGAGGGAGATGCCCACGTGATCCGCAACGCCGGGGGCCGCGCCAGTGATGACGCCATCCGCTCCCTGGTGATTTCCTACAAACTGCTCGGCACCCAGGAGTGGTATGTGATCCATCACAGCAACTGTGGAATGGAGTTTTTCACGGATGCGGCCATCCGCTCGCTGCTGGCGAACAGCCTTGAAACGGCTGTGCTGGAAGCGAATGGATTCACGGACGTGGGCGAAGGCCCAGGATCAAACGCGGGTGATTTCGTCAACTGGCTCACCTTCAGCAATCTGCGCCAGAGCGTGATCGATGATGTGCACCGGATTCGCGAGCACCCCCTGGTTCCTCATCGCATTCCGATCCACGGCTTCATCTATCAAGTGGAATCGGGCGATCTGATTGAAGTTCTGGAGGCCAGTGCCATCGGCGCGGCTGGTTGACCCTTTGATCAGAGCCAGCATTGCCTGTTGTCTGATGTTGTCTGATCCAAACATCTGCCATCGCTTTCTCGCTGGCTTCTCCTGGCTCTGGGATCTGGATGGCCATTTCCACCTGTATGACCTTAGCCTGCTTGCAATACACGCGATGATACGAATTTCCATTTCGATCCGTCATGTGTTTGGCTTCGGCAATGGCCTGGCCCTAGGAGGCTGCTGAAATAGCCGCCACTCCGAGCCCTGCCATCCCGAATTCGGCTGCGTGGACGACGGTCAGGCCCATGCGGACGACATGCTCGGCGAATGGGGCGGTGCCCCATGACTCCCGCACCGATTCCCTGTCAGTCGATCTCTTCCGATCGGCCCTCTCCACCACCGTCATGCCAGCACCTCCCGCTCACTGAGCACGTTGGTCAGGCGGATCAGGTTGTAGGCCACCACGTGCAGCCGGAACACCGCTCCGACCCGCGATCGTCCTCTGGCCTTGAGCTGCCTGAGGCCGGCGGCCTGTTTGATCCAGCCAAACACCTGCTCGATCCGCCTGCGGGCGTTGATCGACTGGACGTAGCCCGGGTGGCGGACGGTGCGGCCGTCGATGGCAGAGCGTCGGCGGGCCTGGATGTTCTGCGCCACATGGGGAGTGATCCCTGAAAATCGCAGATCGGCAACGAAATCCCTGGTGTCGTAGCCCTTGTCCGCGCCCAGTGTCTTCTGGTGGGCTCCGGGGAGCGACCGGGCCATCCTCATCGCCGCTGCACGCTCGCCGTAGCCATCCGCGGGCGTGACCTCACTGGCCACCACCAAGCCATGACGGTTCTCCATGAGGCAATGGCCCAGGTAGCTGAGGAAGGCTCCGGTGCCATTGGACTTGCGGAACAGCCGCGCCTCCCCGTCGCTGCGGGAGCGGTGGGTCTGGTTGGAGAGCAGCAGACCGCGGAAGTCGCCCTTGGCTCGCTTCTTCCCCTTGGCGCCGGTGGATCCAAATCCGTTGCCGCCACTGGGCGGTGGCGGATCCACATCGCCCCCCTCGATCCGCTGCAGCGAGCTGTGGGAGGCCCAAGCCCGCAGCAGGGTGCCATCCACCGAGAAGTGCTCGGAGCTCAGCAGCGGCTTGACCTCAGGAGCAGCCAGCAGCAGCTCAAGAAACTTGGCCATGAGCTCCTCGTTGAGCAGCCGATCCCGGTTCTTGGTGAACGTGGTCGGGTGCCAGACGGGATCATCCGGGTTGAGGCCGACGAACCAGCGGAACAGCAGGTTGTAGTCCAGCTGCTCGATCAGCATCCGTTCCGAGCGGATGCCGTAGATCGCCTGCAGCAACAGGGCCAGTAGCAGCTGCTCCGGCGGGATCGAGGGGCGCCCTCCCTCGGGGTAGAGCCTGCAGAAGGTGGGATTGAGCCGATCGAGGGCCTGATCGGCCAGCCGCCGCACCTGCCGCAGGGGATGGGCCTTGGGGATCCGCTCCTCGGTGGAGACGTAGGAGAACAAGGGACCGGTCCGATCCTGTTGGCCGCGCATCCGCTCAGTGCCGTTGGACCATTGTCCCGCGGCGGACCTGGTTTTTCAGCAGCCACCTAGTGTGCCGTCCCG
>JMRP01000025.1 GCA_000708525.1 Cyanobium sp. CACIAM 14
CCGGGACGGCACACTAGAGCCCGCGCCGGTCGAGAGCTTCGGCCAGACGGGTGGCTGCCGCCGCCAACACAGCCTGGGGGTCAGGACCGGCATCGACGGCCCTGGCCTCCTCCTGGCGCTTCATCGCTTCGATGGCCCGCACGATCAGGAACACCACGAAGGCGATCACCAGGAAGTTGATCAGGGCCACGATCACCGCTCCGGCCGGCCAGGCGTTGATCGAATCCACCTTTGCCGCCTTCAGCACCGGCTGGAGCATCGAGGTCATCACCAGGCTGACCACCGCATCGACCACTTTGCCGAAGGCTCCGCCGATGACGACGGCGACGGCCAGATCGACCACGTTGCCCTTGTTGATGAAGTCCTTGAAGTCGTTCAGAAAGGAACTTCCGCCACGCTGGGTCATGGGCTCTCAGGGAATCGCCCTACGTTTTTAAGCACCTCTGCGCAAGAAGGGAGGCCTGTGGTGATCGTTCTTGATCCACGTCCACCCGGATCGCGACCGATTGCTCAGAGGCTTTGGTCCCCCTTGACCTGTGCGTTGATCCGGCCGTGAAAGGCCATCAGGTCGGCGGCGGAGAGGGGAGGTGAGAAGTGATGGCCCTGGCCCGCCTGCACCCCCGCATCGAAGAGCACCTGAAGCTGGTGCTCCGTCTCGATCCCTTCGGCGATGACCATGAGCTGGGACGACCAGATCATGGCGGCGATCGCCTCCACCCATCCGGGGTTGGGGGCGTCGCTGGTGATCTGGGCGATCAGGCTGCGATCCAGCTTGATGATGTCGAACGGGCAACGGCTGAGCACGGCGAGGTTGGCCCCCCCGAGCAGGGTGATGTCGTCGAGAGCGATCTTGACGCCCAGTTCCCTGGCCCTGGCCAGCCCATCCAGGGCCAGGGCATCCGGGAGTCCCCGCTCGGTGAGCTCAAGGATCAGCTGACGGGCCAGGTCCTGCAGCCCGGCTTTCACGGCGGTGTAGTAGATCCCGCCCCTGCCGGCGATCTCCGGAGGGATGTTGAGGCTGAGGTGCACGTCCGGATGGGTGCGCAACCAGTCCTTCAACTCCGCCGCCGCGGTTTCGATCACCCAGTAGGTGAGCACTCCGGAGGTCGGTGTGTTCTCCACGGCCGGCAGGAAGGCCGCGGGCATCAGCACGCCGCTGGCCCGCCGCCAGCGGATCAGGGCTTCGGCGCCGATGCAGCGGAGATCCTTGATCGAGAGGATCGGCAGGTAGTCCAGAAAGAACTCACCCCTGGCCAGGCCTGCCGCCACCTCCTCCTGCTGGATCATGACAACCGGCCCCGTCGGAACATGGCCCCAGGCGCCGCAGGATCGGGCCCCGGGAACGGGGTGACCAGGCCACTGTAATCAGGGTCAACGCTCCGGAACGGTGACGCACCCGTTCATCAGACGGCGACGGCGACCGCCGGGGCCTCCGGCGTCGTGAGCTGCCGGCTGATCTCCTGCAGCACCAGGTCGCGCAGGTCATGCAGCAGGCAGAGCTCATTGGCACCGAGCTGGCGCGGACGGGTGTCGATGAGGCACAAGGTGCCCAGGCAGGTGCCGTCGGCCAGGATCAGCGGTGCTCCGGCATAGAACCGGATCCTCGGTTCCCCCAGCACCAGCGGATTGTCCGCGAAGCGGTCGTCGAGCCAGGTGTCCGCGACCACGAGGTCGTCCCTGCGCTGCACCGCATGGGCACAGAAGGCCAGATCCCGGGAGGTCTCTCGGGTGCTCAGGCCCTGGCAGGACTTGAACCATTGCCGCTCCGCGTCGATCAGGCTGATCAGCGCGATCGGCACGTCGAAGGCGGCGGCGGCGATCCGGGTGAGACGGTCGAACCGTTCCTCCTGCGGACTGTCCAGCAGGGCCAGCTGCCGCAGTCGGCTCAGGCGAATCTCCTCGTCCTCGGGCAACCGGGCTCGCTCCCAGCGGCAGGCCTCCCCCAGCCCCCAGGCCCGGATCCTGGCGCGCAGGTAGGTCTGGGAGAAGGGCCTCACCAGCCATTCGTTCACCACGGGATCCTCCCGGTGGGCCAGCCGCTCCTCGCTTGCCAGCATCAGGATCGGAACGCCGGCGGCGGTGCCGGCGGATTCCCGCAGCCGGCGGGCGAGGCCGGGCCCGTCGAGCGCTGGCGGGGCCTGCTCCAGCAGCAGCAGCGAAGCTCCCTCCTGGCTGAGCAGGGAGGCCAGATCGGATTCGCTGGCCACCACCCTGGCGGGCAGGCCCTCCAGGCGCAGGGCCTCGCTCAGGATGCCCTCCAGGTCTCCGTCGCTCACGTGCACCAGCACCGGCAGGGGGGCACCATCGTCCAGCAGGGCCCGGCCGGCCTGACATGGGCCGGTACCGGCGGGGAGGACGCCCTCACGGCGGGCCTGGCCAACGCCGCTGGGGCTGCCGGAGACCCGGAGTTCGAGCCCCTCGGAGGCCGCCATCACCTCCAGGCTGGCGCCGCTGTCCCGCAGGTCGGCGCGCAGGCCGGCCAGGATCAGGTCGATGGCGGCATCGTTGCGCAGCGGATCGTGGTGGGTCAGGACCAGGCGGGGGACACCCGCCTCCTGGCAGATGCGCGCCGCGTATTCCACCGAACTGTGGCCCCAGCCGAGCTTGGCCGGGAACTCGCGCGCCGTGTACTGGGCATCGTGGATGACCAGGTCGGCGCCGGCGATGAAGTCCGCATAGCGGCGGTCGGCGCCGCTCAGCGGCCCCAGGCCGCTGGCCAGTTCCGCCGCGTGGGGTTCGTGATCGCAGCAGTAGACGACCGAGGCCCCATCGGTCTCGATCCGGTAGGCCAGGGTCAGGGCGGGATGGTTGAGGTAATGGGTCGCGATCGTCACTTCCCCGATGCGGAAGCTGCCTTCCAGCAAGTTGTGGTAGCGGACGGTGGCCGCGAACTGGTCGAGGGTGACCGGAAAGTAGGTGTGCTGCATCTGGCCGGAGAGCACGCCGCGGATGCTCCCGGAGAGATCGCTGGGTCCGAAGACGTCCCAGGTGTGCCCCGGGGCGAAGAAGGGGGCGAAGAAGGGAAAGCCCTGGATGTGGTCCCAGTGGGTGTGGCTGATGAGAAGGGCGCCCTCCAGGCCTTCCGGGTGCTCCCGCATCAGGGCCTGGCCGAGCCCGTGGGCCCCGGTGCCGCAGTCGATCACCAGCAGGGTGCCGGCATCGGAGCGCACCTCCACGCAGGAGGTGTTGCCCCCGAAACGGACGGTGTGGGGCCCGGGTTTGGCGATCGACCCCCGGGTTCCCCAGAACCGGACCAACATGCCCCGATGCGCGCGCCGCTTCCACCCTAGGGAGCAGTGCTGCTCCCGTCCGTCCTCGGCCACGCGGCGCGCCCTAGACCGGTGCCTCGGTCCCCTGGGCCGTGTGGCGCAGGGCGCCCCCCAGCCCGAAGGCCCGGTGCACCGCCTGCAGGGCGGGAACACCGTCGGCCTCCGCCACCACGCAGCTGGTGCGGATCTCGCTGGTGGCGATCAGGGCGATGTTGATGCCCGCATCGGCCAGGGCGCGGAACATCCGCGCCGCCGTGCCGGCGGTGCAGGCCATCCCGGCGCCCACGGCGCTGACCCGGGCGATGGCGGGGCCCTCCTCGAAGCCGGCGCCGTCCCAGTGGCGCAGGATCGGAGCCAGGGCCCGCTCGGCCCCGGGCCGGTCGTTGCGCCGGAGCGTGAAACTCATGTCACGGCACCGGTCCTCGGGGCCGCCGTGGGTGCGCTCCGACTGCACGATCGCATCCAGGCTGATGCCGGCGTCCGCCAGGGCCCGGCAGATGGCTGCGGCGCTTCCGGGCCGGTCGGGCACCCCTCGCACGGACACCTGCACCTGATCCCGGTCGAGGGCCACTCCCCGCACGGCCGGATCCCCCAGGTGGCAGGGAGGGGGGTCGTGGCGCAGCTGCTGGTCGGAGAGCTCGAACGCCTCGCCGGCGGCCCTCAGGGCCCTGGCCCCCTGCTGGCCGTCCACCACGCAGCTCACCTTCACCTCGCTGGTGGCGATCAGCCGCAGGTTGATGCCCAGGCGGGCCAGGGTGTCGAACAGGCGCGCCGCCACCCCCGGCCGGCCCAGGATGCCTGCGCCCGAGATGCTGAGCTTGGCCATGCCGGCTTCCGCCGTCAGCCGGGCCCCGTCCGCGCCCATGGCGTCGAGCACCTGCCGGCACACCTGGCGGGCGGCTTCCATCTCCGTCGCCGCGAGGGTGAAGGCGATGTCGTTGCTGGCCCCCTCGTGGATGGCCTGCACGATCAGATCCACGTTCAGCCCGGCGGCGCCGAGGGCCTCGAACAGCGTGGCGGCCACCCCGGGCCTGTCGGGTACGTGGGAGAGGGCCAGCACCGCCTGGTTCTGCTCGAGTTCGGCCCCGTCCACGGGGCGGCCCAGCTCCAGCCCCTCGCTGCCGATGGGGCGGGCCGGACCGCTGGTGAGCCGGGTGCCGGGTGCATCGCTCCAGCTGGAGCGGACCGTCAGCGGCACCCCGTAGTTGCGGGCGATCTCCACGGCCCTGGGGTGGAGCACCGCGGCCCCGAGGCTCGCCAGCTCCAGCATCTCGTCGCAGCTGACGCTCTCCATCAACTGGGCGTCGCTGACCTTGCGCGGATCGGTGGTGAGCACGCCGGGCACATCGGTGTAGATCTCGCAGCCGTCGGCCGCCAGGGCGGCCGCCAGGGCCACCGCGGAGGTGTCCGAGCCCCCCCGCCCCAGGGTGGTGATCTCCGGGGTGCCGGCCTGGCCGCTGCTGGTGCCCTGGAAGCCCGCCACCACCACCACGTAGCCCTCGTCGAGCAGGCGACGCAGCCGCTCGGTGCGCACCTCCAGGATCCGGGCCCGGCCATGGGCGGATTCGGTGATGATGCCCGCCTGCGTGCCGGTCATCGAGACGGCGGGCACCCCTTCGGCATGGAGGGCCATCGACAGCAGGGCGATCGACACCTGCTCGCCGGTGGCCAGCAGCATGTCCATCTCCCGGCGGGGGGGATCGCTGCAGAGACTGGCGGCCATGCAGGTGAGCTGGTCGGTGGTGTGCCCCATGGCCGACACCACGATCACCAGTTCATGGCCCTCCTCGCGGCTGGCGGCGATCCGCCGGGCCACCGCGCGGATCCGCTCGGTGTCGGCCACCGAGGTCCCCCCGAACTTCTGAACCAGCAGGGCCATCTCCCTCGTCGCCGACGCCTCGGCGCTGATTATCGGCGGGTAGGGTTCGCGGGTTCTGCCAGGGCGGCCAGCAGGAACCCATCCCGGAAGGCGTCGCCGGGGTCGGAGCCCCGCTTGAGGGCGGCCTCCACGTCCAGCAGGCGGCGCAGCAGGGCCAGCAGCTGGTCGGGGGTGCGTCCGCGGATCTGCTTGCGCATCACGTAGATCCGCCTGGGATTGCCGATCCCCGCCGCCCTGGCGATCACGGCCACGTCCTGCTCGCCGCTGCGCTCCAGCAGGCTCACCCACAGCCAGCCCCGGATCTGACTGGCCAGGGCCGCCACGATGCGCAGGGCGGGCTCGCCCGCCGCCAGCAGGGCCTCCACCAGGGCGATCGCTTCGGCGGGTCGCTGGGCCAGCAGGGCTTCCCCCACCGCCAGACTGCTGGTGACCTGGCCGCCGATCAGGGCGGTGACCGCCTCCGCCGTGATCGGGCCACCGCCGGGGCCGGCATGGAGGGCCAGTTTCTCCAGTTCGCTGGCCAGCCGCATCCCGTCGCTGCCGATCGCCGTCGCCAGGGCCTCGGCCGCCCCGGGAGCCAGCGCGAGGCCCCGGTCGCGGGCGGCGCTCTCCACCCGCTCGAGCTGGCCCGCCCCGTCCCAGACCGGTGGCAGGGGGAAGCCCTGCTCCTCGGCCACGGCCCGCAGCAGCTTGGTGGTGCGCAGCCGGGCGTCGGGCTTGGTGTCGCTGAGCAGGAACAGATGGACGTCGGCGGGGATCAGGCCCAGGGAGGCCTCCAGCTGGCCCGCCAGTTCCGCCGGACAGGCGTGACAGAAGGGACTGCGCTGCAGCACCACCACCCGGTCCCCGGTGCCGAAGGGGGCCGTGCGCGCCTCCTGCAGGGCCTGGGCCGCCTGGCCCGGATCGCTGCCGTCGAGGCGGCTGAGGTTGATCGAGGCCCAGGCCGGATCCACCAGGGCTTCGATCCGGGTCGCCAGGGCCCGGCTGCGGGCGGCCTCATCGTCGCCCCAGTAGAGGTGGATGGGCATCAGCGCAGGGGAGGGTGCGACGGCAGCGGCAGGGCGGCGAGCAGCCGGAGGTCCTGGCTGATCATCGCCGTGGCGCCGCCATGGAGGGCCGAGGCCAGTTCCAGGGCGATCTCGGGCTCCATCGTCGCCGGGGTGCCGGGCCGCTGCAGGCGCGCCGCCGCCAGAGCCACCTGGGGGGTGAGGCTCACCAGGGTCCAGGCCGCCGGATCGCTGAACACAGCCTCGTAGCGCGCCGCCAGGACTTCGTCCCCCTGGCGGAGCGGGCCCTGCACCAGCGTCATCAGGGTGCGCATGCTCAGGACGCCGCGCCAGCGGCCGGCGGCGATCGCCTCGATCATGGGCTCCTGGTGGCGGCTGGAGGCGTCGCCGCGCAGGTAGGGAATCAGCGCCGTGGCGTCGATCGCCACGGCCGACCCGAGCGCCAGGCCGGCTCTGCTGCCCCCCAGGGGCTGGATCGGCCCGGTGGTGCCGGCCTGCTGCCGCGGGGCCCCAGGCCAGCAGGCGCGTCCGCTGCCCTTGAGACCGAGCAGGGCCTGGCGCCGGGGACGGTGGCGCTGTGCGAGGGGGACCAGGGCGGCCACCGGGTGGCCATGACGCGAGATCAGGGTCTCCTCGCCCTCATGGGCCCGGTCGAGCAGTTCGGGGAAGCGCCGCCTCGCCTCGAGCACCCCGAGGGTCTCCATGGTTTCCGCGGCTCAACATGAATCCTGTACATTATGTACAGGCACCAATTTGCGCCACTGTTTCGAATTTGCGCCAGTGAAGGCATTCCCGGGGCGGGCTTGCTGGGTGCCGGCCTTCCGGAGCGCATGGCCACGCCCAGGGCCAGCTCCACCTCGGCGGGCGGTGCATCCCGTAGCCTCGGCGTTTCCCGTCCCGGTGCCCCCGGCCGCCGCGGCCGGGGGCCGGATCACGGGGCGCCGCAGGCGATGGACCGCTTCGATTCTTCTCCCGAGCGCACGTCGTGCGACGTCGATGCGGCGCTCGACCACCCGATCTTCCGCGAGAGCGTGCGGCGCATCCGCGGCTGGCTCGGCGACACCGGCCTTGAGGGGGTCGAGCGGGAACTGCTGGAACGGTTGGTGCACAGCAGCGGCGATCTGAGCCTGGCACCGGATCTGCGCTTCAGTCCGGGGGCCTGCGCGGCCGGCATGGCGGCCCTGGCGGCCGGGGCGCCGATCCTCACCGACACGGCCATGGCGGCCGCGGCCGTCGCCCCGATGGCCCGGCGCACCTTCGCCAATCCGGTGCGATCGGTGCTGGAGGTGGCCCCGGCCGTGGCGCCACCGGGCGGCACCCGCGCCGCGGCAGGCATGGCCCTGGCCCTGGCGGCGTACCCGGGGGCCGTGGTGCTGGTCGGCAGCGCCCCCACGGCCCTGGAGCGGCTGCTGGAGCTGACGGCCGCCGGGACCGTGCCCGCCCCGGCCCTGGTGATCGGCATGCCGGTGGGCTTCGTGGGCGTGGCCGAAAGCAAACGGCATCTTGCCGCCAGCACGCTTCCCCAGATCCGGCTGGAGGGCAGCAAGGGGGGAGCCGGCCTGGCGGCCGCGGCGGTCAACGCCCTGCTGCGCCGCGCCTGGCTGGATCAGGCGGCACGGGAGCGGCCCTGAAGCCCCACCGCCACGTGGCTGTTGGCCTCGATGCGGCCGAGCACCTGGCGCGCCCGCAGCACCACCGACGCCGGTACCCCCGCCAGGCGGGCCGCCTCGATCCCGTAGCTGCGGCTCGCTCCCCCCCGGCAGACCCGGTGCAGGAACACCAGATCCTCGCCGGTCTCCTCCACCAGCACCTGGGCATTGCCGACGTTGGGCAGCAGCTCGGCGAGTTCGTTCAGCTCGTGGTAATGGGTGGCGAAGATGGTGCGGGCGCCGATGCTGTCGGCCAGGTGCTCGGCCACGGCCCAGGCGATCGAGAGGCCGTCGAAGGTGGCCGTGCCCCGCCCGATCTCGTCGAGCAGCACCAGGGAGCGCGGGCTGGCGTGGTGAAGGATGTTGGCGGTCTCGGCCATCTCCACCATGAAGGTGGACTGACCGCTGGCCAGGTCGTCCACGGCGCCCACCCGGGTGAAGATGCGGTCGGCGATGCCGAGGCGGGCCGAGCGGGCCGGAATCCAGCTGCCGATCTGGGCCATCAGCTGCAGCAGGCCGCTCTGGCGCAGGTAACAGCTCTTGCCGCTGGCATTCGGGCCGGTGAGCACGAGCAGGTCCGGCGCCTGGCTGCCATCGGGGCCGGGGGCCGCCAGGTGCAGGTCGTTGGCGGTGAAGCTCGTCTCCACCAGCAGCTGTTCCACCACCGGATGGCGTCCGGCCTCGATCACCAGCTCCCGTCCCTCGCTGAGTTCGGGGCGGCAGTAGCCGCCGGTCGCGGCCACCTCCGCCAGGGAGGCCAGGGCGTCCAGTTCCGCCACCCGTCGGGCGGCCGCCCGGATCGCTCCGGCGGCCTCCCCCACCACGCGCCGCAGCGCGCAGAAGAGGTCGTACTCGCGCTGGCAGGCCCGGGCGCGCAGCTGCAGGATGCGCCCCTCGCGGCCCTTGAGCTCGGGAGTCACGAAGCGCTCCTCGTTGGCCAGGGTCTGACGGCGGATCCAGTGGTCGGGCACGGCGGCGGCCCTGGCCCGGCTCACCGCCAGGAAGTAGCCGAAGGTGCGGTGGTACTGGAGACGCAGGTTGGGATTGCCGCTCGCCTTCCGCTCGATCGCCTCCTGCCGCGCCAGCCACTGCTCCTGGTCGTCGAGCCGGTTGCGCAGGCCGTCGAGCACTGGGTCGACCCCGTCGTGCAGCAGACCCCCCTCGCTGAGCGAGAGCGGCGGGGCCTCCACCAGCTGATGGCGCACCGTCTCGGCCAGGGCGGTCAGCTCGGGCCACGGACCCTTCAGGGCCGCCAGGGGGGCGCTGCGGCAGGGGGCCACCAGGGCCGCCAGGCGGGGCAGCCGCTCCAGGCCGTCGGCCAGGGCCACCAGGTCGCGGGCGGAGGCGCTGCCGGCGCCGGCCCGGCCCGCCAGCCGCTCCAGATCGCCCATGGGCCGCAGCAGCCGGCGCAGCCCCAGCCGCAGGGAACGCTGAGCCACCAGCTCGCTCACCGCCTCCTGGCGCTCCAGGATCGCCGCGAGGTCCACCAGGGGTGCCTCGATCCAGCGCCGCAGGCAGCGGCCGCCCATGGAGGTGGCGGTGCGGTCGAGGGCCCAGAGCAGGGATCCGTGCAGGGAGCCCCCCAGCTGGGTGCGGGTGAGTTCCAGGTTGCGGCGGGTCTGGGCGTCGAGCACCAGCTGGTCGCCGGCGTGCCAGAGGCTGGGCATCTCCAGGGGGATCGCGGCGGCCAGGGACCGGTCGGCAGGCTCGGCCGCGGGCTGGGTAGTTTCCAGATAGGCCAGCAGACCACCGGCAGCCCGCAGCGCCAGCGGGGCCTCCCCCAGCCCCAGACCGTCGAGGCTGGCCAGGCGGAAGCGGCGGCGCAGCAGGGCGTCGGCCTCCGGTGTCTCGAAGGGGGTGCGGGCCAGGGGCGTGAGCCGCAGTCCTTCGGGGCACCAGGGGGGCGCCTCCCCCTGGCCGGGCCACACCACCTCGGCGGGCTCCAGCTGCAGCAGCTCCTGGTGGAGGGCGCCGCTGCCGCGGCGCTCGGTCAGCCGGAACTCGCCCGTGCTGACATCGGCCACGGCCAGCCCCCAGTGGCCCGCCTGGCTGCCGTCGCCTTCGAGCACCACGGCGCAGAGCCAGTTGTTGCGGCGGGCCGCCAGCATCCCCTCCTCCAGCACCGTGCCGGGGGTGAGCACCCGGGTGATGCCCCGGCGCAGCAGGGCGCCCTTGGAGGGGGTGGCCTCAAGCTGGTCGCACAGGGCCACGCTCAGGCCGCGGCGCACCAGGTCGGCGCAGTACCGCTCGGCGGCGTGATACGGGATGCCCGCCATCGGCACCCGGCCGATGCCCTTGCCAGCGTCCTTGCCGGTGAGGGTGAGCTCCAGCAGGCGCGAGAGCAGGATCGCGTCCTCGAAGAAGAATTCGTAGAAGTCGCCCAGCCGGTAGAGCAGCACCCGCTCGGGGTGCGCCGCCTTCAGCTCCACGTAGTGGCGCAGCACCGGCGTGAGCGCGGCCGGATCCACCAGGGAATGGTGGTGCCAGCGGGGCAGGTCCCCATCGGGGCCGTCCACGGCGCCGCGTCCGCTGGGCTCCTGCGGGGTGGTGTCCGGGGCTGCCTGGCTGGTGGCGCCGGCCACCTGCCGCCGGCGGGGCCGGGCGGTGGCGTCGGCCAGCAGCGCCTGCTCGTCCAGTTCGCCACGGTCCTCCACGCGAAGGACTTCCGCACCGCGGCCCTGCCTGATGCCCTCCCCCCCGTCGGAAGAGGGCGAGGCCTCGTCCCCGGTCGTCGCGTCCCCCAGCAGAGCGAACAGCTCTCCCTGCAGGCTCGGATCGTCCGCGAGCGTCAGCTGCTGCTGGACTTCCCTGGCCATGGGCCCGTGGTCTGGAGCCTGCCGATCGTAAGGGGCCCATCAGGGCCTCCCACAACCTGTGAAGCCCGGGCCGCGGCCCTCCCCGTCGCCGCCATCCCCCGTGAAAGAATGCGTCGGCACGGTCTTCGCCTGCGCTTCCTCCCATGCAGATCCTCAACACCCTCACGGTTCTGGCTCTGGTGGTGGTCTCGTTCGTGCTGATCGTGGCGGTCCCGGTGCTCTACGCCAGCAGCGAGGACAGCGGCCGCTCCAACCGGCTGATCCTGCTGGGGGGGCTGGCCTGGGTGGCCCTGGTGCTGCTCAACTGGGGCATGAGCTACTTCGTGGTCTGACCCCTTGACGGTTTTCGAAGGCCGCTTCACCGATGTCGCGGCTCTGCGCATCGCCCTGGTGGTGGCCCGCTTCAACGATCTGGTCACCGGCAGGCTGCTGAGCGGCTGCCTGGATTCGCTCTCCCGCCACGGCATCGACGTCAGTCCCGAGAGCTCCCAGCTCGATGTGGCCTGGGTGCCGGGCAGCTTCGAGATCCCCCTGGTGGCCCAGCGGCTCGCCGCCAGCGGCCGCTACCAGGTGGTGATCACCCTGGGGGCGGTGATCCGGGGCGACACCCCCCATTTCGACGTGGTGGTGGCCGAGGTGAGCAAGGGCGTGGCCGCCGTGGCCAGGGAGACCGGGATTCCGGTGATCTTCGGGGTGCTCACCACCGACACCCTGCAGCAGGCCCTGGAGCGGGCGGGCATCAAGAGCAACCTGGGCTGGAGCTACGGCCTGCAGGCCCTGGAGATGGGCAGCCTGATGGCGTCGCTGCCTTCCCGCCCATGAACCGGCGCGGCATCATCCTGGCCGGCGGCAGCGGCACCCGGCTGGCGCCCCTCACCACGGCGGTCAGCAAGCAGCTGATGCCGGTGTACGACAAGCCGATGATCTACTACCCGCTCAGCACCCTGATGCTGGCGGGCATCCGCGAGGTGCTGGTGATCACCACCCCCACCGACCGGCCCGCCTTCGAGCGGCTGCTGGGGGATGGGGCCGCCTGGGGCATGTCGATCCGCTACGCGGTGCAGCCCAGCCCCGACGGCCTGGCCCAGGCGTTCCTGATCGGCGCCGACTTCCTGGGCGGCGCTCCGGCGGCGCTGGTGCTGGGGGACAACCTGTTCCACGGCCACGACCTGATCCCCCAGCTCCAGGGGGCCAACGGCGACCGCCCCGGCGCCACGGTGTTCGCCTATCCGGTGCGCGACCCGGAGCGCTACGGGGTGGTGGAGTTCAGTGACGACGGCCGGGTGCTCAGCATCGAGGAGAAGCCGCCCAGTCCCCGCAGCCGCTATGCCGTGACCGGCCTGTACTTCTACGACGACACGGTGGTGGAGCGGGCACGCCAGGTGCGGCCCTCCCCCCGGGGGGAACTGGAGATCACCGACCTCAACCAGCTCTACCTCGACGAGGGGCTGCTGCGGGTGGAGCTGATGGGCCGCGGCATGGCCTGGCTCGACACCGGCACCCCCGATTCCCTGCACGAGGCCGCCAGCTACATCCAGACCCTGGAGAAACGCCAGGGCCTCAAGGTGGGCTGCCCCGAGGAGGTGGCCTGGCGGCTGGGCTGGATCGATGACGACACGCTGCACCGCCTGGCCGTGACCGTGAAGAAATCCGGCTATGGCGACTACCTGCTGCGCCTGCTGCAGGAGGCCAGCGCCGACCACAGGGCCCTGGAGCCCCGGCGATGACGATCGAGACGTTCGCCATCGACGGGCCCCTGCTGCTCACCCCGGCGGTGTTCGGCGACGACCGCGGCTGGTTCAGCGAAAGCTGGAACCGCCGCCGCTTCGCCGAGGCCCTGGGGGTGGCCGAAGCCGAGGCCCCCGAGTTCGTGCAGGACAACCACTCCCGTTCGGCGCGGGGGGTGCTGCGGGGGCTGCACTTCCAGATGCTGCCGCACCCCCAGGGCAAGCTCGTGCGCTGCACGCTGGGTGAGGTGTTCGACGTGGCGGTGGATCTGCGCCAGGGATCGCCCACCCTGGGCCGGTGGGTGGGGGCGCGCCTCAGTGCCGACAACCACCGGCAGCTGTGGGTGCCGGTGGGCTTCGCCCATGGCTTCCTGACCCTGAGCGAGGTGGCCGAAGTGCAGTACAAGACCGCCGGCTACTGGAGCCGCGAGTGCGAGCGCTCCCTGGCCTGGAACGACCCCACCATCGCTGTGGCCTGGCCGCTGCAGGAGCTCCCGGCCCCCCAGGAGCCCCTGCTGGCCCCCAAGGACGCCGCTGCCCCCACCCTGCAGGCTCTGGCCGCGGCGGGGGATCTCTTCCCCTGAGGCCCCCTGCCCCTGCGTCCCACACCGTGTGACGGATAACCCCGACGCTGCAGCCGGTCTCCCTCTCCATGGCAGGATCGCCTGCGCTGCCTGATCCGGCCCCGAGCCGCCCTGCCCATGCAGATCCTCAACACCCTCACCGTTCTGGCCCTGGTGGTGCTCTCCTTCGCCCTGATCGTGGCCGTGCCGGTGCTCTACGCCAGCAGCGAGGACAGCGGCCGCTCCAACCGGCTGATCCTGCTGGGCAGCGCCGCCTGGGTGGCCCTGGTGCTGGTGAACTGGGGGATGAGTTTCTTCGTTGTCTGAGGTCTTCAAGTTGTCGGCGGTGCTCGTCGGGACCCTGGTTTGCTGTGGTCCCACTGTTCTGGCCTGGTTGGTTTCCCCATGAGTGTCACGCGCATCCAGCCCAGGCGTCGGTTGTCTTTTTTCGAGTGGAAAGAGATCTTCGAATATCGTGATCTCCTCTACTATCTCTCACTTCGTGATATCCAGGTCCGCTACAAGCAGACCAGCCTGGGTGTCGTCTGGGTGATTCTCCAGCCGTTGGTGCCGGCCATCATTTTTGCCGTCTTGTTCGGCAATTTTGCCCGCCTGCCCAGCAATGGCCAGCCCTACCTGTTGATGGTGTTCACGGGCCTGATCCCGTGGAGTCTGTTCAGCAACACCATTGGCCGTGCTGGCGGGAGCCTGGTGGGCAATGCCAACCTCCTGTCGAAGATCTATTTCCCGCGGCTGATCATCCCCCTGGCCTCCATGGGATCGGTGGTGGTGGATGGTCTGGTGGGACTGGCGGTTCTGGTGGTGCTGCTGGCCCTCTTCGGTGTGGGTCTGGGATGGCACATGCTGGCCGCGCCCTTCTTCCTTCTGGCGGCGTTCTTGATGAGCTTCGGGCTCACCCTGATTGTGGCGTCCCTGAATGTCTACCATCGGGATTTCGGCTATGCCGTTCCCTTTGCTCTGCAGGCCTGGAACTATCTGACTCCGATCGTCTATTCATCATCATTGATTCCCCAGAAGTGGCTGTTTCTCTTTTCCCTTAACCCCACCGTGGGACTCATTGAGGGATTCCGCTGGTCGGTGCTGGGCGGGGTGCCGATCACCTCCACCATGTTCCTGAGCATGCTGACCGGTCTTGTCGGCTCCCTGCTGATCGGCATGGCCGTGTTTCAGCGCATCGAAAGGGGCTTCGCCGATATCGTATGAGTGATTCTTCCGATATCGCCATCACGGTTCGCTCCCTCGGCAAGTCCTACAGAATCGGCCACCTAGAGACTGTGGCTGCAGGCGAAGCGTCGGCGGAAGGGGCGCCCCGCCGGGGGATCTGGCCCTGGCGGCGGGCAGGCGGCCGGCAGCGGCTGAGCAGCGAGACCTTCTGGGCGCTGCGGGATGTGGATTTCGATGTTCCCAGGGGCAAGGTGTTCGGTGTGATTGGCCGCAACGGCGCCGGCAAGAGCACGTTGCTGAAGATCCTCTCGAGGATCACCGAGCCCTCCACCGGCATGGCCGAGATCCGCGGGCGGGTGGGCTCCCTGCTGGAGGTGGGCACGGGCTTCCACCCCGAGTTCAGCGGGCGCGAGAACATCTATCTCAACGGCACCTTGCTGGGCATGCGCCGTCGCGAGATCGATCGGGTCTTCGATGCGATCGTCGATTTCGCCGACGTCCATCGCTTCATCGACACGCCCGTGAAGCGCTATTCCAGTGGCATGTATGTGCGCCTGGCCTTTGCCGTGGCCGCCCATCTGGAGCCCGATATCCTGATCATCGATGAAGTGCTGGCGGTGGGTGATCTTCAGTTTCAGAAGAAGTGCCTCGGCAAGATGAAGGATGTCACCGGTCAGGGCCGCACTGTGTTGTTCGTCAGCCACAGCCTCAGCACGGTGAACAGCCTGTGTGACACGTGCATGTTGCTGGAGAATGGAGGGGTCAGCCAGATCGGGCCCACCGAATCGATCACGGCCTCCTATTTCGCCAGCAGTGAGGAAACCTCGGGCTCATCGCTCGATCTCCGTGCGGATCCACCCGGCGACAGCCATTGCCGGATGCTCGGGGCCCGGATGGTGGACCGATCCGGGGAAAGTCTCAGTTACGCCAACATCGACTGGGAGTTCGGCCTTGAGATGACCTATGAACTTCTGGAGCCGTCCACGGGACCGGTGGTCCCAAATTTCCATTTCTTCACGGGTGGCCAGTGTGCGTTCGTTACCAGCCCCAGCCAAGACCCTCCTGTTTCTCCCGGTCTGCATCAATCGACGGTCTGGTTGCCAGCCCGCTTGCTCAATGAGGGTACCTACTCCGTTAACTTTGCTGCTACAACGATGTCTCCACAGTGCGTTCATTTTTATGTGCAGGATCAGTTCTGTTTTCAGGTGATTGAGGACCTCCATGATGTAGCCCGCCATGGCTACGTTCACAAGGTCCCTGGCGCAGTGAGGCCGCAGTTGAACTGGAGCTTGCAATGATCGCTCCCGTCTGGGGTACGGGTGGACCCCATGAGAGAATGGCCCCTGAAGCGAGTTGGCTTTCGATGTTCTCTCTGGTAGCCAGGATCCGGAGTAAATTGGCAGGTATGGCTGTGTCATTCGACAGTCGCCCTCCGTCCTCCAGGAGACAGGCCATCAAGCGGATCCGGAGGAGTCCGGACCGGTTGGTTCCCTGGCTGGATGTCATCGGGCTTGTCAAGGAGGACTTTCCCGACAGCCTTCGCGAACAGGTCCAATCTCATGACCTGACACGCAGCGGCGTGATTCTTTTCTTCCAGGAGGAGCTGCAGAACCGCATGGCTACCGATCTGCTGCAGACTGGCGAGATGACCGCCGAGCGGATGCGGGGGTTTGCGGCGGAGGCCGGGCTTGATGTGGCGTTCCAGCGCCTCAGCGGCATCGCAGATGGCTGGGGTCTGGAGGACCTCGATGCCTTCACCGTGCTGCGCCAGCCCACCCTCGCCTGAGATGGCCGGGCCCAGCCACCGCGCCACGGCCCTCAAGGGTGTGTTGGAAATTCGGCGCCAGCCGCACGGCGACCACCGTGGCCGTTTCCTGAATGTCTTCCGGCGCGGGGAATGGAACCAGCTCTGGGGGGAGGACCGGCCGATCGAGCAGGTGAACCTCAGCCACAATCCACGGCCCGGCACGGTCCGCGGACTGCATCTGCAACGGGGAAGGCCTGCCGAGGTCCGGCTGGTCAGCTGTGTGGTGGGCCGTGTGTGGGACGTGGCCGTGGACCTGCGTCCGGATTCCGCCACGCGAGGCCGTTGGGTGGGGGTGGAGCTCAGTGCCGAAGCTGGGAACTCTCTGTTGATCCCCACGGGCTGTGCCCATGGATTTCAGGTGTTGGAGCCGGACAGCGCCCTGCTCTACCTTCATGGAGCTCCCTATCGCCCCATGGAGGAGACGGGTGTGCGCTGGGATGACCCCCAGCTGGGCATCGACTGGCCGATGGAGCCCAGGGAATTGAGCGAGCGCGACCGGTCGCTCCCTCGGTTGGAGAGCCTGCTATGACCCACCATTGTCGGCACTGCGGAAGCCCTTTGCACCATGAAGTGATTGATCTCGGCCATCAACCACCAAGCAATGCCTACCTTACGGAAGAAAAACTGAGTTTACCAGAAGTATACTTCCCGCTCCGAGTCTACGTCTGCACTTCTTGTTGGCTTGTCCAACTACCGATGCATGCCCCTGCGAATGAATTGTTTACTGCAGATTATGCCTATTTCTCAAGCACCTCCGTGACGTGGTGCCGACATGCCCAGCGCTTCGTAAATCAGGCGGCCGAGAGGCTTGCATTGAACGAACATAGTCTTGTGGTGGAAGTAGCAAGTAACGATGGGTATCTGCTCCAGTATGTTCAGGGAATGGGTATACCTTGCTTGGGTATCGAGCCCACCCATGCCACTGCTGAAGCCGCGCGGGAAAAGGGTATTGAAACGATTGAGCTTTTCTTTGGCGGCTCGCTTGCGGCGGAGTTGGTCTCCCAGGGGATGAGGGCGGATCTGCTTGTTGCGAACAACGTGCTAGCGCATGTTCCAGATATCAATGACTTTCTTGCTGCTGTTGCCGCAATGCTCAGGCCTACAGGGCTGGCTTCTATTGAATTCCCCCATCTTCTGAGTCTTTTGGATGGCAATCAGTTCGACACGATCTACCATGAGCATTATAGCTATTTAAGCCTTACTGCTCTGTTGAGTGTAGCGAAGAATGCCGGTTTGATGGTGCTTGATGCAGAGCAGATCACCACCCACGGAGGCAGTCTTCGTGTCTGGTTGGCCCGGGCCGGCGAATCGGCTGCAAGGGCCCAGACGATTGCGGAGCGTCAAGCTGTGGACAAGGTGGTTTCGGACGAGATTGCAGCGGGCCTTACCACAGTTGAAGCTTACGTACGCTGCCAGGAACGGGCACTGGAAGCTAAGTTCGCGTTAATGGAGTATCTGTTGGCCTCGCGTCGGAGCGGACGTCGTGTTCTGGCTTACGGCGCCGCTGCCAAGGGAAGCACGCTGCTGAACTTTGCAGGGATCCGCAGTGATCTGCTCGAGGCTGTGGCAGATCTGGCCCCTAGTAAGGTCGGTAAGTGGCTGCCAGGAAGTCATATACCGATCGTGAGTGTCGAGGAGTTGCTGCTGCGCGAGCCCGATGAACTGCTCATTCTGCCCTGGAACCTAGCGGCAGAGGTGAAAGCTCAACTTCGACCAATGATTGCAATACCAGTGAAAGTGGCGATTCCCTACCTCACAGACATCTGACCGATGGCAGACAAGCAGCTACGAAACATCCCCTACACGCGTCCATCGATTACGGAAGTTGAAGTGGCTTATGCCACCGATGCGGCTCGTAATGGCTGGGGGGAACACTGTTACGACTACATTATCCGTTTTGAGGAGGCATTTAAGGCCCATCTTGACGTGAAGTATGCCATCGCCACGAGCAGTTGCACAGGGGCTCTCCATATGGGCATGCATGCTCTGGGGATCGGTCCTGGTGATGAGGTGATTATGGCCGATACAAACTGGGTCGCCACAGCGGCCCCAATTGTTCACCTGGGAGCCACACCGGTGTTTGTCGATATCCTGCAGGACAGTTGGTGCCTAGATCCTCAACAGGTTGAGGCGGCGATAACCTCGAATACAAAAGCGATTGTGGCTGTGCATCTCTATGGCAACCTTTGTGATATGGATGCTCTACTCACGATTGGTGAGCGCCACGGTATCCCAGTGATTGAAGACGCTGCTGAAGCAATAGGTTCGGTCTATCACGGCAAGCGGGCTGGCAGCATGGGCTCCTTTGGCGCCTTTTCTTTCCATGGCACCAAGACGATGACGACAGGGGAGGGAGGTATGTTTGTCACCAATAATCCGGATCTTTACGAGCGCGTATTGACGCTCTCGAACCATGGGCGGTCAAGGGCCCAGGCGAAGCAGTTTTGGCCGGATCTGGTGGGATTTAAGTACAAAATGAGCAACATGCAGGCGGCGATCGGCTTCGGTCAAATCCAACGGATTGATTGCCTTACAGGAGTTAAACGGAATATCTTCTCGATGTATCATGAGTGTTTCAAGGGCTTGCCTGTGCGCATGAATCCAGAACCAGAGGGATGCACGAATGGCTACTGGATGCCTACGTTGGTGGTTGAGGATGACATCCCATTTGATCGCGATTTTATGATTTCCGAACTTAAACGGAATGGGGTCGATGCACGGGTCTTCTTCTGGCCTCTGAGCTCGACGTCAGTCCAGGGAAGAAAGGCATTTTTCAGGCCATACATTTCGGAAAACATCTACCTGAAAGCTCTGAATCTACCCTCATATCATGATCTGACCGACAGTGACGTGCTCTTTGTGTCTGACATCGTCAGAATGGCTATTGAACGTAGCCTTTAGACTGGGTCTGAATGACACCATCAATTATTGTCTTCGCTGACGGAGAAGTCGGCATCCACTGTGTACAGTGGCTTGCGCGATTTCATAGGGCCGACCTAACGGCAATCTTTACCACCTCCCAGAATGACATCTATAGGTTTGCACTAGAGCAGGGACTCTGCGCCCACGAGTTTGGCAACGAAGAATCTTGTCTTCAATTGTTAGCCAGCCATGCTGGTAGTATTGACTTGGGGCTTCTTCTATGGTGGCCAAAACTAATCAGTTCCCAGCTTATTAGCGTCGCCAACCATGGCTTTGTCAACACCCATCCAAGCTTGCTCCCATACAACAGGGGTAAGCACTACAACTTCTGGGCATTGGTCGAGCAATGCCCGTTCGGCGTCAGCCTTCACGTTGTTGACGAGGGAATTGATTGTGGTTCAGTAGTGGCACAATCTTCCATCCACTACACTTGGGAAGACACAGGAGGGACGCTTTACAACAAAGCGATCACGGAAATGAAAACGTTATTTGAAGACACTTATCCGAGTCTTCGCCAACTGAATTTTAGCACCACACCTCAAGATCTATCCTTTGGTTCTATTCATTATGCTTCAGAGCTAGGGCCAGCATCTACGATCAGACTCGATGAGCCAACAACAGCGCGCCAACTCTTCAATCTGCTCAGAGCACGAACCTTTGCAGGCCATCCTGCTTGCACGTTTGTTGATGATGGCATAGAATATGAAGCCAGAATCAAAATCACGAAGAAGAAATGAGCTATTCTGATTTCAAGGAATCATGCTCAAGAGAAATCAGAACCCAGGCAGCGGATGCCGAGCTACTAAAATCAACTCGAGAGTGGTTTAAATTAGCTAACAAGCATAATTACTCTTATCACTTTGAGTTTGTTGGACGGCCGCTAATACAGTATCCTCAGGATATCGTCCAAGTCCAAGAGTTAATATCACTCACGAAGCCAGACTTGATTATTGAGACTGGCATAGCTCATGGCGGCTCTGTAGTGCTCTCGGCTTCCATGCTGTGTCTTCTGGATGTCATGGAAGGCAAGGATCCCCGCCAGTCATCACGAAAAGTCGTTGGTGTGGATATCGATATTCGGTCGCACAACAGAATAGCATTGGATGAGCACCCTTTACGCTTTAAGATGGAGTTGATTCAGGGTTCTTCAATTGATCCTCAAGTAGTTGAGAAGGTAAGGAGTTATGCTGGGGACAAGCAACGTGTCTTGGTCTCGCTAGACTCTAATCATACACATGAGCACGTACTGGCTGAACTCAACGCCTATGCAGATCTGGTTTCGTTGGGTAGTTACTGCATAGTGTTTGATACTGTGATTGAAGATCTTCCAGCAGGTTCATTTTCTGATCGTCCATGGGATATCGGAAATAATCCGAAGACGGCGGTGGATGAATGGCTCACTACTCATCCAGAGTTTGAGGCGGATCGGGACATTGACGATAAACTTCTGATTTCCGTGGCTCGCGAAGGGTATCTCAAGCGAGTACGATGATACATTGCTAAGGATATGCATCAAATGTTTGGCGAATAAATCCTATCTTGAACTTTTTTCAAAGAGTGATTATTGGCCAAGCCGTAAAGTGCACCCACAAGGCCGGCCAGTTCCTTGCATTGCCCTTTAAGCTAGACTAGCCTCAAGCTTAGGAGATTCTTTTTCATTGCAGAATCACGTTAGACTGAATCAATGGCTAAGGGTTTTCTCTTTAAGGGCTTTCCCATCTTTCAGATCAGAGAACCCTGCTTCGCAGATTCCTGCAACCACAAGGAGGAAGAGATCCCAGTCCTTTTATTTCGAGAATCAGTCATCTAGCCTGCAAGAAAGTCTGAAGGAACTGGGTCTTTGGAGTATAGGTGAGCCCCTGCGCTTGCATCTTGGATGCGGCCAAGTCGGCTTTCAAGAGTATATAAACATTGACCATGCGCCGGACAAGCATCAAGTAATGCATCAGACAGAGGCTGACTTATTTGCCGATATTAATCATCTCAAGGTTATGGCTAGCGAGGTCGATGAGATTCGTCTTCATCATGTCTTTGAGCACTTTTCAAGAGTTGATGCCTTGATCTTGCTGATCAAATGGAACACTTGGCTGAAGAAGGGTGGCTTGTTGATTATTGAAGTCCCTGACTTTGAGGAAAATGCCAGACAATTCCTTCTAACTAAAGACTATCAAACTAGATCTGGAATTGTTCGACATCTAGTAGGGGATCAGTCATCTGAATGGGGCTATCATATTGAACAGTGGTGGCCGGACAGGCTTCGACAGACCCTGTCCAGTCTTGACTTCACGGTTGAAGCAATAGAGAAGTATGTTTGGCCAGACCCTCCTTTTCTGTCTAATTGCACCATCATTGCGCGTGCCCAAAAGGATACGGATCATTCAGGGAAAATCCAAGCTGCCAAGAGCTTGTTAGCAGATAGCATGATTAGCCCTTTAGAAGAAAACACCTTTCTAAAGTGGCAGGAGAAGTTGATTACTATGGAAATCTAAGGAAGGCCTGGACAACTAACTGTCCTGCAAGACAATGGTCGCAAGTCAGGGAAATGAGTCTCATGCCCCGGTCCCTCCGAATACCTGAGTTGTCCAGACCCTCCCTAATTGTATTGCCTAGACCTTTTCAAGAGTCTGGCAAAAGCGCCTGCGGTCTGGTACATGAATCTGCCAAAGATTTTGGAGGACTCTTTGTTCTGCATTCTTGGCACTCCGCATTCTGCGTCGCTCTCAGAATACTCGACAATGTTAGGCTTAATCGCTGACAAGTCAATGAGGCTGTTGATGTACTTGCTTGCCGACAGTACGTCTGAATCCTCTATGGTGGTTAGATCAGCTACAATCTCAAAGCCATCTTCATGCAGCTTGACACCTCTGATAAAGCCAGGGCTAGTGAATTTGTGCTTGTCGATGTCTACAGGAACTTCTGCTTTGTTCGACAGGCGGAGATAGATAATTTCCAATCCCCTTCGCCTTCGTGAGGCCTCGGGAATCGATAAAAGGTCATTGTAAACCCTTGCGGCAAGACGGTCAACATCAATCTTGTACATGCTGAGAGCTTCTTTGTGGAAGTCATGGGCAGTTGCGAGTGAATCGGCTTCAGCAATAGTCACGGTTATAGGCTGTTGACCATCTTCGCCATGTCGAATGATTGGATGGAAGGCATTCTCTGAAAGAAAGCGACTCGCTTCTTCATTCTTAATCTCATTGGTTTGTGCAATCCCATTGCTTGCCCCGGATGCTCCATTGATTGAAAGTGGGAAGGAACAGCGCAGAATTCGATTTGCGTATGCTGATAAAATAAAAGCTGAGTAAACGTCTGGAGAACATGATCTGAAGAATCTTTTCCCATCTCGCCTGACTGCATGTAGAATCAGATCTGCGCTAACAAATGAAGAGTAAATTGATGGCCCTGCATCATACCCACAGGAAAAGCTATGTATCTTCGTGAGAAAATCGCAGCTTGGAATGCATCGAATTGTTGAAGATACAATGAAGGATAGATAGCCACTCATGCTTGGAAGTGCTACATCGGGCCAGCAGTACTCAGCTTTTTTCCATGAGAGAACTGCCGACGGCTGAACCCTCAAGGTGTTTGCAGCAAAACGAAGCGCTCCCGGAAGTAAGCCATCATCGTCGCCAATATATGTCACATATGTGTTGGTGCCTTGAAGGGTGGGAATGGCTCGTTCCCAATTGTCCGTCATGGTGAGGCCTTCTTCTGATCTCAAGACTGTAACTCTATTGTCACGTATAGTATAGTTTCTGCAAAGGGAACTAGTGCCGTCTGAAGACGCGTTATCTAGGATTAAAAGCTTGAAGTCCTGGTAGTCTTGAGTTAAAATGCTTTCAATAGTGTAGGAGAGAGTCCGAGAGCGGTTTCGGGTTGGGACTACAATCAGAAAGTCTATAGGCTCAATTTCTGCGTTTAGTTCGTGTTGCTCAATGACCTGTTCATGCGATTTCATGAGGTTCTTAGGTGGAGGTGGCGTTGGTAGTGTGGATGTAGTTCTATTCGACGAGGATCTCACTCCAAGTCAGGCACACTTATGGGGTTGCTGTCTTGTTGGCGTTGAGAATGGGATAGTCCTGGATGATGGCTAAGCGGCATAGTTTTCATTCTAGATAGTTCAGGTATCTAAGGAGGTGAGCAGGCTCTGCCGTTGTTGCGTGAGCTGTATGCTGCCCTACCTCTATGGCTAAACGAATCAAGATCCTTGATGAATGAAGCACTCGATCCCAGCGTAGATGGCGATTGAGATATGATGCCAATGGCCACTCTTGGGTTAATGGGTTGGGTTCGAATCTTTGAGGTTTGCTATTGGCGCCGCCTTTTGGGAAAGATGTCATTTCTTGATTCGTATACATCGGGTCTTGATGGAGCCGATCAAAGCTCCTTTCCTTCGAGGCTGTCATGGGCAACCATCTTAGGCTAATGAGCCGGACGAGTGGCAGGCGGTGGATCGACTCTTGGGGGCTCGGCCTTTCCCATAGTGACCCTCTGCAACCGGGGCGCGGCATCTCGACCGTAGATGGCATACCTCTCGGTAGGATGACCTCAATAGGACATTGAGGAGCCTCTGTGTGGGTGAGTTCTTTAGGCAGGCTATCCTGTGGCATTTAGTGAATACACTTCCAAGGAAACGATATGGACAGTGAATTGAAGCTGACAGCTTTTCTTAAGCGCCATCTCTGGCCTTTCTTGCAAGTTAAGCGATTCATCGATCGGCAACTTTACGAGTTGAACCAATCCAGAATCAATGCGCAGATATCTTTGCGCGAATCGCTTTCTTTGACTCGCCAAATCGAAGACCCCGGCTTGACGGTCGGAACCATGAATTCCCGTAATCGTGATCGCTGGGTATGCAGTATGTTGGCAGATATACCTCCAAAGTCCCGCTTGCTCGATGCCGGCTCGGGTGAACAGAAATATCGCCAGTACTGTGATCACCTTCTTTATTACTCTCAAGATAATGCTGCTTATGACGGAAAGGGCGATGGACGTGGGGGGCATGTTGAGGGCTGGACTTATGGTTCAACAGACTACATTTGCGATATCGTAGATATTCCCGCACCAAGCGAGTCCTTTGATGTGGTGCTCTGTACAGAAGTTTTGGAACATTTGCCCGAGCCTTTAGCGGCCGTGAGAGAGCTCACGCGATTGCTCCGTCCCAGCGGACAGCTTCTTCTCACCGCACCTTTTTGCAGCTTTACCCATTTCTCTCCGTACTTCTATTCGACCGGGTTTTCGCGCAACTGGTACTTGCAACATCTTGCAGAGCTAGGTTTCTGCGAGGTCGAGCTGAAGCCGAATGGAAACTACTTTGAGTTCCTAGCTCAAGAAATTCGCAGGCTGCCGACGATGTCAGATTCCTATGGTTCAACTAAGTTACCATGGTATGCGAGATTGGCAATGCTAGTCTTTCTCAGATTCTTGCAGGAGTGCTCATTGGAGGATTCGGGATCAAGTGAGTATTGCTGTTATGGGTGGCATGTCAAGGCGGTCAAGTCCGCTGTTGTCCGACAGGCAGAAGTGTGATGAGTGTCATCTCTCCACTCGTCTCTGTGATTTTGCCAGTCTTCAATGGAAGGCCCTACCTGCATGACGCGATTGCAAGCATCTTAACACAGTTGCATGATGACTTTGAGTTAATTGTCATTGATGATGGCTCTACGGATGATTCCGTATCGATTCTTGAGCAGCTTGACGACCCCCGAATCCGGTTGGTGCGCCAGCCCAACCAAGGCCTAGCGGCCACCCTCAACCGGGGCATCTCCCTGGCCAGAGGACAGTACATTGCCAGGCAGGATCAGGATGATCTTTCCTATCCCGAGCGTCTGGCTAAACAGGTGGCGTATATGGATTCCCATCCAGAATGTGTGCTGCTGGGCACTTGGGCGCAGATCATGGAGGTTGATCGCCTTGTGGAACGGTTTCACCGTCATCCAGTGGATGAGGCAGAACTTCGCTACCAGATGCTCTTTAATAATCCTTTCGTCCATAGTTCGGTGATGCTGCGTCGCACAGCTCTTCAGCAGGTTGGTGGGTACACCACAGACCCGGATCGCCAGCCCCCGGAGGATTATGAGCTTTGGTCTCGTCTTTCCCGTGCCGGGAGTATTGCCAACATCGGTGAGATTCTGCAGATTTACCGTGAGATCCCCGGCAGCATGTCGCGGGTTGGTCCCTCGCCGTTCCGGCGCCGTCTGATCAAGATCTGCGCGGAGAACCTCGCCGCCGCTGCTCAGGTCTCCCCCGATGATCCCGATGTCGTCGCCATCGCCGCACTCACCCACGGCGAAGCGGACGCCCTGCCGGGCCGGCCTGATTTCACGCGGATGCAGGCCCTGCTGCTCAGGGCCATCGAGAGTTTCGCCTCCCAGCAGCAGGCCCCGTCACTCCGCCAGGATGCATTGAGTCGCATTGAGGCGATGCAGGCCGGCTGGATGATGCGGGATTCTGCCGCCTATGGCCTCCTTCAAGCGGTGGGGCCGGTCCGCAACGTTGCCAAGCGGATCTGGCGGCTGATCCAGCGTTTCAGGAGTGCCCGGTGAAAACGATCGTGATCGGCGGCGCCGGTTTCATCGGTTCCGTCGTCAGCCAGGCCCTTCAGGCGGCAGGCCGCGATGTGACCATCATCGGCCGTCGTCCGCCAGGGGAGCAGCGCTCCGTACCCGGCTGCAGCTACTGCTGCGCCGACCTGGGCAACCGGGCCCAGATGGCAGAGATTCTCGAGGCCGACTGCGAAGTCATCGATCTCGCCTATGCCACGGTTCCCAAGACCAGCTTCGGCGATCCGCTCTTCGATCTGCTGGCCAACCTGCCGGCGAGCGTGGCCTTGCTGGAGGAGTCCATGGCGGCGAAGGTGCGCCGTCTGCTGATCGTCTCCTCCGGCGGCACGGTATACGGCCGCTCCCAGTCCCTGCCCATGGCCGAGACCCATCCCACCGCCCCCGTCAGCCCCTACGGCATCACCAAACTCACCATCGATCACTACGCCCTGATGTTTCACCACACCCGCGGACTGCCGGTGGTCGTGGTGCGACCGGCCAATGCCTATGGGGTGATGCAGCGCGCGAGGACCGGCCAGGGATTCCTCGCGGCCGCCATCGATGCGATCGTTTCAGGGCGCTCCATCGAGATCTACGGACCCGAGGGCACGATCCGCGATTACATCCATGTCGATGATGTGGCCCGTGGCATCGTCGCGGCCCTGGAGTACGGCCAGGATGGCGAGATCTACAATCTTGGCACCGGCATCGGCACCAGCAATCTCGAGGCCCTGGCCCTGCTGCGCCCCCTGGCCCGCCAGGCTGGCCGGGCCGTCACGGTGAACCACCTCCCACAGCGACGCTTCGATGTCGAAGCCAACGTGCTCGACAGCGCCAAGCTCATCGCCACATCCGGCTGGCGGCCCCAGGTGCCTCTGCAGCAGGGGCTGGCCCAGATGTGGGACCATGCCCTGACGGCGTCCAGCTCCGTCTGACGACCCCTTACGCCCGTTCAATCCTGATCCATGGGAATTCTTTCGCGGTTGCTGGATCTTCGCGGGCCGGCCTCGGCCCGATCCTGTTCCCTGGAGCCCTTCCAGAGTTCCGACAACCCGTCCGGCAATACGGGATCCACGGAGTTCGAGGTGGATGGCTGGGTCACCTCCGCGTTCGTCGCCCAGACCCTGGTGCTCCTAGTCGGTGTCCATCCGTTTCCGCTGCTGGAATTGATGCTGATGACGGCGACGGTCTGCCGTCTTCAGCCTCCACTGATCTTTGAGTGGGGCACCAATATCGGGAAGTCGGCACGGCTCTTCCATGAAATCGCTCAGTATTTCCGTATCAAAACAACTGTCCACACCTGTGATCTTCCCGATGACGTCGACCATGTCGAGCACCCCCACGCCCAGCGCGGTGCGATGGTGCGCGGTCTCGAGGGTGGGCAGTTGCATCAGGGCGATGGTCTGACCACCTCCCTCGGGCTCTGGGAGCAGGCGGGCCGTCCCCCTTCACCCCTCTTCTTCCTGGACGGCGACCACAGCCACGCCAGCGTCCGGCGTGAGATCGACGGCATCCTGGCGGTCGTCCCGGATCCAGTCCTGCTGCTGCACGACACTTTCCTGCAGTCGTCGGATTCGGGCTACAACACCGGCCCCCGTCAGGCTGTCGAGGAGACGCTTGCGGCCCATCCGGGACGCTTCCAGGCCGTGCACTTGGGCCTTAGTCTCCCGGGGATGTCGTTCCTCTATCCCTTCACGCCTCAGCGAGCCTAGACTCGCTCACATGTCCCTTCAGGCTTTGTCGAGAGGATGGACATGGATCTTCTCCACCACGACGGTGGGTGGCTTGGCGCCAGGAAATGTAGAGCTTGTCAAGTTATGGGAAGCCCTGCGTCTACTGCTGCTCCTCTAAGGTCTGCCGGACCACAGATTGAGCCAGCCGCCGATCATGGGGTTTCCGGGGACCTGAGGAACCAGCCTGGCCTCCTTTAGGCAGGGTCTGGACATCTGACAGTGCGGAAATCGCCATCACTGCAGGGACATGAGTCTCAGCCGGTGGCCTGGCCGATGCCCTGGGTTATCCAGGGCTTCCGTAGGAAGAGGCTGGACCGGTTTTTCAGGAGGTGACGCAATGAAGCTTGCATCTTTAGCAGACCTCCATCAGGTTATGCTCCGTGACTTCCCCTACGCCTTGAGGGACCGCCAGTCCCAGCCTTGGGTATCATGCTCAAATGCTGATGAGTCTCATGGTTCTACACTGTTTAGCTCTTCCATCGCAATTGCTTTATGGGTGCCTTGCGACATGCTGGTCTTCCCAGGCGACGAAGAAGACTAAGGAAGCCCCCTTGACGCAATTGAGGCATCTAGGGCACCACTACATGGCAGATTAGTTGTTGAGATGGCTTTGCAGCTATCTTCTATCCCCAACTCAAGGATATTCAAATCTCATGCTCTCCGATCGCGAAGCAGGCGATGTAGCCCTGGAACAAGGTGCTAGCCGTAGGAAAAATCCTCAGCACTATCAGTACATTGATACTCTAAGGGGCATCGCGATATTTGGTGTGATTGCAGTTCATGTGGCTGGGGTTGCTCCTGGCTTTGTGGGAGTGGCCAGGACCATAGTAGATCAAGGAGCTAGAGGTGTTCAGCTTTTTTTCGTCGCAAGTGCCCTTACACTCTCGCTCTCATGGGAAAAGAGGAGAGATGGGATAATACCTTTCTACATCCGGAGGTTATTTCGCATCGCTCCTCTCTTCTGGATCTTCATCGCGGTTTTCCTGCTTGTCAACGGCTTTGGGCCTAGATACTTTGCACCGAATGGCATCACCCTGAACTTTGTGATTCAAACCATCTTTTTCGTTCATGGGTGGGCTCCCGAGACCATCACCAGTGTCGTCCCTGGTTCATGGTCAATTGCAGATGAAATGATCTTCTATCTGATCTTCCCGGCGGTTATTCTCTTTTGTCGATCACTAAGACTCTCGTTGATGGCGCTTTTCGCTTCATTGTATCTTGCGCGCTTTAGCTATGATTATGTATGGGCAAGGCGGGCTGAATTATGGCCTCACGTTTCTGATGGCCTGATGTCTACGTTTCTCAATTTATGGCTTCCAAGTCAACTTCCAGTCTTCATGGTAGGCATTTGCCTCTACCACATCGTCAGGAAGAGGGTCGGCCATCGGATGAAAGCTCAATCTGCTACCATAATCGTCTACGCCTCAATAGGGATATTGACTATTCTTCCTTTCGCTTGGACCGTGCTATATATTAAGTCCAATTACCTTCTTAGCAACTATGTCATCTACGGGATTGCTTTTGCCCTGCTTGCCTTTGGGCTGAGCAATGGTGGAGGTAAAATATTAAACAACAGGTTCTTTCGCTTCTTGGGCGTAATCAGCTACGGTTCTTGCCTTTGGCATTTTGCAATTCTAGCATTTATGGCTAAACCTGCTTTTCAATTCCTGATGGCTCCATATAGCTTTCTTTTGGCGAGGTTCGGCCTGGGAGGCGGGGGCGCTCCAGTTCTTCAGGTCTTACAATTCTTCCTCGCTTTCGTGAATATTCTAGCAATAACAATTCCGCTATCTCTCTTTGCTTACAAGTATGTTGAGGCTCCAATGATAAGCTTTGGGAGAAGGCTGGCGTCCAGCAGAGTATTCATAAGGGCTGGATAGGGCGTGACCTCTATGCTTTCGGCTCCATGCCATGAGCCTGCCATTGGTGAGCAATACGTTTCTGAGCCAGAGCACCCGGCTTCACCGCTCTCCCGCCCATGAAGATCCTCCACACGGTCGAGTCCTATCTGCCGGCACGCCATGGGATGTCGGAGGTGGTGCGGCAGATCTCCGAGCGGCTGGTGGCCCGGGGCCACGAGGTCACCGTGGCCACCCGCAGCGACCCGGCACGCACCAGCGACACCATCGAGGGGGTGAAGGTCAGGGATTTCGACGTCCATGGAAAGAGTGCGGTGGGTGTCTGGGGGGACGTTTCCGGCTATCAGCGTTTCCTGCTCGGCTCCAATGTGGATGTGATCGTCAATTTCGCGGCGCAGCAGTGGGCCACGGACCTGATGCTGCCGCTGCTGCCCCAGATCAAAGCCCGCAAGGTGTTCGTCCCCACGGGTTTTTCCGCCCTCGGCGATCCCACCTTCGCGGCCTACTTCGCCGCCATGGGCGACTGGATGCGCAGCTACGATGCCTGCATCTTCCTCTCGGACGCCTACCGTGACATCGACTTCGCCCGCAGGGAGGGGGTGGAGCGGATCGCCATCATTCCCAACGGCGCTGCGGCCGAGGAGTTTGACTGCCCCCGGGATCCCGGCCTGCGGGCCCGGCTCGGCATCCCGGAGGATCATTTCCTGGTCCTGCATGTCTCCGGTTACCTGTCGGTGGCCAAGGGGCAGGCCGAGGCGCTCGAGATCTTCTCGGGCTCCCAGCTGCAGGACGCCACTCTGCTTTTGGTCAGTCCCGATTTCGCCCAGTCCCTGGCTCGTTCCCTGACGCCGCGCCAGCTTGCCCGGGGGCTTTACCACCTGCTGCGGGGCAAGGGGCTGCGGGCCCTGGCCTTTCCCACTCAGCTACAGGTGATGAAGCGCCTGCGCCGCCGCCGCAACCGGTCGGCGCGACGCCAGGTGCTGGGCCATGCCCTCTCAAGGGAGGACACGGTGAGCGCGTTTCTCGAGGCCGACCTGCTGCTGTTCCCGTCCTGGATCGAGTGCTCCCCCCTGGTGCTGTTCGAGGCCGCTGCCTCGCGTACACCCTTTCTTGTCACCGATGTCGGCAACGCCGCTGAGATCATCCGCTGGACCGGGGGAGGCCGGCTTCTCCCTGGTGCTCCAAGCGGGGATCGGGAGGGCAGCATTCATGCCGACATCCGGGGCGGTTCCGCTCTCCTCGACGCGGTCCATGCCGATGCCGCTGGTCGTTCCCAGATGGCGGAGCAGGCCCAGATGGCCTGGCGGCAGCACTTCACCTGGGAGCGGATCGCCGATCAGTACGAGCAGCTTTATCGACGGCTTATGGAAGGATCCCCGATCGCCGGTCAGTTCCCCCCGCCGCCAGTGCTGCAATGAGTCTGCTCACCCTCATCTTCTCCAAGGACCGTCCTCTTCAACTTCACGCGACTTTGGCATCGTTCGCTCTCCACTGTGCTGAGGCGGCAGGGACCCCGGTGGTTGTGTTGTACCACGCCAGCTCTGAGGCGTTCTCCCGCGCTTATGGGCAGCTTCGCGAGGACTTCTTTGGACGGCTGCAGATCACCTGGGTGGAGGAGCGCTCCTTTCGGCGGGATCTGTTGGCCTCTCTTCAGGAATCCCCTACCGCTTCCCGCTGGCGTAGAGTTCTCGATCGGTTGCGCCTGAGATCCCGCCCCCTCCGCAGCGAGCATCTGTTGTTCCTTGTGGATGACAATATCTTCGTGCGCCCCTTTTCGTTGCGATTGATCGTTGAGATGCTGGATCAGCAGCCTTCGGCGGTCGGCTTCTCGCTTCGCGTGGGCCGTAACACCACGACGTGTTATTCAATGCGCTGCGCGCAGCCCCTGCCGGACTTCCAGCCCGTTGTTGGCGGTTTGCGTTTTCGCTGGGTGGGCGAGACGGGAGACTTCGGCTACCCGATTGAGGTGTCCAGTTCCGTGTATCGCCTCGCCGACCTGATCGGCTTGCTGCGGACTCTTCCCTACACCAACCCCAACCGCCTTGAGCAGGTGCTCTCCTCCTCCAGTTCCCTCTTTGCCCTGAGCAAGCCTGACCTGCTTTGCTTCGAGCAGTCGGTGGCCTTCTGCGCGCCGATCAACAAGGTGCAGACGGTCTTCGATAATCGTGCCGGAGAACTCACCGCCTATTCAGCCGAGGAGCTCAACTGCCGCTTTCTTGATGGCATGCGAGTGAATGTGGCGGCCCTTGATGGGTTCGTGCCTATGGCAGCCCATCAGGAGATCAGTCTTCCCCTAATTCCCTTTGTCGACAGTTGATGCTGAGGATCATTGTCCTGATCAGCATGAAATGGGATTCTCCGAAGGTGGCGGCGTTGAGGGCCATACGCAGTACTGCGGCAAGCCTGTTGCCGTCCGATGCCATCATATTAAGGGTCGACGGTGGCAATCTTCCAGAGCCTCAACCCTTCCATCGGGCGGCATCTCCAGTCCGACTGCTTGTGCGTACCGATCCAATTTGTTCCGGCCTTGCCTATGGCCTCAATAGCTTGCTAGACGAAGTCTTGGAAGATCCCGCATGGGATCTCATTGCCAGGATGGATGCAGATGATGAATCGCTTCCTGGCCGGATGCAGGTTCAGCGTGAGTATTTTGAGTCGCACCCTGAGTTGGATATCCTCGGCACGGCATGTCATGAGTTGGATGAGTATGGCAACTATCTACAGCTAAAACGTATGCCTCTCAGCCATGGGGATATCATTCGCGCAATGCCTAGGCGCAACCCTCTCAACCATCCCACTGTGATGATCCGCCGTCGTGTGTTTGATTCAGGTCTTCGCTATCGAAAAGATGTCCGTCGCACAGAAGACTACCATTTGTGGATATCAGCTGCCAGTCAAGGGTTTGTCTTTGCCAACTTATCTGAGCCATTGCTAAACTTCTGTAGAAATGATCAATTCTTTCGTCGTCGTGGCGGGTTTCGCCAAGCCTGCGCGGATTTGAATGTGAGGCTTCGTGCCATGAGGGAGTTGCACTTGTTTAATCCACTCAACATTTCTTTAGCCTTTTTTGCTTTTCTTCTTAGAATGCTGCCTGGCCGGGCTCAGCGGTGGTTTTATCTGATATTGCGATGATATAAGCCAGCAATGAATTTCTAAATTGCAAAGCTCATGTTTTGCTCAGGCTTCTTGATGGAAACTGTAATCCAGTTTTGTTCCTCGGAGGTGGTAATTTGGACTTCGGCATTGGCCGGTAGCTCCTCGTCAATAAAGTGCTTCTCATTTTTGTTCCATACGGCAAGCCTGCCATTCTCTTCGCATAAATTCCATTGATGGAGGCCAGTATAGTTTTCAGACACCGCTACGTTGATGTGATGGCCAAGGAGAACACTGCCAGTGGGCTTGATCAACTCATACATCTGCTGGATTGCTGAAACTGGATCGTAGCAATGGTCAAGACAGTTGTTGGCATAAGCGAAATGAAAGTGCTCAGGAGCAAATTCATCCAGTATGCTTTCCGCGTCGCATTGAATAACGGGAAATCTTGAAACTACTCCAAAGTCCTTGAAGATGGCTGCAAATGCATTTGCGAGTGCGTCGGTAGGCACGATCGTGATGACTTTTCCAGGCACTCCTTCACTGCCTAGAGCTGCCATGGCACCGGCCCCTACTTCCAGGCATAGAATCTCTGTGTCCGTAAAGTGACTAATAAAAGTGGGAAACTGAAAACTAAAGCTTGAGCCCAGTCTTAGCTTGTAGGAGTCGGCCCAGCTCCATCCATCAAGGGCTACTGATAGATACCAAAACCTCAACTCATCGATGAGTCCTTGCTGCCATTGCCTGTAGGCATCTGTTGAGATGTCTTTGGGAGGAGGTATGAACTCATGCGCGATCTGCTCGCATCTACGCTCAATGGCCTTCCTGTACACATCGTCAGACTCCTGAGTAACTGCCTCTGAGCCATGTGCTGTCGAGATGCCAAGAGCTTTGGCGGCTATTCTCTTGATGACAGACTTTAAACTCTGAGTCACGTGTGGTCACCTGGCTTCAACAACAATATTTTAGCATGCCTCGATATGGACCGTCTCCGCTTTATGCAAGTGGGCTGGTGCCAATGAGCTGGAGTTGGCGATACGCCCATCTGCCCCTTGGTTGAATGTAGGGCGGCGGCTCTCTGGCTCCAGAAGTATTTCCAGCGCCTTTCTCTTGCCTTTGGCTATGCCCCTCACGTAGCTGAAGCTTCGAACTCTTCAATCTTCAGGAGCCGGCCACTCGGAGCTTTTGACTACATGATCTTCCGTTCGCGCAGTTGGGTTGGGTGATTAAGTGGAGCAGAGTGGAAACGGTGCCATTCTGATCATCCCAGGTGAGGCTTCGGTAATGGGATCTTTGGTGCTTCCTTTCCCTCTCGTCCCCTGAGGAGTTCGAGCCTCCCCTGACGCGGGTTTCCCCGCAAAGTCCATATCCATCGCCATCCTGCGCTGCATGAAGGGCGACACTCTACAGTCCCTGGCACTGCAAGCCATCCGCCGCACCTGCTCCAGACATTCCGCTGCCGAGGTGGTCCACACCTGCTCCAAGATGGTGGAGTCCTTCAGTATTTCAGGCTGTACGAGCTGTTGTTTTTCCCGCCAGGCTGGTGGTGTGGCCAGTTGGCGGAAGGCCAGGAACTGGCCCACGGCCTCAACCAGCTCCTGGAGTAGGCGTTGCGGGATTAGACATGGCCTTGCTCGCCCGCATGGATGCCGACGACGAATCCCTGCCTGGACGGATGGCTTGCCAGAGGCAATTCATGCTCGACCATCTTGAGGTCGATATCCTGGGCACGGCTTGCCATGAGATCGATGAGCATGGCACCTATCTTCAACTCAAGACGATGCCATTGACCCATCGCCGGATCGTGGACACACTGCCCCGCAGCAATCCTCTGAATCACCCCACGGTGATGCTGCGACGCCGTGTCTTTGAATCTGGTCTCCGATACCGAGAAGACGTGAGGCGGACTGAGGACTACCACCTCTGGATATCGGCTGCACGCAGGGGGTTCGTGTTCGCCAATCTCGAGGAGCCCCTGTTGAACTTCCGTCGCGATTCCACGTTTTTCCAGCGTCGGGGAGGATGGCGCCAGGCTTGTGCGGACTTGCATGTGCGCTTCAGGGCGATGGTGGAGCTTCGACTCTTCTCACCAATCAATCTTCTGTGGGCCCTCGCTGCCTTCGGTTTGCGGATCATGCCGGCTACTGTGCAGCAGTGGCTTTACCTTCGGTTGCGCTGAGCGGCACCCTCAGGGCTCAGCTCCATAGCCGTTCCTGTTCTGCTGTCGCCATGCCCAGCCATCGCGACAGATGTCCTCGAGGCTTCGCCTGGTGCACCAGCCCAGACGATGCCTGGCGCGTGAAGGATCCGCCACGCTGATGGCCACATCCCCCGCTCTGCGAGGAGCGAAACGATAAGGAACTCGGCAGCCGTTGATGCGTTCGAACGCATGGATCATGTCAAGCACGGAATGCCCTCGCCCGCTGCCGAGATTGAGCGTCATGATCTGCTCTGGTTCGCTCAGCAACACCTCCAGGGCCACCTTGTGCCCCTCCGCGAGGTCCATCACATGAATGAAGTCGCGGATGCCCGTGCCGTCGGTGGTGTCCCAGTCTGAGCCATAGATCTGCACGTACGGCTGGATCCCCATGGCAGCCTGAGTGATGAGGGGGAAGAGATTGGAGGGAATCCCGCTGGGGTCTTCACCGATCCGTCCGCTGGGATGAGCTCCCACTGGGTTGAAGTAGCGCAACCGCGCGATCCGCCAGCCAGGCTCGCTCTCTGCAATGTCGGCCAGCATCTGTTCTACGGCAGCTTTGGTGCGACCGTAGGGATTGGCAGGTTGGACTCTGGCCTCTTCATTGATGGGCAGCAGTTCCGGCAATCCATAGAGTGCCGCAGTGCTGCTGAACACGATGGTCTGGCACTGATGGCTGCGCATGGAGGCAAGAAGGGTCCGGCTCCCTTCAACGTTCACGCTCCAGTAGCTCAGGGGATTCCGTATCGAGTCACCCACCGCTTTCAGGCCGGCAAAATGCATGACTGCGTCCACGCGAGCCTGCCCATGGGGCGAATTGGAGCGGAGAAAGGCTTCAAAGGCAGCCTCAAGATCACTGGGGTTCCGGATGTCTCCATGGACCAGGATCAGCCTGACATCCCCCCTGCTGCATTGCCATGACGGATGGGCGGACGCCGCGCAGGGGCTCAACTGGCAGATCTCGGCGACGCGACGAATCGCTTCAGGTCGACTGTTCTGAAAATTATCGATGACAACTGCAGTGTGACCGGCTTCAATCAGCACGAGACAGGCGTGACTGCCGATGAACCCGGCCCCCCCCGTGATCAAGACAGTTGCCACTGAGTGGTGACGAGCATTGCGTTGCGCCAAGGATACAAGGGCATCGGTGCCGAGCTGGACACCTCCTTGCCACGGGTTGGCTTTACCTGTCGATCTGGGCGTAGAAGCTATTCCAGTGAAGATGCTTTGGCAAAAGTGTTGTCCGAAGGCATTGGTACGATGGGTGTCTTGCCGCTGTCTCGTATCAGTGTGTGACCTTGTGAAGGGCTCCTGATGGCCTGTTGTACGCGATCGGCTGAGCCCCCCTGGCCCTTGCCACCAGCCGGATCGTCTTGATCAGGATGAGCAGATCGAGAATCAGGCCGGCATTGCGCAGGTAGTAGAGGTCGTAGCTGAGTTTCATGCGGCTGTCCTCGATGCTGGCGCCGTAGGGGTAGCAGACCTGGGCCCAGCCGCTGAGGCCGGGCCGTACCCAGTGGCGGATCCGGTAATGCTGGATCGCGTCCTCCAGGGCCTCTTCGAACTCAGGGCGTTCCGGCCGGGGCCCGATCAGGCTCATCTCTCCCTTCAGGACCGCGACCAGCTGGGGCAGCTCGTCGATGCGGAGGCGCCTGAGCCAGCTGCCGATCGTGGTGATCCGAGGGTCGTCGCGGACGGCCCAGCGAGCTCCGCTGGCTTCCGCTTCACGGCGCATCGTGCGCAGCTTCCAGATGGTGAACGGTTCCCCGTAAAGTCCTGTGCGGGTCTGGCGATACAGAACGGAGCCGCCGTCCTCGAAGCGGATCAGGAGTGCGGCCATCAGCAGCAGAGGCGCCGTCCCGATCAGCAGCAGCCCGGCGGCGATCACGTCGCCCAAGCGCTTCAGGCGCCACCCCCAGCGGCTGGGCTGCAGTTCGAAGCCTTCCGCCTGCAGCAGCCAGCGGCTGGTGAACAGTTCTGGTGGCACCCGCTGGAGATGCTGTTCCGTCCACAGCACGAGGCTGCAGATGCTCGCTCCCCGGCCCCGGCGGGCGAGGAGGTTCTGCAGCAGGCTGTCATCGAGTTCAGCGGCCTCGCTCACGGCGATGCCATCGACCCCGGCCAGGATCCGCTCGAAGTCCGGACTGAGCTGGCGGCAGTCGCAGTAGTGAAGATCCAGCTGGATGTGACCCCCCTCGCGGCAGAGCTCCGACCGCAGCACATCCATCTCGTCGGCCTCCCCCACCAGCAACCAGCGCTGACGACGCCGCAGCAGCCGGGTCACACCCAGCTGGGCGGCCCCGGAGGCGACGGTGGCGGCGCCGAGCAGCGGAAGGATGAAGCTGCGGAAGGTCCGCGGATCCTCGACCTTGAGTCCCCAGTTGAGAACCACCACCACCACGCCCAGCACCAGCAACGCCACCTGGGCGGTGGCCAGCAGGCGCCGTCGCTGGGAATCCCGCTGGCCCTGCTCCGGTTTGGAGTATCTCCCCAGCAGGTAGGACACGCCGACCCAGAGCACGATCAGCGCGGCCACCGAGCCGGTGACCCCGGCCCAGCGCCCGAAGCGGTGCCAGAAGAGCAGGTTGTAGAAGCCGAGCAGGATCGCGGCATCGAACAGGGCCAGCCCCAGCAGCAGCCGTCGTTGCCTCAGCCAGGGGGTTCGCCACCACATGGTCCGCCGTCACCCCCTGTGCTTTCGACCCGTGCAGGGACTTTATGGGTGCCTCCCGCCATTTGACCGAGGGGCCTCCCATGGGGCATGCTTCGCTCTGGCCGGAGGGCCGACCTGCGGATGTAGCTCAGTGGTAGAGCATCTCCTTGCCAAGGAGAGGGTCGAGAGTTCGAATCTCTTCATCCGCTTTTCAGCTTCAGCATCAGCCGCTGGCTCTCCACCGGCGTGAACCCCAGCCGCTCGTAGAAGCCCTGGCCCGTGGTGGTCATCAGGTAGATGCGCTCGGCACCCGCCACCGGCGGGCTGGTCACCAGGGCCTCCACGATCCGGCGGCCCAGGCCCATGCCCTGCTGGGCCTCCGCCACCACCACGTCCCACAGCACGGCGCGGAACACCCCGTCGCTGGTGGCACGTCCGAAGCCCACCAGCTCCTGGCCCCGCCAGGCGCTCACCACCACCTGGCTGCCGCTGAGCATCCTCCCCAGCTCCGTCCGGCTGCGGCCGGCGGCCCAGAAGCTGTGGCCGTCGAGCAGGGCGGCCAGGGCGTCCAGGCGCCGGCGCAGGCGCAGGGCCAGGGGGCTGTGGCGGATCAGCCGGATCGGGGCGGCGGCCTCGGGCCGTGGGGAGGCGGGGCTCAACGGGCTGGCAGGGGGGTCCTCTGGAGCGAATCCTGCTCCTCGAGCGGCGAGCGGGCCGGCAGCCGCCCGAGCCGTTGCGGGCGTCGCGGTCCGGCGGGCCCGATGGCCCGGGTGCCGAAACCCCTTGCCCTGTCTTGGTTCTTCAGCCTCGCCAGCGGATTTGCGGTGATAGGGTGATCGGATTCGGACCGGCCTTTGTCATGCTCAAGCTGCTGCTGGGTGACCCCAATGCCCGCAAGCTGAAGCGCTACCAGCCACTGGTGTCCGACATCAATCTGCTGGAGGAGGAGATCGAGCCCCTCAGCGACGATGAATTGCGGGGCCTCACCGCCGAGTTCCGGCAGAAGCTGGAGAAACCCGAGTCCCCGGCCCGGCGCAAGGCCCTCCTCGACGACCTGCTGCCCCAGGCCTTCGCGGTGGTGCGGGAGGCGGGCAAGCGGGTGCTGGGGATGCGTCACTTCGACGTCCAGCTGATCGGCGGCATGGTGCTGCACAACGGCCAGATCGCCGAGATGAAGACCGGCGAGGGCAAGACCCTGGTGGCCACCCTTCCCGCCTACCTCAACGCCCTCACCGGCGAGGGGGTGCACGTGGTCACGGTGAACGACTACCTGGCCCGGCGGGATGCCGAGTGGATGGGCCAGATCCACCGCTTCCTCGGTCTCAGCGTCGGCCTCATCCAGCAGGACATGTCCCCGCCGGACCGGCGACGCAACTACGCCTGCGACATCACCTACGCCACCAACTCCGAGCTGGGCTTCGACTATCTCCGCGACAACATGGCGAGCGACATCGCCGAGGTGGTCCAGCGCAACTTCCACTACTGCATCATCGACGAGGTGGACTCGATCCTCATCGATGAGGCCCGCACGCCCCTGATCATCTCCGGCCAGATCGAGCGGCCCCAGGAGAAGTACATGCAGGCCGCCGCCATCGCCGCCCAGCTGGAGCGTGCCGCCGAGATGGGCAAGGACGGCATCGATCCCGAGGGGGACTACGAGGTCGACGAGAAGCAGCGCAACGTGACCCTCACCGACGAGGGCTATGCCAAGGCGGAGCAGCTGCTGGGGGTGCAGGACCTCTTCAATCCCCAGGACCCCTGGGCCCACTTCATCAACAACGCCCTCAAGGCGAAGGAACTGTTCATCAAGGACGTCAACTACATCGTCCGGGGCGCCGATGCGGTGATCGTCGACGAGTTCACCGGACGGGTGATGCCCGGCCGCCGCTGGAGCGACGGGCTGCACCAGGCGATCGAGGCCAAGGAGGGCCTGCCGATCCAGCCCGAGACCCAGACCCTGGCCAGCATCACCTACCAGAACTTCTTCCTGCTGTACCCCCGGCTGGCGGGCATGACCGGCACCGCCAAGACCGAGGAGGTGGAGTTCGAGAAGACCTACAAGCTCGAGGTGACGGTGGTGCCCACCAACCGGCCACGCTCCCGCTCCGACTGGGCCGATCAGGTCTACAAGACCGAGCCCGCCAAGTGGCAGGCCGTGGCCGCCGAAACCGCCCGCATCCACCAGGACGGGCGGCCCGTCCTGGTGGGCACCACCAGCGTGGAGAAGTCGGAACTGCTCTCCACCCTGCTGCAGGAGCAGCAGGTCCCCCACAACCTGCTCAACGCCAAGCCGGAGAACGTGGAGCGGGAGGCCGAGATCGTCGCCCAGGCGGGCCGGGCCGGCGCCGTGACCATCGCCACCAACATGGCCGGGCGCGGCACCGACATCATCCTGGGGGGCAACAGCGACTACATGGCCCGCCTCAAGCTGCGGGAGGTGCTGCTGCCCCGTCTGGTGCGTCCCGAGGAGGGCCATCGTCCGCCCGTGCCCCTGCAGCGCTCCAGCGAGGCGCCGGCCGGGTTCGGCGGGGCCGTGGCCCCCAGCTCAAGGCCGGCCAGCGAGGCCCGGGCCATCGGCAACCTCTACCCCTGTGCCCTCTCGGAGGACACCGAGAAGGCCCTGGTGACGTTCTCCCGTGAGCTGGTGGCGGCCTGGGGCGACCGGGCCCTGACCGTGCTGGAACTGGAGGACCGCATCGCCCAGGCGGCGGAGAAGGCCCCCACCGACGACCCCCAGATCCAGCGGCTGCGGGAGCTGATCGCCCGGGTGCGCTCCGAGTACGACGTGGTGGTGAAGCAGGAGGAGGCCCAGGTCCGCGCCGCCGGCGGCCTGCATGTGATCGGCACCGAGCGTCACGAGTCGCGTCGGGTCGACAACCAGCTGCGGGGCCGCGCCGGCCGCCAGGGGGACCCGGGCAGCACCCGCTTCTTCCTCTCCCTGGAGGACAACCTCCTGCGCATCTTCGGGGGCGACCGGGTGGCCGGCCTGATGAACGCCTTCCGGGTGGAGGAGGACATGCCGATCGAGTCGGGCATGCTCACCCGCTCCCTGGAGGGGGCCCAGAAGAAGGTCGAGACCTATTACTACGACATGCGCAAGCAGGTGTTCGAGTACGACGAGGTGATGAACAACCAGCGCAAGGCGGTGTATACCGAACGGCGCCGGGTGCTGGAGGGGAGGGAGCTCAAGCAGCAGGTGATCGGATACGGCGAAAAAACCATCGACGACATCGTCGAGGCCTATGTGAACCCCGATCTCCCGCCCGAGGAGTGGGACCTCACCCGCCTGGTGGACAAGGTGAAGGAGTTCATCTACCTGCTCGAGGACCTCACCCCGGAGCAGGTGGCGGGCCTGTCGATGGA
>JMRP01000026.1 GCA_000708525.1 Cyanobium sp. CACIAM 14
GGGTCATCCTCGTGTCCGCTTCGCCCCCTGCCTGTGCAGGGGGCATTTTGCTGCTGGTCGTCTGGCGGCGGTGGACCCCCTGGCGGTGTGGGGCGGCTGGGTAGGCTCGCTGCTTCGAGATGCCCTCGGGGCAGGGCGTTGCGATGGGCAGCAGTTTCGGGACGCTTTTCCGCATCAGCACCTTCGGTGAATCCCACGGCGGCGGCGTGGGGGTGATCATCGACGGCTGCCCCCCCCGGCTACCTCTGGATCTCGAGCGGATCCAGGCCGAGCTCGATCGCCGCCGGCCCGGCCAGAGCCGGATCACCACCCCCCGCAAGGAGGACGACCGCGTCGAGCTCCTGAGCGGTCTGCTGGATGGGGTGACCCTGGGGACGCCGATCGCCATGGTGATCCGCAACAGGAACCAGCGCCCCGGGGACTACCAGGAGATGCAGGTGGCCTTCCGGCCCTCCCACGCCGATGCCACCTACCAGGCGAAATACGGCATCCAGGCCCGCAGCGGCGGCGGCAGGGCCTCGGCCCGGGAAACGATCGGGCGGGTGGCGGCGGGGGCCGTGGCCAAGCAGCTGCTGGCGAAGACCCACGGCACCGAGGTGATCGCCTGGGTGCGGCGGATCCACACCATCGAGGCCGCCATCGATCCGGCCGCCGTGACCCTGGAGGCGGTGGAGGACAACATCGTGCGCTGCCCCGACCCGGAAGCCGCCGAGCGGATGATCGAGCGCATCGAGGCCATCGGCCGCGAGGGCGATTCCTGCGGAGGGGTGATCGAATGCCTGGTGCGCCGGCCCCCGGTTGGTCTGGGGATGCCGGTGTTCGACAAGCTGGAGGCCGATCTGGCCAAGGCGGTGATGTCGCTGCCGGCCACCAAGGGCTTCGAGATCGGCTCCGGCTTCGGTGGCACCCTGCTGCGGGGGAGCGAGCACAACGACGCCTTCCTGCCCACCGAGGACGGCAGCCTGCGCACCGCCACCAACAACTCCGGCGGCATCCAGGGGGGCATCAGCAACGGCGAGGAGATCCGGCTGCGGGTGGCCTTCAAGCCCACCGCCACGATCCGCAAGGAGCAGCAGACGGTGAATCCCGCCGGCGAGGCCACCACCCTGGCGGCGAAGGGTCGCCACGACCCCTGCGTGCTGCCGCGAGCAGTGCCGATGGTGGAGGCGATGGTCGCCCTGGTGCTGGCCGACCACCTGCTGCGCCAGCAGGGCCAGTGCAGCCTCTGGTAGTTCCGGACCGAGGAAAGCCTCAGAGACGCAGGGACAGGTCGGCCAGTAGCTGCCGCAGCGGCCCCTGCTCAACGCTGGCGGCCTCCCCATCGCCTGCTCCGGCGAGCAGGGACGATCCCAGAGCGACGGCGTCCACGCCGGCGGCCAGCCAGGGGATGACATCCTGGGGGCGCAGCCCACCGGCGGCGATGCAGAAAGGCAGCGCCCCGCCGAGGGGATCGGCCAGGCGACGCCAGTAACCGATGCCGAGAGTGATGGCAGGGAAGAGCTTGACGACGGAACATCCCAAGGAGCGGGCCGTGTTCACCTCGCTGGGTGTCATCACGCCGGGCACGAGAGGGAACGCCGCGGCCGCGGCCCGCTCGAGCAGGGCCCCATCGAGGATGGGGGACACGCCGTAGGAGAACCCCGCCGCCAGCACCGCCTCCAGGGCGGCAGGAGCGCAGATGGAGGCGGCTCCCAGCTGCAGCGCTGGGAAGGCGTCGACCAATCGCCGGCACTGCTCACTCCAGTGCCGGCCCGGTGCCCAGGCGATCTCCACGTGACGGACGCCCAGATCCTGGAGCTGCCCGAGCTGGGGAAAGAGCCGTGAGGGCTCACTGCTGCGAAGCACCACCAGAAGGGGCTGGTGGCGCAACGACCGGATCAGGGCTTCGGCCGGCGTCTCAGACGTAGGCCGCCACCGTCACGTCGCGGGAGATCAGCAGCTCCTGGAGTTCCTCGGCATCGACCGTCTCCTTCTCCACCAGCAGTTCGGCCAGCTCATCGAGCACGGACCGGTTGGCCACGAGCACGTCGGTGGCCCGGCGGTAGGCCTCGGCCACCAGCGCGGATACCTCCTCGTCGATGGCGGCGGCGGTGTCCTCGGAGAAGTCGCGCTCGGCGGCGATGTCGCGGCCGAGGAACATTCCGCCCTGGGCGCGGCCAAGGGCCACCGGGCCGAGGCGATCGCTCATGCCGAAGCGGGTGACCATCTGGCGGGCCACCCGCGCCACCTGCTGCAGGTCGTTGGAGGCGCCGGTGGTGACTTCGTCTTCCCCGTAGACGATCTCCTCGGCGACACGGCCGCCGAGGGCCACGGCCATCTGGTTCTGCAGATAAGCCCGGGAATAGAGCCCGGACTCCATGCGCTCCTCGCTGGGGGTGAAGAAGGTGAGACCGCCAGCCTGGCCGCGGGGAATGATGCTGATCTTCTGCACCGGGTCGTAATCGGGCATCAGGGCACCCACCAGGGCATGGCCGGCCTCGTGGTACGCCACCAGACGCTTGCGGCGCTCGCTCATCACCCGGTCCTTCTTCTCGGGGCCTGCCATCACGCGCTCGATGGCGTCGTTGACCTCATCCATCGACACCTCGGCCAGCTGGCGACGGGCCGCGAGGATGGCCGCCTCGTTGAGCAGGTTGGCCAGGTCGGCACCGGTGAACCCGGGGGTGCGGCGGGCCACCTTGTCGAGATCGACATCCTTGGCCAGGGTCTTGCCGCGGGCATGGACACCCAGGATCTGGAGCCGGCCGGCATAGTCGGGACGGTCGACCACCACCTGGCGGTCGAACCGGCCCGGGCGCATCAGGGCCGAATCGAGCACGTCGGGGCGGTTGGTGGCTGCGACGATGATGATGCCGGTGTTGCCTTCGAAGCCGTCCATCTCGGTGAGCAGCTGGTTGAGGGTCTGCTCCCGCTCGTCGTTGCCGCCGCCGAGGCCGGCTCCCCGCTGGCGGCCGACGGCGTCGATCTCGTCGATGAAGACGATGCAGGGGGCATTCTTCTTGGCCTGCTCGAACAGGTCGCGCACCCGGCTGGCACCAACGCCCACGAACATCTCCACGAACTCCGAGCCGGAGATCGAGAAGAAGGGCACACCCGCCTCGCCGGCCACGGCCTTGGCAAGCAGGGTCTTGCCGGTGCCCGGAGGGCCCACCAGCAGCACGCCCTTGGGGATCTTGGCGCCGACGGCGGTGAAGCGGTCGGGGTTCTTGAGGAAGTCGACCACCTCGGTGAGCTCGAGCTTGGCGCCCTCGATGCCGGCCACGTCGCCGAAAGTGACCTGGGTCTGGGGCTCCATCTGCACCCGGGCCTTGCTCTTGCCGAAGTTCATGGCCGGATTGCCGCCGCCGCCCTGGGCGCGGCGCAGTAGGAAGAACAGGCCGCCGAGAAGGAGCAGCGGGAAGATCAGGCTGCCGATGGCCTGCTGCCAGGCGGCCGGCTCCCGGTTGGGCTGCACGGCGATGTCGACGTTGTGGTCGGTGAGCAGCTTGAGCAGGTCCTTGTCGGGGGCGAGATTGACCACGGCCCGCTGGCCGTCGTTTTCCACCACCTGGGCCGTGCCGCGGTCGGGGGAGATGAGGACCCGCGAGACCTGGTCGGCCTGCACGGCCTCGACGAAGTCGCTGTAGCGGAGCGTGCGCGGCGCCCGGCCCGGGTCGGGGCGCTCCAGGAAAGCAGTGCCCACGGCGATCATCACGATCACCAGGAGCACGTAGAGCCCGGCGTTGCGCCAGCGTTTCTTCACGAGCCTGCCTCCCTGTATGAGGATGAAAGTAACGGAATGTTAACGATGCCCGCTGACGGGCGGGTGCTCAGGCGGCGGCCCGCAGCACCTCCACCACGCTACGGAAGGCGAACCATTCCGGGATCTCCTCCCCGCCCCGCAGCATCTGGCGGAACTGGGTGCCGCTCAGCTTGCGGACGTGCAGCCCCCGGGCCTGGGCATGCTCGGCCGTGACGTAGCCCTCCTCCTCGGTGTAGACGAGGTTGAGGGAGGGGACCGTCTCCATGCCCAGTTCCGTGGCATGGTCGCGGGCGAAGTCCTGGGCCTCGTAGGGGCCGTAGAAGTCCTCGCCGGTGAGCGACGATTTGCATCCCGCCATGTCCCTGCCGATGATGAAGTGGGTGCACCCGTAGTTCTTGCGGATGATCATGTGCTGCAGCGCCTCTCTGGGGCCGGCCATGTGCATCGAGTAAGGCAGGTAGGCCCAGCGGATGCGGGGGTTGGCGACCTCCTCGGCCAGGCGCTCGTAGGTCTGGAAGCGCACCTCGCCGGCGATGTCGTCCTCCTGGGTGGGGCCGCAGGTGGGGTGAACCAGCACCACGGCCTGGCGGCTCACGTTGGGAGCGTCGAGAGCTCGGGTGAAGAGTTCGTAGTGGGCGCGGTGGATGGGGTTGCGGCACTGGAACGCGACCACGTCCTGCCCATGGGGCAGGGTGGCGCGCACCTCGGCGGGCGTGCGGCAGGGGAAGACCCGCCGCGGCAGCCCCAGTCCCCGGAGGCGTCCCCCGAGGTAGTAGCGGCCGCGCTCCGTGGCGATCATGCGCACCGCGGGGTGCTCGAGCGAGGTGGTGCCGTAGCAGCCCTTGGCCTCCACCACCTTGTCGGGCTCCCAGCGGCTCTCCACGGTGAGCACGGCAAGGTCCTGCCCCTGGTAGGTGAGCAGGAGCCGGTCCCCCACCGCGATGCTGGCGTCGTCGGTGTCGAAGACGATCGGCAAACCGAAGAGGAGGCCGCTGGTGGTGCGGTGGCCCGCCACCACGGCCTCGTAGTCCTCCCGGTGCATGAAGCCGCGCAGGGGGGAGAACCCACCCACGATCAGCAGCTCCACGTCGCAGGCGTTGCGGTGGCTGCATTCCACCACCCGATCCACGGAGGCGCGGGCTTCCCGGCAGGCCTCCTCCCGCTGCTCCTCGGCCACCATCAGATCCACCAGAGAGCCGCCGTGGGGCGTGATCAGCCCGGAGGAGAAGGAAGGATGGCCGGCGTCGCTGGGGGCGCTGTGGGCGATCGTCATGGCGACGGGCCGAGGAGGGAATGAATGGCACCCCATCCTCCCAGACCGGTGCACGGCCATAAAAAAGGGGCCCCGCAGGCCCCCGGAGCCGCCGGACCGTGCCGGCGGCAGCGCAGCGTGGCCTCAGGCCTTGTCGAGACGGCCGTAGAGCTCGCCGCTGATCTTCACATCGACCGCCTGCTTGCCGCCCATGTCAGTGTCGGAGGGCTGGATGGCGGTGAACACGCCGGCGAACTCACCGGTGGCCGGGTCGACCTTGGTGATCGAGAGGTCCATGGTGCCTGTGCCCTGGACGTAGCGCTTGACGTTCTCCTTGAGGAGCTCCTCGTCGTCTCCGGCGGGCACCAGGCCCACGGCGCTGCTGTAGCCCGTGGTGAGGCCCCGGCCCTTGGGATCCAGGAAGTTGCTGGTGCGGTAGCTGGGGGCGCGGTACTCGCCCTTGAGGTCGGTGCTGGTGGAGAGGGAGGTGCCACTGGCTTCCGCCTTCAGTTCCTTGCTGGAGAACATGAAGGGAACTTCCTCACCGCCGGGGAGCAGCACGGTGATCGGCTGGAAGTCGATGCCGCCCAGTTCCTTGAAGATCAGCTTGTCGCCGGAGACGGTGAGGTCGCCATAGACCTGATCGAGGCTGGAGGTGTAGCGGGTGAGGATCTTGCCGGGCACGAACTGGGCTTCCTGGCGCTTGTTGGCCGGTTCCCCCTTCACGAACACTTCCGAGGGATGCATGCAGATCTCACGCAGCTGGTAGCGCCCGGAGGCCTCGAGGGGAATGCTGCCGCGGGCCGTATCGGGCAGGGTCGGGCAGTTGTTGGCCAGACCGGTGTTGTGGATGTCGTCGTAGGTGAGATTGGCCCGATCGACGGCCTTGGCCCCGCCGCTGCATGCGGACACCAGGGTCAGGCACAGAGCCAGCACGAGGGCCAGCAGGGGACGGAAACGCATGAGGAGAAGCCGCAGAGACGGAACAGGAACTGGGCTGGCCGGGATCCTACCGGTGCAAAACGCCCATTCCTGATGGGTTGCACGGGCTCTCAACAACCTGTATGAGAGGGCGATGACCCTGCCCAGCACCGACCCGATCAGCCCATCCGCACCCTCCGCGGAATCTTCCGAAAACCCCGGGAGGCCCCCGTCCTGCCCCGCCTCCTCCCGGGAGCCTGCCCCGCCGCTCGGCGAGCAGATCGAGACCCATCTCGCCGCCCTGCTGGCGATCGCCGAGCAGCTCTCCGCCCGTCCGGAGGAGCTCCTCGAGCTGCTCCGCCGCATCGAGAAGCTGCACCGCGCCATCCAGGACGGTCCCTTCCGCAGCAGCCTGCCCAGCGATCGCAACGGTCTCTTCGCCCTGCTCTCGGAGATGGAGGCCAGCGGCGGCTGGCCCTACATCCCCCGTCTGCAGCTGCGCACCTTCATCGACCTGCTGGCTCCCGATCCGGAGACCTGAACGCCACCGCCTCGGCGAGGGCCGAGAGGAGCCGATGGGCCAGGGCCAGCTTGCCGGTGGACGCGAGGCGGCGTTCCCTCGCCCCCGGCCCGAGCAGCCAGCCTTCGTTGCTGGCGGCGGCGAAACCCGCCCCGTCCCGATCGATCGGGTTCGCGAACAGCAGATCGCAGCCCTTGCGGGCGAACTTGGCCCTGGCCGCCTCCAGCACCGCGCCGCTCTGGGCGGCGAAGCCCAGGATCGCCTGTCCGGGCGGCCGCCGTCGCACCAGTTCCGCCAGCAGATCGGGCACCGGCTCCCAGCCGGAGCTGAGGGACGCCTCCAGGTCGTGCTTGGCGAGCTTGCCGGGCTCGGGAGCGCTGCGGCGGTGGTCTGCCACGGCGGCGGCCATGGCGATGGCGTCGGCCCCGCCCTGAAGGCGCTGCAGCGCGGCCTCCATCTCCGCGGCGGTCATGACGGGCCACCTCTGGAGCCCTTCCAGCCAGTCCGGGTCAAGGGCCAGGGGCCCATGCACCAGATCCACCGCGGCCCCGCGCAGGCGGGCGGCCTGGGCCAGCAGGACCCCCATGCGGCCGGTGCTGGGGTTGGTGAGGCAGCGGGCCCGATCGAGGGGCTCCCGGGTGGGACCAGCGCTCACCAGCAGGCGCCGCCCCTGCCAGTCCCGGCCCCAGCCAGCCAGCAGCAGCGACTCCAGGGCCAGCAGCAGCACACCGGGGGCCGCCATGCGCCCGTCGCCGACCCGATCGCAGGCCAGCAGACCGCTGCCGGGCTCCAGTGGCAGCACCCGCTCCCAGCGCTGCAACTCCTTCCAGTTGCGGCGGACGGCCGGGGCCGCCCACATGGCGCTGTTCATGGCCGGCGCGGCCAGGACGGGCGCCTCGCAGGCGATCAGGGTGCTGGCCAGCAGGGTGTCGGCCAGGCCATGGACCCAGCGGGCCAGGGTGGTGGCGCTCAGGGGGGCCAGCAGCACCACCTCGGCCCACTCGGCCAGCTCGATGTGCAGGGGCCTCGGCGCCTGGTGGCTCCATTGATCGGCCTCCACGCGACAGGGTTCGCGGCTGAGGCTGGCGAGGGCCACCGCACTCACCAGCCGCTCGGCACTCGGACTGAGCACGCAGCGCACCCTTGCCCCGCGCTGCACCAGGGCGCTCACCACCAGAGGCAGCTTCACGGCGGCGATGCTGCCGCTGATCAGCACCAGCACGCGCCGGCCGGCGAGGGGATCGCCACCTCCCCCGTCGCTGGCCGGGACCGGATCGGGGCCCATCCTCAGGCCTCGTCGAAGGGTTCCTGATCCACCAGATGGACGTAGGGACGGGCCAGCTCGGGGCGGTGGATGGCGAGGGCCCGCAGCAGGTGCCAGTCGGACAGGCCCTCGAAGGGGGAGGGGTAGTCGTCGTCCTCGAGGCGCCTCGCCAGTTCGGCCATGGCCTGCTCGTCGAAAGCCGCGAGGCGCTCGGGGGTGATGGCGGGGCTGGGATCAACCACGGCGGAAACCTGAAAGGGGTGACGGGGTGGTGATAATGGCGGTCGACAGGGGAATTAGCTCAGCTGGTAGAGCGCTGCGATCGCACCGCAGAGGTCAGGGGTTCGAGTCCCCTATTCTCCATCCGACCCTCTCGATTCCTGGGGTCTTGGGCCCGGCCCCTGACGCTCTTTACCCTGAGTGGGCCGCAGCGTGAACGCCGGCGCGAAACGCACCCTATGTTGAGCCACCTGGCCGCGCCTCCCTGACGGCTCGGTGCCGGCACCCCCGATGAACTGGAGCAGCGAAGCGGAAGACAGCCTCAGGGAGATCCCCTTCGTGGTGCGGCCGATCATCCGCCGGCGGATCGAATCCCTGGCCCGGGAGGCCGGTCTGGAGACCGTGGACCTGACCTTCTACGAGCAGGCGAAAGAGCGTTTCGGCCGGAAGTGAAACGGCGATGGGGTAAAAGAGGGGGTTGAACAGGGGCCCGCTCAATGTCGCAGTCCAAGCGCGAACAGGTTGTCAGTCATCTGCGCTACATCCGGCAGGAGTTGCGCGAGATGCATCAGGGCGTGATGGAGGACGGCCTGCTCCCCGAGGCGGGCGAAGTGCGGGGCGTGATGGCCCAGATGGAGGCTCTGCTGGAACTTCTGGAGGGCAAGGGATCCCGCAAGAAGGAAGGCGAGGTCTAAGCCGGGCCATCGGAGGAGGCCCCGGGCGTCAAGCCCCCACAGGGACGCTCCGGTCAGCGGCCGCCCCCCCTTGCTCCGGCGCGAAGAGATTGGTTTGCTTGTGAGGTCCCCATCACCCGCCCGGGCCTCGGCCTCGGGCTTTTTTATTGGTATCCCCTATCTGTGGGGGCAAATAGCTGCCATGACGCCAGAGATGGTGTAGACAGGTGGCAGCAGGGTTGGGCCGGGTGATGGGGATCACCGCCAGCGGCTTTCCACCCACCGGTGGTCAGCCCCCTGCACCCCTTCATCCAACGGCAGGTTCGGGCCGGTGCCACCCCTTTCCCAGCAGCCGCGGCTGCCGCAGACCCGATTTCAGCAGACCCGTTTCCAGCGCAGCATCACCCAGGCCGGTGACCGGCTCGAAGCCTGGGCCCAGAACCCCTGGCGCCGGCTCTCCCTGCTGCTGATCGTGCTCCTGAGCGCCACCGTGTTCGGCGGCAGCGTCGGCGCCATCACCGGCGCCCTCTCGCTGCTCGATCCGCTCGCGGCGCTGATCTGCGTGATTGCGCTCGAGGTGGCGTGCCGATGGCGGCGCTCCCTGATCTCCCAGCCCATGCGGTTGCGGCTGCAGGTGCTCGACATGGCTCGCCTGGGCCTGCTTTACGGCCTCCTGCTGGACGGCTTCAAGCTGCTCTGAGGGGTCCCCAAGTGTTGCCGCGGGTGCCCTGGGGGCTTCCGCAGGTACTCCTGAGGCAGCACCTCCTCAGGAGGCGGCGAGCAGATAGAGCAGGGCCATCCGGATCGGGATGCCATTGCGGACCTGGGCCTCCACCAGGCAGCGGCCAGGATCGTCGAGCAGCTCGCCGGCGATCTCCACCCCCCGGTTCACCGGGCCGGGGTGAAGCACCGGCACCCCATCGGCGCAGAGCGCCAGGCGCGCATGGCTGAGACCGTAGCGGCGGTGGTAGGTGTCCAGGCTGGTGAGCAGGTGCTGCTCCATGCGCTCCTTCTGGAGGCGCAGGGTCATCACCGCGTCCGCCCCGGGCAGGGCCTCCTCCAGCCGACGCGTCACCTGCACCCGGCCCCGTCGGGCCACCGGATCCGTGCTCTGGCCGGGTGGCGGCGCCGCCACGAAATCGGCGAAGCACTCCGGCAGCAACGTGGGCGGCCCGCAGAGGACCACATCGGCGCCGCAGCCCGTGAGGGCCCAGAGGTTGGAGCGGGCCACCCGGGAATGGAGCACATCGCCGACGATCACGATGCGCCGGCCCCGCAGGCTGGCCGGGGAAGGGGCCTCGGGGGTGAAGTGCCGCGCCAGGGTGAAGAGGTCGAGCAGGCCCTGGCTGGGATGGCTGTGCAGACCGTCGCCGGCGTTGAGCACCGACACCTGTTCACCGCAGCGGTCGAGATCCCGGGCGAGGCTGCGGGGGACCCCGGCGCAGCGGTGGCGCACCACGAGGATGTTGGCGCCCATCGCCACATAGGTGCGGGCCGTGTCCAGCAGGCTCTCCCCCTTGCTGAGGGAACTGGAGGATGGGGAGAAGCTCTGCACCTCCGCCGAGAGGCGTTTGGCGGCGATCTCGAAACTGCTGCGGGTGCGGGTGCTGGGCTCGAAGAACAGGCTGGTCATCAACCGCCCCTGCAGGGCGGGAAGCTTGCGGGCTCCGGCCACGGGCAGGGAGCGGAACCGCTGGGCCAGCTCCAGCACGGTGCCGAAGTCTTCCACCGAGAAGGACGCCAGGTCGAGCACATGGCGGTGACTCCAGCCGCTCAACTCCTCCTGCTCCCGACGGACGGATCAACCGTAGAGGTCAGCTAGGCGGCCAGCCCATCGTGGCGGGGCGTCCGGTCACCGGGGGCCCGGCGGCTGACGCTGCGGCTGGTGCGGAGATACCAGCGCCAGGGCAGCTCCTGAGCCTGGGAGATGCCGATGCGCCCGGTCTGCCGCAGGGGATCGTCCCCAGCGGCCCGCTGTCGCTCGAGCAGGGCCACCACCGCCGGCGGCCGAGGGGCCAGCCAGAGGCCCGAGGCCGGTGCGGCGAGGCGGCCGTCATGGCGGCGGTCGATGCCGAACCAGCGGGCCAGCAGGCCGGGCCCGGCGGCCGCACGTTCCGGCGCCCCCGGCACGGCCACCGCCCGCAGCAGCACGCCGTTGGCCCAGTCGCGGCGGTCGGTGACCACGTTCACGCAGTGGTGAACGCCATAGGTGAGATAGACGTAGAACCGGCCGGGCTCGCCGAAAAGGGTCTCGTTCTGGGGGGAGCGGCGGCGGTGGCCGTGGCAGGCGGGCTCCGACTGGGCATAGGCCTCCGTCTCGACCACCACCCCCCAGCGGAGCGCCTCGCCCGGAGCGCGACGCACCAGCAGGCAGCCGACCAGCTCGGGGGCCACCTGCTCGGCGGGGCGGGCGAAGAATGCCCGATCGAGACTGGGAAAGGCGCTGTCGTTCATGGACGGTGGCCCGGCGGGGATGGTGCGGGGAAGCGGACCGGCCCCCCTCCGGGCCTCCGCCCGGAGGGGGGCCGGGGCAGACTGCCCTCACGTAGGAAAGGCGATGGCCCTGCTCCATCCCCGGCCCTTCCCTTCCCCGCATCTCCCATGGACACCGCCAGCCTCGATCTCGGCACCGTGCTGCTGATTCTCAGCGGCCTGTTCGTGCTGACCTCCCTGTTCTTCGGCACCCAGGGGGGCTACTACGACACCGACAACTACGACGGCAACGGCACGGCCCACTGAGGCAGCCCACCGGCTTCGGTGTCCGCCTCCGGGTCACTGACGGGTCGGCGCCTGGCCGCCGGCAGCAGGGGCGTGCTCAGGAGCGGCCGAGCCGTTCCGCCTCGGGACAGTCCCCGGTGGTGGGCAGGTCGTCGGCAGCGGCGCTGCGGCTCACGGAAGCCAGCCGGGTGCTGACGGCGCCGATCGAGGCGAGCCGGACGCTCTCCTCCCAGCTGTGGCGTTCGTCGCCGTCCTCGTCGTCGTAGCGGAGGGTGATCAGGTCACCTTCGATCTCCGTCACCAAGGCCCTCTCGATCCAGCGCTGCTGGTCCAGCAGGTACACCCAGACCGGCCGCTCCTCGAGGCGGAACCGTTCGAGCTTGCGATGCAGCATCGTGACGCCGCGGATACGTTCGATCCTAGGCAGCGCGGAGGTGGGCGCCATGTTCATGATGACCCCTCTCCACCCAGGGGATCCCCCTGAGCCCATCGCCCTGACACCATCGCCATGAGCCATCCGATCCCCGCCACCGTCCCGCCGGGCGCCACGGTGCTGCCGGGCCACGCCGGCAGCGCCAAGGACATCCGGCTGCAGCTGCGCAGCTGGCCCGAGGTGGAGGCCTACCTTGCCCGCTGCCGGGGGGTGATCGTTCCCCTGGGATCCACCGAGCAGCACGGTCCCACCGGCGCCATCGGCACCGATGCCCTCACCGCCGAAGCCGTGGCCCTGGAGGTGGGCCGCCGCACCGGTGTGCTGGTGACCCCTGCGCAGGCCTTCGGCATGGCCGAGCACCACCTGGGGTTCGCCGGCACTATGAGCCTCCAGCCCACCACCCTGCTGGCCGTGCTGCATGACCTGGTGCTGTCGCTGGCCCGCCACGGCTTCGAGCGGATCTACGTGATCAATGGCCACGGCGGCAACATCGCCACGGCCCGCGCGGCCTTCGCCCAGGCCTATGGCACCGCCGCGGCCCGGGGCCTGGCCGGTGCCGAACGCCTGCGCTGCCGACTGGCCAACTGGTTCACGGCCGCCGCCGTGATGCGCGAGGCCAGGGAGCTGTACGGGGACCGGGAAGGGCACCATGCCACCCCCAGCGAGATCGCCCTCACCCTGCATCTGGAGCCGAGCCTGGCGGCCAAGCAGCGACCCCTGCCGGAGGCCGCTCCCGCCGGACCGATCCACGGGCCCGAGGACTTCCGCCGTCGCCATCCCGACGGCCGCATGGGCTCCGACCCCTACCTGGCCAGCGCCGACCATGGCGCCCGCTTCCTGGAGCTGGCGGCCGCCGCGCTCAGCGATGACCTGGCCGAGTTCCTCGGCTCGGATGGATCGGAGGGCGGCGCCGACTGAGCCGGGGCCCCGGTTAGGTTCGTGCTCCGACGACGATCGAGATCAGGATGGAGCGGATCACCGCCGAGGACGTGCGCAAGGTGGCCCAGCTGGCCCGCCTGGCCCTGCCCGAGGAGCGGATCGCCACCTACACCGGCCAGCTGGAGCGGATCCTCGACTATGTCGCCCATCTGCAGCAGGTGGACACCGAAGGCGTCCCCCCGACCACCCGGGCCGTGGAAGTGGTGAACGTGACCAGGCCCGACACGGTGGAGCCCACTCCGGTGCGGGAGGACCTGCTGGATCTGGCCCCCCAGCGGGAAGGCGACTTCTTCCGTGTGCCCCGGATCCTGGGCGACTGAGGCGACCAGGCCGAGGCAACGCGAAGGCGGGACCGGCGCTCAGCGCACCGGGGAGACGGCCGTGCGATGCAGCAGGTCGAGCACCCGCCGGCGGGAATGGCGGGTGGGCATCAGGGCCGCGAGAGGACGGAGTCGGCTACGCCGCCGCTTGTGGGAGCGCACCCCCAGGAAGATGTCGTAGAGGAAATTGAGACCGTCGGTGCGGCTCTCGAACAGGCCGAGCCGCTGAGGAGAGCCCTTGGCATCGAGAATCGGCTTCGTGGCGTGATAGGCGGGCCGGTATTCGAACCAGGGGATCGATGGCCAGAGATGGTGGATCAGGTGGTAGTTCTGTCCCATGATCAGCCAGTTCATCAGCCTGCTGGGATAGACGCGGGCGTTGTGCCAGCGGTTGCGGGACTGAAAGGGGCGGTGGGGGAGATAGTCGAAGAAGAGTCCCAGGGTGACGCCCACCATCAGGGCCGGGGCGAACCAGCAGTTGAAGATGAAGGGGAGGAAGTTGTAGCGGGCGGCCGCCACCACGATCAGCACGAAGATGGTGCGGCCCAGGGCCCACTCGAACAGCTCGTTGTGGCGCCAGAGGCGGTGCCTGAAGAAGAAGACCTCGTGATAGAAGAAACGGGGCGCGATCAGCCACAAGGGGCCGAAGGTGCTGACGATGTGGTCGGGGTCGTGCCTGGGGTCGTTGACGTGGGCGTGGTGCTGCAGGTGCACCCGGGTGAAGACCGGGAAGCTGAACCCCAGCAGCAGGGCCGCGCCGTGGCCCATCACCGCGTTCCAGAAGCGGTTCGGATGGGCGGCGTTGTGGCAGGCATCGTGGATGACCGTGCCCTCCAGGTGCAGGGCCAGGAACCCCAGGGCGAGCAGGGGGGCCAGTGGCCAGCCGCCCACGAACCAGCCCCAGATCGTCAGGGCCGCCAGGCCGTAGCCCGCCAGGAAGAGCCCCACGGTGGGATTCCAGGGGGCGGGAGGGTCGAGGAACTCCCTGGGAACGCTGCGGAGGGCGACGGCCGTCGTCGGGACCCGTGGAGTGGACGAGGGTGCCAGCGCTTCTGTCATGACCCGGGCCAGGTCCGAATCCCCATGGGAGGTCACAGATTACGGAAGACGCCTCGCCGGCGCGACGGGGTCCGGCGGCGCTCTAGGGATTCGGACCGACCGGCAGCGTTGCGAGACTGCTGGTGATGTCCACCAGCGGGAACTCCGTGTCGCCCCAGCCATCGGGGGGCAGCAGGGAGGGGGCGTTCGGCCCCGGGGCCGCCGCGGCGCCCGCGGCGAAGGCCGCGTCCGTCCAGGCCAGCAGGAGACCCCGCAGGGCGCCGCCCCCTTCGGCGAAGGTGGAGCGCAGGTTGAAGTGGTCGCCGTCCCTGGCCAGCACCAGCCGATGGCCGCCGCCCACGCTGCGTGCCTCTTCCGCCATGGGCCGGAGGGCCTCCGGACCGGACGGCACCACCCAGTCGCGGCTGCCGCTCACCAGCAGCACCCGGCCGTTCATGGCCCGGGCGGCGCCCTGATCGAACAGCAGGGACATCGGCGGGCTGACGGCGACGACCGCTTTGATGCGGGGGTCCGCCAGACCGGCCCGGTTGGCCGAGGAGAGGAAACTGCACTGCAGCACCCAGCTGAGGTTGCGGGCCGGGTTCATCACATCGGAGCAGAAGCGCCGGAGCAGCGTGGCGCTCGGACGGGCCCCGGCCAGCTGCAGCACCGTGGTGGCCCCGTAGGACTGACCCATGGCCACGACGCTGTCGGTGCGCAGGCCCGCGGGCAGCTGCAGGCTGCCGGCGGCAGCCGCATCGATCACCGCCATCACGTCCATGGGCCGCAGGCGCAGGTCCTCCGGGCTGGGGGGCGGCGTCCTGCCGGAGAGCATGGCCTGCTGCTGGGAACTGTCGCTGCCGGGATGGCGGGGAAGCAGGACGGTGTAGCCGTGACTGGCCAGATGGCGCCCCCAGCCCTCGAAGCTCTCCGGGTCGTCCCAGAGGCCGTGGGAGATCACCACCAGGCGTCCATTGGCCCCCGTCGCGGGCTGGATCGTGACCACCTGCAGAGGATGGGGCCGGTGCCGCACCGGGATCGCGAATTGCTGGCGCTTCACCGCCAGGGGACCGGCCTCGCGCAGGGACGGACGGATGCCGGCCGGCGGCAGGGAGGCCACCAGGGCAGCGCCCTGGCGCTGCTGTGCGGTGACGCGATCGATCGCGATGACCACCTTCTGCAGATCCACCGTGGCGCTCCGTCCCGGCAGGGCCTCCAGCACCTCCAGCAGGGTCAGCCGCCCTTTCGCCTGGCTTGCGGCCAGCGAGGCCGCCAGCTGCCGGCCGTCGATCGGCTGCGGCACGCCCTCCACCGCCACCAGGGCCGAGAGCAGCAGCAGCACCTGATCGAGGAGCGGCGAACCGAGCGACTGCTCGGCGACGGCCCCGACCGGCAGCGGCAGGGGAGTCTGGAAGGCCTTCACCAGCTTGCGACCGACCTCCCCGTTCGTGGCCTGGTCGAGCTGGGCCAGATCGCTGGCGCCGCTCAGCAGGGAGCGCTGATCACGAAGCTCACTGAGCCGGATCGTGAAGGGGGTGTCGAGCAGGGGGAGGCGCAGATCGATGTGATCCAGCGCCCTGGCGGGGGCCGCCGACAAGAACGACCAGACCCCGAGGAGCAGCGCCGACAGGCGGAGGGAGGCGAGGCGCTGCATGGAGGCTTCCCGATCGGCGCAAGCGTAGGGAGCCTCAACGGGCGGGAGACTGCGCCGGTGGCCGCTGTTCCCGCCTGGCCCGGAAGGGGATCGGCAGAGGCGATGGCGTCATGCCCACCGGGGGACTTGAACCCCCACGACCTGAGCCACTGGAACCTAAACCCAGCGCGTCTACCAATTCCGCCAGGTGGGCGCCCCCGGAATCTAATCACTTTTCGGCGGGTCTCACCCCAGGAGGGGCCCGTCCCGGAATCCAGAATGGCCTGACCCGAGCACTGCCCCATGCTTGCCACCGTCGGGGGCCTTCTGGCCCTGCTTCTCGGCCTGCTGGTGCTGCTGCTGCCCCTCCTGGCGTCGGAACTCAGCCGGGCCAGGGACTCGGTCTGGGGGGCGGTGGTGCTGCTGCTGGGCCTGGTGCTGGTCACCAGTGCCGACCGGCTCACCGGCGCGCCCATGCTGGCGGTGCTCTGCGGTGGGCTGCTCATCGGCCGTCTCGGCGTGGAGGTGGCCCAGGGCCGCTGGCGCCAGCTGACCGAGGAGGAACAGCGGCGGCTCTGGTCATGGGAGCGCTGGCGCACGAGCCTGAGCCAGCTGGGAACCTCGCTGGCGAAGTTGCTCCAGCTCGGCGGCGGCGTGGTCAGCGGCCTGGGGTCCTGGCTGGCCGAACGCCGGGCCGGCCGCCCGGCCACGACCAAACGCTGGGTGCGGCCCGAGACCGGCTCGCCGGGCACGGCGACGGCGGCGACCCCGGCCGCCGCCGCAAGCGGGATGCCGGAAACCGGCGCAGTGACGGAGGCCACGGAAGCGCCCACGCCCGGCCAGGAGGGTGGCGAGACGCTGGTGGTGCGCGACTTCGAGGAGATCGACGCCCTGCTGGAGCGCAGCCTCCCGGACACCCCTGAGCCGCTCGGCGCGCCGGAGGAACCGGTCGCCGTCAGCGCCCCCCCTGCGGAAGAGCCTCCGGGCCCTCAGGAGGAGCCGGGGGAAGAGGACGGAGGGGAGCGATCTGGCGAAGCGGGATAATCCACCCTTCCCGCTCCCCGGCGACGTGACGGCAAGCCCGGCGTCCTACAAGGACACGCTCAACCTGCTGCAGACGCCGTTCGCCATGCGGGCGAACGCCCGGGTGCGGGAGCCGGAACTGCAGGCCTTCTGGAAGGAGCGGGACTTGTACCGGCGCCTGAGCCGCGAGAACCCCGGGGAGCCCTTCACCCTCCACGACGGGCCGCCCTATGCCAACGGCGCCCTGCACGTGGGCCACGCCCTCAACAAGATCCTCAAGGACATCGTCAACAAGCACGCCCTGCTCCAGGGGCGCCGCGCCCGCTTCGTGCCGGGCTGGGACTGCCACGGGCTGCCGATCGAACTGAAGGTGCTGCAGGGGATGAGCGGCGAGGAGCGGGCCGGGCTCACGCCGATCGAGCTGCGCCGTCGCGCCCACGCCTACGCCCTCGAGCAGGTGGAGCTCCAGCGCAGCGGCTTCCGCCGCTGGGGCATCTGGGCCGACTGGGAGGAGCCATACCTCACCCTCAACAAGGAGTACGAGGCGGCCCAGATCGGCGTCTTCGGCCGGATGGTGCTGGCCGGGCACATCTACCGGGGGCTCAAGCCGGTGCACTGGAGCCCCAGCTCCCGCACCGCCCTGGCCGAGGCGGAACTTGAATACCCCGATGGCCACACCTCGCCGAGCGTCTACGTGGCCTTCCCGGTGGTGGAGCTGCCCGCCGCCGTGGCGTCGGCGCTGGCGGCCGTGGGCATCGACGGGCCCACCGATCCCAACCACCGGGAGCAGCTGTTCGTGGCCATCTGGACCACCACCCCCTGGACCCTGCCGGCCAACCTGGCGGTGTCGGTGAACGGCCGGCTCGAGTACGCCGTCTGCCGGGCCGGCAACGGCCTGGGGGGCGCCCCCCGCTATCTGGTGGTGGCCGCCGAACTGGTGGAGCAGTTGCGCGACAGCCTGGCCTGCCCGCTCGAACCCCTGCTCACCCTCACGGGCGCCCAGCTGGAGGGGATCCAGTACCGCCACCCGCTGCTGGACCGCACCAGCCCGGTGGTGATCGGCGGCGACTACATCACCACCGAATCCGGCACCGGCCTGGTGCACACGGCGCCGGGCCACGGGGTCGACGATTTCCACACCGGCACGAAGTACGGCCTGCCGGTGCTCTGCCCGGTGGACGAGGCCGGCACCCTCACCGAGGAGGCGGGCCCCTTCGCCGGGCTCAACGTGCTCAAGGACGCCAACCCGGCCATCATCACGGCCCTGCGGGACGCCGGCCTGCTGCTGGCCGAGCAGGCCTACGAACACCGTTATCCCTACGACTGGCGCACCAAGAAGCCCACCATCTTCCGGGCCACCGAGCAGTGGTTCGCCTCGGTGGAGGGCTTCCGCGCCCAGGCCCTGGAGGCCATCGCGGCGGTGGAGTGGCTGCCCGCCAGCGGCCGCAACCGCATCGAGGCGATGGTTCGCGAGCGCGGCGACTGGTGCATCTCCCGCCAGCGGGCCTGGGGGGTGCCGATCCCCGTCTTCTATCACCGCACCACCGGCGAGGTGCTGCTCAACGCCGAGACCCTGGCCCATGCCCAGGCCCTGATCGCCGAGCACGGCGCCGACGTCTGGTGGGAGCGGGACGAGGCGGGGCTGCTGCCGCCGGCCTGGGCCGATCAGGCCGACCAGTGGCGCAAGGGCACCGACACCATGGACGTGTGGTTCGACTCCGGCTCCTCCTGGGCCGGGGTGCTCGAGGGCCGGGGGCTGGGATTCCCGGCCGATCTTTACCTGGAGGGCTCCGACCAGCACCGCGGCTGGTTTCAGAGCAGCCTGCTCACCTCGGTGGCGGTGAACGGCCACGCCCCCTACCGGCGGGTGCTCACCCACGGCTTCACCCTCGACGAGAAGGGCCGCAAGATGAGCAAGTCGCTGGGCAACGTGGTGGATCCCACCGTGCTGGTGGAGGGCGGCCGCAATGAGAAACAGGAGCCCGCCTACGGCGCCGACGTGCTGCGGCTGTGGGTGAGCTCGGTGGATTATTCGGCCGATGTGCCCCTGGGGCCGGGGATCGTGAAGCAGCTGGCCGACGTGTACCGCAAGGTGCGCAACACGGCCCGCTACCTGCTGGGCAACCTGCACGATTTCGTGCCGGCCGAGCATGCCGTGGCCATCGCCGATCTGCCACTTCTGGATCGCTGGATGCTGCAGCGCACGGCCACATTGATCGAGGAGGTGAGCGCCGATTTCGAGCGCTTCGAGTTCTACCGCTTCTTCCAGGCCCTGCAGAACTTCTGCGTGGTGGATCTGTCGAACGTCTATCTGGACATCGCCAAGGACCGGCTGTACGTGAGCGGGGCCGGCGATGTCCGGCGGCGGAGCTGCCAGACCGTGCTGCACCTGGTGGTGGAGCGGCTGGCGGCGCTGATCGCGCCGGTGCTCTGCCACATGGCCGAGGACATCTGGCAGAACCTGCCCTATCCGGTGGCCGAGGCCTCGGTGTTCGAGCGGGGCTGGCCCACCGTGCCGGCCACCTGGGCCGCGCTGGAGCTGCTGGCGCCGATGCAGCGGATCCTGGAGCTGCGCTCCCAGGTGAACCGGCTGCTGGAGGGCTGCCGCGGCCGCGGCGAGCTGGGCGCCTCCCTGGAGGCCCGGGTGCAGCTGGAGCCGACGGGCGAGTCCTCGCTGGAGCAGGCCCTGGCGCTGGTGGCCGCCAGCCCCCATCCCGGTGTGGACAACCTGGCCGACTGGCTGCTGGTGTCGGAGGTGGTGATCGGCGGCGCGCCCCTGCCGGAGGAGCTGGCCGAGGCCAGCGAGGCGGGGGTGAGGGTGAGGATCGCCAGGGCGGAGGGGGAGAAATGCGAACGCTGCTGGCACTACGAGCGCGACATCGGCAATCACCCGGCCCACCCCACGATCTGCGGCCGCTGCGTGGGGGTGCTGGAAGAAGCCTAGGAGCCCGTCGTGGGGGGTGGATCAGCGCCCAGCTTCTCCAACGACGCCCCGGGATCTATCCAGATCCTTGGGATCGCCATGGTTCTGGGCAGGCGAAAGGGGCCTGCCCCGCCCAGGGGGATCGGCGCTTTGGAAAGGGCAACCGCGGCAGGAGCGCGGGATAGCAGGGGAGGCCGGAGCCATGCCGCCCAGGAAGCGGGTGCACCGGCATCCGAGCTGAGCTGGAAAGCCGACGGCACTCCATCCAAGAAGATCCAGCGCAGTCTCCGCTGCATGGAAGGCTTCGCCTCGACTGACCCCGGCAGCAATCTCACGCAGTCAGGCGGGTCCTCTCTGCAGGGCTGCGTCAGCCAGCAGGCGGTGGGTAATGCTCACCAGGGGATCATGGCGGTAGGCGTTAGCAACCAGCCGCCGGACGTCGGTCGTCTGGAGCCGTAGCCCTTTGCTTCGGGGGAGCGGTTGCTGAAGCGGATCGCCGCAAACGCCGGAGGCTGGACCTCGGAATGGATGACGACATCGCTGCAGGGCGTCTGCCGTATGGCCCGTCACCCTCCGCCGCAACCCGGATCCATGCCCGAGGACGCCGACCCCAAACCCCGCAGGTACCGCAGCAGGAAGGGAAGCGCGATCGGCAACCAGCGCAAGGCGCTCGTGGGACCGGTGAACCGGCAGATGAAGTAAGCCAGGGGTTTGCGGCGCTTCCTGTCGCGGCGCCAGGAGAAGGTCGAACGGCGAATGGCAGCTGATCGCGGCCACGCACAACCTTCTCAATCTGTTCCGCTTCCGTCGATCAAAGCGGCAGGCGCCTGCGGCAGCCGCGGGATGCGGCCAGACGCACCGAGCCTTCCAGACCAGAGCCGCCACCTCAACCCGTTCATGGGCCGGCAAACGGTTGCTAGCTTGGAAATGACTTCAGGTACGGGGGCGCTCATGTCAACGTCGCGTAAGCCCGAAGAGTCGCCTAAGCCTGACGAAAGTCCCAGCAGCAACGCAGAAAGCAGCAGTCCAACGGCGAAAGCGAAAAGCAATAACAACGTCCCAACGATGACGAGACCGACCCACCGCGGCATCGTCCGCAAGGTGGACCCAGCGATCAAGGCAAAAGGCGCCGACCTCACGTTCACGCCCGACTACACGGTGACCGGCACCGACGACAAAGGTGGGCACGTGCTCACCGATGTCGAGGTCATCCTCGTTTTCTGGGGCAGCTTCTGGAGCGCGAACCCCGCACCTTCCCCCTCTCGCGATGAGTACGAGCAGGCGATCCGCGGGATCGTCACTGGGCCGTACATGAACGAGCTAGCTCAATACCGGGGGGTGAGTCAGGGCAGCGTGATCTACAGCGAGATCTTCGATGGCACCGACCCGGCCAACGGGTACACCGACAGTGACGTCGTGTCAATGCTGAAGAGCCGCTTTACCAATAACGCCTCGATGCCGAAGCCGGCCACCGGACACAACCGCTTCTACGCGGTGATCCTCCCGAAGGGCGTCAACAACAGCCTCACCCAGTACGCCGGCCAGCATCAAAGCTTCACCTACAACGGCGTCACCGCATACTACGCCTGGGTCGACAACACGGGCTCGCTCACCGGTCACAACTGTGTGACGAAGGTGTTCTCGCATGAGCTGGTGGAGGCCTGCACCAACCCAGACGTGGACACCAGCAACGACAGCATCCTGGTACAAGGAAAGAAGTCCGACGGCAGCACGGTCACCAACGACGAAATCGGCGACACCTGCAACAACGAGTTCGCCACCGTCGACATGAACGGCATCACATGCTCGGTGCAAAGCTACTGGAGCAAATCGGCGAATACGTGCGTACTGCCACTCGGGGCGGTGTCGTTCTGGGTGGACAAGGACACCTTCGGCAAGGACGAAGTACAGGACATCATCAACTCGAGCGGCGGCAAGGTCGAGAACGCGTTCTGGTTGGTAGTGGAAGGCTTCAGCAAGACCACCTTCGGTTCACTGCACGTCAGCACGCCCACCCCCACCGGACCGTTCGCCAACATCCCAGGCATCGTGATCATGCCCAATGGCGCGGTCGACTACGAGAACGCGGCCCAGCCTGACGAGCAACAGCGCATCCGCGTCGCATTCGACATCAAGTTCTCCGCTGCCTGCCTCTCGCACTTCCCAGCCACCGGCAGCCAGACGCATGCGCTCGATGCGTTCCTCGCAACCGATGGCAACAAGGTCGCATCAACGGACACCACGACGTTGTTCGAGCTGGTTGCCGGTGCCGATCCCTATTTCACCAATATCGACCCGTCTCAGGGAAACGTGTTCTATCTGAGCCAGGATCTGCGCGTATTCACCGCCACCCCCGCCCGAAGCGGCACCCCAGTGTCCGGCGGTCCGGCCTTCGTCAGTGACAGCCCAGCCGGGGCGTACGACTTCGTACAGAAGCTGCTCACCTGGTTGAACGCGAACTACTCGAATCCCGCGGGCACTGACCCGTTCACCACCCTGCTTCCCGGACAAGCAGGGGCCTTGAGCGGTGACTCGTCGGTGACGCCGTTCTCCGTGGACTTCAGCCACTTTCCTCCACGGGTGTTGAACAACTATCAGTTCGCCATCGCGCGGGTCCGCCTGCGCGGGTCATCCGGCGCGGCCGGAGCCGCCAACAACACGCGCGTGTTCTTCCGCCTGTGGACATCGCAGACGGCGGATACCGACTACCAGACGGCGACAACCTACCCGAGCACGACGGACGCGGCCGGCTTGCCGGCGACGCCTCAGGTCGGCGCCGGTCACACAACGTTGCCGTTCTTCGCGTCCGGCAACCTGGGCGCCAACACGGACTACGGAACCAACGGCGCCAACACGCGCGACGTGGTCATTCCGGATGGACAACATGCCGTATGGGCGTACTTCGGATGCTTCCTCAACCTCTACGACAACAGCTACGTCATCGACGGCCGCCCCGTGCAGGGCTGGCTCGCCGGAACCCACCACTGCCTGGTTGCCCAGATCGCTTTCGACGGCGCTCCGATCTTCACTGGTGCGACCCCGGAGGGCTCCGACAAGCTGGCGCAACGCAACCTGCAGATCACACACTCCGACAACCCGGGGCCGGCGTCCGCGCATCGCATCCCGCAGACCTTCGACCTGCGTCCCAGCCGGCTGGGCGCCCTCGAGGGCGTCGACGAGCTGATGATCGATTGGGGGCGGGTTCCGGCCGGCAGCGTCGCGTCGATCTTCTGGCCGCAGGTCGATGCCAGCGAGGTGCTCGGCCTGGCCGCTTCGATGTACAGGAGCCATGGCCTGTCGGCCGCTGATCCACACACCATCCGCTGCGACGTCACCGGCGGTGTCACATACCTACCCATTCCGGCCAAGGCAGGCGAGAACTTCGCCGGCTTGCTGACCGTCGACCTGCCGACCACCGTGCACGCCGGTGAAGCCTTCGATATCGTCGTGCGCCGCCTGGGGTACAGAGCCAATCGGATCCTCGAGTTCGGCAACGTCGAGGATCAGGGGAACAGACGGCGCAGCACGCGGGGTGGAGCCACGTGGCGACGCGTTCTCGGCACCTTTGCTGTGAAGATTCCGGTCGCCACGGCTGACACGCTGCTCTTTCCCGAGGAGAACACTCTGGCCATCCTGCGCTGGCGGCTGGAGCAGCTACCGACGACAGACCGCTGGCACCCCGTCCTGAAGCGTTACGTCGATGATCTTGCCGGCCGCGTCTCCGGGCTCGGCGGTGATCCCACCACGATCGCGCCGTCGCCCCAGGGCGTTCCGGTACGCACCCAGGACGCATGCGGTGAGCTCGTCGAACACATCGGACGCGTTGAGGAGATCCTGTTCGACTGCCATGGCCGCATCGAGGGATTCGTGACTTCGGGATGCTGCGAACGGCACGCGTACGTGACGCGGGATGTGGGCTTGACGGATCTCATCCTCCGCGCCTGCCGCGACCATCTTGACCTCGTGGTGTTCTCGCCGAGGCAGCGTCCGGCCCATGTCGTCCGTCTCGTGATCAAGGCCTGAGGCGATTGCGGTATTCCTGCCAGGCACATCGATCGAGCCGGATTCCTGGCAGACGGCCCTAAGTGTTCTTTCTCGGCAGGTTCTTCAGAGGCCCCCGAGGTGTGGGGCCGGTACCACTGTTGGGACGACTCACCAAGCCAGAGCTCACGGGCCCATCCGCCGTAGCAATCTCCTACCGGATCGGAATCATCAGGTGCTGGTAGGGGGTGCCCGCCCACATCACATAGGGCACCGAGGTGTCCGGCTTCGCGCTCTTCGGATAGAGGTCGTAGAAGCTCGCGTCGGCACCCACCACCATGACGTGCGGCCCGGTCTTGACCCAGTGGTTGCTGGGCAGAGGCTTCTGGGCATAGGGGTCGGTGTTGCTGGCATCGGTGCCTCCCGCCAGCATGTACATGAAGCCGACCCTGCCGGGGGGTGGCGCCTTGTGCCCCACCCAGGCCATCACCCATTCCATGGCATTGCTGTCCATGCACATGGGATCCGGTCCAGGGGTTGCCGGATTGTCGGGCATGCAGGAGAAGCCGTTGGTGCCTTTGCGGAGGATGCGCATCCTGCCTCCTGAGTCCATCACCAGGATGGTGGCGTTCCTGGCGACGCTGGCGGGGGCGGCTGACATCGCACTGGTGATCAGGTGCTGCTGGCTGGGCGGCGAGCCAGCATCTGCTTTCGAAGGAATGACTGCTGGTGAAACCACGATGCCGAGGCACAACGCCCCAGCGAGAACGATGTTTGCCTGACGCATGGGATCCTCCCTGGTGAGCAGCGGACCAAGCTGGTTTCAATGTAGGCCTGCCGGAGCGGAATCACCGCGCGTAGGGCTTCTCCCGCTGGCCAGGCCGGCATGACACCGGAGAGCCATAAGTTGCACTACCGAACGACCCGAAGGCGTTACAAATCCAGGGGAATCTTTATATCCCGCCCATCCTGGCAGCGCTCGGGAGCCCGCCTCGCTGGATGGGCACCCCCGGCGGATCTAGTTTCGAGCTGGCCCCTGCGAGGGCGCGCCGATGGGCGACGAGCGTCGGGAATGGCTGGAAACGGACGGCGCGGGCGGCTTCGCCTCGGGCACGGCCTGCGGCCTGCGCACGCGCCGCTACCACAACCTGCTCATCGTGGCGACCACGCCGCCCACCGGCCGCGTTGCGCTGGTGGGGGCGGTGGAGGCCTGGGTGGAGCACGCGGGCGGCCGTGAGGCGCTGAGCTCGCACCGCTACGCGCCCGGGGTGGTGCACCCCGACGGCATCGGGCGGCTGGTGGGGTTCACCCATGAGCCGTGGCCGAGCTGGCGCTGGCGCCTCGCCGACGGCCGCGAGGTGTGCCACGAGCTGCTGGTGCCCGCCGGGCGGCCGCTGGTGCTGCTGACCTGGCGGCTGATCTCAAGCCCCGCAGGGATGCACGGCGGGCTGCGGCTCCGGGTCCGCCCCCTGCTCTCGGGCCGCGACCTGCACGCCCTGCACCACGAGAACGGCGACTTCCGCTTCGAGGCGGCGCTGGAGGGGGAGGCCATCGTCTGGCGGCCCTATGCGGGGGTGCCCGGGGTGGCGGCACGGGCCAACGGTTCCTACGAGCCCGCGCCCGAGTGGTACCGCCAGTTCCTCTACGCCCAGGAGCAGGCCCGCGGGCTCGATGCCCTCGAGGATCTGGCTTCGCCTGGGATCTTCTGCTTCGCGCTCGATGGCGGCGAAGCGGTGCTGGTGCTGGCGGCGGCCGGTGACGAGAAGGCCGCGCCCCAGGCCACCCCCACAGCACTGCCGGGAGATCCGGCCGCCCTGGCGGAGCAGCTGCGGAGCTCGGAGGCGGCGCGCCGCAGCGCCTTCCCCTCGCCGCTCACCCGGGCCGCCGACGCCTACCTGGTGCGGCGCGGCGAGGGACGCACCGTGATCGCCGGCTACCCCTGGTTCACCGACTGGGGCCGCGACACCTTCATCGCCCTGCGCGGCCTCTGCATCGCCAGCGGCCGCCTCGAGGAAGCCAAGGGCATCCTGCTCGCCTGGGCGTCCCAGGTCTCGGAGGGGATGCTGCCGAACCGGTTCGCCGAGCAGGGCGACCACCCCGAGTTCAACAGCGTGGATGCGGCGCTGTGGTTCTGCGTGGCGGTGCATGAACTGCTGGCCGCGGCGCAGCGGGGGGAGCGGCCCCTGGCGGCGGGGGAGCGGGAGCGGCTGGCGGCCGCCGTGGCGGCCATCCTCGCGGGCTACGGGCGCGGCACGCGCTTCGGCATCCGCCGCGACGCCGACGGTCTGCTGGCGGCGGGGCAGGCGGGGCTGCAGCTCACCTGGATGGACGCCAAGGTGGGCGAGTGGGTGGTGACCCCGCGGATCGGCAAGCCGGTGGAGATCCAGGCGCTGTGGGTGAACGCGCTGGAGATCGGCGCCGCCCTGGGCGAGCGGGCCCGCGCCGCAGAAGCACGGCAGGCCCGCGAAGCCTTCCAGGCGCGGTTCTGGAACCCGGAGCGGCGCTGCCTCTTCGATGTGGTGGACGCGGACCATGTGCCGGGCACGGCCGACCCGACCCTGCGGGCGAACCAGATCCTGGCGGTGGGGGGGCTGCCCTTCCCGGTGCTCGATGGGGAGCGGGCGGCGGCGGTGGTGGAGACGGTGGAGCGGGAGCTGCTCACGCCGCTGGGGCTGCGCTCCCTGGCGCCGGGGGAACCCGGCTACCGGGCGCACTACGAGGGCGGGGTGCTGGAGCGCGACGGGGCCTACCACCAGGGCACGGTGTGGCCGTGGCTGATGGGGCCGTTCGTGGAGGCCTGGCTGCGGGTGCGCGGGGGCAGCGAGGAGGCCCGGCGCGAGGCCCGCCGCCGCTTCCTGGCCCCGCTGCTGGAGCACCTGGCCGACGCCGGGCTGGGCCACGTCTCGGAGATCACCGACGCCGAGGCGCCGTTCACCCCGCGGGGCTGCCCCTTCCAGGCCTGGTCGGTGGGGGAGGCGCTGCGGCTGGAGCGGCTGCTCGCGCCCGATGGCCCCGCGGCCCCCGTGCCGCTCCCTGCCCCCTGCGCGCCATGAACGCCGAGCAACGCCGACTGAGGGAACCGGGGTGGAAACAATGGGGCCCCTATCTGTCGGAGCGCCAGTGGGGCACGGTGCGGGAGGACTACAGCGCCGATGGCGGCGCCTGGGACGCCTTTCCCCACGATCACGCCCGCTCGCGGGCCTACCGCTGGGGCGAGGACGGGCTGCTGGGGTTCTGCGACGACCAGCAGCTGCTCTGCTTCGCGCTGGCGCTGTGGAACGGCAAGGATCCGATCCTCAAGGAGCGTCTGTTCGGCCTCACCGGCCCCGAGGGCAACCACGGCGAAGACGTGAAGGAGGAGTACTTCTATCTCGACAGCACACCCACCCACTCCTATTTCAAAGGGCTCTACAAATACCCCCAGGCCGCCTATCCCTACGACTGGCTGGTGGCCGAAAACCGGCGACGCGGCCGCGAGCTGCCCGAGTTCGAACTGCTCGACACCGGCGTGTTCGACGGCGACCGCTATTTCGATGTGCTGCTGGAGGTCGCCAAGCTCACCCCCCAGGACATCGCCATCCGCATCCGGATCAGCAACCGGGGGCCGGAGGCGGCGGATCTCACCGTGGTGCCGACGCTCTGGTTCCGCAACACCTGGTCGTGGAGCGAAGGGGCGCCGCGGCCGCTGCTGCGGGCGGTGGGCAGCGATCGCATCGAGTCGGTCCACCCCCTGCTGGGCCGGCGCTGGCTCCAGTGTGATGGCGCCGCTGATGGAGCCGCTGATGGCGCCTGCGAGCTCCTGTTCACGGAGAACGAAACCAATTTCGAGCGGCTCTACGGCACGCCGAACCGCTCCCCCTATGCGAAAGATGCCTTTCACCGCTACTTGATCGAGGGCGAGCGGGAAGCGGTGAATCCGGCGCGCCAGGGCACCAAGGCCGGGGTGGTGCACCGGCTGCGGGTGCCCGCCGGGGGCAGCCGCGAACTGCGCCTGCGGCTGAGCGACCGGGAGGATCTGGCCGAGCCTTTCGGTGAGGCGTTCGAGGGCATCCATGCCCTGCGCCGGCAGGAGGCCGATGCCTTCTACGGGGAGCTCTGCCCCGGCGGGGTGAGCGAAGCGGAGCGGGCGGTGCAGCGCCAGGCCTTCGCGGGGATGCTGTGGAGCAAGCAGTTCTTCCGCTACGACGTCTCCACCTGGCTGCGGGGCGATCCCGGCCAGCCGCCGCCGCCGGCGGGGCGGCGGGAGGGACGCAATGCGGCCTGGGGGCACCTGGACAGCGCCGATGTGCTCTCGATGCCGGATGCGTGGGAATACCCCTGGTTCGCCGCCTGGGACCTGGCCTTCCATGCCATCCCCCTGGCCTGGCTGGATGCCGACTTCGCCAAGAGCCAGCTGGATCTGATGACCCGGGAGTGGTACATGCACCCCAACGGCCAGATCCCCGCCTACGAGTGGGCCTTCGGGGATGTGAATCCTCCGGTGCATGCCTGGGCGACCTGGCAGGTGTACGGCATCGATCGCCGGCGCAGCGGCGTGGCCGACCGGACGTTTCTGGAGCGGGTGTTCCAGAAGCTGCTGATGAACTTCACCTGGTGGGTGAACCGCAAGGACCGGCAGGGCCGGAACGTGTTCGAGGGCGGATTCCTCGGGCTCGACAACATCGGTGTGTTCGATCGCAGTGCTCCCCTGCCCACGGGGGGGTTCATCGAACAGTCGGATGGCACCAGCTGGATGGCGATGTACTGCCTGAACATGCTCACCATCGCGCTGGAGCTGGCGCTGGAGAATCCGGTGTACGAAGACATGGCCACCAAGTTCTTCGAGCACTTCATCTACATCGCCGATGCCATGCATCACATCGGCCGGAACACCAGCCTCTGGGACGAGGAGGACGGCTTCTATTACGACGTGCTGCATCTGCCGGACGGGCAGCGGGTGAAGCTGAAGGTGCGCTCGATGGTGGGGCTGATCCCGCTGTTCGCCGTGCTGCCGCTGGAGCCGGAGCGGCTGGCGAAGGTGCCGGGCTTCCGCGAGCGGCTGGAGTGGTTCATCGACAACCGGCCCGATCTGCGCCGCAACGTGGCCTGCATGCGCACGCCGGGCAACCAGCAATACCGCCTGCTGGCGATCGTGACCAGGGAGCGGCTCACGGCGATCCTGCGGCGGCTCTTGGATGGCAACGAGTTCCTCGGGCCCCATGGCATCCGCGCCCTCTCGGCCCACCACCGCGACCATCCCTACCGCTTCGATGCGGGAGGCCAGCACTACCGGGTGGACTACGAACCCGGAGAATCCAGCTCCGGCCTGTTCGGCGGCAACTCCAACTGGCGCGGGCCGGTGTGGTTCCCGGTGAACGTGCTGCTGATCGAGGCGCTCACCACCTTCGATGCCTACTTCGGGCCTGAGTTCACGGTGGAATGCCCCACGGGCTCAGGCCGGTTCCTCACGCTGCGGGAGGTGGCCGAGGAGCTGCGGCGCCGGCTGATCGGCCTGTTCCTGCCCGGGGAGAACGGCGAACGGCCCATCTATCCCCAGGGCTCGGTGTTCCAGCACGACCCCCACTGGCGGGATCTGCTCCTGTTCCATGAGTACTTCCACGGCGACAGCGGCGTGGGCCTGGGCGCCAGCCACCAGACGGGCTGGACGGGGCTGGTGGCCAGCCTGATCCAGCAGCGGGGGGAGTGACGTGACCCCCTTGAATCGAGCAGCAGGCGCATCAACCCTGCTCGAACAGGTCGGAGATCCGGGGATTGGCGGCATCGATGGAGTCGGGCGCCACGAACTGTCCCCGGGCGATGCCCAGCCGGGGGAGGTGGGACTTGGCTTCGAGCATGTTGACCCCACGGCTTGGAGCGTTGCTCTGATCAGAGCTGGGACGGGAGGCCATGGCCGGACAGGGATCAACCAGACCAGACTGGACCAGGTCAGACAGCAGACGTCACGGCAGGACTCAGGGCGCAAACATTGCCTGCAGCACAGCCAGCGCCTGATCCAGGGCTTTCTCCTCCAGGCGCCCCAGCCGTTTCACCAGGCGCTCACGGTCGACGGTGCGCAGCTGATCAAGAACGATGAAGCCGGCCTTCCCCTGGAAGGAGCAGGCGACACGGAACGGATAGGGGTGTCCTCCGGTGGTGAGTGGCGCCACGATGAACGTGGACAGGTGGGCATTGAGCTCATCGGGCGACACGATCACGCAGGGACGGGTCTTGCGAATCTCCTGTCCACGGGTTGGGTTCAACGCCACAAGGAACACGTCCCCACGACAGACGCTGACCTCGCTCACCACGTCCACTCCTCGTCATCGAACCGGGTGGCGCTGGGTTCATCGAGCAGTCCATCGGCCACGGCAGTCGCGGCGGCCTCTGCCCACCCAGCCCTCGGAGCCGACACAGGCCTGATGGTGAGAACACCGGGCGCCACGGTGATGTCCACCTCGTCGCTCAAGCCGGCCTGCTCGAGCAGGGGCCTGGCCAGACGAAGGCCGCGGGAATTGCCGATCCTGATCAGCCTTGCCCTCACCGCTCATGCCGCAAAAACGTAATCACATTGTAGGCACGTGTCACGGTCCAAGCGCCCCCACCGGCAGCACGGCAACACCATCCGGGCGCCGGTAGCCGTAGCCGCTGCCGCAGACCACCGCCAGGAAGGCGGGTTCTCCAGTTCGCCGGGTATCGATCTGTTGGCGAAAGCGCAGCAGGCCGGCGGCGGCAGCCTCCACCTGGCCCGGGCCCAGCTTGACCTCGATCGCGCCCCAACGGCCATCGCGCAGCTGCACGATCGCGTCCACCTCCACGCCGTAGTTGTCGCGGTAGTGGAAGACCTCGCCATCGAGCGCCTGGGCCAGGACCCGCAGGTCGCGGATCACCATCGACTCGAACAGCAGCCCCAGCCACCCCAGATCCTGCAGGAGCCGATCGGGGCTGCCGCCGAGGGCCGCCACCGCCAGGGAGGGGTCGCAGAAGTGGCGCCGGGGTGCTTGCCGCAGGGCCGCCTTGGAACGCAGATGGGGCTTCCAGGCGGGCTGGGCTTCCAGAACCATCAACCGCTCCAGGGCCTGCAGATGGTCGGCCACGGTGCGCGGGTCGAGCGGGCCATCGGCGCCGCCGGCATCGGCCGCCAGGGTGGCCAGGCTCGCCTCGGTGGCGACGTTGCGACCGAGGGAGCGCAGCAGGGCCCCCAGCCGCTGGGGATCCCGCCGCCGCCCATCCAGCCGCTGCACATCCACCTGGCGCACCTGCTCCAGGTAGTCGCGGGCGGCCCGGCAGGCGGCGCCCACGGGGCGCTCCAGCTGGGCCGGCCAGCCGCCGCGGCACACCAGCTCGGCCAGATCCGCCACCGCCAGCCCTGGGTCGGCGCAGCTGGGCGGCTCCCCCGCCAGCAGCGCCGCCAGCGAGACGCCTCCCTGGCCGGCTCCACTCTCCCGCAAGGTCATGGGCCGCAGCCGCAGAAACGAAAAGCGGCCCGCCCCGGTGTGCCGTTCCGCGTCATCGGCCGGCACCGCCGAACCGGTGAGCAGGAACTGGCCTGGTGCCTCGGCGGCATCCACGGCCCGCCGCACCTGGTTCCAGAGCGCCGGCTCCACCTGCCATTCATCCAGCAGGCGCGGCCGTGGCCCCGCCAGCACCAGGGCGGGATCCACCGCCAGCGCCTGCCGGGCGGCGGTGTCGATATCCAGCAGCACCGCGGAAGCGGCCAGCTGCTGGGCCATGCGGGTCTTGCCGCAGGCTTTGGGGCCCTCGATCACCACCGCGCCGGCGGAAGCCAGGCAGGCGCGCAGCTCGGCGTCGGCGATGCGGGGGCGGTAGCCGGAGGCCATGCCGGGGGTGCCAATGCAGCAGATGTCGGGACTCTAATGCTGGAAACGTCGGGCACGGAATGCCGGAAAAGGCGGACGGCCGATGCCCGAAACGGCGGCCGCACACCCTCAGGGAGTGCCTGCCGGTGACGGCTCGCGGCCGTAGAGCACCACTCCCACCCGCTCGATGTGCTCCCGCAGGGGCGGGTGGCTGAGATCGGCGAGGCGCGAGAGATCGATCATCCAGGGCAGCAGCAGATCATCCAGCTCGGCTTCGATCCGGGCCATGGTGCCGGGCGTGATCGCCGCTCCGATCAGGGTGAGGTCGATGTCGGAGGCGGGGCGTTGGCGGCCGATGGCGCGGGAGCCATAGAGAATCGCCCGCTCCACCTCGGGATGGGCGGCCATCACCAGCTGGATGGCGCCGATCGCCGCTTCCGGCAGCCCGAAGCGCTGGGGCGCCTGCGTCGGGATGGTACTGGTCATGGCGAGGAGTCCGCCAGGGCGGCGAACTGTTCGCGCAGGGCGCAGAAGGCCGGATGGAAGCGAGCGATCACGTCGTGGGCGATCGCCTGGGCCTGGTCGAGGTTGTCGGTGTGGGACGACTGGTTGCGGGAGCGGATCATCGCCATCCAGGTTTCGCCATCGGCGATCAGCTCATTCTGAAAGGCCAGCCTGGTGGCATCACGGGAGCCCACGATGCTGGCGATGCCCTGGTGGGTGAGGTAGTCCTTCAGCAGATTCCAGGCGAGCTCGTCGGTGAACTCGAAATCCTGAATCAGGCCCTGCTGCTCTAGTTCGCTGAGCGCCCGCTGGAAGTTGTCGAAGCGTTGAAGCCAGCGGAGATCGGAGCCCGTCATGGCGTCTGGGTAGGGAGGGTTCAGGCTGCGCACCGGCTGGCGACGGGTGGGCCGTGGGGGCGCAGAGGGCGGCGTCCAGCCAATCGATGGTGGTGATGGGGCATGGTGCGGAAGAAAGGTGAGCGGCCAAGGCCTCCGAGGTGCGCTTCAGGGTTCTTTCGCCCAGGCGCTGAGTTGCCGGGCGAGAACCGGCAGATCGGTCTGCAGGATGGACCAGATCACGGAGAGGCTGAGCCCGAAAACCTCTTGAACGATGCGGTTGCGGAGACCTCGGATGGCTACCCAATCGATCTCAGGCTTCAGGAGCTTCTTGTCTTCCGGGATGCGGCTGGAGGCTTCACCGATGATTTCCAGATTGCGCACCACGGCATCGACAGTGCGCGTGTCAGCGCAGAAGTCTTCAAAACCCATGCCACTGATATAGCCACTGATCTTGTCACACGCCTGCTGCATGTCGGCGACAAAGAGGATCCAGTCACGGCGCGACATGAATGAGGCTGCTCATGATGGATGTGCGACGATTCTCCTTGATCCCATCGGAGGCCACCAGGTCGACCCTGCGGCCAAGCAGGGCTTCCAGACGATCGGCCAGGTGGATGAAGCCAAAGCCGATCGGCTCTGCGAAACTCACAAGAAGATCCACGTCACTAGTGGGCGTTGGCTCATCGCGAGCAAAGGATCCAAACAGGGCCAGGTTGCTGACCCTGAACTGGCTGGCAAGATCCGGGAAGTACTGACGCAGCCTCGCAAGCACCTCAGCGCGGCTGGCGCAGGGGGTGACCGCAGAGGTGGACATGGGATCGATGGGCTGACGGATTCAGTATATGTGGGCCGACCCGGAGCACTCTAGCCCGTTGCGTTGACAGTTCGCCGTTGAACGCCTGGTGCAGCACGGACTTCTTAAGCTCCTCAATGGCGGCGAGTTTGCGGTCTTAGATGAGGGCGAACCGTTGGGTTTCGGATGATAGACAATCAAGCGACTCGACCATTTCTTTCTGTTTGATGACCGAAGGAAACCGAAACCTTTGATTCTCGAACGCGCCTGGATGTGGTGTCTCACCACCTTGGTCAGTGGAGCAACTCGGCGCACCGCTCTCAGGCCAGCTCCAGCCAACCCCGCAGGGCCAGATCCAGATCCACCAGCACCTGGGGCTCCAGCTGCCCCACCACCTCACCCACCGCCTGGAGCGGCACGGTGAACAGTTTGTCGACCATCAGCTGAGAAGGCTTGCGCAGGCCATTGCGCCGCGAAGGCTCCACGGCGATTCGCACCAGGGGAGCCTGCCGGAGGGTGCTGGTGAGCGGGCAGAGGGTGACGCTGGGATGGGCCTGGAGCCAGCGATCCGCCTGAACCACCACCGCGGGCCGTGGCTTTCCGGAGTAGACCCCTGGGCTGGCCACAGTCACCACCGATCCGCGGCAGAGAACGGCTGGTGTCATGCGGTCCAGTCGTTCCAGTCGGGCAGCTGCTCACTCCAGTGCGGCGGCTCCTCCTGGGCGAGGTGTTCCGATTGCCGGCGTGCCTCGGCAGCGTCGCCGTGGTGGCTCAGATAGAGGCTGATGGCTTCGCGGATGCAGGCGCTACGCGTCTTGCCCAGCTGCCGTGCCAGCTGATCCAGTTGGCGTTCCAGCTCCGGCTCCACCCGCACACCCAGCACCATGGCGAACCCCGTAAAACATTCTGTGCAACATCCTACGGCGTGCATCCAGCCTGCTCATGGCCTGGGCCGTGAGCAGGCTCCTGCAGTGCAGCGGTGAACCGACTGGCAGCCCACGGGCTGCCGACCTAAGCTGGTGTACAGATTATTGGACAACGCCATGCAGGTGGTCAGCTTTTCGGAGGCCCGGGAGAGCTTCAAGGCCGTGCTGGATCGGGTGGAGGCCGATGCGGACGTGACCCTGATCACCCGGCGGCACGCCAAGGGGGCGGTGGTGATGTCGCTCGACACGTACAACAGCCTGATGGAGACTGTGCACCTGCTGCGTTCCCCTGCCAATGCGGCCCATCTGCAGCGGTCGCTGGAGCAGGCCGGGCGTGGGGAGCTCTTCTCCCATGGGCTGATCGATCCGGATCCGGCCGATGGCGTCGATTGAGCGGCTGGCCTGGACCACTGCGGCCTGGGAGGACTATCTCCACTGGCAGAGCCAGGACGGCCGGCAGCTGCGGCGCATCAACCAGCTGATTCAGGTCTGCCTGCGTGATCCCTTCGCTGGCATCGGCAAACCCGAGCCCTTGCGGGAAAACCTGGCCGGCTGCTGGTCGCGCCGCATCGACGAGGAACATCGTCTGGTTTACCGGTTGGATGGTGAGCTTCTTGTCATCCTGGCTTGCAGGTATCACTACCGCTAAGGAAGCTCTGGAAAACCCAGCTGCCACTTGCGCGCGATACCTCTGGCCCCACGCGTAAGTCATCTCACGCAGCCTCTTAACGCTCAAGATCAGCGGCGGGAAGTGACTTTATGCATTGATTAGGCAACCTCTAGATCCGTCCGCTGAATCTTGAAGTTAGGCATCACAACCATCGCCTGGTGGAGGGGACTATAGGTGTCGAACTACGAAGAGGACATTTTGCCCTAGGACAACTGCAATGCCAAGGAGGCCAAGGGAATAGAAGACAGCACATGAATATCGCACAAAAGAAGACCTAAGCGCCACTCGCTCAGCAACGAGAGAATATATCTCGGCAAACACGCGCTCGTCACCGTTTGACGGGAAGGCCTCGCCGCCGGGTTGAGTTGGGTTCGTGACGAGAACTTGTCGATAGTTCAACCAATTGGTCCATGGAGACATTTCCACCTCAGAGACCAGGTTGTCTTTAGCTAGTTGATTTAGTTCAGCACCCAGCTCGGACCCACTCCTGCGCTGATCGGCATAGTCTCGATAGGTGTTTGTTTGCTTAACCAGTGGGGGACAGAATGCGGTGAAGAGCACATTGGCAATGAGAAATGCCAGTGCTGCAAAGAATAGGATCTTCCAACTGAACGGAAGTCGAAGATGCAAGGGAAACGCGTGTCCGAGAATATGCAATGTTACGACGTCCTCAACGCCATCAAGAATTTTTGCGGTGATGGGCACAAGTAGTGCCCATATGTTTGCCGATCTGACAACCGCGCTGGTTCCAAGAACCTTGAGCGAGTACCAAGTGACTTTCACAGTTTATTCTGGTGATGTTGCTAGTTGTGCTGCCTAACGATTATGGATAGATCGTGCGCAGCCACGATCTTATCCGAAGTTGAACAAGCCGGCAACGATGGAGCTTGATGGCTTACTGCAGAAATGTCCGGTCAGTTTTCACGATATCTTTAGCTTTCTTCTGAGTCGTCATGCTTGCCGTATGGCGCTTCATTGACCCCTGCCTTGCCATAGCCGATTCTACGGGCACAGCCGAGCCGGCCGTTCAGTTTTCCTGAGCTGAACGGATCTACTCTGTCTCTGCCGGCTACTTTCAGAGATTTCTTCCCAGTATTCTTATCAGCCTCAGCACAGAAGCGGCGTCATCCCTCGTTCCCGCAGTGCGATGATGCGCATCTGTCCTTGGCACAGGGGGCAGAGCACAGGCGCTTTCTCGCGGGGAAGCTCTGGAATCGGCAATGCCACCCTGAGCAGTAACTGCACCCGTTGGACCAGTCGTTTGGCATTGCCATGCAGCAGGCCGTAATCCCGTACACGCCGGAAGCGTCTCGGCAGGACATGCCGCAGCAGAAGCCAGAGAAACTCTCCGCCCGGCAGTGTGCGAACCTGGCGCGCTCCCTTGTTGTCCTGATAGCAGAAGCTGACCTTCCCCTCATAGTCGCCAATGATGTTCTTCTCCGGCAACACACCGCGGTAGAGGTAGCGACCGAGATACACCAAGGCCTTTTCGCCCCGGCCCACCGATTTGCAATTCACAATCCACTCTCTTGGCAGTGGAGTCTTGAGCCGCAAGCCCAGACGGCGCATGCCCTCGTACCATTTGGCGCGGAACACCCTCGCCAGGTTGCCGGCTGGGAACAGGTACCCTGCCACTTTGTCCCGCCACTGCCGCTTCTGACCGTTGATCGCACCTGCGGGCACAATCAGATGCACGTGGGGATGGTATTCAAGCCTCCGGTTGTGCGTGTGCAGAACGGCATGGGCGCCAATCTGCCCCCTCAGTTTCGGATCACGGCGGGCAAAGGAATCGATCGTTTCCCAAGCTGTTTTCAGCAGTAGATCATAGGCCAATCGTTGCTGCTGCCAGAACATCTGCCTGAGCTCTGCAGGCACGGTGAAGGTGATCAGGAAGTACTCCACCGGCAGCAGCTTGGCCCGTTGTCGTTCGATCCACTGTTGACTTTCATGATGTTGGCAGTGGGGGCAACTGCGGTGTCCGCAGGAGTGAGGGATCCGGATCGTGTGCTCACAATCAGAGCATTGCAGTCGCATGACGTCACTGCCGCTCTGGCGGCAACGTCCCATCGCCTGCAGGGCCTGGCGGTGGCTTGGCAGCAGCTGGTGGCCATGGCGGCGCTCCAGCTCACCCTGATAGCGCGCCACCAGATTGGAGAGGAGATGCATCAGCCTTCCTCCCAACGAAGCTGGAAGCCGCTCAGCAGCGTCTCGATCCGATCGCTGGTGTGATCGCGCACCACCTGGGTGATGTGGGCGTAGCGGGCTGTGGTGTTGCTTGTTGCTGTTGCTGTGACCCAGCAGGCTCTGGATCAGGCGCAGGTCCATGCCCTGCTCGAGCAGGTGGGTGGCATAGGAGTGACGGAGCGAGTGAACCGTCAGCCGTTTCTCGATGCCACACTCCTTGCGGGCGGCCTTGAGGGCGGCCTGGACACCGCTGGCATCCATCGGTGCGCTGGCCATCCGGACGATGAACTGGCTTCCGGCCGGACTGGGGAAGAGCAGACGGGGGTGACGGTGGGTTGTCCAGAACCTGCGAAGCGACTGGAGCGTGAGATCGGGGATGGGGACATAGCGATCCTTACCGCCTTTGGCATCGCGGAGGTGCACACGTCTTTGGCTGCCGTCAATGTCCGCCACCTCAAGTCCCAGGCCTTCACTCTTTCTCAGACCCAGGCTGTAGACCACCAACAGGAAGATACGATAACGCAACTTGCGTACCGTATTGATCAACGCATGCACTTCCTCTCGGGTCGGAATGTCCGGGAGGCTACGTACACGGGGTGGGCGGATGATCTTGATCCACTCCATCTCGCGGTCGAGCACATAGCGATGGAAGAACTGGAGGCTGCAGAGATCCACTTTGATTGTGCTCCATGAATGCTGCTCCAGCAGAGCGGCAAAGTAGCTCTTTAACTCATCAGGACTAAGATCATCAGGGCAGCGGCCAAAATGGCCAGCCACTCGCCGTAATGTCCGGCTGTAGCTATCAATGGTCTTGTCGCGCAGGCCATGCAGCTGCATCGCCTGCAGATTGGCATCAAACAGGCGATCAAAACGCTCTTGTTCGTCAGGTTTCATCTCAGCAGCTTCCCAGCGGGAAGATGAAGGGGTAGGGCACATCCGAGGACGTGCAGCCTCAGTGTCTTCCCGACGGTCGCGCTCTCTTATCGCTGCTCAAGACCTGCTTCCGGTTCCGCGCCAGTGGCATGGCGCTAGAACCATGGGCAGTCGGCTTGAAACTACTGATATAGTTCAGTTATGCTATGACTTGCAATCTGCCGCGAAGCGGCTTAGTTCAACGCTTATTGGATGGTTTCTGAGAACCACGGCCGAACAGGCTCGGCAGTCCGTGAACCACGGCAACCTGGTCGATCGGATGCGGCACAAAGCAAGCAGCAATGCAAGGTCTCGGCAGCCATGGTCCATCCATAGCATTGGTTAA
>JMRP01000027.1 GCA_000708525.1 Cyanobium sp. CACIAM 14
CCCACACCCCGTACCCCCTCCATGGCCCCCACCACCTCCGGCATCGCCCTCGGCATGATCGAAACCCGTGGGCTGGTGCCGGCCATCGAAGCGGCGGACGCCATGACCAAGGCCGCCGAAGTGACCCTGATCGCCCGCGAATTCGTCGGTGGGGGTTACGTCACCGTGATGGTGCGCGGCGAGACCGGCGCCGTGAACGCCGCCGTGCGCGCCGGGGCCGATGCCTGCGAGCGGGTGGGTGACGGACTGGTGGCCGCCCACATCATCGCCCGCCCCCACAGCGAGGTGGAGCCCGCCCTGGCCGCCTCGGGCGTCGCCCGCCGGAGCTGAGCCCCATGGACGCCGTTCATCCGCGCGTCCTCGGTTACCTGGGCCGCGCGCTGAGCCTGGAGCTCTCCGCCGTGCAGCAGTACATGACCCAGGCGGCGCTCGTGGAGCTCTGGGGGGATCAGGGGGCGGCCGAACGCTTCCGCCGTGAAACGGTGGAGGAGATGCAGCACGCCGAACGCCTGGTTCAGCGCATGCTCCAGCTGGGCGTGGCCCCAGCCGCCTCCCAGCTGCGGCCGGTCGCCCACGCCGGCGACCTGCTCGGTCTGCTGCGTCTCGATGCCGCCCTGGAGGACGATCTGATCCGGCACTACGCCGAGGCGACCCGGTTCTGCCTGCTGATCGGCGACGGCAACAATGAAGCGTTCTTCCGCGCATTGCGTGACGAAGAACAGCACCATGGGGAGGAGCTCGCGGCCTGGATCGGCAGCCTGGACGACGTCCGGGTCAGATCCCTGCAGCGGGCCAGCTTCTGACCTCCCGTTGCCTCTTGCCCGACACCCTGCCCCTGTCCGTCCAGCTCAGCTGGCTGATCCCCCTCTACGGATTCAGCGGGATGCTGCTGTCGCTGCCCTGGGCCGCAGGCTGGGTGAAACGCAACGGCCCCCGGCCGGCCGCCTACCTCAACCTGCTGGTCACCCTGGTGGCGGTGATCCACGGCAGCCTGGTGCTCCGATCGGTGCTGAGCCTCGGCCCCCAGCACCTCGACATCGGCTGGTTCACGGCGGCCGATCTGAACCTGCGCATCGGCTTCGATCTGTCCCTCACCAACCTGGCGGCGCTGGAGCTCGTCACCTTCATGAGCCTGGTGGGGCAGGTCTTCGCCCTGGGCTATCTGGACAAGGAGTGGTCGCTGGCCCGTTTCTTCGCCCTGGTGGGCTTCTTCGAAGGTGCCATGGCGGGGGTGGTGCTGAGCAGCAACCTGTTCATGAGCTATTTCCTGCTGGAGATGCTCACCCTCTCCACCTACCTGCTGGTGGGCTTCTGGTACGCCCAGCCCCTGGTGGTGACCGCCGCCCGCGATGCCTTCCTCACCAAGCGGGTGGGGGACGTGCTGCTGCTGATGAGCGTGGTCGCCCTCTCGGCCTGGGCCGGCTCGCTCGAGTTCAACGATCTCTATGCCTGGTCCGGCAGCGGGACGCTGGGGGGTCTGGGAGCCACCCTGATCGGGCTGGGGCTGATCGCCGGGCCGATGGGAAAGTGCGCCCAGTTCCCGATGCACCTCTGGCTTGACGAAGCCATGGAAGGGCCCAATCCGGCCTCGATCCTCCGCAATTCCGTGGTGGTGACCTGCGGTGCCGTGGTGCTGCTCAAGGTGATGCCCCTGCTGCGGATCTCGCCGGTGGCCATCGACGTGCTGCTGGTGGTGGGCACCATCAGCGCCGTGGGCGGCGCCCTGGTGTCCATCGCCCAGGTGGATCTCAAGCGGGCCTGCTCCTACTCCACCACCTCCTACCTAGGCCTGGTGTTCATCGCCATCGCCCTGCAGCAGCCCCTGATCGCGCTGCTGCTCCTCTTCAGCCATGCCCTGGCCAAGGCCGTGCTGTTCATGAGCGTGGGCAGCGTCATCACCACCACCAACTGCCAGGACCTCACCGAACTGGGGGGACTGGCCTCCCGCATGCCGGCCACCACCACGGCCTTCCTGGCCGGGGCCGCCGGCATGACGGGACTGCTGCCCCTGGGCTGTTTCTGGAGCTTCGGCCTGATGGTGGAGGGCCTGGTCCCGGAGGCTCCCTTCTTCGCCCTGGTGGTGCTGCTCACCAATGCCCTCACGGCGCTGAACCTCACCCGGGTCTACCGGCAGGTGTTCCTGGGAGCCCCCCAGCCCAAGACCCGTCGGACGCCGGAGGTGAACTGGCTGATGGCCCTGCCGATGGTGAGCGTCTCGGTGCTGGTGCTGCTCACCCCCCTGGTGATGGCCCGCATCGACCGTGTGCCGGGCATCGGCGCCTTCTCGGCCGGCACGGCCCTGGTGCTGGTGGCCAGCGGCCTGGCGGGATGGCTGGCCGGCAGCCTGATCCCCCTCGACGTCTTGCGGTCCCGCTCCCTGGTGCGGCCCCTGCGCCTCCTGCGGGACCTGCTGGCCTTCGACTTCTACACCGACCGCATCTACCGGGCCACGATCGTGGCCTTCGTGGCAGGGATGGCCCGGATCACCAACGGCTTCGACCGGCTGGTGGTGAACGGGCTGGTGAACCGCATCGCCGATGTCTCGATGGCGTCGGCCCAGAGCCTCAAGCTGGGAGTCAGCGGACGGCTGCAGACCTACGTGTTCACGGTGGTGATCGCGATCGTGCTGCTGGCGGGCAGCCTGTCCTGGCTGGGGGGCTGATCCGGAACGATGTTGAGCGCCCTGCTGCTGATCCCCTTCGCCGGCGCCCTCGGCCTCCTCTGCTGGCCCGGAGAGCTGGCCACCGAGCGCATCCGACGCGCCGCCCTCGCCCTGCTGGTCCTGCAGCTTCTCTGGAGTCTGCGGGTGCTGCTGGCCTTCGATCCCGCCGATGCGGGCCTGCAGCTGCAGGAGTCCTTCGCCTGGGTGGAGAGCCTGGGGCTCGACTACCGGCTGGGGGTGGACGGCCTGGCCATGCCCCTGGTGCTGATCAACGCGGCGCTGACGCTGGTGTCGGGGATCTGCACCCGCGACCTGAGCCAGAGGCCCCGGCTCTATTTCGCCCTGCTGCTGGTGATCAGCGGTGCGGTGAACGGGGCGTTCATGGCGAGGAACCTGCTGCTGTTCTTCCTCTTCTACGAGCTGGAGCTGATTCCCCTCTGGCTGCTGATCTCGATCTGGGGCGGGGCCAACCGGAGCTACGCGGCCACCAAGTTCCTGATCTTCACGGCCGTCTCCGGGGTGCTGATCCTGGGGGCCTTCCTGGGCCTGGCCCTGTTCACCGGCCAGGTGGATTTCAGCATCACGCCGGTGACCACCTCCCAGCTGGGCATGGGCACCCAGCTGGTGCTGCTGGGGGCGCTGCTGATCGGCTTCGCCATCAAGATCCCCCTGGTGCCGTTCCACACCTGGCTGCCGGATGCCCACACCGAGGCCTCCACGCCCGTGTCGGTGCTGCTGGCGGGGGTGCTGCTGAAGCTCGGCACCTACGGCCTGCTGCGCTTCTGCCTGGGGCTGTTCCCCGAGGCCTGGGCCCTGCTCTCCCCGGCGCTGGCGGTCTGGGCAGCGGTGTCGGTGCTGTACGGCTCCCTGGCGGCGATCGCCCAGCGCGACATGAAGCGGATGGTGGCCTACAGCTCGGTGGGGCACATGGGCTACATCCTGCTGGCGGCCGCCGCCGCCAGCCCCGTGAGCATGCTCGGGGCGGTGTTCCAGATGGTGAGCCACGGCCTGATCTCCGCTCTGCTGTTCCTGCTGGTGGGGGTGGTCTACCGCAAGACCCGCACCCGCGACCTGGAGGTGCTGCGCGGGCTGCTCAACCCGGAACGGGGCCTGCCCTTCACCGGCACCCTGATGATCCTGGGGGTCATGGCCAGCGCCGGCATGCCGGGGATGGCGGGCTTCATCTCCGAGTTCCTGGTGTTCCGGGGCAGCATGGCCGCCTTCCCGCTGGCCACGGTGCTGTGCATGGTGGGCTCCGGCCTCACGGCGGTCTACTTCCTGCTGCTGGTGAACCGGGCCTTCTTCGGACGGCTGGCGGTGACGCCATCCAGCGGAGATGCTCTGGCGGACTCCCGCCTGGAGGTGCGGCTGCCACCGGTGGCCCTGCGGGAAACGCTGCCCGCCACGGCCCTGGCCAGTGCTGTGGTGGGCCTCGGGCTTCTGCCCTGGGGGCTGGGCCGGCTGAGTGAGCAGGCCACCAGCGCCATGGCCCGGCTGCCGGCCCTGGTGGCCGCGCTGCAGGGGGGAGGTCCGCTGTCGTGAGACCCATCCCCCGCTCCCCCAAACCACCGCTCACCTACGGCGGCGGAATGCCCTCCAGCGACGCCCTGGTGGAGTCACTGCTCGCCGGCCGCACCCTGCTGGCCGACACCCCCGACCACCTGCTCCAGGTGCTGGATGTGCTCGAGAGCTACGGCGACGTGCTGGACGCGTACAGCATCAATCTGATCTACCAGGCCGAGAAGCAGTTCCTGAACCCCTTCCCGGTCTTCCGCTTCCTGGATGGCGACCACAGCCCGGCGAAGATCTGGCGCCACCTGCTGCACGACCGGATCAACTTCGAGTACGCCGAGTACTGCCAGAAGGCGATGCTCTGGCATGGCACCGGCGGGCTGGACGCCTACCTCGACAGCGAGGCCTTCGCGGCGAACTGCGCCCGGATCGTGGCCCGCAAGACCCGCCGCGACCTCCTGCTGGGGGTGCTCAACCCCCTGTTCCCGCAGTTCCTGGGGGAGCTGATCCGCTCGGCCGCCACCACCCACGCCCTCGGCCAGTTCTGGAGGGTGATGAGCGATCTGTTCCTGGATCTGGCCAGGGCCGGACGGGACGGGCGGGTGGACTCGATCGCCGCCGTGGTGACGTTCATCAGGGACGGCCTGGTGGCGGCGGCGGGAGCCCCGATCACCTACGCCGTGGAGATCGGGGATGAGCGCTTCTGGGTGCTGCCGCCCGAGGCCGGCCTCACGTTCCTGGCGGACGTGGCGGTGCCCTACGTGGAGGCGGTGTTCCTGCGGGGCACCCCGTTCCTCGGCACCGTCTCCTTCAACGCCCAGGCCCAGCAGATCTCCCCCGACCAGGCCCGGTTCGCCTACGGCGCCCTCTACGCCGATCCGCTGCCGACCATGGGCTCGGGGATCCCGCCGAGTCTGCTGATGCAGGACATGTACCGCCATCTGCCGGAGCGGCTGCGGCGCTGGTATGAGGGGGGCCTGCGGGGCGCGGGCGACATGCGCGTGAAGATCTGCATGAGTTTCCAGAAGGCGATGTTCTGCGTCACGAACGCCGCCATCGCCGGCACCTTCCCCCATCCGCTCGACAGCTCCGATCCGCGCGAGCGGGCGGCCAACCGCGCCTACGCGGCCGCCTGGGCGGCCCGGCTCTGCGTGGCCCGCACCGACTGCCTCGACGCGCCGGACTGATCTAGGGTCGAAGCCATGGATCAGCCCTGGACCCGGCGTCCCCGTCCCGATCGGCTCGAGCGCCGCATCGAATTCGACGACTACGAACGTACGCGCACCTTCCTGGAGCGGCTGGAGGGGCTCTCGGAGCAACAGGGGCGCTATCCCGACATCAGCTTCGGCCGCACCTACGTCAACCTGACCGTGCGCGCCGAGGCCGACGAGGACCCCATCGGCGAACCGGAGGAAACCTTCGCCCGGGCCATCGATGGCCTCCTCTAGCAGCGACGGTCCGGCAGCGGCGGCCGAGGCTGCCCCACAGCAGGCGACGCTGGTGGATCTGCAGGCGGCCTACGACGCCGCCGGCATCAAGGACGTGCTCGACGAACTGGACCGGGAGCTGATCGGCCTGCGTCCCGTGAAGGCCCGGATCCGGGAGATCGCGGCCCTGCTGGTGATCAACCGGGCCCGTACCCAGGTGGGCCTGGAAACGGCGCCCCCCAGCCTGCACATGTCCTTCACCGGCCGACCCGGCACCGGCAAGACCACGGTGGCCGAGAGGATGAGCAAGATCCTGCACGGCCTTGGCTACGTGCGCAAGGGCCATGTGGTGACGGCCACCCGCGACGATCTGGTGGGCCAGTACATCGGCCACACCGCCCCCAAGACGCGGGAGATGCTCAAGAAGGCGATGGGCGGCGTGCTGTTCATCGACGAGGCCTACTACCTGTACAGACCGGAGAACGAGCGGGATTACGGCGCCGAAGCGATCGAGATCCTGCTGCAGGTGATGGAGAACAACCGCAACGATCTTGTGGTGATCTTCGCCGGCTACAAGGAACGGATGGATGTGTTCTATCAGAGCAACCCGGGTCTTTCCTCACGGGTGGCCAACCACATCGACTTCCCCGATTACTCCGCCAGTGAGCTGCTGGCGATCGCCCAACTGATCCTGGCGGCGGAGAACTACCGCTTCAGCCCGGAGGCCCATGCCGCCTTCGCCGAGTACATCCAGCGCCGCATGCAGCTGCCCTTCTTCGCCAATGCCCGCTCGATCCGCAACGCCATCGACCGGGCCCGCATGCGTCAGGCCAACAGGTTGTTCAGCGGCATGGGCCGAGCCCTCACCAAGACCGACCTGATGACCATCGAAGCGGAGGACATCACCGCCAGCCGGGTGTTCCAGGGGGAGGTGGAGGGCCTGGATCCCGCCCGGCCACTGACGGGCTCGGGCTGAAGGCGAAGCGGTCGCCTCCCTTCAGCGGCGCTGACGGCAGGCGATCTGCAGCAGATCCCGCACCTGCTGCACCCGCCGCGCCAGGTCGGGATCGCTGCTGAGCTTCTTCTCCACCTGCTCCACGGCGTACATCACGGTGGAGTGATCCTTGCCGCCGAAGGCCTCGCCGATGCGCGGCAGCGAGAGGTTGGTGTTCTGGCGCATGAGGTACATCCCCACCTGGCGGGACTGGCTCACGGCCCGCTTGCGGCTGGGGCTGAGCATCTCCTCGATCGCCACCTCGAACACCTCGGCCACCTTCTCCAGCACCTGCTGGGGCGTCACCGCCACCTCGTAGCCCACCGGATCGAGCATGGGCGCCACGGACTCCACGGTCATCGGCAGGCCGGTGATCGAGGCGAAGGCCACGGCCCGGGTGAGGGCCCCCTCGAGTTCGCGGATGTTGGAGGTGAAGCGGCCGGCGATGTACTGGATCAGCTCCCGGGGCAGGGACATCTGCTCGGCTTCCGCCTTCTTGTGCAGGATCGCCATGCGCGTCTCCAGGTCAGGGGTCTGGATGTCGGCGATCAGCCCCATCGAGAACCGGGAGATCAGCCGCTCCTGCAGCCGGGGGATCTGGCTGGGGGGCCGGTCGCTGGCGATCACGATCTGGCGGCCGGCCTCATGCAGGGCGTTGAAGGTGTGGAAGAACTCCTCCTGGGTGTACTCCTTGCCCTCGATGAACTGGATGTCGTCCACCAGGATCAGGTCGGCCGCCCGGTAGCGGTCCCGGAAGGCCTGCATGCCGTCCTTGCGGATCGCCTGGATCAGGTCGTTGGTGAAGGTCTCGGTGGAGACGTAGAACACCCGCGCCTCGGGATCGATCTCCAGCCGGTAATGGCCGATGGCCTGCATCAGGTGGGTCTTGCCCAGCCCCACGCCGCCGCAGATGAACAGGGGGTTGAACTCGCGGCCCGGCGCCTCGGCGACCGCGAGGGAGGCGGCATGGGCCATGCGGCTGTTGGCCCCCACCACGAAGCGGTTGAAGACGTAGCGGGGATTCAGGCCGGCGCCTGGGCGGAAGAGACCGGCTCCGGGAGCGGAGGCCGCAGCGCCGCCGGCCGGCCTCGTCGGCGCGGGCGCCGGACGCTCCTGGACGGCGGCGACGGGGGCCGGAGCGGTGCCGCCGCCGTTGCCGGCCACCGGCTCCTGGGGCCCGCCCGCCGGTTCGGCATCGGGGGCGGTCTCCACCTCGACCCGCACCTCCCGGCCCGCGTGCTCGCTGGCCACCGAGGCGATCATCACCAGGTAGTTCTTGCGCAGCCAGCCGCAGGCGAAGCTGTTGGGCGCTTCCAGACGCAGCAGCCCATCGGAGAAGCTGCGGCAGCGGGCCGGGCGGATCCAGGTCTCGTAGGTGGGCTTGCTCAGCCTGGCCTGCAGATCCTGGCTCACCCGGTGCCACAGCTGATCACCCTGCTGCACCAGGAGCCCACGACGCGATCGCTGAATATAGGCATCCTGGGCGCGCCGCTCGGTCTTTAATGAAGCCTTCAGCGACGCCCACCCGCCCCCGATGGTCCAGCCCCGTTTCCTGTCCCGCCTCGCCCTCACGGCGGCCACGGCAGGCCTGCTGACCTCCTGCACCGCCGCGCGGCTCTCCCTGCCGGGCCTGCCCCAGCCCGAGCAGCCGCGCATCAGCGATGCTCCCCCCGCGCCCAGCCTGCAGCCGAGCAGTTCGGTGATCGTGGATGCCGTCGAGAAGGCGGGGCCGGCCGTGGTCCGGATCGACACGGTCAAACGGATCGTGAACCCGCTGGGAGGCATCTTCGGCCGGGGACCGGCCATCCAGCAGCAGCAGGGACAGGGATCGGGCTTCATCACCCGCTCCGACGGGGTGATTCTGACCAACGCCCATGTGGTCGAAGGCGCCAGCGAGGTGACCGTGACCCTCCCCGACGGCCGCAGCTTCAACGGCAAGGTGCTGGGAGCCGATCCCCTCACCGACGTGGCGGTGGTGAAGGTGGTGGCCTCCAAGCTGCCGGTCGCCACCCTGGGGGACTCCAACAAGCTGCGCCCCGGCGAATTGGCGATCGCCATCGGCAACCCCCTGGGCCTGGACAACACGGTGACGGCCGGGATCATCAGCGCCATCCAGCGCACCAACGCCGTCGGCGAAGGCCAGCGCGTGCCCTACATCCAGACCGACGCGGCCGTGAACCCCGGCAACAGCGGCGGGCCCCTGATCAACGACCGCGGCCAGGTGATCGGCATCAACACCGCCATCCGTCAGGCGCCGGGAGCAGGCCTGAGCTTCGCGATCCCGATCAACACCGCCCGTCAGATCGCAGCCCAGATCCTGGAGCGGGGCTATGCCAGCCATCCCTACATCGGCGTGCGCCTGCAGGCCCTCACGCCCCAGCTGGCCAAGGAGATCAACGCCACCACCAACGAATGCCGTCTGCCGGAGGTCAACGGCGTGGTGGTGGTCGAGGTGATGGAGAACAGCCCGGCGGCCCGCGGTGGCCTCAGGCCCTGCGACCTGATCGAGCGGGTGGGCGACAAGGCGGTGAAGAACGCCTCGGAGGTGCAGCTGGCGGTGGACCGGGGCCGGGTGGGCGAACCGCTCACGATCACCGTTCAGCGGAACGGGTCCCGTCAGAACCTCGTCGTCCGGCCCGCCGAACTGCCCCACGACGGTTGAGGCCGCCCATGCCCACCGGGAGCGGCCCGCTCCAACTGGTGGTCATGGCACGCTGGCCGGCGCCGGGTCGCTGCAAGAGCCGACTGGGGACCGGGGTGGGCCGCGCCAGGGCCGCCGCCATCCAGGCCCGTCTGACCCACCATGGTCTGGCGGCGGCGCTGGAGGCGCGCCGGGCCCTGGCGGGCGCAGGCGGAGGGCTCCGCACCGGCCTCCGAGTGGTGCTCGCCGCCAGTGGGCTGGGGCCCAGGGCCGCCGCCCGCTGGGGGGCCCGGCTGGGGGCGACCGGGGGGTGGTGCAGGGGCCCGGCAGCCTGGGGCTGCGGATGCAGCGCCAGATCCTGCGGGGCTGCCGGGAAGGCGCGCCCGCGGTGGTGGTGATCGGCAGCGACCTGCCGGAGATCACGGCCGCCGATCTGCTCGCGGCCTTCAAGGCCCTGGAGAGGGCCGCTCTGGTGCTGGGCCCGGCCGGCGACGGGGGCTACTGGCTGATCGGACGGTGCCGGGCCGCTCCCCAGGTGTTCGCCGGCATCGACTGGGGCAGCGCGCGGGTGCTCGAGCAGACCCTGCTGCAGGCGCGGCGGGCGGGGCTGAGCACCGCCCTGCTCGGCCAGCGGGACGACCTCGACCGGCCCACGGACCTGGAGCGCTGGCGATGCGCCCGCCTCTGAGCGTGGTGATCGCGGCCCGCAACGAGGCCGCGGGCCTGCCAGCCCTGCTGGCGGATCTGGCCGTGGCCCCCGACCTCGTGCGCGAGGTGCTGGTGGTGGATGGGGGCAGCCACGACGGCACCCCCCAGCTGGCAGCCCTGGCCGGCGCCCGGGTGCTGCACGCCGGTGGCGGGCGCGGCGGCCAGCTGGCCGCCGGTGTGGCCCGCAGCGCGGCCCCCTGGCTGCTGCTGCTCCACGGCGACGTGCGACTCCCACCGGACTGGTCCGCCCCCGTCGCCGCCGCCATCGCCGGCGGGGAGGCCTGCGCCTGGAGCTTCCAGCTGCGCATCGACGGGAGCGATCCCGCCCTGCGGCTGGTGGAGCTGGCCGTGGCGCTGCGCAGCCGCTGGCGCCAGCTGCCCTACGGCGATCAGGGACTGCTGCTGACGCGCCGTCTGCATGACGCGGCGGGGGGGATCGCGCCGCTGCCGCTGATGGAGGATCTGGACTTCGTGCTGCGGCTGCGGCGCCGCGCCCGCATCCGCGGCCTCAGGGGGGCGCTGCGGGTGAGCGGACGGCGCTGGCAGCGCCTGGGGGTGTGGCAGACCGTGCTGGCCAATGCCCGCCTGCGGCGGGCCTGGCGGCGCGGCACACCGCCTGAGGAGCTCGCCCTCCGCTACTACGGGGGCAGCCCTCAGGGGGCGTACCAGAAGGCGCAGCGCCGGTTGGCAGGCTCCAGTTCCCAGCCCTGAGCCGCATAGAAGCCGACCACGTCGGGGTCGGCGTAGAGGCTGACCCGGTCGATCCCCATGGCCCGCAGCTGCTGGAGCACGTAATCCATCAGTTCCTTGCCGAGGCCCGCGCCCTGGTAGCGGGGATGCACCGCCACGTCCCAGACGGTGGCGTCCACCACCCCGTCACCGGTGCAGCGGGCGAAACCCACCAGCCGCGGCAGCCGGGCATCGTGGCGCCACAGCCCCACCAGCAGCAGGCTGTGCTCCAGGGCCTTGCGCACCCGCCGGAGGGGGCGACGGCTCCAGCCCACCGCATCGCAGAGGGCCTCCAGCTCGATCAGATCGATCGGCCGCGCCTGGCTCAGCACCAGCTCGAGCCGGGGGTTGGGGGTGGTGCAGAGGCGATGGCCGGGCCCGTAGAGATCGGTGAGCAGCGGGATGGTCTCGGGCACGGAAGCGACTACGCGTTCTGAAGATCCTGGCGGATCCCGGCCCGACTGCGGCAGGGTGTGGGGCGCACGCCGCCACGCTCCCCCTGAGCCTCCCCTCCGCCAGCTCCAGGCCGCCGCAGGGAGTCCCGGACCCTGCCGCGACGCCATCGCCGCTGCTGGTGGGCATCCACGGCTGGCTGCTGGCCGGCCGCCTCTGGCAGCCGCTGCAGCGGGAACTTGCTCCCCGCTGGACCCTCTGGTGTCCGGATCTTCCCGGCTTCGGCGGCAGCGAGCGGCCCAGGGGGCTGCAGGCGAGCCTGGCCAGCTACGGCCGCTGGCTCGCGGAGGCGAGCCGACGGGCCGCCGAGGGCCGGCCGGTAGTGCTGGTGGGCCATTCGCTGGGGGGCAGTGTGGCCCTGCATGCGGCCCCCCTGCTCGGCAACCAGCTGCAGGGCCTGGTGCAGATCGCCGTCGGCGGCGGGGTGTTCCAGCCGCGTCCGTTCGCCCAGGTGCGCCGGGGAGGAGCCGCCTTCCTGCGCTGGCGCCCCGGCTGGGTGGCCCGGCTGCCGGGCACCGCGGCCATCCGCAGCCCCCTTGTGGCCGAGAGCCGGGCCGCGCGGGGCCTGCTGGCCTGCAGCACCAACCGCGGGGCCGTGCGCCAGCTGCCCCGGCTCACCGCCGGTCTGGCAGTGCCGAGCCTGTGGATCGCCGGAAGCCGCGACCAGGTGATGCAGCCCCGCTACGTGCGCCATCTGGCGGGGTACAGCCCAGGGCACCAGCTCACGATCCTCGAAGGGCTGGGTCACCTGCCGATGCGCCAGCGGCCCCGGGAGCTGGCGGCCCTGATCGACAGCTGGCTGGAGGACGAGCTGAAACTCCAGGCCCGCGTGCCCGACGGTCAGAGCGTGGCCAGCCCCTTCTCCTGCAGCTCGGCCAACTGGGCGTAGAGCCCCCCGGCCGCCCGCAGCTGGCGGTGGCTCCCCTCCTCGATCAGGCGGCCGCGGCGCAGCACCAGGATGCGGTCGGCGGCCTCCACCGTGGCCAGGCGATGGGCGATCACGATCGCCGTGCGACCGCTGAGCAGGCTCTCCAGGTCGCGCTGCAGGGTCGCCTCGGTGGAGGGATCCAGGAAGGCCGTGGCCTCGTCCATCACCAGCACCGAGGGATCGCGGATCGCCACCCGCGCCACCGCCAGCAGCTGGCGTTCGCCGGAGGAGAGGTTGCCGCCCCGCTCCCGCAGCTCGGTGGCCAGGCCGTCGCCGAGACGTCCCAGCAGGGGGGCCAGGCCGAGCTCGCCGCAGAGGCGCTCCAGCTCCGCGTCGCTGATGTCGGCATCCAGGCGCAGGTTGTCGGCCACGTTGCCGCTGAACAGAAAGGTGTCCTGCAGCACCACACCCAGGCGCCGGCGCAGGGTCGCGATCGGCAGCTCGCGGATGTCAACCCCGTCGAGACGGATCGTGCCCTGCTGCGGCTCGTAGAGGCGGCAGAGCAGGCGGATCACCGTGGTCTTGCCGGAGCCGGTGGGGCCCACGATCGCCACGTGTTCCCCCGGGGCGATGCGGAAGGAGAGATCGGTGAGGATCGGATCGTCGGGCCGGTAGGCGAAGGACACGTTCTCGAACTCCACCTCGCCGGGGCTGGAGCGTTCCACGCCGGAGCGCAGGGCGGCGGCGCTGCGCTGACTGGCGGGCAGATCGGCGATCTCCACCGGTTGCTCCAGCAGTTCACCGATGCGCTCCACCGCGGTCAGGCCTCCCTGGATCTGGGTGAAGCGTTCCGCCAACTGGCGGAGGGGATCGAACACCCGCTGGGAGAAGAGGATGAAGGTGGTGAGGGTGCCCAGGCCCATGGCTCCGCCGGTGACCATCGCGCCACCGAGGGCCAGCACCATGGCGACGGCGGCCAGGGCCACCCACTCGATGAAGGCCGAGATCGAGCTGTCGTAGAAGATCGTTCCGGTGACGGCCTGCCGGTAGGCGTCGGTGGTGCGGGAGAAGCGCTGGGCGTTCAGGGCCTCGCGGCGGAACATCTGCACCACCTCGAGCCCCTGGAGGTTCTCCTGCAGGTCGGCATTGAGCTGGCCCAGCTCCTCCCGCACCCGGTAGTTCGCCTTGCGGTAGCGCGCCTGGAGCCAGAGCACCCCGAGGGTCACGGGCACCTGGCTGAGCAGCAGCAGCAGGCCCAGGCGCCATTCGATGGTGAGCATGGTGATGCCGATCACCAGCAGGGTCACCAGATCGGCCAGCACCCCCACCGCCCCGCTGCCGAACACCTCGGCCAGGGCATCCACGTCGCTGGTCAGACGGGTGAGCAGCTTGCCCACGGGGGTGCGGTCATGGAAGCGCAACGACAGCGCCAGGGCGTGATGGAAAAGGTCGTCCCGGATGCGGGCGGTGAGCCGCTGGCCCACCACCTGGACGTTGTAGGTCTGGGTGCCCTGCAGTGAGAGGCGCAGCAGCACCGCCCCGAGCAGCAGCAGCACCAGCACCCGCAGGGCCACCGGCACCGACAGGGGCTCGAGCCAGGCGATGACGGGTTCGCCTCGCAGCTTGGAGATGGCCTGCCCCACCAGCAGCGGCTGCACCGAGGCGGCCAGGGCGAGGGGGATCAGCAGCAGCAGGGTGAGCAGCAGCCGCTGGCGGTCACGGCCCAGATAGGGCAGCAGCCGTCGCAGCCGCTGGCGGTCGAGGCGGCTCATCGCACCGGCATGGAGACGTCGGCGATGCGCTCCACCAGCGCCTGCAGGGGCCCGTCGTCGAGCCGCAGCGCCAGGGGATGGCCGATCAGGCGGGCGGTGCTGCTGAACAGATCCTCGATCGCCACCAGACCGTTGTCCCGCAGGGTGCGCCCCGTGGCCACCAGATCGACGATCGCCTCGGACATGCCGGTGATGGGACCCAGCTCCACCGAGCCGGTGAGATGGATCAGCTCCACCGGCAGATCGAGCTGCTCGAAGAAGGCCTCCGCGCAGCGGGTGAACTTGCTGGCCACGCGGCAGTGGGCCGGCAGATCGGCGGCCCGGCGGTAGCCGCTGCTGGCCTTGACCGCCACCGCCATGCGGCAGCCGCCGAAACCGAGATCCACCAGCTGGGCCACCGGCAGCTGGTGCTCCCGCAGCACGTCGTACCCCACCACCCCGAGCTGGGCCTGGCCGTAGGCCACGTAGACGGGCACGTCGGCGTTGCGCACCAGCAGGGCGCGGGCCGTGCCGCAGCGGCTCGGCACCATCAGCAGCCGGTTGTCCTCCTCCAGCAGGGCGGAGAAATCGAGACCGGCCGCCCGGAAGCGGCGCACCGAATCCTTGAGCAGGGCGCCCTTGGCCAGGGCGACGGTGATCGGGGACCGCTGGCCGGCGGGGATCATGGACACGGGCAGGAACCTGGACTGTAACGATGCCGGATCACCCCGAGGACACCGCGGCTGCGGCGGCCCCGCTGCAGGTGGAGCTGCTGCCGGTCCTGCGCGACAACTACCTGTTCGTGCTCCACGACGGCCGCCGGGCGGCGGTGGTGGATCCGGCGGTGGACGCGCCGGCGATCGCCTGGCTGAAGCAGCGGGAACTGGAGTTGGTGGCGGTGCTCCAGACCCACCACCACAGCGACCACATCGGCGGCACCCCCGGGCTGCTGCGGGTCTGGCCGGCGGCGGAGGTGGTGGCGGCGCGGGCCGACCGGCAACGGATCCCCTTCCAGACCAGGGGCGTGGCCGACGGCGATCGCTTCTCGCTGCTGGGCCAGCCGGTGGAGGTGCTGGAGGTGCCGGGCCACACCCGCGCCCATCTGGCCTTCCACCTCCCCGCCCAGGGGGAGCTCTTCTGCGGCGACACCCTGTTCGCCGGCGGTTGCGGCCGGCTGTTCGAAGGCACCCCCGCCCAGATGCAGGCGTCCCTGGCGCGGCTGGCGGCCCTGCCGGCGGACACCCGTGTCTGGTGCGCCCACGAGTACACCGAAGCCAACCTGCGCTGGGCCGCGGCGGAGCGCCCGGACGACGGGGCGATCGCCGAACGGCTGCGCACCGTGCGCCTGACCCGTGCGCTGGGGCGCCCCACCATCCCCAGCAGCATCGGCGAGGAACGGCGCACGAATCTGTTCGTGCGGGCGGCGGATGCCGAGGAACTGGCCGCCCTGCGAAGCAGCAAGGAAGGCTGGGCCGGTTGAGGCTGATGTGTTGCACATCACAGCGCCGGGAGCGTCCCGTTAGATGAAGCCGCAAGGCCGTTACAGTCGACAGGAGCAACATCCAGGCTTGACGATGCAGACGGCTTCGATCCACTCGGACGATGTCCTCGAGGCTGATGGATCCATCAAATTGCGCCGAGTTTCTCTCTCCGGCCGTCTCGACATGCTGGGGATGGAAGAAATTGCCCTGAAGCTCACATCACTGACGGCCATCCAACCAGTCGGTGTGATTCTTGACCTTCGAGACGTGAGCTTTCTCGCCTCCATCGGCATTCGCAGCATCATCAGCAGTGCCCGTGCCCTGGACAAGAAAGGTGGACGGATGGTGCTGCTTCTGGGAGCCAACGACCTCGTGAAGGCCACCTTGGAGTCCGCCGGGATCGATGAAGTGATCCCCCTGTTCGTGGACGACGACGAGGCCGAACGAGCCGCGTTGGCGTGAGGTTCCCGAGATGGCTCTCCCCGGTACCGATAGTGTCAATTTTTCGGTGCAGCCCACCCCCCTGGGAATCAGGACCAGTTCGCTATGGCTCAGCGAGAACTGCGTCATGCTTGACGTCCCCTCCGAGACGGCAGGCAAGCTCGAACTCTGTCTGAACGAAGTCCTGGCCAATCTGATCGATCACGCCGGAGCCGGTCCGTCCAGCCCGCCGGTCCAGCTCAGCCTGGAACTCGCCGATTGCGGAGACCGGGCCCTCGCCACGCTCACCATCTGCGACGCCGGAGAGGCCTTCGATCCCCTCTCCGTCAGCCACGGTCCGCTGCCACGCTCCCTGCAGGAAGCCGAACCCGGCGGCCTGGGGCTTCTGCTGGTCAGGCGTTTCATGGATGAGCTCGGCTACGAGCGAGCTGATGGAAGGAACGTGCTTAGGATGGGGGTTTACTGGCCGAAGGATCCTTGATGGGACGTCGCGTCGAGCTGTCACATCTCTCGGATGACGCGACCACCGATCCACTGCCCTTCGACGCGATTCCCCTCTTCAGGGATGTCAAGCCCGACCAGTTGATGGCCGCGGTGAGACGCTGCGAGCTTCTCTCCCTCTCACCAGGATCGGTGCTGCTCAGGCCTGGTCAGTCCAACGAAGACATCTTCATCATTCTGGCGGGAACGGTTTCGGTGCACCTCGGGAGTGAAGGCTACCGGGACAAGGGGATCGCCATTCCGATCGGCCAGTGCATCGGTGAGTTCTCCGCCATCGATGGCATGCCGGCTTCAGCCCTGGTGCGGGCAGAGGATGAGGCCACCGTGCTGCGGATTCCGCAGCGGGTGTTCTGGTCCCACATGGTGCAACTACCTGGAGTGGCTCGCAACATGATGGTCTCCCTGGTGGAGCGCACCCGGCTCACCAATCAGCTGGCCCTGGAGGCCCAGCGGGAAGCCATGGAGCTCTCCCATCTGCGCAAGGAACTGGATCTGGCACGCGACCTGCAGCGCAGCATGCTGCCGCCTCAGGGGGCCCTGTTCGCCGAGAATCCCGCGATCGAGCTCTCCAGCCTGATGGAGCCGGCCACCTCGGTGGGGGGTGATTTCTTCGACGCCTTTTTCATCAACGGGCAGACCCTGTTCGTCTGCATCGGCGATGTCTCAGGGCACGGGCTCGGCCCCGCCCTGTTCATGGCACGCACGATCGGTCTGCTGCGGGTTCTGGCCAACACCGAAACCTCACCGGATGCGGTGCTGCGCCGGCTCAACGACAGCCTCACGGACGGCAACGAAGCCTCTCTGTTCGTGACGATGGTCTGTGGCTTTCTGGATGTGAACTCCGGTCGGTTCACCTATTCCAATGCGGGTCACCTGCCGCCGCTGCTACGGCAGAAGAGCGGGACCGCTCCGATTCCGATGCCGAAGGGGGCGTTGCTTGGCGTGTTCCCGGACCGCACCTACAGCACCCTGAGCCTGCAACTCGATCCAGGCGATCTGCTGATGATCTACACCGACGGGGTCACGGAGGCGGAGAACATCCATGGCGAACCCTTCGGGCTCGAGGGCTGCCAGCGACTGCTGAACGAAGCCGCCCTGGAACCAGTGGAGGCCGTGATGCAGGAACTGCGCCACCGCCTGCGTGGGTTCACCAGCAGCAACACCCTCGAGGACGACTGCACCCTGCTGCTGTTGCGGCGCCCTCCCGAAGCCCCTCTCAGGATGGCGTGGATGGCGTGATTCGGAGAACGGAACGGCCTCCTCTCATGCGGGCAGGGCCAGCAGCGGTCGAGCGCCGGGGAAGAGCAGGGCTTCGGCCCCCGGCAGGAAGCCCAGCCGGCCCCGCCGGCCATGGGGGTGGTCGTCCTCCAGGGGAGCCCGGAGCCGCACCCTCTGATCCCCCAGCTGCACCTGGTAGAGCCACTCACGGCCCAGGAACTCCCGACCGCTGATCCAGGCCGGTCCGTCCGGATCGGGGTGGAACACCAGGGACTGAGGACTGGCCATCACCTCCGCTTCGCCGCTCTCCGCGGAGCGGTCGGCGGCTTCGTCCGCGAACTCCAGCGGCCCCAGGGCGGTGTCCAGACGCCGGCCCCGCCAGCGGGCCGGCAGGAGGTTGGCCTGGAGCACGAAGCGGCCCACGAAGGCGGTGGCGGGCTGGTGCACCAGTTCCCGGGGAGGGGCGCACTGGTGAAGCACCCCATCGTTGAGCACAGCCACGCGATCACAGATGGCCAGGGCCTCCTCCGGATCGTGGGTCACCATCAGGCCGCTGGCGCCGCAGCGGGCCAGCACGGCCGGAAGCTCGCTGCGCAGCCGCAGCCTCACCTCCACATCCAGGTTGGAGAAGGGTTCATCGAACAGCACCACCGAGGGGGCCGGCGCCAGGGCCCGGGCCATCGCCAGCCGCTGGCGCTGGCCGCCCGAGAGCTCGTGGGGATAGCGGCGCTCGAGCCCCCCCAGCCCCAGCAGATCCAGCAGCCAGGCGACCCTGCTGGTGTCCTGGCCGCGGCGCAGGCCGAAACAGGCGTTGCGCCAGGCATCGAGGTGGGGGAACAGGGCATCGTCCTGGAACACCATGCCGACCCCCCGCCGTTCGGGGGGCAGGAAGCGCTCCGGACCGGCCACCTGGCGACCGCCGATGGCGACGCTGCCCCGGGCGGGCCGCTCGAACCCGGCGATCAGTCGCAGCAGGGTTGTCTTGCCGCAACCCGAAGGCCCCAGCAGGCCCACCAGTTCACCGGCAGCGAGCACGAGGTCGATGCCCCGGAGGGTCCAGGCCTGGACATCCCGGCCCGGATAGCGGTACCAGAGATCCTGGAGACGGACATGGTCGCGAGCGCCGGCGCTGCTGGCCTCAGCGGGGCCGTGGCCCTGCGCGCTGGCCTGGGCGGAGGTGGAGGAGATGGAAGAAGCCATAGGATCCCGGGCGGTCATTGTCTCCCGTCATGAGTTCGAGCGCCGAGGGAGGTGAGAAAAGGCACAGTCGAGGGCTGCAGGCGGTGCACACCGAGGCCGCCCCGGCGCCGGTGGGGCCGTACAACCAGGCCGTGCTGGCCGGAGGTCTGCTCTTCTGCTCCGGGCAGATCGCTCTCGACCCCGTGACCGGCGCGATGGTGGGCGGGGGCGACGTGGAAGCGGAGACCCGCCAGGTGCTCGCCAACCTGCAGGCGGTGATGGCGGCCGCCGGCTGCTCAGCCGCTCAGGTGGTGCGCACCACGGTGTTCCTGGTGGATCTGGACGACTTCGCCCGGGTCAACGCCCTCTATGCCGAGGTGTTCGGCAGCGGCGTGGCGCCGGCCCGTGCCTGCGTCCAGGTGGCGGCCCTGCCCAAGGGCGCCCGGGTGGAGATCGACGCCATCGCCGTTCCCGGTTGAGCCTGGCTGCGTTGCCCGGACTGAGGCACCCTGTAGCCATGGAAACCCCCTTCGGCACCTGGTTCCACGAGGTGCTGGTGCTGACGCCGGGCCGCTTCGAGGAGGCGGTGGAGGCGGTGCTGGCGGTGCAGCAGTTCAAGACGGTGGTGCTCCACCTCAGTGCCATGCCACCGGAGGAGGCCCAGCGCACCATCGATTTCGTCTCCGGCGGCGTCTTCGCGATGGACGGGCAGTCGGAGCGGCTGGGCGACACCGTGTTCCTGTTCGCCCCGGCCCTGGTGACCATCCGCCGCGACGGCGAGGACGGACAGGAAAGCTGAAGGGGGGACGCGGCACGCCGCCCCTGGGGGGCCCTTGTGCGCTGGTCGCCAGGGGAGTACCACGGGCCTGGATCGCGAGCTGCCCATGAAACGAGCCATCGGCCTGGCCGCGCTGGCCGCCGCCTGGAGCCTGGGCGGCCCCGCGGCCGCGGCCCTGGGGGCCCCCTCCGGCCCGACACCGGGGCAACCCGGCAGCGGCCAGTTGGTGCTGGTGCGCACGGATCGGCAGATGCCGATCACCGGGGATCCGATCTGGGAGCTGCAGCTGGATCTGCCGGGGCAGCCCCAGCGGGCCTACGAGGCCCTGGTGGGACGGGCACGGCATCAGGATGGCGACCGCGATCGGCTGGGCAGCAAGGCGCCCCTCCCCCGCGGCCGCTACCTGCTCACCGAGATCACCCCCCTCGACGGCACGGACGGACCGGAACTGGGCCGCTTCCTCTGGATCGGCCTGGAGCCTGAGTTCCCGACGGCCCGCCGGGCCCTGGGGATCCACCACGACCCCAGCGCCGGAGCGGGCCGGGACAGCGGCACCGACGGATGCATCGGGCTGATCCACGGCAACGACCTGCTGGTGCTGGGCGACCTGCTGCGCCGCAGCGGCACCCGCGAGCTGCTGGTGAAGGACTGAACGATGGCCTGCCGGCCGCAGTTCAGGAACGCGCGGCCAGGGCCTCCCGCAGGCGCCGCTCCAGACCCAGCCGCTGGGCGGGATCGCCCACCAGCCGCAACGCCCCGCTGCCCGGCCACCAGTTGAGGCGCAGGTTGGATTCGCCGTCCTCGATCACCAGCATCTCGAAGGCCCCCTCGTGCACCCAGTGGCCCTCGCAGCCCAGAGTCCGCACGAGGTCCTGGAGTTCGGCCAGGGTTCCCTTGAACTCCACGGCGGGTTCTGTCGGATGAAGAGAGTGTAGGGACGGCGGGCGGCCCCCTTCTGCCATCGCCGCCATCCTTACGGACCCGTCCGCTCAGGCCAGCCCGAGCAGGTGCCGGTGCAGGCGGAGGCGACCGGGAGCCCCGGCCATCTCCGCCGCCCGCTCGCGCCAGCCTCGCCAGTGCTCCTCCTGCTGACGTCGCAGTTCCGCCTTCAGGGAGGGGATGGGCCCGGTCCGGCCGGATCCTCGACGGTCGGCCAGGCGTTCCTGCAGCACCTGCAGGTCGTGCAGCGTGCCCAGCTCGTCCTGGGCCCGTTTCAGCTGGCCGATCCAGCCCACGACCTCCGGATCGAGGAAGGGTTCCAGGTTCTCCAGGGCATACCGAACCCCCTTGATGCGCTTGCGCAGGGCGTGCAGATCTTCTGAGGCGGGATCATCGGCGCTCCAGCCCGGATGGAGGAAGAGCCCGGAAACGATGGGCAGCTTCCACTCCAGCAGCCTTTCCTGGAGGGCGGTCTGCCCCAGGGCCGTGAACACCGGACGACGCTGCCAGCGTTGCAGGCTGGAGAGCAGCCTGAGGTAGCCGCTCCCATTGAGGGCCTCCACCAGCTCCCCGAACGCCAGACGGCGGTCCCTGGCCAGCCGTTGGAGGACCGGCCGCATGGCCTTCTTCTCGGAGTCGGGCAGAGGGGGGAGCAGAGAGGTCCGCAGGCGCTCCCCGATCACGTCGAGATCGCGGGTGAGGCCGGTGCGGCGGGCCACCCGCGCGATGCGGCCATCGCTGATGGGGGCTGGCAGCACCAGGGCCGGCGCGAACTGGCCCAGGGCCGTGCGCAGCCGCCGGAGAGAGACGCGCAACTGGTGCAGATCCTCGGGATCGGCATCGGCCAGCACTTTGGGATGGATGGTACCGAGACGGCGCGTCTGCCGCTGAATCAGCCCCAGGGCATGGTCACCGCCGGAGGCGGCAGGTCCGGCAGCCTCGCCGGGAGGGTCAGCGGGCCGTTGCGGGGACTGGAGCGGGGGGGCACTGACCATGGCGCGGCGGGGAGCGCGGGTCGGGTCGGGCGGGGCGCTGGGGAGGCCGGCGCCGCGCCGGGGATTCACTCTATGGTCGCGATCCGGAACCCCGTCGCGATCCGGCAAGCCTGGGGGTCCCGGACCCTAGGTTGGCTCCAGACAGGCCAGCGACGTGCAGGACCCAGGGACAGGATCCGGCAGCGGCCACCAATCCGCCGGGCTCGCCAAGGCCCCCACCGGCATCCGGGGCTTCGAGGCGATCAGCCACGGGGGACTGCCCCGCGGACGCCCCACATTGATCACGGGAGCCTCCGGCAGCGGCAAGACCCTCTTCGCCATGGAGTTCCTGGTGCGCGGGGCGCTGCAGTTCGACGAACCGGGCGTGATGCTGACGTTCGAGGAATCGGCCGAGGACATCGCCGCCAACGTCCGCTCCCTCGGCTTCGACATCGGCGAACTGGTGGCCAGGAAACGGCTGGCCGTCTGTGCCATGCCGATCGATCCGTCGGAGATCATCACGGCCGGCAGCTTCGATCTCGAGGCCCTGTTCGTGCGGCTGGAGCGGGCGGTTGATTCTGTGGGTGCCCGCCGGGTGGCCCTCGACACCATCGAGGTGCTCCTCACCTGCCTGGGCAACGAGGTGATCGTGCGCGGCGAACTCTCCCGCCTGTTCCGCCGGCTCAAGCAGCGGGGGCTCACCACCGTGGTCACCGGCGAGCGCGGCCGCGCCGGCGATCTCACCCGCTTCGGCATCGAGGACTACGTCTCCGATTGCGTGCTGGTGCTCGACCAGCGGGTCGACAACGAGATCTCCACCCGGCGGCTGCGGATCGTGAAATACCGGGGCTCGGTGCACGCCACCAACGAGTTCCCGTTCCTGATCACCGACCGGGGCCTGACGGTGCTGCCCATCACGGCGGTGGCCCTCACCTATCCGGCGGCGACCGAACGGATCTCAAGCGGCATCGAACGGCTGGACGGGATGCTGGGCGGCGGGATCTACCGCGGCTCCACGGTGCTGATCAGCGGCAGCGCCGGCACGGGCAAGACCACCCTGGTGGCCCACCTGATCGAGGCGGCCTGCCGCCGGGGCGAGCGGGCCCTGTTCCTCTCCTATGAGGAATCCCCGGACCAGCTGATCCGCAACATGGCTTCGGTGGGCCTGGAGCTGCAGCCCTGGATCGACGCCGGCCTGCTGACGCTCTGGGCCGAGCGCGCCACCGCCCATGGACTGGAGGAGCATCTCGACCGGCTCGACCGGCTGCTGGACGACTTCCAGCCGCGGATGGCAGCGCTCGACGCCATGGGAAGTCTGGTCCAGATCGGCTCCCGGCGGGAAGTGACGGCGGCCCTGGCCCGGCAGATCGATCTGATGAAGGGCCGCGGCATCACCGCCGTGCTCACCTCCCTCACCCATGGCGAGGAGAGCGAGAGCAGTGCGGTCGCCGTGTCCTCCCTCACCGACACCTGGCTGCTGCTGCGCAACGTCGAGAGCGACGGGGAGCGCAACCGGCTGCTGTTCGTGATCAAGAGCCGGGGCATGGCCCACTCCAACCAGGTGCGGGAGTTCGTGATCAGCGATCGGGGCGCCGAACTGCTCGACGTGGCGCTCGGCCCCGAAGGGGTGCTGACCGGTTCGGCCCGCCTGGCGCACGAGAGGACGCTCGCCTCCGCCGCCGCCCGACTGGAGGCCGAGATCGCCCGCCGCCGGGCCCTGCTGGCCAGGCAGGAGAGCGCCACTGCCGCGCAGATTGCGGCGCTGCAGGGGGAACTGGAGGCGGAGCGCGTCGCCTTCGAGGCTTTCGTGGCCGAGGAATACCGCCGCCAGCAGGAGCAGTCCAGGGACCGGTCGGGACGCGAGCGGCAGGGGGAGGACGCTCCCTGATCCCCCCGCTGGATCGGGTGGAGGCCCAGAATCGTGAAGTGGCGTTGCGGGAGGGCCATGGAACCCGCGGACCCGGCGAGGCGATGAAACGGATCGTGCTGATCGCCGGCTTCGAGGCCTTCAATGCCGGTCTCTACCGGCAGGCGGCGGAGCAGGCCATGGACCGCTGCCCCGGGCTGCGGATCGAGGTGTTCAGTGACCGGGACCTCACCGCGCGGCCGGTGGAGGTGGAGGCCGCCCTTGCCGGAGCCGACGCCGTCTTCGCCAGCCTGATCTTCGATTTCGACCAGGTGGAGTGGCTGCGGCCGCGGATCGAGTCGATCCCGGTCCGCCTGGTGTTCGAGTCGGCGATCGAGCTGATGGGGCTCACCCGCTTCGGACGCTTCAGCCTCGGGGGCAGCGGCGCGGGAATGCCGAAGCCCATCCAGGCCCTGCTGGCCAAGTTCGGCGGCGGCCGCGAGGAGGACCGGCTCGCCGGCTACATCGGCTTTCTCAAGGTGGGCCCGAAGCTGCTGCGCTTCCTGCCCTCCCGCAAGGCGCAGGACCTGCGCCACTGGCTGATCCTCTACGGCTACTGGAACGCCGGCGGCAGCGCCAACGTGGCCGCCCTGTTCCTGCACCTGGCCCGCCACGGCCTCGGCCTGAAGAGCGGGCCGATCCCGCCGCCGCGGGAATCGCCCAATCTCGGGCTGCTGCACCCCGAGCACGAGGGTTTCTTCCTCTCCCCGGCCGACTACCTGGCCTGGTTCCGGCGCCACCGCCCCGAGAGCGCCCCGGAGCGGCAGAACTGGCCGGTGGTGGGGCTGCTGCTCTACCGCAAGCACGTCATCACCGAGCAGCCCTACCTCCCCCAGCTGATCCGCGCCTTCGAGGCGGCGCAGCTGATTCCCCTGCCGGTGTTCATCAACGGCGTGGAGGGCCACATGGCCGTGCGCGACTGGATGCGGGGGCCAGGCGAGGCGGCAGGCGGGGAGGCGGCCTCTCGCGGTGCGGTGACCGTGGAGGCGATCGTCTCCACCATCGGCTTTCCACTGGTGGGGGGGCCGGCGGGCTCGATGGAGGCGGGCCGGCGCGAGGAGGTGGCCCAGCGCATCCTGCGGGCCCGCGACGTGCCCTACGTGGTGGCCGCGCCGTTGCTGATCCAGGACCTGCACTCCTGGACCCGCCAGGGGATCGGCGGGCTGCAGGGGGTGGTGCTGTTCGCCCTGCCGGAACTGGACGGGGCGATCGACCCGGTGCCCCTGGGCGGGCTGGTGGGCGATCGCATCCACCTGATTCCCGAGCGGCTGCGGCGGCTCACCGGCCGCCTCAACGCCTGGATCGCCCTGCGCCGCAAACCGCCCGCCGAGCGCCGCCTGGCGATCGTGCTCTACGGATTCCCGCCCGGCTACGGCGCCACCGGCACCGCCGCCCTGCTCAATGTGCCCGAATCACTGATGGCGCTGCTGCGGGCCCTGGCCGCCGCGGGCTACGACATGGGCGAACTGCCGGAGAGCGGCGAGGCGCTGATCGCCCGGGTGAAGCAGGCCGACGAGGCCTGGGTGTCGCGCCTGCCGGAGGGGGAGCGCTTCGAGGAGACCGGCACCACCACCGTGGCGGTGCAGAGCCTGAGGGACTGGCTGGGGCCGCTCCACTGCGCCCGCATCGAAAAGCAGTGGGGCCCGCTGACGGGCAGCGGGATCCGCACCCTGGGGGACCGTTTCCTGCTGGGGGGGGTGCGGCTGGGCAACGTCTGGATCGGGGTGCAGCCGCCCCTGGGGGTGGCGGGCGATCCGATGCGGCTGATGTACGAGCGCGATCTCACCCCCCACCCCCAGTACGCCGCCTTCTACGGCTGGCTGCAGCAAGGGTTCGCCGCCGATGCGGTGCTCCACTTCGGCATGCACGGCACGGTGGAGTGGCTGCCCGGATCGCCCCTGGGGAACACCGGCTACTCCTGGCCCGACCTGCTGCTGGGCCACCTGCCGCACCTGTACGTGTACGCGGCCAACAATCCGTCGGAGTCGATGCTCGCCAAGCGGCGCGGCTACGGCGTGATCGTCTCCCACAACGTGCCCCCCTACGGCCGGGCCGGCCTCTACCGGGAGCTGATCGCCCTGCGCGATCTGATCGCCGAATACCGGGAGGACCCGGCGCGCAACGAAGCCCTGCGGGAGGGCATCCTCAAGCAGGTGAGCGACAGCGGCCTCGACGCCGACTGCCCCGCCCCCACCGAGGCCTCCCCGGCCAGCCCCGGCTTCGACCCCGGGGCCTTCGACGCCTGGATCGCTCGGCTCAGCGGCTACCTGCAGCTGCTGGAGAACCGGCTGTTCTCCAGCGGCCTGCACACGCTGGGGCAGCCCCCGGACGCCGGGCAGCGGCTGGGCTACCTCAGGGCCTATTTCGGCGAGCGCCTGGCACCCGAGCTGCTGGAGGCGATCAGCAGCCTGCCGCCGGCGCCCGATGAGACCACCCTCCAGCAGCAGGCGGCCGAGCTGGAGCGGCGCCATCGCCCCGCGGGGAACGCCGAGAGGATCCGCGAGGCCCTGCGCATCTGCCAGCTGCTGGCGCGCAGCAACGAGGAGATCACGCAGCTGCTGCGGGGCCTGGGGGGCGGCTACATCCCCCCCGCCCCCGGCGGCGATCTGCTGCGGGATGGCCCCGGGGTGCTGCCCACCGGCCGCAACATCCACGCCCTCGACCCCTACCGCATGCCCTCGCCGGGAGCGATGGCCCGGGGCCGCGCCATCGCCCGCCGCATCCTGGAGAAGCACCGCGCCGAGAACAACGGCGCCTGGCCCGAGACCGTGGCCGTGATGCTCTGGGGCCTGGATGCGATCAAGACCCGCGGCGAATCCCTGGCGATCCTGCTGGAGCTGGTGGGGGCCGAGCCGGTGAAGGAGGGCACCGGACGGATCGTGCGCTACGAACTCACGCCGCTGACCCAGCTGGATCATCCCCGCATCGACGTGCTGGTGAACCTCTCGGGGATCTTCCGGGACAGCTTCGTGAACATCGTCGAGCTGCTCGACGACCTGTTCCGCCGCGCCGCCGAGGCCGACGAACCCATCGAGCGCAACGCCATCCGCCGCCATGCCCTGGAGCTCAGGCGCCATGGCATCGAGAACCCCACCGCCCGGCTGTTCTCCAACCCCGCCGGCGACTTCGGCTCGCTGGTGAACGAGCGGGTCACCGACGCCAACTGGGAGAGCGGCGAGGAGCTGGCCGGCACCTGGCAGGACCGCAACGCCTTCAGCTATGGCCGCGGCGACAAGGGGCAGAGCCGGCCCGAGGTGCTGGCCTCCCTGCTGGGCAGCACCGAGCGGGTGGTGCAGCAGATCGATTCGGTGGAATACGGCCTCACCGACATCCAGGAGTACTACGCCAACACCGGCGGCCTCAAGCGGGCCGCCGAGGTGGCCCGGCAGGCCAGCCGGCCGGGGACGAAGGTGGCGGCCAGCTTCGTGGAATCGTTCTCGCGCGACACCACCCCCCGCGATCTGGAGGAACTGCTGCGGCTGGAGTACCGCACCAAGCTGCTCAATCCCCGCTGGGCCGCAGCGATGGCGGCGATGGGCTCGGGCGGCGCCTATGAGATCTCCCAGCGCATGACCGCCCTGATCGGCTGGGGCGGCACCGCGGATTTCCGCGACGGCTGGGTCTACGACCAGGCGGCCGACACCTACGCCCTCGATCCGGCGATGGCCGAGCGGCTGCGCCAGGCCAACCCGGAAGCCTTCCGCAACGTGGTGGGCCGGATGCTGGAGGCCAGCAGCCGCGGGCTCTGGAACGCCCCGGCCGAGAAGCTGGAGAAGCTGCGCGACCTCTACGACCTCACCGACGCCGAACTGGAGGGCGTGGCCGTGGCGGCCGCGTCCTAGTGCCGGTGCCTGCGCCGGCCGGCCCGCGCCCCCCCTTTCCCCTCAACGCGGTGGTGGGCCAGGAGGCGATCCGCACCGCCCTGCTGCTGCTGGCGGTGGATCCGGCTCTGGGCGGTGTGCTGATCAGCGGCCGGCGGGGCACGGCCAAATCGGCGATGGCCCGGGCGCTGCATGCCCTGCTGCCGCCGATCCGGGTGATCCGCCACTCCTGCTGCAACGCCGACCCGGCCGAGCCGGGGGACTGGGATGACGCCACCCGGGCCCACCGGGCGCTCCTCAGCCGCACCCCCCGTGAGCGCCCTGGTGCCGACCCCCTTCGTGACGGTGCCCCTGGGGGTGAGCGAGGACCGGCTGCTGGGATCTGTGGACGTGGCCGCCTCGATCCGCCAGGGACGGCCCGTCTTCCAGGCGGGGCTGCTGGCGGAGGCCCACCGCGGCGTGCTCTACGTGGACGAGCTCAACCTGCTGGATCGGGGGCTCGCCGATCTGCTGTTCGCGGCGGTGGCCGCCGGCTTCAACCAGGTGGAGCGGGAGGGAATCAGCTTCCGCCACCCCTGCCGGCCCCTGCTGATCGCCACCTGCAACCCCGCCGAGGGGGAACTGCGGCCGCACCTGATCGACCGCTTCGCCATGGTGCTCTCCGCCGACGCGCCCCTGACCCTGCCCGAACGGGTGGAGGCCGTGGGCCGGGTGCTGGAGCACGCAGGCGATCCGGAGGCCTTCTGGGGCCGCCACCGGGCGGGACTGGAGGAGCTCAGGGCCCGGGTAGCGGCGGGTCGCCGCGTCCTGGGGCGGGTGCGGCTGGCGCCGGAGCAGGTGCGCCATCTGGTGGAGGAGGCTGTGCGGGCCGGCACCGAAGGCCATCGTGCCGATCTGTTCGCCGTGCGGGTGGCGCGGGCCCATGCCGCCCTGCAGGGAAGGCGCCGGGCCAATGCCGAGGATCTGCACCGCGCCGCCGAGCTGGTGATCCTGCCCCGCTCGGCCCTGCTGATCGCGTCGCCGCCGCCCCCGCCCGGTGCGGACACCGGCGAACCGGAAGACGAGCGGCCGCCGGGAGCGGAACCGCCGGAGGCAGAGGCCCCACCGCCCGAGCCGGCGGCCTGCGAGAGCCCCCCCGGCGCGGTCCCGGAGGAGTTCCTGTTCTCCCCCGAGGGGGTCCTGCTCGATCCGAAGCTGCTGGCCCTGGCGGCCCGGGGCCACCGCCGCCACGGCAAGGCCGGTGGGCGCGGCACGGTGCGCTCGCAGGAGCGGGGCCGCTACGTGAAACCGGCGCTGCCCCATGGGCCGATCCGGCATGTCGCCATCGACGCCACCCTGCGGGCGGCGGCCCCCCACCAGCGCTCCCGCCACCGGAGCGTGGCCCGCGATGGCCGGTTCGCAGGGTCGCGGCGTGATCAAGGGGGCCGCCTGCTGCTGCGGGACGACGACCTGCGGGTCAAGCTGCTGGCCCGCAAGGCCGGTGCCCTGGTGATCTTCGTGGTGGACGCCTCCGGCTCGATGGCCCTCAACCGCATGCAGGCCGCCAAGGGGGCCGTGCTGCAGCTGCTGGGCGAGGCCTACCGCAGCCGCGACCAGGTGGCCCTGATCACCTTCCGGGGGCGGCGGGCCGAGGTGCAGCTGCCGCCCACCCGCTCGATCACCGCCGCCAGCCGGCGACTCGAGCGGCTGCCCTGCGGCGGCGGCTCGCCCCTGGCCCACGGCCTGGCCCTGGCGGTGCGGATGGGCCAGAACGCCCGCAACGCCAAGGACGTGGGGGAGGTGATCGTGGTGCTGATCAGCGACGGCAAGGCCAATGTGTCGCTGAGCCGATCCCTGGCCTCAGCCGATGCTGATACGGCGGAACGCCTCGATCTCGAGGGCATCCGCCGGGAACTGTTCGGCGTGGCGAGCAAGATCCGGCAACTGGGCATGGAGCTGCTGGTGATCGATACCGGCCCGCGCCACGGCATCGGCGGCCTGGGGGAGGAGCTGGCCCGCCACGGAGGGGGCCGCCATGAACCCCTGCCGCGCGCCGGCCAGCGGGAGATCGCCGCCACCACCCGCCGGCTGCTCGGCCGGGGCGGTCCCGGGAGCTGAGGACGCCGGCGGCAGCCGCCGCCAGCCCGGTAGCCAGGCCTCGCGGTCGCGCAGTTCCCCCAGCGGCACCAGCAGGCGGAAGCCACGGTCCAGCACCGCCTCCAGTTCCACCTGCCGTTCGCTGCCCCGTCCCCGCTGACCCACCAGGGCGAAGTGTCGGAAACCGCCGCAAGAGCCGGCCCTGGCGGGCTGGGCAGTCCAGGCCAGGGGCAGCTTCATCGGCCGGAAGAGATCCCGTCGATCACGAGGGGGGCCTCCTCGACCACCGGGTTGCGCAGCACGCCGATCCCCTCGATCTCCACCTCCACCACATCCCCAGGGCGCAGCCAGCGGGGCGGATCGGCCGCCATGCCCACGCCGCTGGGGGTGCCGGTGAGGATCACGGTGCCGGCCGGCAGGGTGGTGCTGGCGCTGAGGAATTCGATCAGCTCGGCCACCGAGAAGATCATGTCGGCGGTGCTGGCCTCCTGCACCGTCTGCCCGTTCAGGCGCGTGCGCAGCCGCAGCCCCTGGGGATCGGCGATCGCAGCGGCGCTCACCAGGGCCGGGCCCAGGGGGGCGAAGGTGTCGAAGCTCTTGCCGCGGCACCACTGGCCGCCGCCGAGGTGTGGCTGCTTCTGCCAGTCACGGGCGCTGACGTCGTTGGCGCAGGTGTAGCCCAGCACCACCTCCAGGGCCCTGGAGCGGGGCACGTTACGGCAGGTGCGGCCGATCACCACCGCCAGTTCGCCTTCATAGTCGACCTGGTGGCTGGCCAGGGTGGTGGGCAGCTGGATCGGCGATTCCGGATGCTGCAGCGCCCCCGGCGCCTTCATGAACAGCACCGGATGCTCCGGGATGGCCGCGCCGGTCTCGGCGGCATGGCGGCGGTAGTTGAGGCCGACGCAGAGGATGGCACGAGGCTCCAGCGGTGCCAGGATCCGGGCTGCGTCGGCCGTTTCCCCGGTGGGCACGAGATCGCCGAACAGGTCTCCCTCGAGCCTCTCCAGACGGCCGGCGGGATGGAGGCAGGCGTGATGGGGGGCGCCCAGGAAGTCCCGGTAGCGCACGATCTTCATGAAGGCTCCCTGGACCGGCGGAGGCGCCACTCTGACCGGGAGGCGGCAGCGGCGCTGCCGCACGCCAGAGAGTCCTCACAGCCGGGGGGCACGGAGCGCGGTGAGAAGCATCAACCACCAGGGAATCCTCAGATCGGGGATCCAGCGGGCGGCCGACTGCAGGCGTGGCTGAAGGAAGGGCAGCAGGAACCGCAGCGAGCGCAGCGACACCGGCCGCATGCCGTCCTCCTGGAGCAGACCGTACCTGGCGGCCAGTTCGGCCACGATCCGCACCTTGCCCGACTGCCGCATCATTCCTGGATCGGTCGCCAGCGCCGCGATCACCCGGCCGCTCAGCAGGGGCGTCTCCCAGTTGAAACGGCTCCCCATCCCGGCCAGCACCGGGTCTCCCGAGCCTGCGGCAGCCTGCTCCTGCACGAAGGCACTGATGTGCTCGGTGCCGACGATGCCGGGCCAGAGGGCGATGGAGGCCACGCCGTGGGGCCGCAGCTCGGCGGCCATCTCCGCCGCCATCCGGTCACAGGCGGACTTGCCCGTCCCGTAGGCCACCCCGAACAGGGGCCCCAGACCTCCCCAGGAGGAGATGGTGCAGATCAGCCCGCGGCCGCGGGCCGCCATCAGCGCGGCCGCCTGCACCGATGCGATGTAGTGGCTGCGCAGGCCCGCGTCGTTGCAGGCATCCCAGAGACCCGGATCCGCCAGCCAGAACGGCTTGCCGGCGTTCCGGCGCAGAGCCCGCAGACCGCCGTAGACGTTGTTGACCAGCACGTCCAGACGGCCGTCCCGCTCCTCGGCGATGCGCGCGAACAGGGCTCGAACCTGCGCATCGTCCCGATGGTCCACCGCCACTGGAACGCAGACGCCGCCGGCCGCTTCCACCTCCGCCGCCGTCTCCAGGAGGCTGCCGCCCACCGGATCGCTGCTGCCGGCGGCCTCGAGGCTTCGCCCGGTGATGTACACCGTTGCGCCCGCCTCCCCCAGCCCCACGGCGATGCCCCGGCCGATGCCGCGGCTGGCACCGGTCACCAGGGCCACTGTTCCGGCAAGGGTCTTGGGCATGGGGAGGGCAGGGCTGAAGCCATGCTGGTCCGTGGCCTGCCCTAAGGTGTGCCGCGGCGGGGCGTGGCGCAGCTTGGTAGCGCGGGTGCTTTGGGAGCATAAAAAGAGACAAGCAGAGCCCAGTGATGGCAAGCCTTTTCAAGTAACTCCCAGCAAATTGAGAGCCACTGAGAGCTGAGCAGCCTTTCCGCTCACCCATGTGTAGAGGCATGTCGGGTGGCCACCCGGTGATCAGGCTGCCTGGCTGCTCCCTCGGCCAGGAGCTTTTTGAGAAGCGCAGTTCCTTCTCCAGCTTGGTCAGCCGTCTGGCCTCCTCGGCCTGCATGCCGTCGTCCTGCTGCCTCCAGAGGGGTAGGTCGGCTGGGTCATCGCGATGGCGCAGCAGACATCGGCGAAGGTCTTGCCTTGGGCGATCGTCTACTCCGCAGTCTTGAGCCTCCGGATGACGTGCTCGGGGGGGGGTAGCGGATTCGTTTCATGATGAAGTCCCCGGCCCAGTCCAGCCTGATGAGGACTCTCATTCACCCTGGACCGGTTTTCTGGGGAGACGTCACACGGCCTCTCAGGATGCCTTGCGATCTCCAATCGCGATCGCTGGGGCGCTTTTCTCTATTGAGCTGATGTCGGCTCGAACGCATAGCCATCCATCGCGATCACATGATCAGCAATGCCGCGGTGGATGGTGCGCAACTGTGCTCCAGCCCCGGCAGCACCGAGGGCCGTGAACAGCGGCAGCAGATGTTCGTCGCGGGGCTGGGCCCGCAACGCATCACTCTGGCCTTGGCGGTAGTCCAGTAGTCCCGCGATGTTCCCGCTGATCAGCTGCCCATGGATCCAATCCGAGAAGCGCTGGGCGTAGCTGCTCTCGATTGAGGCGCCCGTCTCGGCCTGCTGCCAGTCGCGGAGGTTGTGGGTGATGTTGCCCGTCGCCGCGATCAACCACCCCTGCTCGGCCAGCGGCGCGAGGGCCTGGCCCACGCGGAAGGCGTGGCCTGGGCCACCGTGATGCTGAATCGACAGGGGAACGACCGGCACCCCCGCCTGGGGAAACAGGTATCGCAACGGCACCCAGGCGCCGTGGTCGAGACCGCGCTGCCCGTCGGCCCGAACAGGCAGTCCGGCGGCCTCCAACGCAGCCAAGACCTCCTGCGCTCCCTGAGGTGAACCCTGAGCCGGGTACTGGATGGCATAGAGCGCCGGATCGAATCCCCCGAAGTCGTGGATGGTCTCCAGCTGGCTGGCTGTGCCCACGGTTGCTACTTGCGTTTCCCAGTGGGGGCTGATCACCAGCGCAGCCCGAGGTCGCGCCAACTCCTCGGCCAGGGCGGTGAGGGCCGCTCCAGCCGCACCGGGGCGGATGGCGAACATCGGCGAGCCATGGGCCACGAACAGAACGGAAGGTCCTGGTGAAGGAGTCATGGGTGACAACAGGTTCCGGGTGTGGCCAGGAGAGGGGAAACGGTGCGGTGCAGCTGATCGGATCAGCCCCAGAACTTCCACCACGGGCCCTGGCTCTGGGGTGTGGAGGCGCTCAGCTGGAGATGGCTGCCATCGCAAAAGGGCTTCTTGGCTGAGGCATCGCAGCTGCACAGGTAAACGGTCTGCTCCTCTTCGAGCTTGAGGATGTGAGGGGACTGGCCGCTGCCCTGGTGGCTGCCGTCACAGAAGGCTCCGTTCTTGCTAAGGCCGCAGGTGCACAGGGCATGGGTGCCGGCCGGCAAGGTGAGCGGGGAGGGGTGCGTGGCGGCGGTCATGACGGTCATCGGGTGTGGGGAGCCAGCGAGGCGATCGCTGCGCCCATTCACCTTGCAATGAATCTATGAGCAGGACAATTCCTCAATCCCGGGATAGACTGTCCCGTCTATGGGTCAGTTTGATCTCAACGGCGCCCTGGTGCTGGTGCGTGTGGTGCAGGCGGGCAGTTTCCGCGCCGCCGCCGAGCGCCTCGGCATGCCCAAGACCACCGTGAGCCGCAAGGTCTCCGAGCTGGAGGCCCAGCTGGGGGTGCAGCTGTTGCAACGCACCACACGCAAGCTGTCGCTCACCGACGCCGGCCTGGCCTTCGTGGAGGAGGCAGAAGCGGCGATCGCCCGGCTGGAAGCGGCGCAGGAGGCCGTGACGGAACTTCAGCGGGAGCCCAGGGGCCGATTGCGGATCACGACCGCGGTGTCGATCGGCGAACTCTTCCTGGCGCCGGTGCTCAGCCAGTTTCTTGAGGCCTTTCCGGCGGTGGAGGTGGTGTTGCTGCTCAGCGACCGTCTGGTGGATCTGGTGGCGGAGCGCTTTGACGTCGCCATCCGCGCCGGGCAGCTGCGGGATTCGAGCCTGATTGCCAGGCGGATCGGCAGCGCCTCCGACCGCGTCGTCGCCAGCCCCGCCTATCTGGCACGCCACGGCACCCCGCAGCGCCCTTCGGATCTGTCGTCCCATGCCTGTCTGCGCTTCTCGCGCTCGGGGATGGAGGTGCGCAGCAGTTGGCCGTTTGGCGCCGGGGCCCGCAGCAGCGAGGTAACGGTCAGCGGCCGTCTGGTGAGCGACGACTTCGTGGTACTGCGCACGGCGGCCGAACAGGGCCTGGGCATCGCCCGCCTGCCGGGCCTGCTGGCCCATGAGGCGATCCAGGCAGCACGGCTGGTGCCGCTTCTGGACGATCAGGCACCACCACCCACTCCACTGCAGCTGGTGCTCCCCGGAGGATCCCGCCTGCCGGCCCGCACGCGGGCCTTCATCGAGTTCGTGCAGCCACGGCTGACGCAGTCCCTGGCAGGGGCAGGGCTGGTTGCTGGATCCAAGCTCAGCCCAGGCCACCCAGCCGGATCAGGCCACCCACCACCACGAAGGCGATCGCCAGGGCAGTGATGCCGCGGATGTGCCATGCCAGGCCGCTGAGATTGGCGTCGGTGAGGTTGGGGATCAGCCGCAGACGGGCATGCAGGGCCAGCGCGGCAGTGACGGCCAGCAGCACCAGCTTGACGCCCACCAGCATCCCGATCGGATTGTCCAGGCTGAACAGGCCATGAAAACCCGGCAAGTAGATCCAGCCCATCCACAGCCCGCTAAGCACCTGGATAGACAGGGCCGTGAGCCCCAGCGGCTCGAAGACCTCCTCGAAGGATCGGATCTGGGCCGCGCTTTGGTCTCGCAGCGCCCTGGGCAGCACCCCCAGATCCAGCACCAGATGACCGCCGGTCCAGACTGTGGCGGCCAGGGCATGGCTGATCACCAGCAGCGGGAAGACGGACACGGCAGCTCATGGGCAGCTGTTCCCACGATGGGTGCACTCCGGCAGGGCTGACCATGAAGGTGATCGTGGATCTGTGCGTGGTGCCGATCGGCGTGGGCGTGCACTTGGCCCCGTACATCGCCGCCTGCGAGAAGGTGCTCACAAGCGCCGGGCTCAAGATCCAGCTGCACCCCAATGGCACGGCCATTGAAGGCGAGTGGGGCCCGGTGTTCGCCGCGATCGAGGCCTGCCACCAGGCGGTGCATGCGATGGGCTGCCCCCGCGTCTACACGACTGTGAAAATCAACACCCGCACCGACAAAGACCAGAGCCTTGAGGACAAGGTGGCCAGCGTGCAGGCGCTGCTCTGATGGCGGGGCGGCACTGCTCCCACTGCTTGGATACCGCTCGCCTCCGGGGTGTCCCCATCGCCCTGCCGCCCTGGGTGAGTCAGGAGCGGTGCGGAGATGGCCCTTCTGCAGAACCCAGGCTCAGGCTGCTGAGCCGTCCGGGCCAAGGATGCCGGGCAGGTGGCCGGTGTTCACGCAGATCGTGCAGCCGTCTTCGCCCCGATTCTGATCAGCAGCGGCCGTGCGTCCCTGGCGGGGTCCATTGCGGCGGGCAGACCTGCCACCCGGCTCGCCGCTTCTCTGCCCAGAGTCGCATCGCCTGCTCCCGCGACAGCTCCTCACGGCGCTTGAGCAGGGGCGCCTCACCGGGGAGCAGCTCGCCGCTGGTGACCTCCAGCAGCTGTTTCCAGCGGTCGTAGCGGAGCGGCCGGAAGTGCAGCACCTGGCGGCCGTCACTGAGCCAGCCCTCACGAGGGGAAAGCGGTGCTCGCCTGCTGGGCTCCATTGGCGGCTCAGCCAGCTTCCGGCGCCCAGCCCCGCCGGCGCACCATGTCGTCGGTCCAACCCTGGCAGCGGCTCAGCAGGTGCGCACCTTGGGGGATCAGACCCTGATGGAGCTGGCAGGTAAGCAGCGGGATGCAGTTCACGCCGCTGTAGTGACGGAACCAGTGGCAGGTCATGCAGACCCTGAGGCTGCGGCTGGGCACCAGGAGCTGCTCATCAAGAAAGGGCCACTCCTCGATGGGCTGATCAGAGGAGCAGGAATCGCTGGCAGAGCGGCGGAGACGGAGACTCATGAACCCAGGGAGGCGTACACCTGTACTAGCAGGGAATGGGTGCCGGCGCATCGCCTCTTGTCTCCCGGCTGAACCCAGGCCATGCCTGCCCGATTTTCCTGACCAGGAGGAGGCCTCCCTACAGAATGAAGCTCCACTTGCTGGTGTCATGGCCCGCCTGGAAGCCCTGCTTGCTCCTGCCGCTGACGGCGAGCCACTGCGGGATGCGATCGGCGGGCTGGCCGCGGAGCTGGGCGGGGCGATCCTGTGGCTGGATGGCCGCAACGCCTCGATCGCCCTGGTGGCCGGCTCCCGGGCTGTGGCGGTGCAGGTACTGCTGGAGCTCCGCTCACGTTCGGAGCTGGGGGTGCTGGTGAGCAGTCGTGAAGGGATGGGCGGCGGCGCCCCCGCGAGCATCTCGGTTCTGGAGCATGTCCTCAGCTTCCTGCAGACGGCGGTGCCTGGGGTAGTGGTGCGGTACCGCTCCGACCGTGATGGGCCGATCCGTCAGGCCGCAGCAGCCTGAGGGAGGGTCCTGGTTCGGCCCTCCCCCGCTGCCGGGCGCGACCGCTCTCCATCAGCCCCAGATCTCCTGAAGGCCGGGCGGCTCCTCCGTCCAAGAGCTCGGTGCGTTTGTCGAGGGTGAGCAGCCCCTGCTCATGCGAGCCCGACTGGCCACGCTCAATACGGGGCTTGCCTCCCCCCATTGGGTCAGGCTGCTGGTGGGAAGCCCAAGGGGCTGGGCCATGGCGTTGTACGAGAGAACCTCCTGCAAGCAACGCTCCACGGCCTCCGCGTTCTGTGGCGCCGTGAACCAGCGACGGGACTTGGTGGGGTTGGTCATCGATGGACAGTCTGGTGGTCATGACGTGACCCCTATCGACTTGTCCTGAAAACCGGGGGAACCCCAGCCCGTTCCGCAACGGCGCCCTGCTGTTCTGCAGCGAGGTCTGCGCCAAAGGTCATCCCAACGGTGAGCCCTGCCACGCCGGCTGTGGCTGTGAATGCCATGGCTGAATCGGCTCCGCCTTCTGCGGGTCCGATTCCCCTGGAGCTGCCGCTCAGTGGAGCCACTCCACCAGCTTGGTGAAACGCCTGCGGCCCAGTTGGTTCTTGACGGCCATCGCCAAGGCCTTCTTCTGGCCCACCAGCACCACCAGTTGCTTGCCTCGGGTGATCCCGGTGTACACGAGATTGCGCTGCAGCATGGCGTAGTGCTGGGTGAGTAGGGGGATCACCACGGCAGGGTATTCGCTGCCCTGGCTCTTGTGGATCGTGCAGGCATAGGCGGGCACCAGGTTGTCGAGTTCCCCCCAGCCGTAGGTCACCTCACGTCCGTCAAAACGCACCGTCAGTTCGCTGGCATCGGCGTCGATGG
>JMRP01000028.1 GCA_000708525.1 Cyanobium sp. CACIAM 14
GTAGACGCCCCACCCCCCAGCTTCAGGTGGGCACCACGGCGGTGATGCGATCGGCACCGACATAGGGCACCAGCGCCGCCGGCAGCCGGACGCTGCCGTCGTCCTGCTGGCCGGCCTCCAGCAGGGCGGCCATGGTGCGGCCGATGGCCAGACCGCTGCCGTTGAGGGTGTGCACCAGCCGGGTCTTGCCGCCGTCCCGGAAGCGGATGCCCGCACGCCGGGCCTGGAAATCGCCGCAGGTGCTGCAGCTGGAGATCTCGCGGTAGGTGCCGGCCCCGGCCAGCCAGACCTCCAGGTCGTAGGTGCGGCTGGCGGAGAACCCCAGGTCGGCGGTGCAGAGCTCGATGCGCCGGTAGGGCAGCTCCAGGGCCTCCAGCACCGCTTCGGCATCGGCGGTGAGCTGCTCGTGGGCCAGCTCCGACTCCTCCGGCCGGCAGAACCAGTAGAGCTCCACCTTGTTGAACTGGTGCAGACGGATCAGCCCGCGGGTGTCACGGCCGTAGGAGCCCGCCTCCCTGCGGAAGCAGGGGGTGTAGGCCGTGTACCGGAGCGGCAGCGAACCCTCGGCCAGCACCTCGCCGCGATGGAAGGAGGTGAGCGGCACTTCGGCGGTGGGGGTCAGCCACAGGTCGTCGTCGGCGCAGCGGAAGCTCTCCTCGGCGAACTTTGGCAGCTGGCCGGAACCGGTGAGGCTGGCGCTGTTCACCAGGATCGGCGGCAGCAGTTCGGTGTAGCCCCGGGCGGCGTGACGATCGAGCATGAAGCTGATCAGGGCACGCTCCAGGCGGGCCCCCTGGCCGAGGAGGGTCACGAAGCGGCTCTGGGCGATCCGTACCGAACGTTCCGTATCGACGATCCCCAGCCCTTCGGCGATCTGCCAGTGCTCCCGCAGGGGCGCCCCTGAGGCCAAGGTGCCGCGGCGAGGCTCACCCCAGCGCTTCACCTCCACGTTGTCGGCTTCGCTGCGGCCGAAAGGGCAGAGGGGGGACGGCAGGTTGGGCAGCCCCTTCAGCTGCTCCTGCAACTGCTGCTCCAGCCCCCGTTCCTCCTCCTCCAGCTCCGCCACCTGCCGCTTGATGCGGTTGCCCTCCTCGCGCAGGTCCTTCACCTCCTCGCTGTGGGGGGCGGCCCCTGCCTTGATCCGCTCCCCCACCCGCCGGCCGATGCGGTTGCCTTCGGCCTGCAGTTCGCTGCGTTGCTGCTCGAGATCGCGCGCCCGCTGCGCCAGCTGCCGGGGAACCTCCAGATCCACGGCCATGCCCCGGCGGCTCAGGCCTTCGGCGATCTGCGCGGGGTCGTCACGCAGGAGGCGCTGATCCAGCACTGGGCCCAGGGCAATTCGCGCGCAGATTAATGCTGCGGGGGCAGCCGCCGCAGAGGACCTAGGCCGCTGGCGCCCCTGCGGCCGTTTCGAGTTCCTCGCGATCGCAGCGGCTGAAGGCCTTGGCGGCGGTGGGCAGCAGATCCATGCCGTTGCGGATCTGCGGCGGGAGCAGCCGTTCGAGGTCGGCGACGGCGGTTTCGTACTCCCTGCGGATCGCCAGATACTCCTCGCTCTGGGGCGAATAGCGTTTGGCGGCCAGGATCCAGGGTTTGGCGGCATTGGCGAGCCGCGCCGAGGCGGCCTGCACCTCGTCCTGGTGAACCCGGCAATAGAAGTAGCGGTCGATGCCGGAAGCGGGGGGGCGGCCGCTGCCTGCGGTGGCGGAATGGGTGGCGCCTGTGGCTCCGGCGGTTGCCCATGGGCCTGCAAGGTCTCCTTCAGGCATGTCGCCTTGAGGGCGAGGGCCTCTTCGGGGGTCGGGGCCTTTTCGGCGGTCCGCCGGCAGGCCGCCCGCTGCGGCTCGCTCACCACCACCTGGGCCCGCTGGCATCCCTGCAGCAGAAGCGGCAGCAGCAGAAGGGCCGGGAGTCGACGACGCATGGGGGACCTCAGGGATAGCTGGAGGTGCGTGAGCGGCTGGAGCTGGACAGACCGGTGAAGGAGACGCCCCGTCCGTCGGAGAGCGTCAGGGAATAGGCGGGTTCGCGGCTGTTGGTGATGGTGGGCTGGAAGGCATCGACGTTGTCGAGCATCAGTGATTGCACGTTGGCCGTGCCCGCCGTGAGGTTCAGGGTGCCGTCATCGTTGATCGGCGGCCCCGTGCGCCGGAGGGTTCGGGTGCTGGAGTCGAACGTGTAGGTGATGGTCTGGCCGCCCGGCTGGGTGAGGGTGAGGGAGGTGTTGGCCACCGCGGAAGCCGAGGTGGATGCGGTGATCTCCGTGTCCAGCAGATGATTGACGCGGCCCCAGTGGTCGCGCAGGCGGCGGACCGATTCCTGAACGGAGGAGCCCCGGATCTGGGACACGATCACACTGCTCCCGGCGGCGGTGATCAGGCCGATGATGAGGGCGGTGATCAGCAGGTCGACCAGGGTGAAGCCCCCGGCGACGATCGCGTTGCGGAGGCCGGCTGGGCGGAGGTGGCGGTTGCGGCGAATCATGGTTTCAGATGGAGCTTCCGTAGCTGCTGTCGGGGCAGGTGGTCGCGGTGGAGTTGCTCGAGCCGATGCTGACCAGACCGAGACCTTCGGAGACCCGCACGCAGCGCAGGGGGCCCGAGCTGCCGGCCAGGGAGATCTGAATCACGATCGGGCTGGTGAGCTGGGCGTTGGCCGCCGCGGCATTCACCGTGCCCCGGGGCGTGAACTTGAAGCTGGTGCTGCCGGACGGCGCGATGCTGTAGGCGGTGGAGTTGCCCAGGCTCGTGACGATCGACAGGGGCTGGCTCGTCAGGCAGTTGTTGGTGATCGCCTGGGCCGAGACGATCTCGGAGGCCGTGGCCAGGGTGGCGCCGCTCGAGAGCGTGCCGCCGGTGATGGTCACCTGGCAGGCATTTCCCTTCATGGCGGCGCGCCGCGCGGCATCCAGCCAGCCCGCCAGTTCGACGGCCACGGAATTGACGCGCTCCCGCCGCCAGGCATTGCCTGACTCGCTGATCGCCACGGCGGAGAGCAGGCCGATGGTCGCCAGGGTGACCATCATCTCCATCACACTGAAGCCGGCACTGCGGAGGTTGTTCATCGGTTGTCGCATCAGATTTCGCATCAGGGACACCAGGAAACGGTGGTGGGCACGAGCGTGACCCTGCGCAGCAGTTCGCCGCTGCTGCTGTCGCTGTAGGTGATGGTGTAGCGGTGAAGATTGCGGATGTAATTGACACCGAATTCGTTGACCGTCTGCTGGCCCTGGTTGCTGGTGTCGATGCTGTAGGTGATGCCGGCGGCGGTGAGGCTGGCCGGTGTGGTGCCGATCTCGCTCACCAGTTGGGTGATCAGGTTGGTGGAGTTGCAGAGGGTCTCGAAGGCATTTCCGGCGAAGCTGTTGCCATTGAGGGCCGTGGCGGTGGGAGTGGGAAAGAAATCGTTCTTGCCGAGCTCGCTGGTCCCCAGGCTGGTGCAGCTGCCGGAAAAGCAGGTGTAACGATCATTGAGGCGCCGCACCCGGGCCAGATCCCTGTCCACCAGGGCCTGCTGGTTGTAACGGGTTGTGGCGGCCGACGAGGATCTGTTCGATTCCAGAAAAAGAATCGCCGTGCCTGTGAGGGCCAGCACCAGCAGCACCGAGGAAACCATCAGCTCCACGAGGGAGAAGCCTGTTGCAGGAAGCCTTCGCCGCTGCAGAGCCGATCTTGGGAGAGAGTGCCTCATGGGTGATCAGAAGTATGTGATGGACTTGACGGCTCGCGTCACATAATCGATGGCAAAATTGTCGTAATAGGCATCATCGGTGGCGCAGAACTTCATCAGGGTGCAGACACTCTCGAGGTCGCTCGGAGAGATCGTGACTGTGATGTTGCCGTTGCCCGAGAAATCATCCGTCCAGATCACGCCCCGGAAATCCGGGGTGCCCCCCATGGAGATGGTCCCGTAGGGCGCGTATAGGAACATGGTCAGGGAGGCCCCGTTGCCGCTGCCCAGGTCGAAGTACTGGTTGCCGCAGGGGGACGGGGCTCCCAGAGGGCAGCCGAACACCCCCATGTCCGCCGCTTTCGGCGCACCCAGGTTGCTGGTGCTGCAGGTGATGGCCCCGGCATTGGAGTTGCACTGGTAGATGCCGGCAGTGCCGTTGCCCCTGGTCAGGCTCTTCTGGCTGCTGGTGGAGGCGTTGGGAAAGTGCAGCCTCACCGGGATCGAGCTGCCTGCGGTGGTGCCGCTGGTGTCGAAGATCAGCTCGGAGTTGTTGTTGGTGGTGAGTGTGTTGAGGCTGCAGGCGATGTTGGTGAAGGTGGCTGCCGTGGCGGCGTTGCCGTTATCGTCCTGGCGGATGCAGAGGGTGTTCCAGGGGGCGGGCCAGCTGGCGAAGTTTCTGGTGGCCAGCGTGAGAGTGGTGTTGTTGGGGCCCACCGTCACGTTGCAGGCTGCCGGTGGGGACGTGTCCCGGCAGTAGTTGTTGGCAGTGGGCGGCACCCGCGGCAGATTGATGTCCACCACGTTCATGCTGGTGTTGGCAAGGCCGTCGAAGCAGCCGGAGGGGCTGGTGGCGATGCAGGTGATGGGATCGACGTTCAGGTTGTAGGCCCCGCCCGAGATCGTCACATTGCCGCTGTTGTCCTCGGCGGCGCCGGCGATGAACCCGAAGCCCGGCGACAGCGGGCAGCGGCGGATGTCATTGCCGAACACATTGCCTAGGCCGCGCAGGCTGCGGTCGAGGCACTTGGGCACCACCTCGAGGGTCTGGCGGAGGGTGCTGGTGGCCACGACGGTGCCGCCGCGCAGGGCGAAACCGCGCACGGTGAGGGTGAGTTCACCGGTGCGGGGCGCCACGGCGGCATCTCCGGTCATGGGGTTGGCGAGGGTGCCGAGCTTGACGGTGGCGGCGGTGGCGCCGGAGCAGTCCACATCGATCAGTCGCCAGCGCTGCTGGGAACCATCGCCGATGTTGATCGTCTGGTCAGTGGGAATCGTGCCTGCTGTGACGAACGTGGTGCTCACGTTCGCGTAGGCACGCCCATCCGGCACCTTGACGTTGTTGTCGGTGGCGATCTGCGACGGCGTGGACGTCTTGAGAAGGCAGGCATTCACCAGCAACTGGCGGTTGCGGCTGCGGTTGAGCTCGCTCACCACGGCCGTCATGCCGATGTCGGCGGCCGCCCTGGCATCGCGGTTCTGGCTCTGATAGGTGGAGGCCAGTTCAGCCAGGCTGGAGCGGTTGGCCATGCTCAGCCCGCCGAGGAGCACGGCCAGCACGATCAGGATGGTGACCACCATCGAGCCGCGCTCATCGAGTGATGGCCGGTTCGAACCACCAGCCATCCCCCTGCGGGCCAGGATGATCCACAGTATCCCGTTCTTCATCTCTCCAGCCATCCTCCGGCCTGGCCTGCAACCTCAACCACTGCAACGGGCTTGATGGGGCCTCAAGCTACGGGAATCGCCTCAGCGGGGCTGGGGATTCCAGGATGAACAGCCTGGGAGGTGGTGAAGGAGAGGATTACAGCTGACTGGGAATGGACTATCCAAACTGGCGGAACTCTTCTGGATTCGATTCGTGCCGGTTCGCGTCAGAGAACCTGCACCACCTCGCTCACCTCGGGAATCGCTTCCCGCAGCTTCCGCTCGATACCCATCTTCAGGGTCATGGTGCTGCTGGGGCAGGAGCCGCAGGCCCCCTGGAGGCGCACCTTCACCACGGGCCCGTCGATCTCGACGATCTCCACGTTGCCGCCGTCGGCCATCAGGTAGGGGCGGAGCTCGTCGAGCACCCGCTCCACGTTCTCCATGGTGAGGGCGTGGGGATCGTTGGCCACGGCTTCCGCCCTGCCATCGTTGGCCAGCGTCGTGGTGTCGGTGGTCATGGTGGGTAGGGAAGGCGACAGCTGAATCCTAAGCAGCGTCTCCGGCAGGCGGCTTGTCTCCGCTGGCGCCGGCCGACAGGCGCAGCCGCCCCTACCCTCGGGCCGTGCGCGTGCAAGAGGATGGAACTGAGGCCGGCCTATCCCACCGCGACGCCCTACGGCCTTTTCTGCCACCGGGAGTTGTCGCTCTCGTGGCTGCGTCTCACCGCCCTGCTGGGGGGCCGCCATCGCCTCACGCCCGATGGGGAGGGCGCCGGCTTCAGCTATCTCGAGTTCGGATGCGGTTACGGCCTGGATCTGATCTTCAACGCGGCCGCCCATCCGCAGGCCCGCTTCTTCGGGGTGGATCTCAACCCCTCCCATATCGCTGAAGCGACTGCGCGGGCCAGGGAACTGGGGGTCACGAACGTGGAGTTCGCCCTGGCGGACCTGATGGAGTTCGCCGCAGGCCCCCCCCGTCGGCCCCTGCGCCCGCTGGCCGGAGGCCCATGACGTCGTGGTGGCCCATGGGGTGGCCAGCTGGGTGGGCCGCGGAGGTGAGAGAGGGCCTCGTGGCGGCGGCGGCAGCCCTGCTGAAGCCTGGCGGCCTCTTCTACTGCTCCTACAACACCCATCCGGGATGGCTGGCCCGCAGCACCCTGCAGATGCTGAGCGTGGAGGAAGGCCTGCGGGCCGGCGGCCAGACCTCCCTGGCCGGCATCCTCAAGGCCGCCGCGACGCTGGAACGGCTCACGGGGGAGGAGGCGGATCCATGGCCCCTCGGCGCGGCCCTTCCGGGGCTGAGAGCGGAGATGAAAGGCCTGGACTCGGTGCCGAAGGACTACCTCCGCTGTGAGTACCACAGCGCCCACCAGCCCCTCTACGTGGGGCCGATGCATCGGATGTGTGCCGCCCACGGCCTCAGCCACATCGGTTCGGCCTCCCTGCCGGAGATGTTCCCCCAGTGGCTCGATCCCGACCGGCGATGCCTGGTGATGGAGGCGGCCGATGCTCCGATGCGTGAGGTGCTGCTGGATCTGGCGATCAACCAGTCCTTCCGGCGGGACCTGTTCGCCAGGGGGGTGCGCACCCCCTCCCCCGCCTGGCGTCGCGAGGCCCTCGCCGAGCTGGGGGTGGTGTCCTGTGTGGGACCCGGCGACGATCGCCATGTGTTCGAGAACAGCCTCGGCCGCCTTGGAATCGACCCCCTGTTCATCGCGGGGCTGAAGGACTCGCTGGCTGCGGGACGCAGGACGCTGGGCGAGCTGCTGGAGCTGTTTGCCCTGGAGCTGGAGGACCTGGTGCAGAGGCTGGTCATCCTTGACCATGCCGGGGTGATCGCCTTCGCTCTTCCCGCCGGCGCTGCCGACGAAGCGCCGCTGGGGGCCTGCGCCGCCTTCCAGCGACGCTGGCTGGAGCGGACCACGACCGGCGATCCCATTCCCTTCTGTCTCTCTCCTGTTCTGCGCCAGCCCGTCGCGCTGCCGCTGCTGGAAGGGTTCTTCCTGCAGGCTGCGGGGGCTGAGCTCTCTGCCGATGATGCCGTGCAGCTGGTGTGGATGGGCCTCACCATGGCGGGGGGCGTGGTCAACGACGCTGACGGCCAGACGATCGACGATCCCCAGCAGGCCCTGGCGGCCCTGCGTGAGTTCCACGACACCTTCGTGGAGGAGCGATTGCCGGTGCTGCAGCGGCTCGGCATCGCCCCAGCGGCGCCGGCCGGCCCCTGAGGGGACGGGAGTTCATAGGATCGGGCCGTTCCTCACCACGCCGCACGGCCTCCGGGCGCGCCCATGACCGACGTTCCCGCCGCCCGGATCCGCAACTTCTGCATCATTGCCCACATCGACCACGGGAAATCGACCCTGGCCGATCGCCTGCTGCAGGAGACGGGCACCGTGGCCGCGCGGGACATGCAGGAGCAGTTCCTCGACAACATGGACCTGGAGCGGGAGCGGGGCATCACGATCAAGCTCCAGGCCGCCCGCATGGAATACCGGGCGGCGGACGGCCAGACCTACATCCTCAACCTCATCGACACCCCCGGCCACGTCGACTTCTCCTACGAGGTGAGCCGCAGCCTGCAGGCCTGCGAAGGCGCCCTGCTGGTGGTGGACGCCAGCCAGGGGGTGGAGGCCCAGACCCTGGCCAACGTGTACCTGGCGCTGGAGAACGATCTGGAGATCATCCCGGTGCTGAACAAGATCGACCTGCCGGGGGCCGATCCCGAGCGCATCAGCGAGGAGATCGAGGCGATCATCGGCCTCGACACCTCGGGCGCCATCCCCTGTTCGGCCAAGACCGGCCTGGGGGTGCCGGACATCCTGCAGGCGGTGGTGGAGCGGGTGCCGCCGCCGCGGGATCGCGTCGGGGAACCGCTGCGGGCGCTGATCTTCGATTCCTATTACGACCCTTACCGGGGGGTGATCGTCTACTTCCGGGTGATCAGCGGAACGATCAGCCGCAAGGACAGGATCCTGCTGATGGCGAGCGGCAAGACCTACGAACTCGACGAGGTGGGCGTGATGGCCCCCGACCAGAAGCAGGTGGAGAGCCTCCATGCCGGCGAGGTGGGCTATCTGGCCGCCTCGATCAAGGCGGTGGCCGATGCCCGGGTGGGCGACACGATCACCCTGGCGTCCAACCCTGCCCCGGAACCGCTGCCGGGCTACACCGAGGCCAAGCCGATGGTGTTCTGCGGCCTCTTTCCCACCGACGCCGACCAGTACCCGGATCTGCGCGATGCCCTCGACAAGCTGCAGCTCAGCGACGCCGCCCTGAAATACGAGCCGGAAACGAGCAGCGCCATGGGCTTCGGTTTCCGCTGCGGCTTCCTGGGCCTGCTGCACATGGAGATCGTGCAGGAGCGGCTGGAGCGCGAGTACGACCTGGATCTGATCGTCACCGCTCCTTCGGTGATCTATCAGGTGAACATGCTCGATGGCAGCACGGTGATGGTGGACAATCCCGCCACGCTGCCGGATCCCCAGAAGCGTGAATCGATCGAGGAGCCCTATGTGAGCCTGGAGATCTACACCCCCAACACCTACAACGGCACCCTGATGGAGCTCTGCCAGGAGCGGCGCGGCGAGTTCATCGACATGAAGTACATCACCACCGATCGGGTGACGTTGCACTATGAGGTGCCGCTGGCGGAGGTGGTGACGGATTTCTTCGATCAGATGAAGAGCCGCACCAAGGGCTACGCCTCGATGGAATACCACCTGATCGGCTACCGCAGGAACGATCTGGTGCGGCTCGACGTGCTGATCAACGGCGAGAAGGCCGATCCGCTCACCACGATCGTGCACCGCGACAAGGCTTACGGGGTGGGCAAGAGCCTGGTGGAGAAGCTCAAGGAGCTGATCCCCCGGCAGCAGTTCAAGATTCCGATCCAGGCCGCCATCGGCAGCCGGGTGATCGCCAGCGAGAGCATCAGCGCGATGCGCAAGGACGTGCTGGCCAAGTGCTACGGCGGCGACATCAGCCGCAAGAAGAAGCTGCTGCAGAAGCAGGCCAAGGGCAAGAAGCGGATGAAGGCCATGGGCAAGGTGGAGGTGCCCCAGGAAGCCTTCATGGCGGTGCTGAAGCTGAATCAGTGAGATAAGTGTGAGTCCCGCGGCTGGCAGCGGGATTCCCTGCCTGCGTCCCCGGCAGGCTCCGCATGGCAAGGATGAACAGCAGATCTATAGTGCAGCCAATGCATAAGGTGAAAACCGAAGAAATGACCCTGAGAGCAAGGTTTCTCTTCAGCGTCCTTCAGGCGGCACCCAGGCCAGGTGAGCTTTCACCACGGCTCCGGCGATCACCCAGGCCTGGGGAAGAGACCGGCTTCTCGATGGCCATGGTCATCCTGGTGCTGCTCAGCCTGATTCTCGGCACGGTGGCGATCGCCGGCCGCACCACCGGCGGCCTTCTGGGCGCCAATCTTCAGAGCAGGAACCGGGAGGCACGCGATGTGGCCGAGGCGGGCATCGTCGAGATCGTGGCAGAACTCAACAAGGAGCAGAATCGAGCCCTGCTGGTGGCCGGCAACACAGGGGCCTGGGACAGCACCCAGGTGAATCCCTGCACCAAATACAACCCGACCACCAACGTCTACAGCTCCACCTCCGCCGGAACACCTCCCACGACCACCGCCACCAACTACAAGGCCGGCGGCTGGACCAACCTGTCCGGTTCCACCACCCAGCAGTTCCAGCTGGAGTCCGTCACCTACAGCGACACCGCCTCGGTTGCCTACGACACACCCTCCAACGACATCAAGGTCACCGGGGTGAGCAAATCGGTCGTCTCCTTCACCGTGAACGGCCGGGTGGTGGATGCCGCCGGCAATGTGCTGTCCACCTCCAGGGTGACCCGAAAATTCCTGGTGGTGCCGAAGTGCTGCCGGCGCTCCTTCGGGCTGAATCAGTTCGGGGCCACCTCCTTCGGGCCTGATTCCCGGGTGTGCCTGTCCAAGAGCACCAATGGGACCGGGATCATCACCTCCATCAACGGTGGCACGATCAGCTCCAGCAACAGCAACATCACCATCCGCAATGAAGCTGGTGATCCGATCTCCAGTGTCATCTGCCGGAGCAATTCCAGCCCCGTCAATTCCAACTGCACGGGCAACTCACTTACTGTCGGCCGGAACGTCAGCGCCGTTCCCACATCCTTCAACCTGACACTGCCCACCTTCCCCTCGGCCCTGGGCATCTCCACCTGGGGTAGCGTGCCTTCCACTCGCAGCTACATCGGAGTCGTCGGGGGGCAGGTCCAGGCCTGCTCCTCGGCGAGCAACTGTCAGCCCATTACGGACCCCGCAGGCAACAACGTCTGCGGGCTTTCAAGCGGCCAGTACTACTGCAGGCTCTCCACGATCAACAGCAGTAACAGCAATTTGAGAGTCGATACCTCCAATGGCCCCATCAATTTCTACTTCGACAGCCCCAGTGCCACGAGCTCGACCGACTACATCGCTCTGGGAGGCAACGGCACGATCACCCAGGTGAACTGCGGCAGTGGCAGCGGGGGATTCGGCTGCAACACCAATGCATCGCTGACGGCCAATGCGGACAACCTCAACCTGTTCGCTCCCTCCGACCCGGCCCAGCCCAGTGTTGGCACAGGCCAATTCAATCTGCGAGGCGGCAGCGGAGGCTTCCTGGTCAATGTCTATGCGCCCAAGGCTTCGGTCGCGCTGAATGGAAACGCGGACTTCAATGGACGTCTCTGGGTCAATTCCCTGGATACCCGTGGTCTCACCAACTCCACCCTGGTGGTCACCAACGCGGCTCCGGGATTCTGCTCCCAACCCGGGGTCGTTTGTCCGAGCAACCCCTTCCCCTCCACCCCGGACATCGACTGGGTCGCCCGCAGCGTCGTGCAGTCCTCCGCCTTCTAGTGGCTCTCCCAATGAACCGCGTGATCCAGGCATCCCGCCCGCCCCTCCTGCCCGATCCGCCGGGGTCGCCGCCCGGTACGGGTTTCACCCTCGTGGAGATCCTGGTCGGTGCCGTTCTGCTGGCCATCGTGGGCTCCCTGACCGCCCTGGTGTTCTCCGTTTCGAACCGCTCCACCGTGAGCAGCACCGCCATCGCCAACGCGAATGCTGCCATCGACACGGACGTGTCCAGGATCAAGGAGGTGGCGGAGCGCTTCACGTGCTGCTCCGGCACCTGCACGGCCGACGCCACGGCCATCGCCACTGCTGTCGCGGCCGGCACCTGTGCCGGCAGCGTGGGCGATTCCACGTACTACTTTCCTCAGAATCCAGACACCAACACCACCGCGACCGCCAACTTCACCAGCGCCTGCGCCAGCGGACTCACCACCAACCTGATCAGCCAGATCCCTGCAGCGTCTCTACCGGCGGGGATCAGCCGGGCCGTGCAGGATGACGGGGACGCCACCGCCCGGAGAATCCGCATCACCTACACAGGGGGCGGAGTGAACCGGGTGGTGAAGATCGTGCCCACCGTCGCCAGCTGGTGCCCATGATGCGCCCTGCACCCGCAGCGCGGCGTTCGCGCTCCTCCCTGGGCTGGACTGCGGTGGAGCTGATGGTCGTGGTGGTGATTATCGGCATCCTCTCGGGCATCGTCATCACCGCCAGCGGGAACGAATGGCGGCGGGAGCGTGTCAACACTGTGGCCCTGGAACTGGCGGGCTGGCTGGAGCAGGTGCGGGGTGCCTCGCTTCGTGCCACCAGCGCCACCACCAGCGCAGGCGGCTGTGCGATCACCCTCTCCAGCCTGACCTCCCAGCCCGCCGGCTCCACCCTGGCCAGTGTTTCGCCCACCTCCTGCTCGCCCCAGAGCACGTTCATCCTTTCGGGGGTGGCCACCTCGGGAGATCGCTACAGCACCGCCAGCACCAACGGTACGTCCCTCATCTTCACCCCGCGAGGCTCCGTCATCACCACCAACTCCGCCAACGTGGACATCAAGATCCTGCTGGACGGCACGAGCCTTCTGCGCTGCGTCCGGGTGGTGGCCACCCTGGGCTCCATCCGCATCGGCCGCAACGATGCGGCCACCGGCATCGCCGACAGTTGCCCCGATGCTTCCTTCGGAGGACAGTTCTGATGACCCCCCTCTCCCCCACCTCCCAGTCGCTGGTTCTGCTCCGTCTGCGTATGGCCCGATCGGAGGATCAGGGATTCACGCTGCCCGAGTTGCTGGTGTCGGCCGTCATCGGTCTGCTGCTGATGGGTGCCGTCGCGGGGGTGATCACCAGCCACATCCGCTCCACGACGATTGCCGAACTGGCGCAACGGGTGCGTGACGATTCGAACCGCCTCAACTATCTGATCCAGACCGAGGCGAGCGAAGCGGCGACGGTCGGTCAGGGACAGACGATCAGCGGATGCACCCCAGCCCCCGGTGCCACCACCTCCATCTTCAATCTCAACGTGCCGAGGCCGTCGGGAACCGCCGCCGCCTCCACGAACGTTTCCACCATCTGGTACTACGCCAGTGGAGGTGATCTGCGCCGATGCGGGCCGCCCATTCTGCGCAATGGCTCTCTTGATCACGCCGCCACTCCCGTGGACAGCATCGTGAGTGCCAATACCACCCTGGACGTCGGCGTGACCTGTCAATCCACCACCAGTGGCGCGCGCCAGATCGCCTTCCAGGCCACCTTCAACGATGTTCCCGCCGGCTATCAGCCGGACTGTGCCATCGCCCGGGCAAGATCATTCATCGTTCGCGATCCAACGGATCCCACCTGAGCCGTCAGGTCGATCGGCGGATCGCAGCGCCTGCGGGCCTTCGCACTGGGCCGGTGGCGTCGGTGCGGAAGAACAGGCCGGGCGTCAGTCCCATCCGCTGCATCTGGCGGCGGCCCTGCCGCCGCTGCAGCAACAGCCCGCCGCCGGTGAGTCCCTGCACCAGCAGGGTGGTGAGCAGGGGCGCCGGGCTGAGGATCTCCCGGGCCTCGGCGGTCTGCGGCTGCCGGCTGTGCAGGTGGAACGCAGCGTGGAGGGTGAGGGCCGGCAGCACCAGCAGGCAGAGCAGGGCCATGGGGAGCAGGGCCCGGTGCAGGGCGGGAGCCCACCCCTGTTCGTGACGATGCCGCCGGTGGCCGCCTCCCAGCAGGTAAAGGCACACACCCAGGGGCAACAGCGGCAGCGTCGGCGTCAGCGCCAGCAGCCCCTTCAGCCTGGCCAGAGGTGTCGCGACGCTGCCGAAGCCCGCGGCCACCAGCAGCGTCCCCAGCACGACGGCCAGCAGCAGCAGCCCCACGAGCCGCAGCTGGCCGATGGAATACTCGAGCTGGTGGCGATGCACGATCCGGTCGACCTCGTCGCGGGGGTCCTGGTGCCGCTGGCTGGTCATGGGCCGCAGGCGAGGCGGAGGTGTTGACGGGTCTCCCCTGCACCCTGGCATGGCCGAGCCGATGGCGCCTGTCGCAGGGGGGGAAGCCTGGAAGTGTTCACGACGACGGCGCCATGCTCCAGCTGCACCCGCCACGCCACGCCCAGGGGTTCGTGCTCCCCCTGGCCATGGGGGCGTCGATGGTCCTGCTCCTCGGCAGCCTCTCCGCCCATACCGCCGGCCTGCAGCTCCGCCTGCAGGGGGTCCGCGAGCAGCAGCAGCGGCGGGCCGAGGACCGTCTTTCCTCGGCGGCGCAGGAGCTGCTGGCTGAGCTGAACCGGAACCATCCCTGCCTGCTGGCCCTGCCGCTCGAGCGCTGGAACGGGGAGGGGCTGGTCTGCGCCTCCGCTCAGGCCCTCGCCAACCTCCAGGCAGGCCGGGTGCTGGGCGCGTCCTTCCGGCTGGTGGGCTGGCGCCCCGATCCGACGCCGGCCGAACTGCTGCTGGAGCTGGAGGGAGGGGCCTGCGAGCCGCCGCGGCGCGGGGCCTTCGCCGTGTCGCTGGCAGCGCCGCAGCCACCGCTGCAACCGCAACTCCGGGTGAGTGACGTGCAACTGCTCGGTCTGCGGGGGGTCGAGCCATGAGCCTGGTCGAACTGGTCACCGGCACGGTCGTGTTCGTCCTGGCTGCGGGCTCTTCCCTGCAGATCTGGGCCCTTGCCACCAGCGGAACGCTGGCCCAGGAGCGCCTGCAGCGGAGGCTGGAGGACGCCGATGCCTCGCTGTTGCGGGCCGAGGCGGTGCTGCGGCGCCTGGCGCCCTCCGGCGGCGACTGCGCCGAGGCCGCCGTCCGGCTGCTCCAGGCACTGGCGAACGAGCCCGTGGCTCCCTCGCTGGAGCGGCAGCTGCAGACCTCAGCCGCAGGTGACGGGGTGGTGCTTCAGCTGATGGTGGAAGGGATGGCGGAGCCTCGGGTGCGGCTGTTCCTGCCGGCCGCTCTGGGGCTCTGCGGCCCACCGGCCGCTTCGCCGGAGTAGGGCGATGCCGAAGCCTTGTGCGGCAGGAGGTTTCACCCTGCCGGAAGCCCTGTTGGCCGCACTGCTGGTGGGCCTGCTGGCCCTGCTGGGGCTCGGGTCCGCCAGCCGCGAGCTGGCGCTGGCGCGGTTGGAGAGCGCCAGCCGCCTGGTGATGCTCGGGCTCGAGAGGGGGCGTGATGCCGCCCTGCGCCAGGGCCGTTCCTGCGCCCTGAGCCTCACGGCCGCCGGCTGGCAGGAGCCCCAGGGGAGCAGCCTGCCGGCCTGCGAGGGGGCGGCCCTGGCCCTCGGGGAGGGACTCCGAGAACCTGGGGTGACCCTCAGCCACAACCTTCCGCAGGCGGTGCGCTTCACCAGCAACGGGCTCGTGATCGACGGGGGTACGGTGCTGATCAGCACCGAGGGCGCCGAGCTGGTGCGCTGCGTGGTGGTGGCGCTGCCCCTGGGGGTCACCCGCCTGGGTCGCCACGGGCCTGGCGGCTGCCTTCCGGAGGCGACCCGATGAGCGGCCGCAGGACGATGGCGTTCCTCCGATCCAGCCGGTGTCCCGGCCGGCGGCCCCGGCGCGGCGGGCAGGCGTTCTCCCTGCCGGAGCTGCTGGTGGCGGTCAGCCTGGGGCTGCTCGTCGGGGGGGTGGTGCTGCAGGCCCTGGTGGCGGATGGCAACCGCGTCGAGCGGCTGGCCCGGCTGCTGCGGGAACGGGGACAGCAGCGGCGGGTCCTGGCCCTGCTGCGCGACGATCTGCGGCGTTCCCAGCGGGTGGAGCTCGCCATGGGCGCGGGCGCCGCCTGCCCTCTTGGGGGCCGGGAGCCCGTGCTGCATCTTCACACCCCCTGCCGGCCCGATCACCTACACGGTGGGTTCCCCACCCAGCGCCATCTGGCGGGGCCGGGTGCTCATGCGTTGCGGCCCGGCCTTCGGTCTGGATGGGGAACCGAGCCCAGGAGCGGCCCAGAACCGGGTGCTGCTGGATGGATTGGCGGTTCCGGGCCTGGTGGCCGGTGTTGCGACCGATGGCCTTCTCCAGCTGCAGCTCAGGCAGGAGTTCGCTCTTGCGGGTGGTGGGGTGCAGAGGATTGAGACAAGTGGGCGATTGGGAGTGGCATATTGATGTGGAGGCATTGTCAGTAAAGGAAACTCTTGGCTACGAGCTTGTATGACTGTCATTGACCCAAGAAAAGTTTGGAATAAATTCTTGACGACTAGATCAAAGTAGATGAGTCCATGAGCCGGCTTTCAGAGGCTAAACACGCCCTCTTCCTTTACCTGAAGCTACCCAAGAGGTCACACGATTCTTCTGATCACTCCGCATCCAGTAACTGATTGCGGGTCAGGGAAAGATCGGTGAGGGTAGCCAGTACATTCGCCTCGCAGTCTGTCTTGAGAATTCCCCGCAGCCGGCTCTCGCAGAAGCCTCCACCGATTCTTGATCACTCAAAAGTGATGTTTGCCTTTGGTGCGGATTTTGGCCTGTGCTGCCTCCACCAAGTCGAGAAAAACAGCTCTCGGAAGTTTCCGGCAGCGATCTCCATTTCCCTGGCAGCATGGTGACGCGGAATGCGACTTGATTTCCCTGTATCTCTGGGCGTTTTTGAATCCTCTGGCAGCCCGCATCTGTGTAGTCGACCTTCTCCTCGCCGTACAACAGATCCGTAGCTGGGGTGAGATCGTTCACGTAGGCAGCTGTGGTCAGCACCGAATGGATCAGGTCCGAGCGCTTGCCCACGCCAGAGTCGACTTTACTGTCGAAGTGCCACTGTTTGCCTGTCTTGGTCAGGAGCATTTCCTGATCCAGCTCGCCCTCATTATTTTTGGTTGAACTCGTTGCGGCCATCAGGTTGCTATCCACGATCGAGGATCAGCTCCTCACCCGCAAAACTTCGTATAATTGGAAACTAGATCTGTGCGTCCTTCATGGCCGGATCGCTGAGGCTGTACCCATTGCTTCAGGAGATGAAGCCGAGGCATGGTTTCCAGCGAATAAGGCGGGCGTTCGCCCTTGGCATTCGTCTTTGGGTAATGGGGATTCAATCAGCCTGCCCAGCGACTGCCAGTGAATGACGGATTCCATCTTGCCAAGGGCCTTCTCCCGTTTGCTGCGCTTCTAGGTGGTTCTTTGCACGTAATCGGTGAACCCTAACTACTTGCCATCAATGAAGACAAGCCTGTCTTGCGATTAGTACTCTATAGTGGCGTGGATCAATTGGATTGTCCAGAACCGACTTAATTCTTCTCTTGGAACGAGCTGTCAGTACGTTTTAGTAGGCGATTGGCTTTCTATACATGCGCTGAACCTAGGGACGTGATTACTGTTGCAATTGCGTCTGACTCATTCATCAGATTGTAGTTGCTCTGATTTCTTAGAAACCAAAGATAGTCAAGAGAAGCAAGGTTAAGGCCTCCGTCCTCCATGACTATGCCAAAATCTGATTCAGGTAGATGTGTTGACCTCCAGACAAGTGCTTGAGGGTTGCCATCGGAAATGATGGTACAATAACTCAAGGTGGGATGAAATGCTTGAATCAGAGGGATTACTTTGTAAGTGTCACCATGCCAGGCATTTGAGGGGCTTCCTGTCATGAACTGCCGCATCATAACTCCTTCAAGTTGGTCTCGATTGCAGGAGAACACATCGCTGGGAAAGATGTCATCCAGCACGATTACTGAGCGTTCATGCGTGATGAGCAAGGAGTTGCAGAAGTCTCGATAGGTTTGATCCCAAGTGTGCAATCCGTCTAAAAATACAAGATCAAATTGCTTGCTCTCACCGTGTTCCTGAAAATAATTATCACTTGTAACTTGATGATATTCTGATGTTGGGTCCTTCTCCCTAGCCTCTTCAAGATCGAAAATGAACTTAGGATCTACAGCTGTCTTGAACGCAGCAGAGACCTCAAAAAATGTCTGTCCTGTTTCGACGCCAATTTCAAGATACCGAGTTGGTTTGCTCATAGCATCCAACAGGGTGTTGATGCGTCTTGCTGAATGGTTTGACATGTCGGATGTTGGAGTCAGGGATTAAGTGGGATTGGTATCGTCTAGATCTGAATGCTTACTTTTGTTCATGGCCTGATAACAGAATCTTTCAAAGTTTCTGATGTAGTCCATCCGGTTAAAGAGCTTATGATTATTGGTGAGTATCGATGACTTGAGCCTCTGTCTTCGTTCAGCATCATGCGCGAGTTCGGTAACAAGAGCAATGTACTCCTCCTTTGAATGGGTGATAGGCATATCTTCTATGTTCATCTCTCGATATCCGCAAGCCACCACTCTAGAGCGAAGATTGTGGCCTTCCAAGGTGACAATGGGGGTTCCTACGAAGCAGGCCTCGAAGAAAGTGATCCCACATCCGTAGTAAAATGGATCAACAAGCAAGTCGACACAGTCACAAAGTGCTTGGTATTCACCTCGACCCATGATCGCAAGGGGGATGCATCGCTCTCGAACTGATGGGGCACTTGTTGAGAGACGGTCGAGGAAAAGCTTTGTTCTTGACTTTATGGCGTCCTCGACGAATACAAAGGCTAGATCGGGATTTTGTATGGCGATCTCTTCTAGAATGAGATCAAAATCCGGGTGGAGCTTGTGGAGGCCTTGCAGGCAACCCACTAAGGTTAAGTCCTGAGGAAGAAAAAAGTATTCTCTTGGTAAGGGTGTGAATTCCAACCCCATAGTTTGAAAGGAGCATGGCAATCTGCCCGGAAGTCTAACAAGAGTTTCAGTGTAAAGACTCTCGGATCCCGCGGGCTCTAATTCTTCAACTGAGATATAATAATCGATTTCCTTAATGCCCGAGGTGTGTGGAATCCCCCATCCTGTCATCTGGACGGGGGCTGTACGGAAAAACGGCAGCAAGTACTCATAGGCATTCATCCCAAGATCAGTGAAATAGAGAATATCTAGATTAAGTGAACGTAAGATTTGGTATGATTGGGAATAGTCTGATGTTAGTTGGATGGCTTGCTCGCATACTGCATCAAGACTGTCGCGAACTGCATCTTTCTTCGAATTTACAGTGTGTATCAGCACGACCTCAAAAAGGTTTCGATCGAGGTGGCGAATCAGTCCTTCGAAAGCTATAGCATTGCTGTGTCCAGAAAAGAATCTGGAGACAAAGCCTATGCGAAGACGTGTTGATTCTTTTGGTTTCTCTCTGTCGATAGATTGGTTGTAGGAATCTCGATAGTTGCAGATGAGTGGTTCGGCCAGCCTTCTCATTAGATTGATATAGCGCTCTAGTAGCATCCGATCTTCCTGGTTGTGATAGGCAAGTTCAAAAGTATGCGGTATCGCTTCGTCTTGGAGGCTTAGTCTTAGGTCTGGCTTGTTCTCTGCCGATGACAGGCCAACTAGGAACTGTTGGCGGGCTTCATTGATATCCTTAACGCTAGCGGGAATCCCAGGTAACACGAGGTACTGGTTAAGAAAAAGAATTGCAGATTTCGGGCGCATCGCATAGGCCTGTTTATAGTAGTCTGCTGCTTCTTTCCAATGAGAAGTTATGTGAAGATTATTGGCCTTGCGATAAATGTTGATAAAGGAATCGGGCTCTAGTGCCAATGCTTTGTCTAGGTAGCTCAGGGCATCTTCGTAGCGCTGAAGCCTCATCATCACAACGCTCAGATTTGTGTAAGTCTTTTCAGAGGTTGGATCAATTCTTAGGGCTCTTCCAAAGGCCTTGATGGCCTTATTGTGGTCACCCAGATTGGATAAGAGTTCTCCCTGTATTAGGTTAGCTTGCAGGCTGTCTGGAAGATGGGCTAGCCACTGTCTAACCACCTGAAGCGCTAATTCTTCCTGGTTGTTTGCACAATGAGATGCTGCCAGGAGTCTCCATGCTTCTTCCTCCTGGGGTTGCTGATCTATGATCGACTTGCAGATCAATTGCACATCCTCAAAGAGGTTCAGAGCTTGAAGCCCTTGGGCACGGTTAAGAAGCGCTGGAATAAAATTAGGTTCTTGATGTAGGGCACGATCTATAAACCTAAATGCTGGGCGCGTCAGACCAAGCATAAGTAGGCAGCTGGCTATATTGGTCTCAGCTCTTACGCTGTAGGATGGATGACTTCTTAGCTTCGAGAGAAATGGGATGGCCTCATTGTATCGCTTTGCGGTGAAGAGGTCTCGTGCCTTCTTGTATAGATTCTCAGGTGAAATCGCATCCATAGCATTGGAGTGGCTTAGTGAAGCAGGCTGTTAGACCAAAATGCGTCAAGACAGATCCCCGAAGACGTTGTCATAGGAAGAGGTTCATCCTCGTGGCGTTGCCCTCATGGTTGTTGATGTCAAGTATCTTACAGAAGCTGCTTGGAAAATGTGCTCAGAGATGATGGTATCTCCTCTGTCTCCAGCAAGTCCTCAATAAAAAAGCGGAGGTTCCCCTCCGCTGGTCGTATTGATGCTGGCATGAGGTGAATGTCAGCTGAATGCGCAGCTCATGGCACCAATGTTGGTGCCTGACCCAGTGATCGTGATCGTAACTACGCTGTTGTTGGTGGCTGAAGTGGTCGCACTGCCAAGGCACCGGACTCCCCCGGCTCCGGCGGTGAAGGTACGGGCTACAGAACCGTTGGCACCTGTGGCGCAGGTGACATTGGCGGCTGAAGGTGCCTGGCCCACACCGCCTGAAGCGAGAAATGTAGCGCATTCCTTGGCTAAGCCAACAGCTTCACCCACTGCGGCGCCGGCGGAGGCGGCAGCGCGGGCACCAAGGAAGTTGGGAAGAGCCACTGCGGAGAGGATGCCCACGATCGCGACCACGATCATCAGCTCGATCAGGGTGAAGCCCTGGGCCACTCTGGACTTCTTCTCACGCAAGCTGCGCATCAAGGCGAGCTTGGTTTTGGGGGAGATGTTCATAGAAAAAAACTGGACTCTGCACAACATACTGGACCAGCCGTTCCATGTCCACTTCGCCCCGCTCGGCGCTCGTTGGCTTGGATGGCAATGGTCAGTGCGCTGAATGCCTTGGGGCGCCTACTTTCTCGACCCTCGTCGGCACCAGCTTCAATCTACAGGTGGCGTTTTTTTCATGGCCCCCTAGGATCGGAATGCGAAGGGATCTTGTTCAGGTCTAAGAGCCTTCTAATGCAGTTGTCGGCGTTTTCTTTGGTGGCCCGGCCCTTCTCGCGCCGGCCCCGGGCGTTCTCGATGCGTCGCCAGCTCCTGGGGATGAGCCTGTTGGCGGTGCTGGCCGGGTATGGCCTGCTCATCGTCGCCGCGGGGCTCCTGGCCAGCAAGGAACGGCGCTCAAGCCACAGGGCCACCGTGGAAGCGGTCCGTAGTTTGCTGCTCTCCCAGGCCCGTCCTCAGGGTGGCATCGATGGCCTCAGCGACAGCCTGGCAGGGATGATCAGTCCCAACTTCCTGGGCTGGATCGAGACGGATCAGGGCATTCCCTACGGGGCGGCCCGTCAGATTCGACAGTTCTCCATCCCCACCGGCATGTCCCTGCTGCGTCTGCAGCAGCTCAGCACCGTTCCCACGCAGGTGGCTTCCTTCCAACTTGGAGGGCAGACCTACCTCACCAGTTCCGTTCTCGTGCAGGTCGGCGGGAGCACGCTGCGGGTCCGCTTCCTCGAGGACATCACCAACAAGATCGATCAGCAGCGCATGCTGCTGATCCTCATCATGGTGGCCGCAGGTGTGGCCACCCTGTTCACGGGAGCGCTGCTGCGCCCCGTGCTGCTGGAGGGTCTCTCTCCCCTCGACGACCTCGGGAAGCGCATGCAGGAGATCAGCACGGACAGTCTCGACAGTCAGCGCCTGCTGATCCAGTCCCAGCCCCGGGAGCTGGCTCAGATCGCACTGGCCTTCAACGATCTTCTCGATCGTCTCTCGGCCTCCTGGGAGCGTCAGAGGGGCTTCGTCAACGGAGTGAGCCATGAGCTGCGCACCCCCATCAGCGTGATCCGTAACTACGCGAGCGCACTGCGTCGCCGGTCTCAGGATCTTTCCGAGAAGCAGTTCGAGCAGCTGACACTGATCGAGGAGGAAGCGACCCGGATGGGCCGGCTGGTGGCCGATCTGCTTTCGCTCACGCGCATCGACGCCCATCGCACTCTGATGCCCTTCGAGCCTTTCGATGTGGCCCAGGCGATCGACAGGGTTGTGGAGCGGCTGCAACGGCATTGCCATGGCCGGCTGCAGATCTGCCCGGGCGCCACCCAGGGAGCACGCACCTTTGCCCTGGGCGATGTGGATCGTTTCGAGCAATGTCTCGCCAATTTGATCGAAAATGCCATGAAGTATGTGCCGGATGACAGCCCCATCCGGCTGCGCCTCGATGCCAGCCTGGATCGGATCGTGGTGCATGTGATCGACCGCGGCCCCGGTGTGCCGGACGGCGAGAAGGAGCGGATCTTCGAACGCTTCGGGAGAGGCCGCAACGTCGGCTCGGTTCCCGGTAGTGGCGTTGGCCTGGCCGTGGTGAGGGCCATGATGGAGGCCATGGGCGGCAGCGTGAAGGTCGCCGACGCCCCTGAGGGCGGTGCCGACTTTCAGCTGCGCCTCAGAGGCGCAGCTCCCCTTCGCGGAGCATGAAGCCCACGCCCCGCACCGTCTGGATCAGCGTGGCCAGCCCCTCGGGCTCGAGTTTGCGGCGCAGATAGCGGATGTACACCCCCAGAAGGTTTTCATCGCCGAAATGGTTTTCCCCCCACACCTCCTTCAGGATGTCGTCTCGCGCCACCACCCTTCCGGCTTGCTTCAGCAGGCAAAGCAGCAGATCGTATTCGCGCACCGAGAGGGAAACCGACTGACCGGCCCTGGTCACCTCCCTGGAGGCGGTGTTGACTGTAAGGTCGGCATAGCTGAGCACATCCGAATCGAGAATGCCTCTCCAGTAAGCGGTGCGCCGCAACTGGGCGCGGATCCTTGCCAGCAGCTCCTCGATCGAGAAGGGTTTGAGGATGTAATCGTCTGCACCGGAATCCAGCGCTTCCACCCTGTCCTTGACGTCGTCATGGCAGGTGAGCATGACCACGGGGGTGATGTCGCCGCTAGAGCGCAGGCGCCGGCAGATCTCCACGCCGCTGAAATCGGGCAGTGTCCAGTCGAGAAGCACGAGATCCGTGGCACCGCTTCTGAGGTGGAGCAGAGCGCTCTGGCCATCTTCGGCCTCACTCACCCCGTATCCTTCGCAGTGCAACTCCCCGGCAAGAAAGGTACGCATGCGCTGATCGTCCTCGACGATCAACAGACTGCCCCGGCTGCTGGCCTCAGGCATCCTCAGCGCGGCGGGCCTTCCTTGAGCATGAAGCCGACACCCCTCACGGTCTGGATCAGGGTGGGCTGGCCGGCAGGCTCGAGCTTGCGACGCAGGTAACGCACGTAGACGTCGAGAAGATTGTCATCACCCAGCCAGTTCTCCCCCCAGAGGGCGTCGAGGATCGCCCGCCGTTCCTGGACCTGATTGGGATGGCGCATCAGGTGCATCAGCAGATCGAATTCCTTGGCGGTGAGATGAATGGACTCCCCGCCGCGGGCCACCTCTCTGCTGGCCGGATTCACCTCCAGGTCCGCGATCCTCAGGATGCCTCCATCCTGCTCATCGATTCCGCTGCGTCGCAGGCGAGCCCTGACCCTGGCCAGAAGCTCCTCGATGGAGAAGGGCTTGATCAGGTAATCGTCGGCCCCGGAGTCCAAAGCCTCCACCCTCTGCGGCACTTCGTCCCTTGCCGTGAGCATCAGCACAGGGGTGGAGATGCCGCCCTTGCGCATACGGCGACAGACTTCGACGCCGCTGAAATCGGGGAGGTTCCAGTCGAGCAGGACGAGGTCCCAGGTCTGGCTTCGGATCCGCCCCAGTGCCTGCTGGCCGCAGGAGGCCTCTTCGCACTCGTACCCCTCGACCGCGAGCTCCGAGGTGAGGAAGTTCCGCATTTCGGGGTCGTCCTCGACGATCAGCAGACGTGCACTGGTCATCGGAGTGGCGGGTGCGGGCTTGATGGGTGAAGGGGAGGGCGTCAACGATCTCTGAAATTGAGAAAACTATGACAACCCAAATCTACCAGGCTGAGAATATGGCTGCAAGCTGCTGCAGATTGCAACCAGAGCGCGGGTTGACTTGCCAAACTCTCGCCCGTGGGAGGGATGATGCTGGATGCTTCGCTTCGAGCGCACTTGAACAGCGGGCGAGCGGCGGCAGACGGTTTCATGTGCGGGCGGCTTCCATGACTCCTCGAATCTTCAGTCTGGATTAAGTCTTTTCGAGGGATCGCTCTTCGCGGTCTATTCGGGCATGACGGTCATGGCGCCGGGTCTGCAGCAGGTGCTCCCGCTTCCGAGCCGGAACAAGGCGGAACTGTGCTTTGACCCATGCACTCCGCCGCTTCGGGTTCCCGGCCAGCAGGGCAAGAATACGGTCTGGAAAGGAGGTGCATGACGGTGGATGCTGAGGGCGTCGCCACCCTCTCGGGCCGCATGGCCCGCTGGGGCATCGTGATCGTGGCGGTGTACGCCCTGATCGCCCTGATCGCTCCGCTGCTGGTGCATCTGGGGCTGCTGCCCGATCCCAATGCCGGTCTGGCCAACCCCATCTACGCCCCTCCCTCGCCGGCTCACTGGTGCGGTACCGATCGCCTGGGCAGGGATGTCTGCGTGCGAACCCTGGCCGGCAGCAGTGTCGCCCTGCAGGTGGTGCTGATCGCCCTGCTGCTTGCCCTGGCCATCGGCGTCCCCCTGGGAATGGTGAGCGGCTATCTCGGCGGCGCCGTGGACCGGGGGCTCGTGCTGCTCATGGACACCCTCTACACCCTTCCCGTGCTGCTGCTCTCGGTGGTGCTGGCGTTCCTGCTGGGTCGCGGCCTGCCGAATGCGGCGGCTGCCCTGTGCGTGGTCTATGTACCCCAGTACTTCCGTGTGGTGCGGAATCAGTCGGCCCAGGTCAAGGCCGAGCTGTTCATCGAGGCTGCACGCTCGCTGGGGGCGGGTCCTGGCTGGATCCTGCGCCGGTACCTGTTCCGGAATGTCATCACCTCCGTGCCTGTGCTGCTCACCCTCAACGCGGCCGACGCCGTGCTGGTGCTCGGGGGACTGGGGTTCCTGGGGCTGGGTCTGCCCGAGACGACCCCGGAGTGGGGCGGAGATCTGCAGCAGGCGCTCACCGCCATTCCCACCGGCATCTGGTGGACCGCCCTCTACCCGGGGTTGGCCATGTTCGTGCTGGTGCTGGGTCTGTCGTTTCTGGGGGAGGGGTTGGAGAGCTGGCTCTCGGGAGGAGGAGGGCGGAAGGCTGAGGCGTGAGGGCTGCACCGCTCCACGGTCACTGGATGGGCTTCAGGGATGCAGAGCTTGTTCCTGCTTCTTCCTTGGCTGCTGAATTCCGTTGATCAGGTGTGAACGGTCCGGGCGCTTCGCACGGGTTGGCTGCCATGCGAAAGGACGCAGGATGGAGGAGAAGTGGGTGGTCGGCAGAGTGGAGCAGCGTGCCCCACCTCTTGCATGGCTCCCTGGTGTGGAGTGCGGATCCATCGATTCTTCCCGGCTTCGCTGCGGTCCGTGGCGGACGTCCCCGGTCGGGCCCCTCGTTGGCGGATCCCCACGCTGGCCGCTGCCCGCAAAGGCATGCTTAACCTTTGAAGAGGTCGGCAGGACGGCGATGCCCTGGTGGTTGGATCTCGTGCTCCTGATCGCGGCTGTCCTGCTGTGGGTCAAGGGGACCAACACACCCGACGACGTCTGGAGCGTCTTCCAGAAGGGTCTGGCTTTCGTTGCGGTGATGGTCGTCCTGCTGGGCGGGCGGCAGGTACTGCTGGAGGCCCTGGTCCTGGCGACCACCTTCTGGCTGCCTAGCGCGTCCCGCTTCGATGACGGCCCGGCGAATCGGTAGGACTGACGCGTGGGTACATCGTCTGATGGCCATTAGCAGCGCATCCGCTTGCCCCTTGGCAGCTCAGCGAGAATCTCGCCGTCGTGGCCCAGTTCCGGATACGGACGTTCTTCCTGTCTGCACCAGGCGGCCACCTCCGGGTAGGCCCACTCGAACAGCTGGTCGCGGTAACGCTCCGGTGGAACCCCTTCCCCGCGGGTGGGCACCAGCCCTCTGACCTGGCGTTGCCGCAGGGCTTCGAACAGCAGGATCGCCGCCGCTACCGAAACATTGAGCGACTGCACCATTCCCTGCATCGGAATGTGAATGGCCTGATCGATCCCTTCGGCCGCGACATCGCTGAGTCCCCATTTCTCGGCGCCCAGAAGGAATGCGGTGGGGCCGCTGAAATCACAGCATCGATAGTCGATGGCTTCCATTCCCAGGTGCGTTCCATAGATCCGGAACCCCTGCTCCTTCAAGGCGTTGATCGCCGCCAGGGTGTTGTCATGCCGCTGCAGCGGCACCCATTTCTGGCTGCCCTTGGCGGTGCTGTTGAAGGTGGGCAGTCGTCCCTCGAGGCACACGGCGTGCGCTTCGAGCACCCCCACCGCATCGCAGCTGCGCAGGATCGCCGAGAGGTTGTGAGGTTTCTCCAGGTGCTCCAGGAGCACCGTGAGATCGCCCATGCGGCGGTCGAGCACGGCCCGCAGGCGCTCGAAGCGACGGGGCAGCAGCGGCATCGGCCTCGCAAAAGGCCATCATCGACGCTGAGGCTTCTCCTCCCCCATCGCCTGCCTGCCATGGCCAAGGAAGCAACGGGGGTGGACGCCCCCTTCGACCGGCGGGTCTACGCGATGGTGGCGAGGATCCCCCACGGGCAGCTGGCCACCTACGGCCAGATCGCCGAGCTGATCGGCGCCTGGGGCTGCGCCCGTCAGGTGGGCTGGGCTCTCCGGCGGCTGCACTTGCCTTCGGAGGTCCCCTGGCACCGGGTGGTCAATGCCCAGGGGCGCATCGCCATGAGCCCCGGCCGGGAAGGCAGCGACTGGATGCAGCGGGAGCTCCTGATGGCCGAGGGGATCCCCGTGGCCGTCGACGGACGCCTGCCGCTCGCCCGCCATCGCTGGCATCCCCCGCTTGCCCTGCTGATGGCCGTCGCGTCCTCCGCCGCCTGCGAGCCCTCCTGTACAAAGGGGTGAAAGCCCGCAGGAGCCTGCCGATTCACGCCAGCGACCTCACCCGCGACGCCACCGGCGGCACCTGCGGCGCCCCCCCGGCGACAACGTTCCGGGCATGGCCCCGCGGCAGCTGGCCTGGCAGGTGCTGCAGGCGGTCGCGGCCGGGGCCTATGCCGATGGGGCTCTGGAGCGGGAACTGGCGGCGATGGCCCGGCGGGGCGTCGGGTTGTCCCCGGCGGATCGCGCCCTGGCTACCGAGATCGCCTACGGCGCCATCCGCCAGCGGCAACTGCTCGATGGCTGGATCGATGCCCTGGGCAGGGTGCCCGCCCAGCGCCAGCCGCCCGCCCTGCGCTGGCTGCTGCACGTGGGCCTCTACCAGCTGCTGTTCAGCCGTCGGGTGCCGGCGGCGGCGGCGGTGAGCACCACGGTGGCCCTGGCCAGGCGCGCCCGCCTGGGCCGGCTGGCTCCGGTGGCCAATGCCCTGCTGCGCGGCCTGTTGCGCCGCCGGGAGCGCCTGGAGGCCAGCGAGCCATGGGATGGCCTGCCGCTGCCCGCCGATCCCGCCGCCGCCCTGGCCCTGCGTCGCTCCCTGCCCTCCTGGCTGGCCGCGGAACTGCTCGGCTGGCTGCCACCGGAGCAGGCGGACGCCTTCGGGGTGGCCTGCAATGCGGTTCCGGCCCTCGATCTGCGCGTCAATCCGTTGCGCACCAGCCGGCGGGCCCTGCTGGAGCGCTTCGCGGCCGCCGGGGTAGCGGCCCGGGCCCTGCCGGACCTTCCCCACGGCCTCACCCTGCTGGAGCGGACCGGCGATCCCCGGCAACTGCCGGGCTACGCGGAGGGCCTGTGGTGTGTGCAGGACCGCAGCGCCCAGCGCATCGTCCCGCTGCTGGAGCCACGGCCGGGACAGCGGATCCTCGATGCCTGCGCCGCCCCCGGCGGCAAGAGCACCCACCTGGCGGAGCTGATGCACGACCGGGGCGAGGTGTGGGCGGTGGATCGCTCCGCCGCCCGGCTGCAGCGGCTGGAGCGCAACGCCGACCGCCTGGGACTCACGGCGCTCCGGTGCCTGCCGGCCGATGCCACCAGCCTCGGGGAGCTGAAACCCCACTGGCGGGGGCACTTCGATCGCATCCTGCTGGATGCTCCCTGCTCGGGGCTGGGCACCCTGGCCCGCCATCCGGATGCCCGCTGGCGGATCACTCCCGCGGCCATCGAGGGCCTGGTGACCCTGCAGCAGCAGCTGCTGGAGGCGCTGCTGCCCCTGCTGGCGCCAGGCGGGCGGCTGGTCTACGCCACCTGCACGGTGCACCCCCTCGAGAACGCCGGCCAGGTGGACGCCCTGCTCGGCCGCCATCCCGACTGGCGAAGGGTGAGTGACGTGCAGTGGTGGCCCCAGCCTGCCGGCGGCGATGGCTTCTACGCGGCGGTGCTGGAGGGACCGGTGGAACTTCCGGCCTGACCCAGGCCTGGCCGTTCAGGGGGGTGGCGGGGCAGAGACGGGGGGTGGCAGCGCCGGTTGGGCAGGGGGTGGCGGCACGGCCGGTTCCCGGGAACGGGGCGCGGCCACGGGATTCGGGCGCGGAACGTCCGCAGGAGTGGGGCGCGGGGTCTCCGCCGGCGCGCTCTCGATGGGCGGTCGCTCGATGGGGGGCTCTCGCTCGGGTGGGTACGCGCGAGGGGGCTCCCATGGCGGCGAGCTCCAGCCCCTGCGCTCCCTGGGCTCGGTGTGCGGGGGGCTGCCGTCCTGCCGGGCGTTCCCCGTTGCCGGCAGAGGCTTGAAGCTGCCGGTGAGCACAGGCTTTGGCGGAAACTTCTTCACCGGCATGCCCTTGGTGATCGGGGCCATGAACGACCGCCAGGCATAGGTGGCCAGGACGCTGGTGGTGCCGGTCTCATGGTTGTCGTCGTACCCCAGCCAGACGCCGGTGGTGAGCTGGGGGATCGAGCCGATGAACCAGAGGTCCCTGCCGCCTTCGGAGGTGCCCGTCTTGCCAGCCACCGGGCGGTCGTCTAGGGCGGCGCCTCCACCGGTGCCTCCCTGCACCACCTGCTGCAGCATCCACACCATTGCGTCGGCGATGTCGCTGTTCACCGCCCGGGTGCCCCTGGCGCCGTTGGCCCGCCGCGACCAGAGAAGCTGCCCTTCCGGGCCGTAGATCTCCTCGAAGGGGGTGGGCTGGACGTAGACCCCCCGGTTGATCATGCCCGCGTAGGCCGCGGTCATGTCGAGCACCGTCTGCTCGTTGGCGCCGATCGCCATCGACAGATAGCGGCCCAGCTCCCGGTGGATGCCCAGGCTCCTGGCGGTGGCGATCACCGGGTCGTAGCCGATCTTCTGCAGCAGCCCCACCGCCACCACGTTCAGGGAATTCTGCATCGCCGTGGCCAGGCTCACCCAGCCCATGTAGCGGTTGCCGAAATTCCTGGGGCAGTAGGCGCCGAAGCAGCGGGCGGAGTCGAGCACCGTGTCCTCCGGCTTCATGCCCTTCTTCAGGGCGGTGAGATAGACGAACAGCTTGAAGGTGGAGCCCGGAGATCGCAGCGCCTGCGACGCCCGGTTGAACTGGGTCTTCTCCCAGTTCTTGCCGCCCACCATGGCCCGCACCAGGCCCGTGCCCGGCTCCATCGCCACCAGGGCGCCCTCCATACTGCCGGTGGCGTAGCTGTCGATCGTCTTCTGGGCCTCCTTCTGCCAGGCTGCGTTCAGGCCGCTGCGGATCGTCAGACCGCCCACCTCCAACTGCTCCTTGGTGAGCACCTTGGGCAACTCCTGCTCCAGCCAGCTGGTGTACCAGGGGGCCGGGTTCGCGAAGTACTTGGGCTCGGCCGGTTTCAGCCCCAGCGGAGCGGCTTCGGCGCGCTGCAGCTGGGCATCGTCGATGTAACCGGCCTCGCGCATCCGCCTGAGCACGATCGATCGCCGTTTCAGGGCCAGCTCGGGGTTGACCAGGGGGGAGTAGACGGAGGGGGCTGGGGGCAGGCCGGCGATCATGGCAGCCTCCGGCAGGGTGAGCTGGTCGGGGCGTTTGGAGAAGTAGATCCAGGCGGCGTCGGACACGCCGTAGGCGCTGGATCCCAGATACACGTAGTTGAGGTACTGCTCGAGGATCTGGGCCTTGCTCAGCTGGCGCTCGATCTTCCCCGCCAGAGCCGCTTCCTTCAGCTTCCGCATGATCGTGCGGTCCTGGCTCAGGAACACGGTGCGGGCCAGCTGCTGGGTGATCGTGCTGGCGCCCTCCTCCACGGTTCCCTGCTGGAGGTTGCGCAGCAGCGCCCGGCTGATGCCGAACAGGTCGATGCCGTCGTGCTGGTAGAAGCGCCGATCCTCGGCGGCCACGAACGCCCGCTGGATGAGCAGCGGCATCTTCCCGGCCGGCAGCTTCTCGCGGGTGGCCGGTCCCTTCTTGAGAACCACCTCCCCGTCGCTGGAGAGGATCGTGATCGTGCCCGGCCGGTTGAAACTGTTGATGCGCCCGGCATCGGGCAGCATCGCGTCGATGCTGGAGACCAGGAGGTTCTGCCCCAGGGCCACCAGCCCGCCGGCCGCGGCGGCCAGCATCGCAGGCCCCAGCAGCCGCCAGGGAGGGCGACCGGGGCGTTTCCTGGCGGAGGAGGGCTCAGGGGGGCGGTGGGGACCTGAGCTGGCCGTGGGCTGGGCCGCTCCGGTCATGGCGGAGGGGCCACCGCAGAAACGATTCCGGTAAGGTCGCTGTGGCCGATCGCCAGGGCGGTTACCAGCATGCCCAGCACCAGGAAGGGCTGGGCGCTGGCCTGGTACTTGACGTCGAAGGCCACAGGATCCCGCAGCAGCCAGATGTCCTGGAAGGTGATCTGGGGGATGATCAGCAGCACCAGCAGCACGGCGGCGAAGTTCTGGCCGATGGCGATCAGCACCGCCACCATGGCGAGCTGAAAGAGGTCGATCATGCCGGCACTGATCCAGCTGGCCCGTTCGATGCCGAAGACCACAGGCAGGGAGCGCAGGCCCAGGGCCCGGTCCCCCTCGACGCTCTTGAAGTCGTTGACGACGGCGATGCCCAGCCCCGCCAGGCTGTAGGCGAGGGTTAGCAGGGCAGTGGTCCAGGTGAGCTGGCCGAACAGGGCCTGGCCGGCCCACCAGGGAAGGGCGATGTAGCTGGCCCCCAGCGCATAGTTGCCGAGCCAGCCGTTCTGCTTCAGCTTCAGCGGCGGGGCGGAGTAGATGTAGCTGACGAAGGAACCTCCCAGGGCCAGCAGCAGCAGCACAGGGGTGTCGTGGCCGGCCCACTGATCGAGCCCCCAGGCGACGGCGAGGCCGGCCAGCAGCAGCACCAGGATCTGCAGCCGCACCTGGCCCAGTGGAATGGCGCCGGAGGGAATGGGCCGGTAAGGCTCGTTGATCGCGTCGATCTCGCGGTCGTAGTAGTCGTTGATCGTCTGGGTGTAGCCGGCCAGCAGGGGGCCGCTCATCAGCATGCAGGCCACCGAGGCTCCCACCTCCGGCAGGGTCCAGTGGAACTGGCCCGACGCCGCCGCACCGCAGATGACCCCCCAGAGGAGGGGAATCCAGGTGACGGGCTTCATGAGCTGCAGCCGGATCTTCCAGATGTTGGAGGAGCCGCTGGCCCCCTTCATCCCCAGCAGCTGCCTGGCACCGCCGGAGACGCCCGCGGAGCCGGCGCTGGGTTCGGGGCTCTGGCTCATGGGTGGGCCGTCTCAGGCAGGGGTGATCTCATCGTCGAAGAACCAGGTGGTGGTGCCGCCGCTGAGCTCCACCACGACGCCGATGCCGGTGCCGTCGGTGACCCGGAAGTCCTTGACGGTGCCCGTGGCATCAGCCTTGAGGGCGGCCACCAGATCGGCGGGGATGCGGTCGCGCACCCGGGTGACCCGCACCTTCGAACCGATGGTGATGCCAGCCTGGGCCATGTCCGGCGCGATGGGAAAGTGGCGCAACCCTAACAGTGAACCCGTGGTCGCCAAACGGATCATTCCCTGCCTGGACGTGGCCGAGGGCCGGGTCGTGAAGGGCGTCAACTTCGTGGGCCTCAGGGATGCCGGCGATCCGGTGGAACTCGCCTGCCGCTACAGCGCGTCCGGGGCCGACGAACTGGTCTTCCTGGACATCGCCGCCAGCCACCAGGGCCGCGGCACCCTGGTGGAACTGGTGCGTCGCACCGCCGAGGCGGTGACGATCCCCTTCACGGTGGGGGGCGGCATCGGCAGCGTCGAGGGCATCACCGAGCTGCTGCGGGCAGGCGCCGACAAGGTGAGCCTGAATTCCTCGGCTGTCCGCACCCCCGAACTGGTGGCGGCCGGTGCGGATCGCTTCGGCTGCCAGTGCATCGTGGTGGCGATCGATGCCCGCCGCCGCGGGCCTGGCGGGGTGGCAGGGCCAGGCTGGGACGTGTACGTCAAGGGCGGTCGGGAGAACACAGGGCTGGATGCGGTGGACTGGGCGCGGCGGGTGGTGGCGCTGGGCGCCGGGGAGATCCTGCTGACCTCCATGGACGGCGACGGCACCCAGGCCGGCTACGACCTGGCCCTCACCCGGGCGGTGGTGGAGGCGGTGGAGGTGCCGGTGATCGCCTCCGGCGGCGCCGGCTGCATAGGTCACATCGCCGCGGCGCTCGATCAGGGCGGGGCGGCCGCCGCTCTGCTGGCCTCCCTGCTCCATGACGGGGTGCTCACCGTGGAGGAGATCAAGATCGACCTGCTGAACCGGGGATTGCCGGTGCGTCCCCTGCTGGCGGCGGTCGCCTGAGGGAAACCGCGGACGCCCCACCGGATCGCCCTTCAGGTCTCGTAACATTGGTAAACATTCCCATGCGGTGCCCGGTGTCTCGGTGAACGCGCTTCTGCTCCTGCCTGCACCGATGCTGACCCTCACCGCGCTGTTGGTGGTGGCGGTCGTCATCGCCCTGGTGGCCTGGGCCCTGCAGCTCATGCAGGCCGCCACCGAACGCCGGGAGTTCTCGCTGATGCTGGCCGGCTGCATGGTCTGCTCCGCGGCGGTGGGACTGGCCACCGTGATGGTGCTCACCTTCACGGGGCCGGTTCGCCTCGAGGCCCGGGGTCTGCTCCACCCCCAGGTCAGCGATGCCGGCAGCGGGGTCAGTCTCGATTCGATCGTGCTCCCCTGGGATGAGACCCTCGGAGAAGGGGCGCCGTCCTGACGTCCCTCCCTTTCACGACGTCCGAGGTGCCGGTGCGTGGCCAGTGTCCAACCGGAGCGGATCCGCGATCTGTTCGACTCCATCGCGCCCCGCTATGACCAGCTCAACGATCTGCTGAGCCTCGGGCTCCACCGGATCTGGAAGCGCCAGGCCGTGGCCTGGATCCGCCCCCGTCCGGGGCAGCGTTTGCTGGATCTCTGCTGCGGCACCGGCGACCTGGCCCTGCTGCTGGCATCGAAGGTCCGCCCCGGCGGCCTGGTGCTGGGTCTCGACGCCGCCGATGCTCCGCTGGCCATCGCCCGTCGCCGGGCTGACCGGGCCGGTTGGCTGCCCGTGGAATGGCGGCAGGGGGATGCCCTGGCCACCGGCCTGCCCGAGGGCTGGGCCGACGGGGCGGTGATGGCCTACGGCCTGCGCAACCTCGCCGATCCCGCCGGCGGCCTGGTGGAACTGCATCGTCTGCTGCGGCCCGGCGGCCGGGCGGCGGTGCTGGATTTCAACCGTCCCGAGCCTGCGTCCGCCCCGGCGGCCTTCCAGCGCTTCTACCTGCGTCGGCTGGTGGTGCCGGCCGCCCGCGCCGTGGGGCTCACGGAGCAGTACGCCTATCTGGAGGACAGCCTGGCCCGATTCGCCACCGCCTCCGAGCAGGAGCACCTGGCTCGCTCCGCCGGGTTCAGCCGGGCTCGCCACCGACCCCTCGCGGGCGGCCTCATGGGGCTGCTGGAACTGGAGGCCTGAGGGGCAAGTGCCCCGATCATCCAGGGCACTTGCCATGTGTTTAAGGGGTTTCCAGGGTTCCTGCGCCGAATCGAGGGACAGACGTCAAGGATCTCGACGCCCCCTCTGGACGTTGACTACCTTGCACTTCTGCACACGCTACAGTCGCTTTACTGCTTACGGCCGTGGAGCCATCTGCTCTCACTTGCAGTATCCCAACCCTAGTGGATCTGCTGAGGTCTTGCGGGGGGCATTCTCGTAGCTATGGCCAGGGGCATCACCCTGGTTGCGATCCTGCACAGCAACGGCTCAGGGCTAATAGGCTCTATTCGGGATCGAGTAATCCCTGGTGGTTCAAGGCAGAAAGAAGGCATTGTCCGACTGGACCGCAGGTCTCACTTCCGCCCTGGAGAATCTCAGCGCACCCAGGGTCCCAGTGCGAGGATGTCAGATGCTTTGCAGTCGTTAATGTAGCTTCCCATGCTACTCTCGGGCCAGTGTAGGTGACATCTGCCTAGGTGATGAGCTCTTCAGATCGGATCACTTTTCTGTCTGCCACCCGTGTCACTGAAGAGCTTTTCTGGTCCTGCTCTCCTTTGGGGCTTTCGTTGAAGCGCTTGGCGGCAATTCGGCACCTGGCGCCTGATGGTGAGGTTGAGATGGGTTTCCGCTATCGAGCTATCATCAGGTACGAAAATAGACGTGGTCTTTCAGAGGTCTATAATTCATTGTTTGATGGCGTCGTCGCCGAGTGCGGGGCTATGTATCCAGGGAGTGTTGATCCTAGGGGCAAGGATGATGAGGTCCTGGTTTTTGTTCATGATGATGTCTGGCTCGATGACTCTCAGATTGGCGAGCACCTGATCGCCGGCCTGCGGCATTTTGACGTGATCGGTGTTGCAGGCAGTGTTGTGCGTCAACCGGGGCAGCCTGCCTGGTGCTACCTGGATCTGGAATTCAAGGTGAACCGAGATGGCATGAGTGGAATGATCTCACATGGCGACGGTCCCTGCGGAGTCATCGGTTTCTACGGCCCTTGGCGACAACCCTGTGAATTGCTAGATGGTGTCCTGATTGCGGTTCGTAGGGAGACTCTGCTCGCCAATGGTCTGCGCTTTGATTCACGGTTTGCATTCCATTTTTATGATATGGATTTCTGTCGCACGGCCCGAATGCTGGGATTGCGCCTCGGAACCTGGCCAATGGCGATCACCCACCAAAGCACCAGTGGCTATGGGCAGGAGTGGCTCCACTGCTTCTCGGATTACCTGGCCAAGTGGGGGGATTGAAACGAACCCTTAAGGTTGGTGCATCCGACTGTGCCCGGTGCTTTTCCAGGACATCATCGCCAGCCTCAACCGCTTCTGGGCCGATCAGGGCTGCCTGATCCTCCAGCCCTATGACACCGAGAAGGGGGCCGGCACCATGAGCCCCCACACCGTGCTGCGGGCGATCGGCCCGGAACCCTGGGCCGTGGCCTATCCCGAGCCCTGCCGGCGACCCACCGACGGGCGCTACGGGGACAATCCCAACCGGGCCCAGCACTACTTCCAGTACCAGGTGCTGATCAAGCCCTCCCCGGACGCTATCCAAGAGACCTACCTGGCGTCGCTGGAGGCCCTTGGCATCCAGGCCGCCGCCCACGACATCCGCTTCGTGGAGGACAACTGGGAATCCCCCACCCTCGGCGCCTGGGGCGTGGGCTGGGAGGTGTGGCTCGATGGCATGGAGGTCACCCAGTTCACCTATTTCCAGCAGTGCGGCGGCCTCGACTGCCGGCCGGTGTCGATCGAGATCACCTACGGCCTGGAGCGCCTGGCCATGTATCTCCAGGACGTGGAGAGCATCTGGGACCTGCGCTGGAACGCCGAGCGCAGCTACGGCGACATCTGGCTGCCCTTCGAGAAGGGGCAGTGCGCCTACAACTTCGAGGCCTCCGATCCCGAGCGCCTGCAGCGGCTGTTCGCCCTTCACGAGGCGGAGGCCGCCGATCTGGTGACCGCCGGCCTGCCGGCCCCTGCCCTCGACTGCGTGCTCAAGTGCAGCCACGCCTTCAACCTGATGGAGGCCCGCGGCGTGATCTCGGTGACCGAGCGCACCGCCACCATCGCCCGGATCCGGCACCTGGCCCGCCAGGTGGCTGAGGCCTGGCTGGCGGAGCGCCAGGCCCTGGGATTCCCCCTGCTCCAGAAAGACCCCTCGGCCGTGGCGGCGCGGTGAAGCGCGGCCTGCTGCTGCTCGTGCTGATAGCCGGCAGCTTCCAGGTGGGCCGGCTGGCGGAGCGGGCGATCTGGCCCTGCCGGCTTCGGCCGGTGGCGGCCCTGGTGGCGCCGCTGCTGGGTCAGCCGATGCCCAGTCGGCGGCTGTGCGAGCTGGTGCTGAAGATTCCCAGCCTCTGACCGCTGCGTCCCCCCTTCGACCCCCGGCGGGAACCCTGGGGGCATGCTCCGCGATCGGCTTCTTCCCCTGCTGCTGCTGCTGGCGGTGCTGGTGCAGGCCCAGCTGCGGCCGCTCCAGCCCACACCGGCGGACCCTCTGCGGCTTCTGGCGGGCGAGGACGGGCCGCGGCCTGTGCTCCTGCAGGGCCGCCTGCTCAGCGATCCCATCGTCCAGGCGCCTTCTGCCGGCATGCATCGAGATGGTCCCGGCCCCTGCAGGGTGCTGCTGCAGACCGCCGGGGGCCGCAGCGAGCTGACCTTCGCGGCCTGCCCTTCGCTGCGGGAGGGCTGGACGGTCCGGGCCCAGGGGACGCTGCGGCGCCCGAGGCCGGCCCCCCACCCGCTGCTGGCCGGACCGGCGGAGCGCCTGGCCCGCCAGGGCTGCTGGACGCGGCTGGCGGTGGAGCGGCTCGAGGTGCTGGCACGCCCCCCCAGCCGATCGCCGATCTCCGCCGCGCCATCGCTCGCCGCTTCGTGGCCGCCGCCGGCCCCGACCGGGGCGGGCTGCTGGCGGCGCTGGTGCTGGGCAGTGCCGTGGTGCCCCTGCCGCTCGATCTGCGTGACGATTTCCGCGTCGCCGGCCTTTCCCATGCCCTGGCGGCCTCGGGCTTCCACCTCAGCGTGCTGCTGGGGGCCGTGCTGGCCCTGGGCCGGGGCCTGGGGAGACCGGCACGGCTGGCCCTGGGCGGTGGGGCCATGGCCCTGTTCCTGCTGCTGGCCGGTGCCCAGCCCTCGGTGGTGCGGGCGGTGCTGATGGGGGGAATCGCCCTGCTGCTGCTGGAGACCGGCCGGCGCGGGCGTCCCCTGGGCATCCTGGGGCTGAGCCTGGCGGC
>JMRP01000029.1 GCA_000708525.1 Cyanobium sp. CACIAM 14
GAGAGGTCGCATGTAGAGGATCTGGATATATCTGGTCCCAAGAATATGTATATGTGTGAGAGAACAGAGCAAGGGCAGTGCAGAGCGTCAGCAGAGCAGGAGAACTCCGAGCATGGCTGCCGGCGCGTTGAATGGCGCTCTCGGGGGAGCAGCTGCAAAGGATGGGCTCGGGGCTTGAGGGCGACAAGGCACCCTTGAGAGCCCCCATCCTCAAGGAGCCCCATTCCGATTGGGCAAGCTCTGCGGGGTGCCAGGGGGGTCCGTTCGTAGAGGCCAGACCAGCCGGTTCAGGGTGCTCCAAAGGGTCCAGCAGGAGCGAAGGATGCTGCCTGCACAGTGAACAGAGCCTGCAGAGGCTGTGAGGGGTGGCCTGACAGCAGGGAAGCGAGTTGATCAGGATTCCTTATGTCAGTAGTTTCCGGAATTCGTCGGAAATGGATGTCCGAAAACTACCGATGTTTTCCGTTTCTGTTGATGGGCATCAGCAGTCTACTGCTGGTCAGCGGCTGGGCATCTCCATGAAGCCCTGGGGGATCGGCGCATGGGCTAGCATCCCTCTAGGCTTCATCCATACAACAGGTCATCACTAGGATGAGTGGCTTGGGCGCCTGGAGCAGCACCTTCCGATGAGTGGCAACGAATAGCGCCCCCGCGAGAGACAACTCTCTTGTTGGCTCCTTGTAGAAAACAGGCACAAGTGACTATGTCCTGAGGGAGTGAAGCACATCGTTCACGAGCAGAGCATGTAGAGATAACTCTGAGTACTGCATGCAACAGGTGGTGCAACATGGGCATCCCAGGTGCGTCGTTCGACCGATGGCCCCAGACTGCCCATTCTGGTCGGTGCCGCAGCAGCCTCAACAAGCCCTCCGCCTCTATGAGCCATTGCTCTGGCGAAGCTGTGCCGAGAGATTCTGGCAGAGGGGGCAGTGGCGGCCATGGTTTTGACGTCGAAGCGCCGGCCCACCTTTAGCCAGCACGGGGGGCGGAGCCGTGGCGGATCGTGATGGATAGTGACTGGTGGGTAACGGATGGGTGACGTCAAGAACCAAGCAGTAGCGGGGGCAGTGGTGAATGTGACGGTTTTTCCCAACCTCATTGTCCCCATACAGGGGGACTTACTCCTTGCCCACCCTGTCTGTCCCTACCTTCCTCTCCCGAGAAACATCTCAATAGAAGAAAAGCATCACATCCGTCACAACCCTTGATCCGACTTGGATATTGACGTCACAGATGAATGCCGCACCCGTCACGCCGTGCCAGGATTCGTCACACCCCTTGCCACGAATCCCCCCCCCCGCTCGCAACTATGGCCCCTAGTCACGATGCCAGCGAATGGCCTCCAAGCTTCCGCTGCAGTGCATATCGAATCACTCCAGGGATCTCAGTGTCTTCACTTCTCCTCCGCGGACGAAGCATCGGGATCCGTGCCCCATCCCGTGTCCTGTAGGGGTGCTCGCTCATCATACCCGCCGGCAGCGGCAGACCCAACCGATCGCGCAACAGTTCCACCAGCGCGGTTTTGAAGCGCTTAAGAGACAGTTCCTTGCCTTTCAGCCCGCAAGACTCCATCCAGTCGCGGTAAGAGGTGTAAGCGAACTTATATACCTTGAATCTCTGTGCATCGAGCTCGTAGTCCTCACCAGATGACATAGAGCCGATCTTGAGCTGGTGATATTTGCCGTACTCATTGGCGGTGTCATCGAAGATCAGATACTGCTCCGCCCAGTCCGCCAGCGGGTTGGTCAGCTCCGCATCGAACAGTGCATCCAGCTGAGCCAGCCCTCCGGGTTCCTCCATCGCCTCCCTGGCCTCCTGGGGGTCCATGGCCAACACCCATGACACGACGGCCCCCAGCTCGTCCGCCAACTCGCCTTCCCAGTGATCGACTCGCCAGGACAGCATGTCCCTCCGTTCCTCCAACGGGATGGGCTGATCAAGGTGGATACTCCTCCTTCGGTTGAACACCGCCGATGAGTCGTCCTTCGCCTTGACCGCTGCGTTCCCCACCAGTAGCACCAACCCGCGGAAGGTGAACTCGAACCGCTCGATCGAGTTCTTGCGCTCAGCCACGATGGTGTCCCCACCGGTGAAGGCCTTCAGTCGCTCCAGCGGTCCCGCATAGTCCTGACTCTCCGCAAACAGCAGCAGCGCCATCCCCCGCGCCTTGAAAGTCTCGAACCGCTGGTTCTTGTCTTCCATGAGATGGAGCTGACTGCTGGCCGTACATTCCTTCCCAACAATTGCTTCCAGCAGCCGCGCCAGCACCGACTTCCCGGAGTCACCGACACCGGTCAACTCGACAAAGCCCTTGCCCCCCAGCCGCCGCAGCGCTTGTGAGCAAGCCGCCCGAAACAACCGCTGCTGATGCAGCTTTGGCAGCAACTGCTCGACGCAAGCGATGGTCTTCATGGGCAGTTCGTCCGGTCTGTACTCGTAGGGCAGCACCCAGGTGTTGCCGTACTTCCGGTCATGGGGCAGCAGCACTCCATCCGACAACCTGACAACCCCATTCCGCATCGGCAGTACCCCGTGCTGCACCACAGGATCAAGGGACAGTGCCCGCCGCCCTGGGTGATCGCGCAACTCGGCGATCAAGGCCGTGGTCGCCTTGCTGTCAAGGGTCAGCTCGGTGCGCCATTGCATCGCCCCTACCCACCGCTGCAGAGGCTGCTCGATCGCCGTGCTCGCTTTACCCGGTAACGGTAACCAGCGATTACCCACCCATTCGTAGAGGCGATCCTCGGATCCCTCAACGACGAACCGCTCCTTGAAAACAGACCAGGCGATGGTGGCCTGAACCGGGGTCTCCTGTTTACCGCAAGACCACTCCCACAACCACTTCTTTCTCTCACTATCCCATTTGCAGCACCTCTTCGCTCGATCCGCCAGCAGCAGCAGCGCCTCCCTTCCATGTCGTGTGAGGAAGGTGATCGGTGTATTCGCACTCGCGTCGGGGTCCAACCCACCCCGCGCCTCCGGCACCTCACAAGGCAGATGAATCAGCCGGGGCTCCCCACCACGGCCAGCAAACTTCAGTGCAATTTCTTTCAAGGCGTTCGGGACCTTCACCATCGCCCGGCTGCTCCAGCAGAGGAACACCGTCCGTCCCTTGAAGTCCTTGCCCTCCATCCCTTCAGCGCTGGCAAAAGCTGCAGCTACCAAGGCAGCCTTAGCCTCTTCGCTCTCCGCCCAGAACACCGCTGTCCCCCAGTTGATTTCGGGGTTGCCGGTGACACCCAGAGCGGGAGCCTCCTCTTGAGTGGGCGCCTCCTGTGGAGGCGAAGCCACTGCCCCATCCTCCTGCTGCAGCCATGTTGAAGCCAGTGCTTTAGTCAGGGCCTGTTCCTCCTGCTTGGCATTGCGCAGCGCTACCTCAGCCCCCACCTGCTTGAACTTCGCCGCCGGTCGCCCCCAGCTCCCCTTGGCCGATTCCCCTGCATAGGCCCACCGAGTCGAAGGATCCACCTTCCCCGCGATCACATCTCCCAAGGTCAGATCCGTCGGCGGGCTGAAGCTCTTCCCGCGGTGGCACACCACCACCACCCGATCGGTATTGTCGAAGATCGTGCAATCGGCGTCGGAATCGCGCCCACAGATCGGGCAGGGATCTCCCTCGCCCGAATGCCACACATCACCTGCAGCGGCGCGTACCCGGCCCACCGCCTCGGACTCGGCTTTGGTGAGCTCCGGTAGCACCGCCTCAAGCTCCTCGATCGAGTAGCGCCGCTCGCGATCGGCTCCATCCAGGACCTGGGCATAGCCAATGGCCTTGCCGGCCCGCGGGTTCTCCGGCTGCCCCTTCTTCGCGGGCTTGCCGATGTAGAGCAATCCGGCCAGCCGCATCGGCTGCGACCTGCCCACTACCGCCGGGTCCGAGGGGAAGCCCGCATCGGTGGCCAGCTTCACCAGACGCCGGGCGGCCAGCTCCCCTCGCAGAGGATCCACTCCTTCGCTGAGCACCCAGTAGCTGTGGACGCTGTTCCCACCGGTCATCACCTGGAAGGTGGGCTCAGGCAGGCCCAGCACACTCCAGGCCGTGATTTGCCATTCGATCGGTTGATCGTCCCACTCAGCCCTGATCGACCTGACCTCGGTGATCTCGTCCTTCTTATTACCGCCCGGATTTGGCAGCACAAAAACAGCAGCCCCGTGTAGCACGTACTTCGCCAGCTCTTGTGTGATGGTGTCCTCCAGACATCGATCGCCCTCCTCGCCTTTGAAGCTGCGGCGCAGGTGAATGTCTTTCGGGTTGACGGGCACCGTTCGGAACCGCACTTCATCACGACTCAGACCCAGCAACTCGATGTGCCGCAGCGCCTCCTCAAGAATTATGTAAGGCTCCGGACTGAGGCCCCCTTCCTTTCTGGATTTCGCCCTTGCTGCGTCTCCCAACGGCACATCCAAGACGGTGGGCACCAACGTGGCGGAGGGCATTTCTTTGTCTCCCGGCTGGGGGGCAACGTTCTTCGGGAGATCAATCCGGTCATTGGAGTCCACCGGGTGAAGCCCCTTCGCTCTCCTTGCCCGGTTCGGCTGCACATCCGCCCGCAATGCCTCGGCGATGGCTGTCCACCCTTGAACGATGCTCTTGGGCTTGTTGTCTCCGGCAGTGTCGTGATCATTGCCGTCCTCGGTGTCCTCCTGTGGGCTGATACTGGGTCGCCCCATGGAGGCGTCCTCAGGAGCAGCCACGTTGCTTCGGATGAGGTCGTCCATCAGCGGTCACCTCCGATGGAAGAGCCTTCGGCGGCCTCGTCGAACGGTGACGGCCCAGCAGGTGACAGTGCCCTGCGCCGCACAGGCACGAGTGGTACAACATCTCGATCACGCCACCGATTCCCGCCGCTAGCGCCTGCCCAGGCGGAGTCACTGATCCAGCAACCCATCAATCCGTAGGAGGGGATGCCGTGCCGCGGGTGACTGCTGTAGGCGAGTAGACCGCCTACTACAAGAAGGTCATGTGCAGAAAAGAGTGCCGGGAAAGCCATAACTAAACACGATAGTTGCAGGGGGATGGTGCTCCCCGCCGTGGCCCTTCCATTTGAGCCCGAACTCGGTTCAGTTGCGCTCTCTAAAACCGTGCAACCGTGCATTCGTGCTGACTGCGCACGGTTTGCACGGTTTATTATCCTCCATCTGCAGATCCAATGGGCTCAAATATGTATGTGCCAATTCATCTGTCATGCCTTCTTCTCTGACGCCCACAGACGACATCACTCAGCTCTTCGATCTGATCAGTGCTCAGCTGAATCTGATCCAGGCGCGACTTGATCTCAAGCCCAGGCTCAGCAGCAGCCCCTGGCTGCCCCTGGCAGAGGCTGCTAGGGCCCTGCACTTTCCCAGCAGCCGTGCGCTGCGCGCCGCCATCAACCGCGGTCGCATCCCTACCCAGTTCGTGAGTGCCACAACCGGCGAGAGCGGCAAGCGGCGAACTCTCTACGTTGACGTCGAGGGTTTCGCCTCACATCTGCGCAACAAGTGACGCCATCGAGGCGCTGTCGAACCAGCGCTGATACAGCGATGTGTGCACCATCAACGAGTGCCCGAGGCTCTTGGCCGCCAGAGAAGGGCTGATCTGTGGGTTGTGAATCGCCCGCACCGCCCAGGCATGGCGCAGGTCGTAGGCCAGAAAGGGCGCTCCGTATCTCTTCAGCGCCACCCCTAGCTGGGATCCCACCGTGCGGTGGTCCCGCTCCAGGTTGATGCCTGGGAGGCGCTTGTTCAGGAGCCCCCACCGCTCGATCCAGGCCTTGGGAAGGGGCAACCCCTGGCGAGCTCCTGTCTTGCCTCCCCTGATCGCCACTAGCCCATTGCGCTGCACTTCGGCCATCAGCAGGGCCTCATGGGGCCGGGCGCCGTAGGTGGCGCAGACCCCAGCCACCCATTGCCAGCCCGATGGCAGGGCATCCACCACCTCCACGATCATCTCATCGGCTGGGAGATCCCTCGGAGCTGGATCCTTCAGTGGGCTGTACCCCTTCCCCAGCTCCCTGAGCTGCTGCACCGCCTCCGGGCCGAGATCAAGGGCCTGGGCCACGGCCGTGGCCGCGATGGAGGCTCTTCTACGACTGCAGGTGCCAGCGGGCTTGCTTTCCACGATCGCCTTCAGCGTCTCGATCCCCACCACCGGCTGCTCCAGCAGGGGCTGCAAAGGCAGGGCGTAGGTCGTTCGCCAGGAGACCTCGGAGCTGGGACCGCGCTTGCGCCTGCCCTGCCACCAGCTCTCGGTCCGTCGCAGGGCTTCGATGCCGCTGATGCCATTCACGGTGGCGGATGGGGCCTGCGTGGCCTGCAGCCAGCGGTCGAAGGGGAAAGGATCCAGCCCCATCCGATGCAGCTCCAGATCCCGCCCCAGCTCCTCAGCCAGCTGCCTGGCCTTGTCCACCCCATTGGGGTAGGGGAGAGACGTTGTGATCCGCCTCTGCTTCCAGCTCCCATCGGGAAGGGGGATCGTCGCCCGCAGCCGGATCCTGGAGCCCGAGGGCGACACCTCCAGGCTGACGGAGGAGCCAAGATCCCTCAGGGCCCTGTTCACCCGAGCCAGGTAGGGGTCCCGTGGAGCCATGGAGGCGTGCCTAAAACCGTGCCTACTTTGGCCCGAAAGTTGCCTGTTTGTGCCTAATGGGTGCCTAGGACAGTGGGCGACGAATTGGACGGAAGAGTCGAAAACCCTGTGCTGGCAAGGGTTTTGAGGATGGGGGCCCCGGGGATCGAACCCGGCTCAGGCGAATTATGAGTTCGCTGCATTCACCAGATTGCTAGACCCCCTCACGTCGGCCAACCGCCGACGACCGACAGGTTCACCAGAGGCCCCGGATCGGAGGGGACCAGGTGGTGCTGGCCGGCTGCCGGACGTAGGTGGTCGCCGGGGCCGATCCGAGACTCGAACCGTAACCGTTGCCGATGTCGGAGGTGCGCAGGGGCATCGTGGGGCTCTGGTCGGTCACCATCACCGAGTAGGTGTTCTCCACGGCGGTGCCGTCCCAGACGATGTTCTGGTCGGGGAAGCCGAAGGCGACGATCTTGCCGCCGTCACGACCCGGGATCGACAGGCCGAGGGCATCGGTGATCTGGTGCATCAGGTTGATGCCCTGGGCGAAAGGAGGAGAAAAGCTGTAGTAGCGGCGCTCCATCACCTCGGGAGCGGAACTGGTGACGCCGCAGCGGGTGACCTCCACCGGGCCGGTGCCCGGCGCGCCCGCGGGTGGGGCCTCGAGAGTGGTGGTGCAGAGCACCGGACCGGCGAGGGCCGGAGCCCCGGGAGCCAGGATCGCGAGCGGAGCCAGGGCGGCCAGGGGAAGCAGGGCTGCGAGGGCCGCACGGGAGACGGGCGCCGATGGGGAGGCGGGAGGAACGGGCACTGCCAGGATCGGTGCAGTCATGGGGTCTTGCGGCCCCGGCTCAGGGGCGGTTTGCCCGCAGGTTAGCGACCTCCGACGGCCTCAACCATTGCTGACGGCCTCCACCATCCCGTTCCGCCCGTGCCCGCCGATCCGCCTCCACCGATGGTCACCCTGCCCTCCAGCCACAGCCAGCAGCGCACCGCCCTCCTCGCCCTGCTGGCGGAGCGGGCCTATCGACTCGGCGACTTCACGCTGGCCTCGGGCCGCCACAGCGAGCACTACGTGAACTGCAAGCCGGTGAGCCTCAGCGGCCCGGGCCTGGCCCTGCTGGGCCGCCTGATGCTGGAGCAGGTGGAGCCGGAGGCGGCCGCGGTGGCCGGTCTGACCCTCGGGGCCGACCCGCTGGTGAGCGCGGTGGCGATGCAGGCGGCATTGGATGGCCGCCCGCTCGACGCCCTGATCGTGCGCAAGGAGGCCAAGGGCCACGGCACCGGCGCCTGGCTGGAAGGCCCCCTGCCGCGCGCCGGCAGCCGGATCACCGTGCTGGAGGACGTGGTGACGACCGGCGGCTCGGCGCTCAAGGCCGTCAAGCAGCTTCAGGAGGCCGGCTACACGGTGGCCCGGGTCGTGGCCATCGTCGATCGCCAGGAGGGCGGAGCCGAGGCGATGGAGGAAGCGGGACTGGAGCTGCGCAGCCTCTTCCTTCTGGAGGAGGTGGCCGCCACGGCCGCCGGGCTGGACGGCGCGGCAGGCTGATCCCCGTCCCCACCGCCGCCATGACCATTGCCACGACCCCGACGAGCGTCGTCGATCCGCCCTGGGACTGGGCACCGCCGGCAGGCAGCCGCTGGGAGCGGCCGGTGGGTCTGCTGCGGCTCGACGGGCCCGACACCCTGCGCGTGCTGCATGGCCAGACCAGCCAGGCGATCGAGGGGGCCTCGCCGGGCCAGTGGCTGGGCACCTGCTGCATCGGCCCCACCGCCCGCATGCGGGCGGTGGCAGAGGTGCTGGTGGATGGGGCCGGCGCCTGGCTGGTGATCGTGGCGGGCGATCCCGAGGCCGTGCGCACCGCCCTCGACCGGGTGCTGTTCCCCGCCGACCGGGTGCGGCTGGGAGAGGTGTCGCGGGCGACGCTCCACCAGCCCCTGGGAGCGACAGGACCTGACCCCACACCCGCCGGCACCTGGGCGGCGCTCGGGGACACGCCGGGATGGCGGCTCGGGGAGGCCGTGCTGCTGCCGGCCGGGGAGACCCCGCCGCCGTGGCTGGCCGGGCTCCGCCCGCTGGAGCCGCAGGAGCAGGAGCGCTGGCGACTCCAGCAGGGCCTGCCGGCGGCACCGGCGGAGATCAACGAGGAGACCAATCCCTTCGAGCTGGGGCTGGCCGCACGGGTGAGCCTCGGCAAAGGCTGCTACGTGGGCCAGGAGACGCTGGCCAAGCTCGCCACCTACGACGGCGTGAAGCGGCAGCTGCGGCGCTGGCACGCCAGGGACGTTGGCAACGGGGCCATCCTCCCCGGCACGCCCCTGCTCGACGGCGGCGGCGGCCGGGGCGGGCTGATCACCTCCAGCCTGGAACTGCCCGCGGGCGAGGGCTGGATCGGTCTGGCCCTGGTGCGCCGGGCCTGCCTCCAGGAGCCGGAGCTGCGGGCCGGCGACGCCACTGGCCCCCTGCTGAGACTCTCCGTGCCGCCGGCGTTTCAGGCTCCGCCATCGGGAGCCGGGGACAGGGCATCGTCCTGATCCAGCAGCCAGCGAACCACCGTCCAGGTGGCGAGGCTGTCGTCCTGGTTGTAGCGGAAGATGCGCTGCAGCTTGCGGCTCAGGGCCCGGCGGCTGGGTCGCCGCGGGCCGACCGAGCCATCGCGCCACTGGCGCCACCAGAGCAGGCAGCGGGCACCGTCGATGCCCTTCTGGCTCCAGCGGAAACCGAGCCAGCCCGCCACCGCCTTGAGCCCGTAGCTGTTCACCGGCAGCAGCCAGTGCCGCCGCAGCCGCTGGTGGACGTCCACCAGGCGGGCCCGCAGCCGTTCCCGCTCGCGCGCTGAGGCGCCCTGGCGTTCGGCCAGGCGCAGCAGGGCGATCGACTCGGTCTCGCCGTAGTGCAGCACGGGCCAGTCGGGATAGCGGGCCAGCAGGGTGCGCAGCCGCCGCCAGAGGCGCTCCTCGCCATGCTCCTGGAGCGCCATCAGTGGCTGGTAGCGGCCCAGGCTCTCCCCTGGCCGAGGAGCCTCGGGCCAGCGGCCATCGGGCCCGCGCTCCAGCCGCACCAGACCGTGGAGGAAGTCGTCGCGGGCATCGGGGTCGGATTCGATGTCGTAGAGCAGCACACCGGGGGCGGCGGCCAGTTCCGGCAGGGCCAGGGCCTGTGCGGGCAGCGAGTCGGCCTCCGCCAGGATCCGCCGGGGACGACCGTCCTGCTGCACCCGGGCCTGGGCCACCAGCCTGGGGGCCACCTCGCGGTGCTGCTCGCCATGCTCGGCCAGGTCCTCGGCCAGGCGGTCCGGATCGGCCGCCGCCAGTTGGTCGAGGCTGCCGATGCCGAGCTGCAGCAGCAGGTCGCGGCGCTTGCCGCCGATCCCGCTCACCTCGCTGAGGTGGCCTTCCGCCGCGGCCACCCGATCACAGGCCCCGCGCCAGCTGCAGAGGGTGCATTTCTTGCGGTCGCTGACCAGCGGCGGCGGCTCGCTGCGGCGCAGATCGAGGGCCAGCCGCTCGAGGCTCTCATCGAGCTGGCGCTGAAGGGTGCTGCCGAGCGGCAGCCGCTCCCGCTCCAGAGCCCCCTCGGTCCCCGCCACCACCAGGCCATGGGACACGGGCGCCCGCTGCCGCTCCGCCAGCAGGCGCCCCCAGAGGGCCAGGAGCACGCGGTGCTCACGGGTGAGGCGCCGCCCCTGGCGGGCCAGCACGGGGCGGTAGCTGTGGGCGCCCCAGCAACTGGAGCCCTCGACCCGCTCCAGCAGGCTCGGATGGGCCTCCAGGCGCAGGCCACGGGGGCCGGAGCCCACCAGCCTCAGACCCACCACGCCGGGCCTGCCTTCCCGGCAGGCCGCCTCACCGTGGCCTGGGCGCTGGGGGAGCAGGCTCTGGAAGCTGCGCAGCTGATCGTCGAGGGCCAGGGCACGGTGGGCGCTCCACAGGCGCTCCTCGGGCGGCCCGTGGCGATCCAGCCAGGCCCTCCGGCGGCAGCGCACCCAGCTGCGCAGCAGACGGTCGGTGAGGACGGGAGCGTCCGGGGACGGGGACATGGGATCAGGCTAGGGGGACCGGTGGCCTGCCATCAGGCCGGCACCCGCTCCGGCCGCGGGGTGGGGTCGGCCTGCTACGACCGGCCTGCTCCTCCCTCGCGTCCGCGCCACGCCATGGCCTCCGCCCCCCTGCCCCTCGAGGCCGGACCGATCCACTTCGGCACCGACGGCTGGCGAGGCATCCTCGGCGTGGACATCACCATGGAACGGCTCCTGCCGGTGGCGGCCGCGGCCGCCAGGGAGCTGGCCGCCAGTGCCCCCGCGGACCTGACCAGCCGGGAGGTGGTGATCGGCTACGACCGGCGCTTCCTGGCACCGGAGCTGGCCGAAGCGATCGCCGCGGCCGTCCGCGCAGCCGGGCTGGTGCCGCTGCTGGCGGCCAGCCCCGTGCCCACACCGGCCTGCAGCTGGGCCGTGGTGGAGCGGGGCGCCCTGGGCGCCCTGGTGATCACCGCCAGCCACAACCCGCCGGAATGGCTGGGTCTGAAGATCAAGGGGCCCTTCGGCGGCTCGGTGGAGGGCGATTTCACCGCTCGGGTGGAGACCCGTCTGGCAGCGGGCGGCATCAGCGTGCCGATCCCCGGCCCCACCGAGCGCTTCGATGCCATGGGCACGTACCTGGCGGGGCTCGGCGCCAAGATCGACGGGGCGGCTCTGGCGAAGGGCCTGGCGGCCATCGGCCTGCAGGTGATCGTGGATCCGATGCACGGCTCCGCCGCCGGGGGACTGCCGGCGCTGCTGGGGGAGGCCGGCCGGACCTCCGGCGTGATCCGGGAGATACGCAGCGAACGGGATCCGCTCTTCGGCGGCCATCCGCCCGAACCGCTGGCGCCCTACGTGGAGCGGCTGATCGCCGAGGTGCGGCGCGAGACGGCGGCGGGGCGGCCGTCGGTGGGCATCGTCTTCGACGGCGACGGCGACCGCATCGCGGCGGTGGACGAGCAGGGCCGCTTCTGCAGCACCCAGCTGCTGATGCCTCTGCTGATCGATCATCTCGCCCGGGCCCGCCGGCTCGGCGGCAGCGTCGTGAAGACCGTGAGCGGTTCCGACCTGATGGCACTGGTGGCGGAGGACCTCGGGCGGGAGGTGATCGAGATGCCGGTGGGCTTCAAGTACATCGCCGCCGAGATGCTGAACGGTGATGTGCTGGTGGGGGGCGAGGAATCGGGCGGCGTGGGCTTCGGCATCCACCTGCCGGAACGGGATGCCCTGTTCGCCGCCCTGCTGCTGATCGAAGCGCTGGTGGAGGGGGGGCTGCCGCTGGGGGCGCGGCTGGAGGCCCTGCAGCAGCGCTGCGGCGGCGCCAGCGTCTACGACCGCCTCGATCTGCGCCTGCCGGACATGGCCAGCCGCGGCCGCCTGGAGGCGCTGCTGGCCCAGGAGCCGCCGCAGGAGGTGGCCGGGGCGGCGGTGCTGGAGGTGAATCGCACCGATGGCGTCAAGCTGCGGATGGGCCCCAGCCACTGGCTGATGCTGCGCTTCTCGGGCACCGAACCGCTGCTGCGCCTCTACTGCGAGGCCCCCGACGACGAGCGGGTGCAGGCGGTGCTCGACTGGGCGCGGCAGCTGGCCGAGAGCATCTGATGCCGGCGGCCCCGCACCCGGATGCCCACCTCCCCCAGCGTGCTCGTGATCGCCAGCGGCAACGCCGGCAAGATCAGGGAGTTCGCCCACCTGCTGGCGTCCCTGCCGCTCACGCTCCGGCCCCAGCCGGACGACCTGGAGGTGGAGGAAACGGGCGACAGCTTCGCGGCCAACGCCCGCCTCAAGGCCGAAGCGGTGGCCCGGACCACCGGGGAGTGGGCCCTGGCCGACGACTCCGGTCTGGCGGTGGAGGCCCTGGGCGGGGCCCCCGGGGTCCACTCGGCCCGCTACGCCGACAGCGACGCGGCCCGGATCGCCCGTCTGCTGAGGGAACTGGATGACGCCGGCCGGGAGCGGGCGCAGCGGGGCCTGCCGGCCGATCGCCGGGCGGAGTTCGTGGCGGCGCTGGCGGTGGCCGACCCCAGCGGAGCCCTTCGCCTGGCGGTGGAGGGCCGCTGCGCGGGAGAGATCCTGGAGACCCCGCGGGGCAGCGGCGGCTTCGGCTACGACCCTGTGTTCCTGGTGCCGGAGGCGGGACTCACCTATGCGGAGATGGACAAACCGCTGAAGAGCCGCCTGGGCCACCGGGGCAGGGCGTTCGCCCTGCTGGAGCCCCAGCTGCGCCGGTTGCTCGGGGTCCCCGGCGGCTCCGCCTGAGCGGCGCCCCCAGGGCGCCCGGTCCGGCCGTCGCCGGCCGTCAGTGGACCCCCAGATCCCCCACGGCCGGCTTCCAGCCCTGCAGCCGCCAGTCGACGCCGCCGCTGAGGACCATGGGGTCCTGCCGCACCAGAGCCTCGGCCGCGGCGTGATCCTCCGCCTGCAGCAGCAGCAGGCCGCCGCCGCCGGGACGGCTTTCGTCATCGACGAGGTAGCCGCTGCTGATCACCACCCCCTCCCCTCGAAGACGCTCCACCCAGCGGTGGTGGGCACGCAGATGGGGAAGGAGCTGGCTGTGAGGCCAGCGGAAGGTTTCCGTCTTGATGAACCAGGCCATGCCGGCCAGCATGATCGAGAGGTTCCGCCGGCGCGGCCTCCGAGGATCGCGGCCTGTTGGCGCTAGGCCGCCACCCAGCTGCCGTGGAGCCCGTGGGGAATGGCGAGCGGCAACTCCAGCACGGCCTGCTCCCGCATCGTGGCGGCCTCGAGGATCACCAGGTCGCTGGCGCAGCGGGCCCCGTTCCACACCAGGTCGAGCACCCAGCCGTCATCCTCGGCGGCAGCCCCGGGACGGGGCACCATCACCGGCTCGCTGACGAAACCTCGGGGCGCGGCGCTCCAGAGCCGCTGCTCGCCGCTGACCAGATCGAGCTTCATCAGGGCCTGCAGCGGGTCGTTGCCCCGTTCTCGCTCGGCCACCGCCATCCAGGCGTGGCGGCTCTCCAACCCCACCCGGGCGGGGGGAACCATGGCGAACTCACAGGTGCGTTCGCTCAGCCGGGTGGTGGTGACGCGGCCCGTGGCGAGATCGAGGCGGGAGCGCTCCAGCAGGCCCTCGGGGATGCGCTCGAAGTCCACCTCCCGGAAGTCCTGGTCCGGCCCGACCGAGGGGAAGTCGGCGTAGACGATGCTGTCGATCACCACCGCGCCGCCGTCCTCCCAGGCGTTGAGGTGATGGAAGACGAAACCTTCCGGCGCCTCGAGCCGCCGCGGTGGCTGTCCGCCGAAGGCACCGTCCCGGCGGGGAATCAGCCAGTACTCGCCCCTGGCACCGGGCCGGGATTTCAGGCACTGGGCGGCCCCCTTCAGACCCAGCACGTAGGGAAGGGGGTTGAAGTCGATGGCGTTCCGCAGAAACACCGCCCAGTTGGGGGTGATGGCGAAGTCGTGCAGGAAGGCGAAGCCCGGGAAGGCGTGGCGGCTGTCGGCGATCAGGCGTCCGGCGTCGGGCCCGGCGGCCTCGAATTCCATCAACCGGATCGTGCTGCGGGGGCCCGCCTTGACGCCGAAGGTCACCATGCGCGGAGAGCCGTGGTGGCCGGGGTCGAAGCGGGGGTGGGCGCTGAAGGCCTCGCCTGGGGCAAGGACGCCGTCGAGGAGGGTCAGGCCGCGGGTCTCGAGGCTGACGGGATCGAGGGCATGCGGGGAGCTGGCTTCCCAGAGCGCCAGCAGCTGGTCGCCGAGACGCACCACATGGGTGTTGGCGATGTTCTTGAGCCGCAGGTCGAAGGCATTGGCCAGCGGGCCGCCGGGCTTGGGCGTGCCGAACACGCCCCGGTGGAGGAACCGGCCGGCCTGCTCCTCGGCCCGCCAGCCTTCGGTGCGCACGAAGCGGTTGCTGAGCCGGGCGCCACCCGCCTCGAAGCGCAGGGCCGTGATCATCCCGTCGCCGTCGAAGGGGTGATGGACCCATTGGCCGGCTCGCTCGAGACGACCGGGACCGTTGCGGTAGAGGCTGCCGCTGAGCTCCGTGGGGATGGCGCCCCGGGAGGCGACGACGGGCACGTCGCTGAGCTCCTGGCTCACGTTGCGGAAGGCGCTTGCCCAGTCGGCGCGGTCGTAGGCCGACGGAGCAGCGGCGGGAACGGGAGCAACGGTCATCGGATCAGCCCGGGAGAACGGCGCAAAGCGCCGTTCCCATCATCACGTAACGGAGTGTGAAGGCGCGGGCCGACGCAGCCGTCAGACCTGGCAGGGCAGCTCCACCACCGGGCAGGGAGGCTGGGGAGCGGCGCAGGGCGCCTCCAGTACCTGGTCCGGCGGGCAGTCAGCAGCGTGTGCGGGCGCGGCGACGGCCATGGCGCAGGCCGTGACGGCAGCAAGGCCTGCAGGCAGCAGGAGAGAGCGGCGCATGGAACGACAACGGTTCGGCCCATGCTAGGTGGCGACTCTCGGCCTGCGGCACCGGCATCCGGCAGCTGCCGGAGAGGTCAGCCGGCCTGGCCCGCCCGCTCCAGCACTCCTTTGCTGCTCGGCACCGCGCCGCCGCGGCGGGGGTCGATCTCCACCGCCTGGTCGAGGGCCCGGGCGAAGGCCTTGAAGCAGGCCTCGACGATGTGATGGGAGTTCACTCCCGCCAGTTGCCGGATGTGGAGGGTGAGGCCGGCGTTGTTGACCACCGCCACGAAGAATTCCCGCACCAGTTCGGTGTCGTAGGTGCCGATGCGCGCGGCGGGGATGGCGAGGTCGAAGCTGAGGTGCGGCCGGCCGGAGCAGTCGAGGGCCACCTGCACCAGGGCTTCGTCGAGGGGGGCCAGGAAATGGCCGAAGCGGCGGATGCCCCGCCGGTCGGCCAGAGCCTGGGCCAGGGCCTGGCCCAGGGCGATGCCCACGTCCTCGTTGGTGTGGTGGTCGTCGATGTGGGTGTCCCCCCGGGCGGTGATCTCGAGATCGATCAGCCCATGGCTGGACAGCTGGTGAAGCATGTGATCCAGGAAAGGCACCCCCGTGGCCACCTGGCAGCGGCCGCTGCCATCGAGATCGAGGACCACGCGGACGTCGGTTTCGCCGGTGACCCGGTGGATCTCGCCGGTTCGCGGGGGGCTGGAGGACACGCGCAGGCTGGCGATGGACCGGACCTGAATCATGCCAAAGCCTCCGGAAGCACGGCATCGCCAGGTTCGGCCGAGGGATCCCCGGCGCCCGAGCGAGCCCCGCCCCGGGAACGCACCTAGGTTGGCCGGGCATCGGCGGACGAAGGCGCGGGCATGGTCTCTCCACTCCTGCGGGAGGGTCGCGGGGTGGTGGCCCTGCCCGACTGGCCCATCACGGTCCAGGGGAGATACACCGACGGCGTTCTCTGGGACCCAGGAGCTGTGGGTCCCGTGATCGAGGCGCTGCATGCCGTCTCCCGGCCGCCGAGCCTGCAGGACACCGATCTGGACCCGGGCGGGCTCTCCTCGGCGGCACCGCTGGGGGACCCAGGAACGCGGAGCATCGACGGCACGTCCATCTTCGGCGGCAATCTGATCAAGCATTTCGGCCATTTCCTGCACGAATGCCTGGGGCGGCTCTGGTGGCTGGGCGATCCGGGCGGGTTGCCGGAAGCGGCCAGGGAACCCGCCGGTGAACTGAGGGCCAGGCTGCAGAAGGACGACGCCTGCGTCTATTTCTTCGTCTCCCGCTGGCTGGAGCCGACGCGCGAACTGGCGCCCTACATGGAGGAGGTGCTCGAGGGCCTCGGCCTGCCCCGCCAGCGCATCCGGATCGTGGGCGAACCGACCCGCTTCGAGCGGCTGATGATCCCCGGCCAGGGCTGGGGTTTCGACTTCGATGAGCGGGCCTGGGACGCCCATCTCGGCTGCAGCTGCCGGCGGCTGATGCGCTGCCTGCTCGGCGGCTGGCGGATGGCGTCGGCGCCGCCGGCCCCGGGGCAAGCGACGCCGACCCGCCTTTACGTCAGCCGCAGCGGGCTGCCCCCAGCCATGGGGCGCCTGATCGGCGACGTCCTGCTGGACGGGATGCTGACGGCAGAGGGGTACGCGCTCTATCACCCTGAGCGGCACAGCATCGCCGACCAGATCCACGCCTACTCCCAGGCCCGCGATCTGGTGTTCATGGATGGCAGTGCCCTCTACCTGCTCTGGTTCTGCCGGCTGCAGCCGGGCACCCGGATCAGCGTGATCCTGCGCCGCCGCCAGGGGCACTGGATGTGCGACCAGCTGCAGCGGCTCCTGCCGGTGACCGAGGGCCTGCAGTGGCACGTCCTCGATGCCCTGCTCGCCGAGGGCCTCACCTCCGGAAACGACTGGGAATCCCACAACCTCGCCGACATCAGCGCCCTGGCCCGGGGCCGGGCTTCTGCGACGGCTGAGCGGGCGGATCCGGCGCCGGCTCACATCCCGGTGATGCAGTAGCCCGCGTCCACATAGATCACCTGGCCGGTGATGCCGCTCGCCAGCGGGCTGGCCAGGAAGGCGGCCGTGCCGCCCACCTCGTCCTGGGTGACGGTGCGGCGCAGAGGGGCCTTCTCCTCCACGTTGTGGATCATCTCGAGGATGCCGCCGATGGCCGAACTGGCCAGGGTGCGGATCGGGCCGGCGCTGATGGCGTTCACCCGCACCTGCTTTTCGGGCCCAAGCTCCGCGGCCAGATAGCGCACCGAGGCCTCCAGGGCGGCCTTGGCCACGCCCATCACGTTGTAGTTGGGGATGGCCCGCTCGGCGCCCAGGTAGCTGAGGGTGATCACGCTGGAGCCCTCGTTGAAGAGCGGCTTGGCGTGGCGGCAGAGGGGGGCCAGGGAATAGGCGCTCACCTCCAGGGCGCGGGCGAACCCTTCCGGCGTGATCGCCGAGTAGTCGCCCACCAGCTCCTCCTTGTCGGCGAAGGCGAGGCAGTGCACCAGCACGTCGAGGCTGCCCCAGGTCTCGCCGATGCGGGCGAACACCGCCTCGATCTGGGCCGGATCCTGCACGTTCAGGGGCTCGAACAGGGTGGGGGTCAGGGGCGCGGTGAGCTCCCGCACCTTGGCCTCGAAACGGCCCTTCTCGTCGGGCAGGTAGGTGATGCCCAGCTCGGCGCCGGCGGCGGCCAGCTGCTGGGCGATCCCCCAGGCGATCGAGCGGTTGTTGGCGATGCCGGTGACGAGAGCCTTCTTGCCGCGCAGATCGAGGAGCATGGGGGTCGGGGCGCCGGAGGGCGAAGCAGTGCGATCCGGCGATTCTCCCTTACCTGCCGTGCCCCCTCCCCTGCGCTGGCGCGAGTCCGCCGCAGACCTGCCCCGCCACTTCCCCGGCCGCCTGGCCCTGATGGAGGAGCTGGGACGCCGGATGCCGTCGCTCGGGAGGCCAGCCAGCGAGGGCGGGGGACTCCATCCCGCGGGCCCCATCCGGGGCGGCCGGCGGGAAGCCGAGCGGCTGCTCGGGCGGATCGATCCGGCGGCCTACGGCGCCAGCCGGAACCACCTCGATGGCGCCGTCACCCGGCTGTCCCCCTACATCCGCCACGGCGTGCTCACCCTGGCCGAGGTGAGGGACGCCGTGTTCCGGCGGCTCCGCCAGGATGGCTTGGATGCCACCACGGCCAGACGTCTGGGCGGCAGGCTGATCAGCGAACTGGGCTGGCGCGACTACTGGCAGCGCCTCTGGCGGCGCTGGGGCGACGGCATCTGGCACGACCGGGAACCCCTGAAGACCGGGCTTCCCGCCGCGGCCTACGCCGCCGAACTCCCCGCGGACATCCGTGAGGGCTTCACCGGCCTGGCCTGCATGGACGCCTTCGCCGCCGATCTGGCGCGGATCGGCTGGCTGCACAACCATGCCCGCCTGTGGCTGGCGGCCTACGTGGTGCACTGGCGCCGGGTGCGCTGGCAGGCCGGGGCCCGCTGGTTCCTGCGGCATCTGCTCGATGGCGACCCGGCCAGCAACAACCTCAGCTGGCAGTGGGTGGCCAGCAGCTTCGGCGCCAGGCCCTACCTGTTCAACCGGGAGAATCTGGAGCGCTTCAGCGGCGGCCGCCACTGCCGCTGCTGTCCCCGGGCAGCCGGCGGCTGCCCCTTCGAGGCCAGCTACGACGCCCTGCAGGCCCGGCTGTTCGCGCCGGAGCCCGCGGCGGCCATGGCCGCACCCGCGTCGCCCGGCGCCCCCGGCAGGCCGAGCGAGGTGCCGGCAGACTCCGGCAGCCCCGCCGCCGCCCCGCCCCGGCAGCCGGTGCTCTGGATCCACGCCGAGGCCCTGGGACCGGCAAATCCCGCCCTGCGGCAGCATCCGGAACGGCCGGCCCTGTTCGTCTTCGATGGGGAGCTGATCGCCGGGGGCACGGCCACCACCGGGGGAGTCGGCGAGGCCCCCAACCCTCCCAGCCCTGGACGGCTGGCGTTCCTCTATGAGTGCCTGCTGGAGCTGCCCGTGACGATCCGCTGGGGGGACGTGGCGGAGGAAGTGCTGGGCTTCGCCCGCCGGCACGGGGCCGACGGGGTGGTCACCACCCAGGCGGTGGATCCCCGCTTCGAGCAGCTCCGGGCCCGGATCGCCGCGTCCCTGCCGGTGCAGGTGCTGGAGCCCGAACCCTTCGTTGCGCTGCCGGACGACCCGGCCCGGCCCCTCGATCTGCGCCGCTTCAGCCGCTACTGGAAAGTCGCCGAACCCGCCGTCTGGAGCCTCCTGCCGGCGGCAGGCGAGCGGCTGGCCGGGAGCTGATGGATCTCCTCCCCGAACGCTGGCCACAGGCGCGCACCGGCCGCCTGGAGCCACCGCCAGGGCCGTTGCCGGCACCCGAGGCTCCCCCCCGGCTGCTGCTGCTGGATCGCGGCGACCCCCTGGCCAGGGCGCAGCTCACCCCCCTGGGCACCCTGCTGGATCCCCGGGAGGAGCGGCGGCTGGGACAGCTGCGGCGGCAGGAGGACCGGGAGCGCTTCCTGCTGGGGCGGGGGCTGCTGCGGCTGCTGCTCGGGCCCTGGCTGGGGCGTGATCCGGCCGAGGTGGTTCTGGGGGAAGGGCCCCACGGCAAGCCCCAGCTCATCGCCCCGGAAGGCCCCGGGCTGGCCGGAGCACCCTGCCGGCCCCGCTTCAACGTGGCCCACTCGGGCGATCTGATCCTGCTGGCCTTCCACCCCTGCCGGGAGGTGGGGGTGGATGTGGAGGAACTCCGCCCGGTGCCGGGGTGGGAGGGGATCGCCCGCCGCTGCCTGCCGCCGCAGGTGCGGGAGGCGATCCGGGCCCTGCCGGAGCAGCGCCGTCACGCCGCCTTCCTGGAGGCCTGGTGCCGGCTGGAGGCGGGGCTGAAGGCCAGGGGCCTGGGCCTGTTCGGCGCCGCCCCGGACCCAAGGGAGCCAGCCCCGGCGGCGCCGGACTCGGGTCCCGTGGTCTGGCCCGTGGCCCTGCCGGAGGGCTACGTGGGTGCCGCGGCCCTGCTCTGAGAGGGGGGCAGCCGCCGCCAGCCCTCAGGTCCCCCCGGGGTGGGGCTGCGGCGGTTCCTCGAGATCCTCCGGCGTGAGGGGGAGCCCCAGCAGGCGCTTCTCGGCCCGCCGGATGGCCCGGGGATCGCTGAGCAGATCGGGTTCCTCCAGCAGGGGGAGGTCCGGGGGCCGGTAGTCGGCCGTGCTGCGGGGCGGCGGATCCCAGACGAAGACGCTGCGGGGAGCGCGCTGACGGCAGAGGCCTTCCGCCTGGCGGCGCAGGGCCACGCGCACGCGGCCCCTCTCCTGGGCCTGGAAGAACTCCTGCCGCGGGGCCAGTCCGAAACTGGTGGGCCGGGGACCGTTGCCGCCGCGCAGCCGGGCCGCGTCGGGAATCCAGCGGGGCCGGCAGGTCCCCGGCCGGCTGGTGTCGGTCTCGATCCAGATGTGCAGGCCTTCCCCACCGGGCCGGGTCACCACGGCCAGGCCGTCGTCCGGCTGGTGCCTCGGCAGGGGGTAGACCCAGCCGCTCGGCCGCTGCGCCGCCGGCACGCAGCCGGTCAGCAGCAGGGCCAGCAACGGCAGCGACAGGCGCGGGGCCGGCGGGAGCGAAGGCGACACGGCGGAGGGAGGGCGGCGGCGGCGATGATCCTTGTTCCTCATCCGCCCGCGCTCGGCAGCAGGGGCGGCCGATCCCATGGTCCTCACCGCGTCCACCATGCTGCCCCTGGGCACGCCGCTGCCGCTGGCGGCGATGCAGGCGGGGCTGCGGCCCGTCTCGGGCGGCCCGCTGGAGGGCGCCCTTCTCGCGGACCGCCCCGTGCTGGTGCTGTTCCTCTGCCCCCACTGCCCCTTCGTGAAGCACATCGAGCCGGAGATCACCCGGCTGCAGCACGATCTGGCCGGCAGGACGTCCCTGATCGGCATCTGCAGCAACAGCACCGCCACCCATCCCCAGGACGGTCCCGACGGGATGCGCGCCCAGGCCCTGGCCCACGGCTGGACCTTCCCCTACCTGCAGGATCCGGATCAGCGCGTGGCCTGCGCCTTCCACGCCGCCTGCACCCCGGACCCCTTCCTGTTCGATGCCGCCCACCGGCTCGCCTACCGGGGGCAGCTGGACGGCAGCCGTCCCGGCGGGGAGGCGCCCTGCGACGGCAGCGATCTGCGCGACGCCCTGGCCGCCGTCCTGGAGCGGCGGCCCGTTCCCGAACCGCAGCGACCGGCGATCGGCTGCAACATCAAGTGGCATCCGGGGGCCGAACCCGCCTGGTTCGGGAGCTGACCCAGCCGCCGGCGGACTCCCCAGGCCGGTTCCGCAGGCTTAATGTTGCGGCCATGCATGTGCCCCCCTTCAGTCTCACCGAGCAACTGCGGCAGCTCGGAGACACCCTCGATCACGCCGTTCTCGACGTGTTGCGCAGCGGTCAGTACATCGGGGGGGCCACCATCAGCGACTTCGAGGCCGCCTTCGCCGCCTCCTGCGGCGTGCCCCACGCCATCGGCTGCAACAGCGGCACCGACGCCCTGGTGCTGGCCCTGCGGGGCCTGGGCATCGGGCCCGGCGACGAGGTGATCACCAGTTCGTTCAGCTTCTTCGCCACCGCCGAAGCCATCAGCGCCGTGGGCGCCACGCCGGTGTTCGTGGACGTGGACCCGGACACCTACCTGATCGATCCGGACAGGATCGAGGCCGCCATCACCCCCGCCACCAAGGCCCTGATGCCGGTGCATCTGTTCGGCCGCCCGGTGGACATGGAGCGGATCGGCGCCATCGCCGCCGCCCACGGGCTGCGGGTGATCGAGGACTGCGCCCAGGCCAGCGGCGCCAGCTGGGCCGGCCGGCCGGTGGGCAGCTGGGGCGATGCCGGCGCCTTCAGCTTCTTCCCCACCAAGAACCTGGGGGCGGCAGGGGACGGTGGCATGGTGACCTGCCGCGACCCGGAACTGGCCCAGCGGATCCGGGAACTCGCGGTGCACGGCATGCCGCGCCGCTACCTGCACACCGAACTCGGCTACAACAGCCGCCTCGATGCCCTGCAGGCCGCGGTGCTGGCCGTGAAACTGCCCCACCTGCCCCGCTGGGTGGAGCGCCGGCGGGCCATCGCCGAGCGCTACCAGCGGGAACTGGCAGGGCTGCCCGGACTGCTGCCCGCGGCCCCCGGTCCGGAGGGGCACAGCTGGAATCAGTTCGTGGTGCGGGTGCTCCACTGCCCGGCCGCCAGCGCCGCCTGCGGGGGGCGCTGCACCCCCGCGGCCGACAGTGCCAGTTACGGACTGCCCGAGGCCCGCTGCCGCGACTGGCTCAAGCTGCAGCTGCAGGAGGCCGGGGTGACGACGATCATCTACTACCCGATTCCGATCCACCGCCAGCCGGCCTACGCCGACCTGGGCTACGGGCCCGGCAGTCTGCCGGTCACCGAACGGCTCTGCGCCGAAGTGCTCAGCCTGCCGATCTTCCCCGAGCTCAGCGCCGAACAGCAGGACAGCGTGATCGCCGCCGTGCGACGGCTGGTGGGGGCCCAAGCCCTGGCCGCCTGAGGCGCCGATCGCCTGAATTCCGCTCCCCTGACGCCCCCTACCCCCTGGGCAGGCTGGCGTGCAGGGCCTTGAAGCGGGCCTGCTGCTGCCGGTGGCTGACGATCGGCTCCGGGTAGCCGCGCCGCTCGAGAGGGGTGATCTCGCCGCCGATCAGATCGGCGGTGGCCACATGGGCCAGTTCCGGCAGCCAGCGGCGGATGTAGGTGGCCTCCGGATCGAAGCGGGCGGCCTGGGCGGCGGGATTGAAGATGCGCAGGGGCTTGGGATCCATGCCGCTGCTGGCGCTCCACTGCCAGCCCCCGTTGTTGGCGGCCAGATCCCCGTCCACCAGGCGGGCCATGAAGGCCCGCTCGCCGTGGCGCCAGTCGATGATCAGATCCTTCACGAGATAGGAGGCGACGATCATGCGGCAGCGGTTGTGCATCCAGCCGCTGGTGTCGAGCTGGCGCATGGCGGCGTCGATGATGGGCACGCCGGTGAAGCCCTGCTCCCAGGCCGCCAGCCGGACCGGATCGTTCTCCCAGGGGAAGTGGCGCCACTGGGGCCGGTAGGGACCGTCGGCCAGCTCGGGGAAATGGAAGAGGGCCTGCTGGTAGAACTCGCGCCAGGCCAGCTCCTGCTCCCAGACGCCGATGGAGACGAGGGACTCCTCGCTGCGGGCGCGCTCGCGGGCGGCGCGGGCGGCGGCCCAGGCCTGGCGGGGGCTGAGGGTGCCGAACTTGAGGGCGGCGGAAAGTCCTGAGGTGCCGGCGTCGCCGGGGAAGTTGCGCCCCGGCTCGTAGGCGGCCAGGGCGCCGCCGTTCACCCCGCCATCGGCGAAGGCGGCCAGCTGACCCATGGCCGCCGCTTCCCCGGGGCGACAGGGGCAGAGGTCGGCACCGGCGAAGGCGAAACCCAGGTCCTCGGCGGCGGGCAGCGTCTCCAGCCGGGGCAGCCGCGCCCAGAGGCCGGCTGGCTCCGCGGGAAGGCCGGTGGGATCGAGGTCCAGCAGGGCGGATGGGGCGGCCACGGGCTCAAGGCCGCCGGCCGCTGCGCAGCCCACGGCGGAGCGGGCCTGCAGCTGGGCGCGCCAGTTGCGCAGGAAGGGGCCGTAGACCCGGTAGGGCTCGCCGCCACCGGTGCGGATCGCCTCAGGCGCCACCAGCAGCTGATCCCAGTCGACCTGCACCCTGATGCCCTGGGCTCGCAGGGCAGCCGCCACCTGCCGGTCGCGGGCGCGGCCGTAGGGCTCCACATCCCGGTTCCAGGCCACCACGGCGGCACCCACCGCCCGGGCTGCCTGGGGCACCAGTGCGGCCGGCTCCCCCCGCAGCAGCAGCAGGCGGCTGCCGGCCTGCCGCCAGCGCTCCGCCAGCTCCCTGAGGCTCTCGCAGAGAAACCAGATCCGGGCCGGCGCCATGGCGGGATCCGCCAGGATCGCCGGATCGAGCACGAACAGGCCGGTGACCGCCGGGGTGGCCGCGGCGGCCGCCGCCAGGCCCAGGTTATCGGCGAGGCGCAGATCGCGGCGGTGCCAGAACAGCCAGCGCTCGGGGGGCATCAGAGGGCAAGCAGCTGACGGGCGCGGAACCAGGCGGTGACGGTCTTTCCATCGAGGGCCTCGTCACCGCTGGCCAGAGCGGCGTCCAGCTCGGCCGGCTCCAGCAGCAGCACCTCCATGTCCTCGTCGTCGTCGCCGGGGGGACGATCGGCGAGGAGGGTGAGATCGCGGGCCAGGAAGAGGTGGATCACCTCGTCGGAGTAGCCGGGGCAGGGGTGCATGGCGCCCAGGGAATCCCAGCGGCTGGCGCTGTAGCCGGTCTCCTCCTCCAGTTCCCGCCGCATCGAGCCCAGCGGGTCCTCGCCGTCCTCCAGGGTGCCGGCGGGGAACTCCAGCAGCCGGCCCGCCACGGCGAAGCGGTACTGGCGCAGGATCACCACCCGGCCGTCCTCGAGCACCGGCACCGCCAGGGAGGCGCCCGGATGACGGATCACGCCGTAGGTGCCCTCGACGCCGATGGGAAGCCGCACGCGGTTGAGCTCGAAGCGCACCTTGCGGGCATCGAGGGCTGCGGTGGTTTCCAGGTGGGTGGAAGGCTCGGGGGGCGGCAGGGGAGCCATGGGGCGTGCCGGGAGGGCCCCCAGTGTGACCGGCTCCGGGACGCTGGTGCGGCTCAGGGACCTTCGGGCCAGCCGGCCCGGCCCGGAAGCCGCTCCGGAGGGATCTCGCCGGGCCGGGCCAGCAGGGCCGCCAGCCGCTCGGCCACGCTCACGTCCTCTCCCGGCAGGGGTCGGTGGGGATCGATCGCCGCCAGGGGGGCGAGCACGAAGGTCCGCTCCCCCAGGCGCGGATGGGGCAGCACCAGCTCCGGGCTCCGGCAGCACAGGCCGCCGCACCAGAGCAGATCGAGATCCAGGCTGCGGGGTCCCCAGCGCTCGCGCCGCTCGCGGCCGAAGCGCCGCTCCAGCTCCAGCAATCGCCCCAGCAGAGCTTCGGGCGCAGGCCAGGGAGGGAGGTCGGGCACGGCGGCGTCCCGCTCCAGCAGCAGCACGGCGTTCAGGTACTTCGGCTGACCCGGCGGGCCGCCCACCGGCGCCGTCATGAAGAGCGGCGACCAGTGCTGCCGCAGCGGCCAGGCGCCGTCCGCCGGCCCCTCGCCATGGGCCAGCCATGCGCCGACGGCTTCGCTCAGCAGTGGCCGCACGGCCACGAGCGTGGCCGCCGGATCGCCGAGGTTGGCCCCCAGGGCGATGGCGAGAGAGGACATCGGGACGGCGCTGGCAGACGGCATCGGCGGATCCTCCCGCCACCCGGTCGGCGAGACTGACCTGCCCCACCCAGCCTCCGCCCATGGTCGTCAGCGGGTCCACTGCCACGCCCGCCGGAGCCGGCCCCACCGGCACCTTCCCCCTGGCGGCCATCACCGGCCACGGCACCCTGAAGCTGGCCCTGCTGCTGGCGGCGGTGGATCCGGGCCTGGGCGGGGTGGTGATCGCCGGCGGTCGCGGCACCGGCAAGTCGGTGCTGGCCCGGGGGCTCCATGCCCTGCTGCCGCCGATCGACGTGATCGACCTGGCGGACGGACCGGGGCAGCGGCAGGCCGACCCGACCCGGCCCGACGAGTGGGACGTGGCCACGCGGCGCCGCATCACCGAACTGGGGGGCGATCCCAGCGGCGCCGACACGAACGCGCTGCTGCCCACCCGGGTGATCCCGGCCCCCTTCGTCCAGGTGCCGCTGGGCGTCACCGAGGACCGGCTGCTGGGCTCGGTGGACGTGGCCGCCTCCCTCAACGCGGGGGCACCGGTGTTCCAGCCGGGGCTGCTGGCGGAGGCGCACCGGGGAGTGCTCTATGTGGATGAGATCAACCTGCTCGACGAGGGCATCACCAACCTGCTGCTGGCCGCGGTGGGCTCGGGCGAGAACCGCATCGAACGGGAGGGTCTGAGCCTGTCCCATCCCTGTCGCTGCCTGCTGATCGCCACCTACAACCCGGAGGAGGGGGCGGTGCGCGATCACCTGCTGGATCGCTTCGCCATCGCCCTGTCGGCCAACCAGCTGCTCGACACCGGGCAGCGGGTGGCGATCACCCGCTCGGCCCTCGAGCACGGCGAATCGAGCGGCGCCTTCCGCGCCCGCTGGCAGGAGGAGACCGAAGCGCTGGCCACCCAGCTGCTGCTCGCCCGCCAGTGGCTGCCGGACGTGACCATCGAGCGGGAGCAGATCCGCTATCTGGTGACCGAGGCCATCCGCGGCGGCGTGGAGGGCCACCGGGCCGAGCTCTACGCGGTGCGGGTGGCCCGGGCCCACGCGGCCCTGAGCGGCCGCGACCGGGTGGAGGCCGACGACCTGCAGGTGGCGGTGCGGCTGGTGATCGCCCCGCGCGCCCTGCAGCTCCCCCCTCCGGACCCGGACCAGCCGCTGGAGCCGCCCCCCCCGCCGCCCCAGGGGGAGCAACCGCCCGAGCCGGAGCAGGAGCCCGAGGACACCGACAACGACAAGCCCGAGGACGACGAACCCGACGAACCCGAGGACGACGCGCCCGAGGACCGGGCGCCCCCGCAGATCCCGGAGGAGTTCCTGCTCGATCCGGAGGCCACCGCCATCGACCCCGACCTGCTGCTGTTCGCTTCGGCCAAGGCCAGGAGCGGTGGCAGCGGCAACCGCTCGATGGTGCTCAGCGACAGCCGCGGCCGCTACGTGAAGCCGATGCTGCCCCGCGGTCCCGTGCGCCGCATCGCCGTGGACGCCACCCTGCGGGCCGCGGCGCCGTACCAGAAGGCCCGCCGCGAGCGGGAACCGCAGCGCCGGCTGATCGTGGAGGAGGGCGACCTGCGGGCCAAGCAGCTGCAGCGCAAGGCGGGGGCGCTGGTGATCTTCCTGGTGGACGCCAGCGGCTCGATGGCCCTGAACCGGATGCAGAGCGCCAAGGGCGCCGTGATCCGGCTGCTCACCGAGGCCTACGAGAACCGCGACGAGGTGGCCCTGATCCCGTTCCGCGGCGAGCAGGCCGAGGTGCTGCTGCCCCCCACCCGCTCGATCACCGCCGCCCGGCGGCGGCTGGAGGCGATGCCCTGCGGCGGCGGCTCGCCCCTGGCCCACGGCCTCACCCAGGCCGCCCGGGTGGGGGCCAATGCCCTGGCCACCGGCGGGCTGGGCCAGGTGGTGGTGGTGGCGATCACCGACGGCCGCGGCAACGTGCCCCTGAGCCGCTCCCTCGGCCAGCCGGTGCTGGAGGGGGAGGAGCCGGTGGACCTGCGGGAGGAGCTGCGGCAGGTGGCGAGCCGCTACCGGGCCCTGGGGATCCGCCTGCTGGTGATCGACACCGAGCGCAAGTTCATCGGCAGCGGCATGGGCAAGGAACTGGCCGAGGCGGCCGGCGGCCGCTACGTGCAGCTGCCGAAGGCGAGCGACCAGGCCATCGCCGCGATCGCCCTGGAAGCGATCAACGGTTTCTGATCAGCGGTTTCTGACGGTGGGGGCCAGCCGTTCCTGGGCCGCCCGGCGGGCGTCCTTCACCTCCTGCTGCAGGGCCTCCTCACGGGCCTGCCGCTGGCGTGCCGCGTCCACCTGGGCGGGGTAGAGCTCCTCGAAGAACTTGCCCAGGCCGATCGACAGGCTGCGGATGCCGTCGAGGAACTTGGGATCGCCGGTGAGCTTGCTCACGTCGCCACCCACCGCCGACCAGCGGTCGGTGAGCTGCTTGGCGTTGGCGAGCGTGGCCTGGAGATCGGCCACCGTCCTGGGATTGTCGAGGGAGCCGGTGAGGTTGCGGACGTGCCGGGTGGCCCGGGCGGCATCGGCGCTGGCGACGTTGAGGTTGCTCAGGATCGGGTCCACCTTGCCCATCGAGCGGTTGAGCTCCCTGACCAGCCCCTGGGCGTCGGAGAGGAAGGCTTCGCCGGTCTTGGTGAGCTTCTCGGTCTCCCGGGCGGTTTTCGCGAAGGCGGCGGTGGCGGCCACCATCTGGGGCACCAGCTTCTCCCGCTCGGCCTGATCGAGCAGGTTCTGCACGGTCTGGGTGACGGTGTCGAGATTCGCCGCGGACACGCCGGTCACCTTGCCGCCGTTGCACACCAGACGGGTGTCGTCGCAGCCCCGCTCCCGCGGGCCGGGCAGGCCGGGGGGCAGGGGCCCGCCGCCGGCCAGCAGCGACACCTGGGCATCGCCGCCCAGCAGGGACGCGGCGGCGACCCGGGCCACCAGGGGCCGCGCCAGCTTCAGCCGCGGGTCGGTGATCTCCAGGTCGGCCACCACGGCCGCATCGGTGACGGTGACGGCGCGGACGTTGCCCACCAGCACCCCCCGGAACGTGACCGGCGAGCGGACGGCCAGGCCGCCGGCATCGGCGAAGCTGGCCCGGATCGTCCAGGTGTTGCGGCTCAGGGAGATGCCGCGCAGCCAGAACCACAGCAGCAGGCCGCTGCTGACGGCGGCCAGCAGGGTGAATCCGACCAGGGCTTCACGGACACTCCGGCGCATGGGCTCAGTTCTCGGCCGGCTGCATCGGCCCGTGCAGGCTACCGGTCCGAAACTGCAGCACGTAGGGGTTGGTGGTCACGCGGAAGTCCTCCACCGTCCCGGCCCAGCGGAAGCGACCGTCGTAGAGGAGGGCCACCCGCTCGGCGCAGCGCTCGATCGTGCTCATCACATGGCTCACCACCAGGGAGGAGGCGTGCGCCAGCTCCGAACTGCGCACGATCAGGTCCTCGATGCGGGTGCAGGCCACCGGGTCGAGACCGGCGGTGGGCTCGTCGAACAGCAGCAGGGGGGTGCGGGCCTTGGGGGCGGTGGGATCCTCGATCAGGGCGCGGGCGAAGCTCACGCGCTTCTGCATGCCGCCGCTGAGTTCGCCCGGCATCCGCTCCTCGATCCCCGCCAGCCCCACGGCCTGGAGGGCCTGGTCGACACGCTCGGCGATCTCCCCTTCGCTGAGGCGGCTGAAGCGGTACAGCAGGAAGCCCACGTTCTCCCGCACGGTGAGCGAGGCCAGCAGGGCGGGGTTCTGGAAGACCAGACGCACGTCGGGGGGATGGCGCTGATCCAGGCGCAGGTAGGTCTGCGGTTCGCCGTGGATGCGCAGCACGCCGGAGGTGGGCAGCTGCAGCCCCGCCAGCAGGCGCAGCACGGTGGACTTGCCCGACCCGGACGGCCCCACCACCACCAGCCGCTCGCCCGGGTAGAGGCTGAGGTCGATGGCGTCGAGCACCAGGTTCGCCCCCCAGCGCATGGTGAGCTTCTCCATCTGGGCCGCCGGCACGGTGGCGGGCGAGGCCGGCAGGGGGGAGGGGCTGGAGAGCAAGGAACGGCGGTGAACGGGCCCCGGGGGCCGGACGCCCATCCTGCCGGTTCCGGACGGGCTTTTCATCCGTACAGTTCGAGTGGTCCCTGCCGCGTCGTCACGCCCTGCCCTTGACGGTTCGAGGCCCTGCTGCGAACGGTCGGCGTCGCCGAGGCGGCCCCCGCCCGGGGCGCCCCCGCTGGGTGGGCCGGGGGGATCTGCGCCAGCGGGATCTGATGAGCCGCTCACGGCGTGCGGCCCGCTGGCTGCAGCCGGGGCTGGTGGTGAAACGCTGGATGATCACCTCGGGCCTGGGGCTGGTGATCGCCCTGCTGGGGGCGGCCGTGTGGGCCGACCTGCAGCCGATCTACTGGACCCTGGAGACGATCAAGTGGGGCCTGGCCCGCATCACCCAGGTGATGCCCCGCAGCATCACCGGTCCGCTGGTGCTGCTGGTGGGCGGCGGGCTGATCTGGCTGGGGCAGAGCCGCAGCTTCGGCTCCATCCAGCAGGCCCTGGCCCCTGAAAAGGACACCTTGCTGGTGGATGCGCTGCTGGCCCAGCGGCGGCTGAACCGGGGCCCGAACATCGTGGCCATCGGCGGCGGCACGGGGCTGGCCACCCTGCTGAGCGGGCTGAAGCGCTACAGCAGCAACCTCACCGCCATCGTCACCGTGGCCGACGACGGCGGCAGCAGCGGCGTGCTCCGCCGTGAGCTGGGGGTGCAGCCGCCGGGCGACATCCGCAACTGCCTGGCGGCCCTGGCCCGGGAGGAGCCCCTGCTCACCCGGCTGTTCCAGTACCGCTTCAAGGCGGGCAGCGGCCTGGAGGGCCACAGCTTCGGCAACCTGTTCCTGAGCGCCCTCACCGCGATCACGGGCAGCCTGGAATCGGCGATCATCGCCAGCAGCCGCGTGCTGGCGGTGCAGGGGCAGGTGGTGCCGGCCACCAATGCCGACGTGCGCCTCTGGGCCGAACTCGAGAACGGTGAGCGGATCGAGGGGGAATCGCAGATCGGCCATGCCCCCCGCCCGATCGTGCGTCTCGGCTGCACACCGGAGCGGCCGCCGGCCCTGCCGCGGGCGCTCGAGGCCATCGCCCACGCCGACCTGATCGTTCTGGGCCCGGGCAGCCTCTACACCTCCCTGCTGCCCAATCTGCTGGTGCCGGAACTGGTGAGCGCGATCAGCGCCAGCAAGGCGCCGCGGCTCTACATCTGCAACCTGATGACCCAGCCCGGCGAGACCGACGGCCTCGACGTGGGCGGCCACCTGCGGGCGATCGAGGCCCAGCTGGCCAGCCTGGGGGTGGAGCAACGGCTCTTCGGAGCGGTGCTGGCCCAGGAGCCCCTGGCCGACTCCAGCCTGCTCGACGTGTACCGCCTGCGGGGCGCCGAGCCCGTGACCTGCGACATGGAGGCGCTGACGGCGCAGGGCTACGAGGTGATCCAGGCGGCGTTGCAGGGGGCCCGCCCCAGCGCCACCCTGCGCCACGAACCGCGCAGCGTGGCCAAGGAAGTGATCCGCTATTACCGCAGGCACAAAAGGGATTGATCCGCCGATGAGCCGCCTCCCATGAGCCGCACTGCCCTAACCCTCGGCGTCACCGGACAGGACGGCGCGAAAACTTAGCAACTTACACATGGACGAAGATCCGTTCAGGGGTGGAACACTCCGAGAACCTCAGTCGTCCCGAATGAATCCCCGCAGCAGCGAGCTAGAGTCATTCCACCATCTCTGGCCAATGAGAGTGCTGAACAGAACAATCAGAGCAGTGCGAAGGATTCTCAGGAAGGTCCCTGATGGCTCCGATCACTTCCTGAGCGAAGTCTCAGGAGTTGTCCATGTAGGCGCCAATACTGGACAGGAGCGCGATGTCTATCGCTCCCGTGGGCTATGCGTCGTCTGGATAGAACCGATTCCCGAAGTCTATCGCCAGCTAAAGGCCAACATCAGCAAGCTGAGCGATCAAGTTGCGCTGCAGGCGCTCGTCGCAGAAGTCGACGGCAAGAACTATGAATTCCATATCTCCAATAACAACGGAGAGTCATCCTCCATTCTGGATCTCAAGGAGCACAAAGACATCTGGCCTGACGTCGACTACACAACGACCATCTCCCTTGAGAGCATAACCTTGTCCACTCTATTCAAAAGGGAACAGCTTGATCCCAGCAGATATCAAGCGCTGATCATGGACACACAGGGCTCGGAACTGCTCGTGCTCCAGGGGTCCCTTCCAATCCTTAGATACTTTCAATACATCAAGACAGAGGTTTCAGACTTTGAGTCATACCAGGGCTGCTGCCAACTTTCAGACATCAATGCATTCATGGAAAAGCATGGGTATCAAGAGATCTATCGCGAAAAGTTCGCCAGCCGGCCCGAGGGCGGAAGTTATTTCAATGTTGTTTACAAGAAGAGGATGAGATGGTAGAGGGCGGCGATTTCGAGCTGCGACCATTTAGACATTCGCCAGCCAAAAGCCATGCAATCAATCAATGCAAGTAAGCTCACTAAAGCCATGCTTTCCAATTTCCCCTCAGGCGATGACGCGGAGTAGAAACAGGAAACGCATTGTCGACGGCGGCCCTTGAGAACACGCACCACCAGATCCCCGATTGAAATAGATGCGACTTTCTGAATCCACCCATGCTGAAGGAGGCATGGCCGGATAGATTAAGGAGACTCACCTTTTCAACATGCTCACCTCTGAGAATGCCTTCCAGCACAAGCTGGCCAATCGGCTCACCGACATCTTGATCATGAAACCCAAGCCTTCTCCTCACCCATTAATCAGGGTTGGAGGCAATCAAGATGGAGCCTATCTGCTGCCAGATGATCTTCAAGGAGTCATGGCTTGCTTTTCTCCAGGGGTAAATAACACAAAAAGATTCGAAGATGATTTGGCCTTGAATTACAAGATAATCTGTCATCTTTGTGACTTTTCCAGTGACGAAGACAAACTGGAGACCGCTATTATTGAAGGCCTCCAGACATTCAAGAAGAAATGGCTAGATGTGGACCATGGGGAAGACAGCATCACTCTTGATGAATGGGTTGAGGAGATGTCCCCCAATGCTGACGATGACCTGTTGCTTCAAATGGACATAGAAGGCGCAGAATACAGAAATCTCATTGATTGCAAGAAGAGCACCCTAAGCCGGTTCAGAATCATCGTCATTGAGCTTCATGATCTGGATGTCGCCAATGATCCAGACAAGTTTGAGGCGGGACTGGGCCCAGCCCTAAGAAAGCTTGACGAAACCCACGTCTGTGTTCACGCCCATCCCAACAACTGTTGCGGGGATTTCATTGTCAAGGGCTCTACCCTCGTTGTACCAAGAGTGATGGAATTGACATTTTTACGGAGAGATCGATTTCATCAGAGCGGCAGCGGAGATTGCTACCTGCCACTATTGCCGCATCCTCAGGATCTTACCTGCAATGTCGATGAGATGCCTCCCCTTGTTCTGGAAGGAGAATGGATAGACGAAAGAAGCCTTGCGTCCGGATCTCCGATGGAGAGGACGACCTGGAAAAAGCTCTCCATGGTCTCAAAAAGACTGGAACTTATTCTTGAAAAGGAAAGCAGGGCAACTGAGGCACTTCAGGCTGAGATCGAGGCAGCGAAAGCAAGAATAGCCTATCTAGAGGGTTTATTGGGCGAACTAGATCGCCCAATCAAGACCTACCTTGCGATCAAAAGAGTGCTGAGATCAAGAAAATAAGATGATCGAGGTCACTATGTTTGTAGTCTCACCACGTTGTTCACCTGATGATTGGGTGTGAGGTCGGAATGCTTGGGGTGCCACCGCCTGTCCTTGGGCCTCACCAGCCGTGCATAGACAGACACCCCCTGGCACGGCTGACCCCATCTGGTTGTTGTGTCTCACTTCCTTGGTCACCCGAGAGGCTAAACGCCCAAGGGAAGGACGTAGCCGAAGTCTGCCACGTCATCGAGGTGGTGCCGCCAGCGTATCAACGCTGGTGTCAACAGTGAGGCGACATGCAGGCCTGAGATGCACTGGATCCGTAACACCCAGCTCCATGAGGATGAGCACCGCTACTTGGGCAATGGCGCTGGATAGATGACAACACTCCGCTCGGCCGCAATGAACCTCCTGAAGCAGGCCGGTTGTGAGCCGATCCGAACCGGCCTGCAGGCGGTGATGCCTGACATCACAGCTCTGCTGGTGATGGCGCAGCGCCAGCCAAAACGGAACCCGATTTGGAAATTTAAATTAGCCTTGGGGCGGCCTAAGATCCTCGGCGGCATGAGCGAGCCGAAGCACGACGATTGGCTCAGAAGTTGGCAGTGGGCGGCGGCTTTACGGGCAACAGGCTCCTAGAATTGGCACCAATGAACACCTCACCAAGATCCGATATGAACTATGGGATGGGGATTCGACAAGCAATTCCAAGTTCTCTGCGGCGCTTAAAAAGCCAGCTTTTATCAAGCCTTTGGAGCAACTCTAAGCTCGCAGCTCAAACAGCCCACAAAGGAAGCAAAGCATCTTTGCCGGTGAGTCGCCACACTTCGCGCAAGCGGCAAGGTCTTGGCCTCATTATGCTAGCTGTTTTCAAAAACGAATCTCACGTTTTGAGAGAGTGGATTGCCCATTATCTTTCTCAAGGGGTGGATCGAATTCATCTCGTCAACAACAATAGCACCGATAACTACCTCGCGATTCTGAAGCCTTTCATCTCTACGGGAGAAGTAGTTCTTCACGAGGATCCACGCCCACATGCTCAGTTTGAGATTTACAACAGCTTGCTCCCGACGCTCAAGGAGGAAGCTCATTGGCTGATTGTCTGTGATCTCGATGAATTCATCTACGCACGCAAGGGACATGCTTCAATAGCAAGCTATCTATTGTCGGTGAGCGACAATGTCAGCTCGATTCTAATTCCGTGGAAAATGTTTGGGTCCTCGGGCCACATCAGCCAGCCTGTCGCGGGCGTCATCTCGGGATTTTGCCAACGAGCTGACTATGCAGTTCCCAAGGAAGAATGGAGGTTCATGCAAGACTTAAGACTTACACCTAGCAAGTATATTGCAAGGCTCTCACATACAGAAGCACTTGACATTCATTTTTGCCACACAAGAGAGGGCCACACGATCACAACAGATGGTCACCTCTACGAGCCCACGTCTTGGTGCCCCGTCAGCGAGGAGATCATTGCGAATTCTGCGCTTAACCTCAATCATTACACCATCCAGTCGAAGCAGTTTTTTCAGAGCGTCAAGATGACACGGGGGGCTGCTGATCACCCCAAGCATGACTTGGTTCGAGATTGGAGCTACTTTGAAAGCTTTGATGTAAATGAGAAAGAAGATACAGAACTGGCTAAGCTAACCCACAGACTCGTCGCGAGAAGTGGGGCAAGCCGGAATGCGTCTCCATAGGTCGGCTACGCACAGTTGAAGATCAAGAGTCTGCTGAAGAACCCAGCCAAGCGAGGAATTCACCCCTATAATCATCATGACATTATTGCTCTTACCCTGCTGCCTCGACCTCATGGGTGAATCAGGTGTAACGCTGGTTCCGCTCCGAAGGCCTTCAGCAACTGGAATATCCCTCTACGAGCAATTCGCCAAGGTAGCTATTCCGTCGTCGACGATCTGATTGCCCGATTCTAGCAGTTCGTGGAGGCTTACCAAGAACGGCCCCATTCATCAGGACCGCAACGGCGGACTGCATCCTGGAAATGCTCCAGCGACTTTGCTTGAGCATTTCCGGGACGGCACACTAGCTGTGAAAAGCGTAGGGGACTCAAGAAACTCCACGTGCCCAAAACCAGCGGGAGATCAAACGGCTGCAGAATGAGCTGCGCAAGAAGAAAAAGGCTATGGGCCAAAAGCGGCTGCATCGCTGCAGGGGGAGCTGTACAGGGCACTCATGGCTATACGCCAACAATGAAGTTGTCTGGCTGCCAAGGATCTTGACGCAGGACCTAGGGCTATACCGTTTTGCGCAAACCTGATGGATGCACCAATCTTTTCCACCCCTCGGTCAAGCCCAGGGAGACGTTTCGTGAGGGGCCAAACTCAGTCATCGGCACTA
>JMRP01000030.1 GCA_000708525.1 Cyanobium sp. CACIAM 14
CCGGGACGGCACACTAGCCTTCCCGAAGGTGACATGTGACGTGCCCGCTTCATGGAGCCTGCGCGGGACATCCCTGCCCCGATCCTGGCGCTGCTGCGCGAGGCGGATGTTGTCCTGAACGGGGAGCGGCGCCCGCACCGATCCCTGGAGCGATGCCCACATCTTTCCCCACGGACAGTTGCCGTCACCGGCGACTCTGTCCCTGGCCTTCGAGGATGTCTTTCTGCTCGAGGACTGGCACAACTTCGGTGCCGACCATGACCGGACCCTGGTGAGCTGGAACGCCAGATTCGCCGCCGCCTGGCCGGTCCTCCAGGCGCGGATCCCTGAAGGCTCCCTGCCCTGTTCCCTGCAGGCCTTCCCCCGCGTCTGGCGCTACTACCTGCTCTGCTGTGCCGCGTTCTTCCGTGCCAGGCAAGGACAGCTCTGGCAGCTCGTGCTCAGCCCGCAGGGGCGTGGGGTGAACGGCCGGAGCCCCCCTACCGCTCCATCCGGCTCAGGGGTGCGGGCAGGCAAGTCCCCATGTCCTCCAGGGTCCTGAACATCACCAGCGCATCCACGTAGCCCAGCCGGGGGTGGCGGAAGGCTCCCGGCAGCCGGCCGATGGTGCGGAAGCCGTTGCGGCTCCAGGCGGCCACCCCGGCGGCGTTGGTGGCCACCACCAGGTTGAACTGCATCGCCCGGTAGCCAAGGCGCACGGCTTCCTGCTGGGAGTGACGGCAGAGGGCATGGGCCAGCCCCCGGCCCCGTGCGGCCTCGGCCACCACGTAGCCGGCGTTGGCCACATGGGCGCCCAGGGCCGGCTGGTTGGGCCGCAGGTAGTAGGTGCCCAGGATGGCTCCGTCGGCGGCGGTGGCCACGAACGTGGCGTCGACGGCTTCCACCCAGGCCCGCCGGGCTTCTTCCGGGCTGATCTCGGGGTCGTGGGGGAAGGTCTCGCCGGCGCGGAACACCGGCTCGAGCACCGCCCACACCCCCGGCCAGTCGGCCTCCCGGAACGGGCGGATCGCGGCGAGGGCCGGGCTCCTGCCCATCAGCCGGCCGCCTCCTGGAGGATCGCCTGGAGGGTGGCCTCCACCTCCTGGGCCACCGGCACCAGGGCGGCCATCATCGGGACCGGGCGGATCATGCCGAGACGGGTCCGGCCGTTCTGGGTGTACACCGAGATCCTGCAGGGCAGGGTCATGGTGAGCGCCATGGCGCGGCGCAGCACCGTGGCCGCCTGCCGAGGGTTGCACACCTCGTGGACACGGCAGTGCTCGGGCGAATCGAAGCCCTTGCCGCGGAGTGTGTCCCCCAGGTCATGCAGGCCGAGCACCCCGAAGCCATGGCGAGGCACCGCGGCCTTCACGGCGGCGCAGGCGGCCTCGAAGCTCCGCGCGCTGTCGATCACCCAGAACGGATTCACCGATGGCGTCACCGATGGATTCATGGACGGAGTCATCGGGGGGCCTCCACCACGATGGCCCGGGGCGGCATGGCCGGGGCCTTGGGCAGCTGGAGGAGGCGGCTCATCGGTGGTGTGGGGAGAGGGGTTGGGAGGGGGCGCGGCTGCCGGCGGCAGGGGTGCGGTCGGTCGCACGGGCGCTCGCCTGCTGGCGATGCACGGCTTCGGCGCCGGTGAGCAGGGCCGAGCCGATCAGCAGGGCGGCGAAGCCCTGGCGCAGGTGGCGGTCGGAGACGTGGGGGGCCAGGGCCTGACCGGCGATGGCCCCCGCGAGCCCGCCGGCCAGCAGGGGCAGCAGCAGCGGCAGGCTGGCCGCCGGCCAGTGGCCCAGGGCCTGCAGGGCGACCACGCCCTTGCTGGCGATCAGCACCAGGCTGGTGCCGGTGGCGAGATGCATCGGCAGACCGGCCAGCAGCACCAGGGCGGGCACCATGGCGAAGCCGCCGCCCACGCCGGCGATGCCGGTGAGCAGTCCCACCAGCACTCCCTGGCCCCACAGGGCCAGGGGCGATCCCTGCGGCCGCGGCTGAGGGGACGCCGCGGTGCCGGCGCCGCGGCGGCGACGGGTGAGCAGCCAGGAGGCCACCAGGGCGGCGGCGGTGAACAGGGCCAGTTGCGCCGGCTCGGGGATCAGGCCGATCTTCACCAGGCTGCCGCCGATCCAGCTGCCTGCCAGGGCCGGCACGCCGAGGATCAGGGCGGGCCGTGGCGCCACCTGGCGACGCCGCAGGTAGGGCCCGGCATTGGCCAGCGCCAGAAGGGTCACCGCCAGCAGCGACAGGGGCACCGCTTCACGGGTGGGCAGGCCGCCGCCGCTGATCAGCAGGGGCAGCAGCAGGATCGAACCGCCGGCCCCGAGCACCGCCAGCAGGAAGCCGATCAGCGCCCCCCCGCTTGCCATCACCAGAAGGGTCAGGGCACTCAAAGCATCACCCGGTTCCAGGGCATCACGGCCAGCAGCCGGGCCATGCCGCAGAAACCGCTGATGCCGGCGACGATCAGGCCGGCTCCCACGAAGCCGCTGACCCAGATCCAGCCCGGCGCCACTTTTTGGCTCAGCACCACGCCCAGCAGCACCAGGCCGCCGCGATGATCTGCACCTGGCGCATGAGTGGCCAGGGGGCCCTGGCCTGCCGTTGCAGGGGCAGGCCGGCCTTCTGCCAGGCCCCGAGGCCCCCCTCCAGTTCCACCAGCGGCTGGGGATGGCCGCGGCGGGCCAGTTCGGCGAGCCCCCGGCTGCTGCGCCGGCCGCTCTGGCATACCAGCACCATGGGGCCCTCCGGCAGCTCGGCGCTGCCCAGCCGGGAGAGGGGGATGTTGCGGCTGCCGGGGATGTGGCCGCCGGCGAATTCCATCGGTTCGCGCACGTCGATCACGGTGAGCCGGCCTTCGGACAGGCGCTCCCGCAGCTCCTGGCAGGCGAGGCGCCGCAAGGAAGGAAGGGTGATGGTCATGGTCTGGGACGTCAGAAGAAGAAGGGGCCGGGGGAGAGAGGCCATCGGCTCCGGTCAACGGGGCGGAGTGCCTGGCTCAGGCCGCGGCGGGAGCGGGGTGCTCGAGGGGAAAGCCCTGGGCCTTCCAGGCGCGCACGCCGCCGCGCAGGTTGGCCACCCTGCTCAGGCCCCGCTTCTGGAGCTGCTGGGTGGCCAGGGCGGAGCGGCTGCCGGAGTGGCAGAGCACGATCACCGGCCTGTCCGTGGGGATCTCGCCGGCACGGGCCTCGACGTCCGGCAGGGGGAGGAGCAGGCTGCCCGGGATGCGTCCGTCCGGCCCCAGCACTTCGGCCTCGGAGCGAACGTCCACCAGGGTCAGCTGCTCGCGGTGATCCGCCACCCAGGCCACCCCCACCTCCGGCAGACCGGCGTAGCTGCGCTCGATCGGCCCCCAGGCGTCCTCCTGACGGTGGTCTTCGTCGCTGGGGCGGCCGGAGCGCAGGTTGGCCGGCAGGGCCACGGCGATCCGGTTCGGGTGGGGCAGGCGCAGGTTCTCCATGTAGCCCACGAAGTCCCGCTCGGTGGCGCCATTGCCGAGCCGGGCGTTGTAGGCCTTCTCCTCAGCGACCGAGGTCACGGTGCGGCCGCTGTAGTCGTGGCCGGGGTGGAGCAGGCAGTGGTCCGGCAGGGAGAAGATCTGCTCGGTGATCGAGCGGTACAGGGTGTGGGCGTTGCCCTGCTGGAAATCGCAGCGGCCGCAGCCCCGTACCAGCAGCGCATCGCCGGTGAAGGCCATGCTCCGGTCGTCGAGCACGAAGGTGAGGCAGCCGTTCGTGTGGCCGGGGGTGGCGCGCACCTCGAGGTGGCGTCCCCCGAAGGTCACCCGGTCCCCGTGGACCAGGGGGCGGGTCACGTTCTCGGCGTGGGCGGCGGCGGCCAGGCCGATGGCGCAGCCGGTGGTGCGATGCATCCGCCAGCTGCCGGTGACGTGGTCGGCGTGGGCGTGGGTGTCGAGGCAGCAGGCCAGGTCGATCCCCAGCTCGCGCACCAGGGAGAGGTCGCGGGGGTGCTGCTCGTACACCGGATCGATCAGCACCCCTTCGCCGGAGGCCACGTCTGCCAGGAGGTAGGTGAAGGTGCCGGTGTCGGCGTCGAACAGCTGGCGGAAGAGGAGGGGGGCGCCGCCGGCGGCGGCGGAAAGCGGGAACGGGGGGACGGAAGCCATCGAGCCATCCGATTCGGCTGCTATGAGCATACACGCATAAAAGCGGCAGCGATGGAGGTGCCGCAGCTCGCCTTCAGCGGCCGGGAGTGGCGGTCAGGTTGCTGGTGGCTGGCGCGCTGCAGGCCTACCCCGCTTCCTGCCGGGGCCAGGGCCTCCGTCCCAGCCTTCCCTCCGCCAGCATCCCCTGCAGCCAGGCCCCCAGGAACATTCCCGCCAGGCCGATCAGCACCGGCCCGTTGCCGGTCCCCAGGCTCGCCACCGCCGCCCCCGGGCAGAGGCCGGACAGGCCCCAGCCCACACCGAAGATCACCGCCCCCGGCACCGTGCCGGGCAGCATCTGCTTCACTTCGTGGGAGAAGGGGAGCCCCAGCAGGGTGGTGGCGCGCAGCGCCGGGGCCAGCCGGAAGCCAAGGGCCGTCACCACCAGGGCGGCCGCCATCACCAGCAGCAGGCCGAAGTTGCGCAGCTGCAGGAAGCTCAGCACCACTTCCGGCCGGGTCATGCCGCTCCAGGCCAGGCCGTAGCCGAACAGGCCGCCGCCGAGGGCGATCGAGAGCAGGCGTTTCATGGCGTCACCCCCAGCAGCAGCACCAGCCGGGCGGTGACGATCGCCACCCCCATGAACACCGCCACGGCCAGCAGCGAGGCCCGCGAGAACGACGCCACGCCGCAGAGCCCGTGGCCGGAGGTGCAGCCGGAGGACAGCCTGGTGCCGAAACCCACCAGCAGGCCTCCCAGCGCCAGCCGCCACCAGCCCACCGCCGTGACGAAGAAGGCCTGGTGCCCTGCGGCGTACAGCCAGGCTCCCAGCACCAGCGCGGCGGCGAACAGCAGTCGCCACTGGCGTGACCCCCGCTCCGCCTGCAGCGGCGTGACATAGGTGAGGGTGGAGCTGAGAAACGAACTGGCGCCGGCCTTGACGCCGAGGGTGAGATACATCACCACCAGCCCGAGTCCCATCAGCAGGCCTCCACCCAGGAAGGAGACGACGCCGGTGGGGAAGAGGTGTCCCATGCAGGTCCCCGTCGAGGTGAAGGCGACGCTAATTCCGCCGCCCCTGGATCACTCGCCGCCGTTGGTTTGTTCATGCACCCGGGCCCGAGCGTCTCCGCTGGAAGCGAGGCTCCCTGCATAATGTCTCTGGAGACATACCCCGCGACCATGGGCGCTGCCGGCCCCGGACCGATGCCCAGTCCCGAACTGCTGGAGGAGTTCAGCCAGTTCTTCCGGCTGCTGAGCGAGCCGGCCCGGCTGCAGTTGCTCTGCCATCTGCGCCGGGGCCCCACCGATGTGTCCTCCCTCATGGAGGCCACGGGCTTCAGCCAGTCCCACATCAGCCGGCAGTTGTCCCAGTTGCAGCGCGCGGGACTGGTGAGCTGTGAGCGGGACGGGGTCCGCCTGATCTACAGGGCCGACACCGAACTGGTGGAGGAGCTCTGCGCTCTGGTGCAGAGCCGGATGAAGCAGCGTCTGCAGCAGCAGCTCGCCCAGCTCCAGGCCGCCTGAGTCCCGCCCGCCGCCAGAGTGGGGGCGCGATGCCTCCCTCCGGGTTCCGTAGCGATGACCGTGCGATCCGACGCCACGTCCGAGGAGCTGGCGCGGGACCTGGATCAGGAGGCCGGTCTCGATCAGGTCTACCTCTTCCTGACGGTGGGGGCGAGCCTGATCGCCTCCCTCGGCCTGCTGGCCGACAGCCCGGCGGTGGTGATCGGCGCCATGCTGGTGGCTCCCTGGATCATGCCCCTGCGGGCGGCGGCCTTCGGGATCCTCCAGGGCCGGCTGGCCCTGGTGGGCCGTGCCCTGGTCACCCTGGCGGTGGGGGTCGCCATCACCGTGCTGCTCTCCTGGACTCTGGGCGTCCTGGCGGGTTTCCCCGTCTACGGCTCCGAGGTGCTCTCGCGCACCACCCCGAACCTGCTGGATCTGGCCATCGCCCTGGTGGCGGGCTCCATCGCCACCTACGGCAAGGTGCGCAGCAAGGCGGTCTCCTCCCTGGCGGGCACCGCCATCGCCGTCGCCCTGGTGCCGCCGATGTGTGTGTTCGGCCTGCTGCTGGCCACCCGCGAATGGTCCACGGCCCGCGGCGCGGGGCTGCTGTTCACCGCCAACCTCCTGGGCATCCTCAGTGGCGGCCTGATCACCCTGGCCGCCATCACCCCGGGGCTGCGCAACCGCCTCTGGAGCAGCCGCCTGGGTCTGATCAGCCTGCTGCTCACAGCCCTGCTGCTGGTGCCCCTCACCGGCAGCTTTCTGAACCTGGTGGCCAAGGCACGCCGGGCCTCGGCACTGCAGCAGGTGGAACGGGCGATCACCGAGAGCCTGCGCCAGCACACCATCACCCTCGGCCAGGACTCCGAGCTGGTGGACACCACCATCGACTGGAGCCGGAACCCGCCGCTGATCACCGCCTCGGTGCGGGTGAGCAAGCCCAACCTGCCCACCCCCAAGCAGGTGGCCGCGGTGCAGAACTTCATCAACAGCCGTCAGCCGCTCAACTTCCGGCTCCTGGTCCAGCGCATGTCGATCGATGTGATCGGTCCGGAGACCGCACCGAACCCACCGCAGGCCACCGAGCAACTGGTGCAGGCCAGACCGCCGTCGCCGCCGACCACCGAGGAACGCCCGCCGGCTCCCGTGGCTCCCGCTCCGGCAACGGAGGCGACCAGGAAGGTCTTCCCCGATCCCGAGCGTCTCGGAGCCCCGGACCGCAAGCCTCCGGCGCCGGCGACCGAACCCTGAAGCGGACCGACCCTCCCTGGATCCGGATCCCAGCACCGGGACCCCTCAGAGCCAGTGCACGGGGTAGGCGTCGGCGCTGCGCACCCGGCGGCTGAACTGCCAGGCCAGCAGCACGAGCAGCAGCGAACCGCTCAGCACGGGGAACAGCAGGAATCCGGGTTGCACCTTCAGGAAGATGCCCAGAAAGGCGATGCCGCCGGCCGGCGGATGGAGGCAGCGGCACTGCTGGCCCACCAGGATCGTGAGCCCCACGGCCAGGGCCACCGCCCAGGCGCCGTGCCAGCCGCAACCGACCATCAGCACGGCGATCAGGCCACCGAGCAGGTTGCCCAGCACGATGTTCCGGGGCTGGGCCAGGGGGCTGCGGGGGTAGCCGAAGAGCAGCACGGAGGAGGCCCCGAGCGGAGCGGCCATGAGCAGATGGCCGCTCCAGGCGCTGAGGGCCCCGAGCAGGCCGATCGAGACCAGGGCGCCCAGCCAGGAGAGGGCGAGATGGTGGCGGCTGAAGCTGGGCTGGTAGGCGCGGCCCCGCTGCCGCTCGGCCTGCAGGGAGTGCCGCAGGCGCGTTAGACGGCCCGGCTCGTCGGGGCTCCCTCCAGCCACCGCCGGGGTGGCATCGGCTGCCTTCGGATCGGCTCGGAGGGTCATCGACGGCCTCCCGGGCGGCAGATCCGCCCCATTGTGGCGATCGGGCGGTCCCGCTCCGGTGACGACGGCAACCGGACACCCCCGCCAGACTGGCGACGGGTCCTGACGATGTCCGCCGGTGAGCGTCCCCTCCGCCGTCTCCGCCCCGGGGCCCCTCCGCCGGAATCCCCTGTGGACCCGGGCCTTCCATGCCTTCAACCTGCTGGTGCTGCTGGTGATGGCGGCCAGCGGCCTGCAGATCTACAACGCCAATCCCGTCTTCGGCGGCAGGGAGGGAGCCACGGTTCCGGCGCTGTTCACGCTGGGGGGCTGGCTGGCCGGCGCCCGCGACTGGCACTTCGGCTTCATGGGGCTCTATGCCGCCAACCTGGGGCTGTGGACCTGTCTGCTGCTGCAGCGGCGTCACCGCCGTCTGGCCGCCGCGGGAGACCTGGGCACCCTGAGGGCCAGTGGCAATGCTCCCAAACGGCGCCTGGCCGCCCACCGGATCACTTACACCCTGATGCTGATCGTGCTGGCCTTCAGCCTGATCAGCGGTCTGGCGATGTACAAGCCGGCCCAGTTCTGGTGGCTGGTGTCCCTGTTCGCCTTCGCCGAACCGGCGGGCCACCCCAGCTGGCAGGTGCTGCGGGTGTGTCACTTCGCCACCATCCCCGCCATCGCCCTGCTCCTGGCGGTCCATGTGGGGCTCTCCTGGCGCATCGGCGGCCTGCGGCTGCTGCGGGCCATGGTCTTCTGAGATGCCCGACCCGTTCCCGACGCCGTCCCCCTCTGGGGTGCTGAGCCGCCGACGCTCCCTCGGCCTGCTCCTGGGGAGCGGATCCTCCCTGGTGCTGGGCGGCTGCGCCCTCGACGGCTGGAGTGGGACGGTGGGTGCGGCCACCCAGCCGCTGAACGAGCGCGTCGAGGCCCTGCTCCAGAGGCGCGGGACGGTGCCGGAGTTCGACCGCCGCCAGGTGCAGCCGGAGGCCCTGCTGATCAACAGCTTCAACGGCACCCCCCGGATCGAGCCCGCCAGCTACCGGCTCGCCGTGGCGGGCGCGGTGCAACGTCCGCTGCGGCTGGATCTGGCGGCCCTGGCCGCGCTGCCTCAGAGGGAGTGCGTCATCCGTCACGTCTGCGTCGAGGGCTGGGCGGCGATCGTGGCCTGGTCGGGGCCTCGCCTGGCCGACGTGCTGGCCCTGGCGGGACCCTCCCCCCTGGCGGGGTATCTGGCGATCCGCTCGGCCGATCAGTACTTCGAAACCTGGGATCTGGCCTCCGCCCTGCACCCCCAGACCCTGCTCGCCACCCACATGAACGGAGCGCCGTTGGCCGCGGGCAACGGCGCTCCGGTGCGGCTGGCGAGTCCCATCAAGCTCGGCTACAAGCAGAGCAAGTGGGTCACCGGCCTGGAGCTGATGAGCCGCCTGGGGGAGCGGCGGGGAACCTGGGAGGACCAGGGCTACGAGTGGTTCGCCGGGCTCTGAGCCCTCAGCTCTGCAGGGGGGCCCAGGCCATGGTGGCGTTGAACTTCCTGCACCAGATCAGCACCGATTTCTGCGCGGACAGATCGATCGAGGCGGGGATCACGTAGCTCTGGGCACCCTTGCTCGATTTCAGCCTGGCCAGCTCCGTGTAGGTGCCGGGCTTGAGCGGATAGCCGGGGGCCTTCGTCGCCGCCAGCGGCGTGGCCGAGGAGCTGAAGATCACCCGCAGATCGGGAGCCATGGCGTTGGTCATGAAGTCGGCGCTGAGGGTGAGCACCTTCCTGCCGCCCTCCTCGCTGATGGTGAAGCCGCCCGTCACGGGAGCCTCGGCCTTGCGGAAGCTGCCCGATGCCTTCGCCATACCCATACCCATACCCATGCCCATGCCCATGCCCATGCCCTTGTTCATGGGCTTCATCTGGGCGGTGAGGAGGGCCGCGGTGCCCTGGCCCGCAGGCGAGTCAAGCGATGCGGCATGCAGGGCGAGCCCGGAGAGGGTGGTGGCGGCCAGCACGGTGAGCGTGCTGCTGACGGTGAGGGAGAGGGGGAAACGGGACATGCTGAGGTCGGCGAATGGAGGAGCGAGAGCCGGTGAGCCTGATCGTCACGGCCAGCGCCTGGAGCTATTACCGATGAACCCCCGGATCGGATGGCCGTCCCTTCCCCTGGCGCTCTACATCCTGCTGCGGGGGCTCGATGCCACCGTGCTCAAGGGCCTGCAGGACTACGGCCTTCAGCATCCGGTGCGAGGTGAGAACCCGATCAGCTTCTGCAACGTGTTCTTCCTGGCCCAGCTCACCGTGGGGCTGGCGGCCCTGCTCCCCGGGCGGCGCACCCTGGCGGCGGATCTGGCGCGGCTGGGGCCGGCGGATCGGCGGCTGCTGGCCCTCGATGCCCTCCTGGGGCTGTTCCTCGGGCCGATCGCCTACTACCTCGCCCTGGAATCCCTCCCGGTGATCAGCCAGACCCTGCTGTTCGCCCTGGTGCTGCCCGTCTCCGCCGTTCTGGCCCGCTGGCGGCTCGGGGAGGCCCTCCCCGGAGGCTTCTGGCTGAGCGTGCCCCTGATCGGGGCCGGTCTGGTGCTGCCCCAGGCGGCCATGGCCATGGGGGTCTGGCGGATGGATCAGGCGGCCGGTCTCGCCTGGGCCCTGGTGGGAGTGCTGGCCTTCTCCGGCTCGGCGGTCAGTGGCCGCGCCATCGCCGGCCGGGGCTGGCCTCCCGCCGTCACGGTCGGTGTGCCCACTCTGCTCACGGCCCTGGTGTTCGCGGGGATCGCCCTGGTCCTGTTCGGGCCCCACCATTTCCTGCTGCTGCGGCTGTGGTGGCTGGTGGGGGTGATCGGCCTGTACGCCCTCACCCTCTCCCTCGGCCGTGAGCTGGCCCTGCGACGGGCCTATCGCCACTGCAGCGTCGTCGTGGTCTCCCTCTGGGGCTCCCTGACCTTGGTGGTGGCCGTGCTGAGCGCCGCCCTGCTGCTGGGGGAACCCCTCACCGGCCGCGTGCTGGCCGGTTCGGCCCTGGTGCTGGGGGGAGTGCTCGCCAGCCGTTGGAGCGGGCCCATCCGATCGGCCCCGTCGCCGGTATCCGGGACACGGGACGCTGACCGGATGCCACCTTGGCCCTGAACCCCTCCGACACCGAAACCCCCGCGCGCCGCTCCCTTCTGGGCAGTGGGCTGGGCGGGGCCAACGGGGAAGACGCCGATCTGGGGGAGCTGTACGACAACTGCGGCGGCCCCGTCTACCGGCTGGCCCTGCGGCTCTGCCGCTCGGCCCACGAGGCGGAGGACCTCACCCACGACGTCTTCCTGCGCTACTGGCAGCAGGGCCGCTACGACCCCGCCCGGGGCCCGGTGCTGGCCTACCTGCTGCTGCTGACGCGCTCGATGGCGATCAACCGCATCAACCAGCGCGCCACCCGCTGGCAGCTGGTGCAACGCTGGTCGGAGCACCTCTTCCCCGCGGCCGTGCCCACGCCCCATGAGAGTGCCGAGGCCGAGGATCTGGCGGAGCGGGTCCGCGCCGCCCTGGCCGCCATCCCCGCCAACCAGCGGCAGGTGCTGGAGATGGCCTACTACGAGGGACTGAGCCAGTCGGCGATCGGTGCCCTGCTGGAGCTGCCCCTCGGCACCGTCAAGACCCGCGCCCGTCAGGGCCTGATCCGCCTGCGCGCCCTGCTCGTCGACTCCCCCGGCACACCATGACCCCCGACACCCCCGCCAGCCTCGATGACGCCGGCATCGACGCCCTTCTGGCCGGCCATGCCCTTGGGGACCTGGAGGAGGACGAGCGGGAGCGGCTGGCCGTGCTGCTGCGCGAGCGGCCGGAGCTGCGCCACCGGCTGGAGGAGTTCCGCACCACCCTCGACCTGCTGCCCCTGGCGCTGCCGGCCGATGCGGCCCCCCCTGCGGCCCTGCGCCGGCGGCTGCTGCAGCCGCGCGCCGCGGCGAGGCCCTGGACCACCTGGCTGGTGCCCGCCCTGCTGGGGCTCGGCCTGCTGCTGCTCGGCGGCGAGCTCCACCGGACCCGCCAGCAGCTGGCCGCCCTCCAGCGCCAGCTGCCGGCCCGGGTGAGCCAGCGGCACAGGCTGCCCCTGAAGGCGGTGCAGACCGGCCAGCGGGCCTCGGGGGAGGTGCTCGTCACCGGCAACCGCACCCACAACATGCTCATGCTCGAGGACCTGCCGCCGCTGCCGCCGCACCACACCTACCGTCTCTGGGCCACCGTGGACGGGCGGACGGTGGGCTGCGTGCCTTTCGTGCCCAACGCCCTCGGCCAGGTGGCCATGCCCATCCCCCTCTCCCCCACCAGCGAGGCCAGCGCCGTCAGGGTGAGCATCGAACGCCGCCCCGACGGCCGGGTGCCCGAGGGGCCCGTGGTGCTCACCAGTTCCCTCTGAGCCATGGCCGTCTCCCCCGTCCCTTCCAGGATCCATGCCGATCTGAGCCGGCCGGCCGTGGCGCGCAGCGGCGATCTGCCCTGGCTGCCGTCGCCCCTGAGCGGGGTGGAACGCCGGCTGCTGGAGCGGGACGGCGGAGAGGTGGCCCGGGCCACGTCGATCGTCCGCTATGCCCCCGGCAGCCACTTCGCCGCCCATGTCCATGGCGGCGGCGAGGAGTTCCTGGTGCTCGAGGGGGTCTTCTCCGATGAGCAGGGCGACTACGGCGCCGGCACCTACGTGCGCAATCCGGTGGGTTCCGCCCATGCCCCCTTCAGCCGCCAGGGCTGCGTGATCTTCGTGAAGCTGCGCCAGATGGACCCCGCCGACCAGCGGCGGGTGGTGCTCGACACCCGCAGCTCCGCCTGGCTGCCGGGCCTGGTGCCCGGTCTCTCGGTGCTGCCCCTGCACGGTTTCGGCCCCGAGCAGGTGGCGCTGGTGCGCTGGGCTCCCGGCACCCGCTTCCCCGACCACGGACATCCCGGTGGCGAGGAGATCCTGGTGCTCGAAGGTGTGTTCGAGGACGAGCGGGGCGCCTATCCGGCGGGCACCTGGCTGCGCCATCCGGCCGGCAGCCGCCACACCCCCTGCAGCGACAGCGGCTGCCTGATCTGGGTCAAGACGGGCCACCTCCCGGCCGCGGCGCCCCGCCGCGCAGGGGAGCCAGCGCGAGGGCGCTGAGGAATCCCAGCAGCTGGGCGATCACCACGCAGGGGCCGGAGGGCAGGGTGAAGGCCGCGGAGAGGAGCAGGCCCAGGACGGCACAGCTGGCCCCCAGGCCCGCGGCCAGGGCCACGTAGCTGCCGAAGCGACGGCTCACCAGCCGCGAGGCGCAGGCCGGGATCACCACGAAGGCGCTGATCAGCAGCACCCCCACGGCCTTGATCGAGATGGCCACCACCACGGCCAGCAGCACCAGGAACAGCAGCCGCTGCACGGGAACGGCGACCCCACGGGAGAGAGCCAGCGACTCGTCGAGGCTGAGCAGCACCTGGTCCCGCCGGCTGAGGGCGAGATAGGCGGTGGTGGCGACGAGCAGCGAGGCGATCAGGGCCAGGTCGGTCCAGGTGACGCCGAGGATGTCGCCGAAGAGCAGCTGCTGGATCCCGCCCCGGTAGACCTGCAGCAGGCTGAGGGCCACCACGGCGATGGCGAGGGAGGAGGAGTAGACGATGTTCAGCAGGGCATCCGCCGGCAGGCGGCTGCCCTGCACCAGCTGGTTGGTCAGCAGGGCGAACAGCACCGCGAAGGGGATCAGCACCAGGGTGGGATCGAGGCCCAGCAGGAGGCCGAGGGTGATCCCGAGCAGGGCGGAATGACCCAGGGCATCACTGAAGAAGGACAGCTGACGCAGCACCGCGAAGCTGCCCAGCAGCCCGCCGAGGGCACCGCTCAGCAGCCCTCCGAGCAGCGCCCGCTGCATGAAGGGGAGCTGCAGCAGGTCGGCCAGGGTCGAGGCCTGCGTCATGGGCGTGGCTCGCGGTCCATGGACGTCTTCGGCTCAGGGTACCGAGGCCGCCCGGCCCCCTCGACGGCGCTCAGCCGCCGAAGGCGGCCAGCAGCCGCTGCACGTTGCGGCGCATCCTGGCGATGTAGTGCTCGGCCAGTTGGTTGCCCTGGGTCTGCGGCGCGGCGGCGGGGCCGGTCTCCATCGGATCGAAGAGGCTCAGCGTCACCCCCAGATCGGCGGCGAGGGCGTTGAAGGAGCGGCTCCCTTCCTGGGGTTCGCTGAGCAGGGCCTTCAGCGCACTGGCCCTCACCCGTTCGCTGACCCGCTGCAGGTCGGCGGGGCTGGGGTTCTGCTCGGGGACCTCCACCAGGAACTCGGCCTCGAGGCCATAGCGGTCGGCGAAGTAGGGGGCGAAATCGTGGAAGGCCACGAAGCTCCTGCCGGCATAGGGGCGCAGCTGACGCTCCAGATCGGCGTCCAGGCGCTTCAGCTGGCCGGTGAGGGCGGCGGCGTTGCGCTCGAAGGTGGCACGGCAGGCCGGCCTCGCCTGACTCAGGCCGGCACGGATGGTCTCCACCTGCTGCATCGCCCGGCGGGGATCGAGCCAGACGTGGGGGTTCACCGGTCCGCCGAGATGGCCGTGGCCGCCGGAACCGCCATCGGGACTGGCAAGGGTCCGGAGTCCGGCGCTGGCCTCGATCACCCTGAGCCGGGGGTTGCCCGCATTGGCGATCAGCTTGTCGAGGAAATCCTCCAGGCCGAGGCCGTTGCGCACCAGCACCGTCGCATCCCGCAGCTTCACCAGATCGCCGGGGGACGCCTGGAACTCATGGGGCCCGACGCCGGGGGGCAACAGGGGCGTCACGGTGACGCAATCACCGCCCACGGCCGTCGTGAAGGCGGTGATCGGGAAGATCGTGGTGACCACCCTGAGGGGCTCCCCGGCCGGTGCGTCGATCGGAGCTCTGGGGGCTTGGGTGGAGGCGCAGGCGCTGAGCATTCCGGTGCAGAGCACCAGGGCCAGGGCGGAGCGAACACGACGCATCGGCGTGGGGAGGCCGGCGCCTCGGGCCTGGAATGAGAACGATACTCATTCGGCCAATCGTTTCAGGGGGCCGCGTGGGCCACGACCTCCGAGGCGAGGGCCAGTGAGGCCGCCAGCAGCAGGAAGCGGCCGGCCCGGCAGAACAGCCTGGACGTGACGACGAATCCGATCGGAATCATGGGGAACTCCGGCAGAGGGCAGGGGGGATCAGAGGGGCGCCGACTGGAGGACGCTCACGTCCCCCAGGGAGACGGAGAAGGCGGGGGACCCCTGGCGCGTCAGGGGCCAGCGCCGCACCCAGCAGCTGTCGGTCTCGTCGTCGATGCTGATCACCTGATAGGTGGCGCCCAGTCGGTTGGCCAGGCGAACGAAGCTGCCGGGGTGGAGGGAGGTCGTCCCCTGGAGGGGCTGGTGGCCGCGGCTGGGGAAGCCGCCCGAGGGGTAGGGCATGGGTGGAACCACGCGTCAGCCTGCAACGTAACAGAAGGTTGCCGATTGGTTGACGATCTGCCCGTTCGTGTGCATTTCCGGTCATCCTGGCGCCCTGCTGCCGGTGGGGCCCCAGGTGCGCCCCCATCAGGGCACAGCCCCCTCGGGGGCAAGCCGAAGGGGCTGTGGTGCGCAGGCCTTGGGGAGTGGATCAATCTCCGGGCTCCGCCGTCTCTTGCTCCTGTTGCGGCGGTGGCACAGAGTGCGGCAGCGGCCTCCACTGCGCAAAGACGCAGCGACGGTGCTGCCGTCTGGCCATCATCGGGAGGCTCAGCCGCTCGGAAGAGGCACAGCCAGGGAGAGACGTCTGGCGACGCGGGCGCCGTACAGATCAGGCGACGTGCGGATCAGTCCTCGTCGTCCGAGCCGCCCACGGGGACCAGGCGGATCGCCTTGCGTCCCAGCTTGATCTGGAATTCATCGCCCGGTTCCAGGCCGAGCATGGCGGTGTAGGCCTTGCCCACCAGCAGGTTTCCGTTGAACTGAACCTTGGCCGTGTAGCCGAGTTTGCGCCCGGCCTTGGTGGTCGCCTTGCCGGCACCATCCCCCAGGTTGATTCCCTTGGCTTCGAGGAGGGCTTCATAGAACGCCGTGAAGTTCAGGCGCTCCTGGCCATCCTTCTTGGTGCTCACATAGCCGCAGCCACGGACCAGATCCGATTTCGAAGCATCTCCCAGCTCCTTCACCCTGGCGAGGAGATCGGCACCTTTCAGCATGATTCGTTGGTGACTGAACGTTGAGCAAATTGTACGCTCGCGGGCGCACGGGGGAATGTCCCAAGTTCGGTTTTCCCCTGGAGGCCGCCTATCCGGGTCGGCGGGCTGTGGCAGCGTCGCCGATGCTCCATCGGCCTCCCGGTGACGATACCGGTCATGCCGCCCATGGCGTTCGGCCGGCGCTCGCTGGCAGCGGCATCTGCGGGGCATTCGGATGGCTGGAGATCGTCGATGCCGTGGCTGGCGAGGTGCCGAACCGGAAGGCTTTCGCCCCTGCGGGCGGCACCAGCCGGACGCCATGGGCGCCGACGCTGACGGGAGAAGCGCGGCCTGTCTCCCCTTCCCCGCTGCCATGATGTGCGGCACCCAGTGAGGCTTCAGGTCTTGGGTGGACCTTCCAGGGGATGGAGGACCCGCTGCGGGAAGGGGATTTCGAGGCCCCGCTCCTGAAACGCCCGCCAGATGGCCGCCTGCACGTCACTGCAGATCGAGACGTTGTCCATCGGATTGGCGATCCAGAACCGCAGCGCGTAGCTGATGGCCGAGTCGCCGTAGCCGAGCAGCAGGCCCCTGGGCGCCGGATCCTGGAGAATGCGGGGATGGCTGGCGGCCGTGCTCTCCAGCACCGCGATCACCTCGCGGGGATCATGGCGGTAGGCCGCGCTCACGAGCACCTGGCTGCGCCTGAGGCTGTCGCTGCCGGTATAGGTCACGGTGGGGCTTGTGAAGAACGTCTGATTGGGAATCACCAGTTCGGCGTTGTCCCGGTTGCGCCACAGCACGGCGGCTCTCAGCCCAAGGCTGCGCACTTCGCAGGGATCCCCTTCGATGACCAGCACCTCCCCCGGCCGCACCGAACCTTCGAACAGGAGCCACAGACCGCTCACGAAGTTGGAGAACACCTCCTTGATGCCGAAGCCGAGTCCGACGGAGAGCCCGCCCGCCACCGCCAGGACGGCGGTGCGGTTGAAGCCCACGTGATCGAGGCCCCAGAGGATCCCCACCGTCACCAGCAGGTAGCGGAGCAGCAGGGCCAGTCCCCGCCGGCTCCCGTCGCTGATCCTCAGGCTCCGCTGCAGCAGCCAGGCCATCCCCTGGGAAGGGGGGCCCGATCCTATGGCCAGCACGTAGACGATGAGCAGGGCCTCGGCCAGGCTTCCCAGGCTCACCTCGGAGCCGAACCAACGGCCGATGGGGATCAGGGCCAGATCCACCGGGTTGTCCAGCAGCCGGATCACCAGCAGCGCCGCCACCAGCAGGTAGGCCGGACGGATCAGGCGGCTTTCCAGCAGGCGCAGCTGATGGGGCTGGATCGCCCTGGCCAGGAGGTGGCGCAGGCCTCCAAGCGCCCACCAGCCCAGCAGCAGCAGCAGGCCGAGCAGGACCAGTCCGTAGGGGTGACCCGCCAGCATCAGTCCCAGCGCCGCCAGGCTCAGGAGCGTTGCGATCACGGCCCGCCGGTGCCGGGCGTAGGGCCGACCGGCTCCGATCCGCCGCAGCATCGGCCCTGCGCCGGCGATGACCACCAGCAGCGCCAGCAGTTGCACCACCACCGAGGCGCGCTGCAGATAGCCGAACCAGCCGGCGATCTCCATCAGCAGCTGGATCATGACGCCTCCCTCCCCTGCAGGAGCTCGATCAGAGCGTCCACGGCAGCCTCCGGGGGGAGGTCGCCGAACAGGTAGCGGGTGAGCACCGCCTGCCAGCCTTCCTGGATCCTCCGGGAGGTGCCTTCCAGCCGCTGCAGGGAGGCGCCGCTGCGCCGGGCCATCGCTTGCGAGGCGACCATGGCGGCGATCACGGAGGAACTGCTCACCGGCGGGGTGACCTCCAGATTGACCGGCAGCACCCATCGTTTGCCGAGCACCAGGGCCCGCTGGTGCAGCGGTGTGACGGCGAACCTGGCGAGGGCTTCGGCCAGTTGCTGCTGGCCGGGACTGGAATTCACGCCGAAGGCCAGGACCCGCTCCCGGCTGACCGGGCTGGCGGGCCCGCCGGGGCCCACTGGAAGCGGAGCCACCCCCACGTTGGCCCCCAGCCGGGCCTTCAGGCGGGTGAGCGTGACGCTGCGGCAAGGGATCCAGTCCACGCTGCCAGTGAGCAGCTGGTCCAGCAGCTGGGTCTGGTTGGCGAAGAAGGTGATGTGCTGCTGCTGGTCCGCCGCGCGTATCCAGCGGAGCCAGCTCTCCACTGCCGCGTGCATCGAGCCGCTGACGGGCTGGCCCTGCAGGATCCGCCCCACGCTGTCGAGGGCGCCGAGGGGGCCCAGGGTCCAGGCGAGGTCGATGGCGTCGATGGGCAGGCCCACCTCCATGCCCCGGGCGCTCATCTCCAGAAGCTCCGTCAGGCTCGTGGGGCTGCGCCGCACCCGTCGCCGGTCGAAGCAGGCCAACTGGGGCTGAAGTTCGGTCGGCAGACCGAGCAGCGTTCCGTCCGGCCGCCGCAGCCGGGCCACGGAGACGGGATCCAGGGCATCGGTGACCCGCTGCGGAAAGCGCACCGGGCGGATCAGCCGGCGGCCCATCAGCTCCCTGGCGGTGGTCCCGTTCACCAGCAGCAGGTCCGGGCTGAGCCCGGCACGGTTGCGGACCTGGAGTTCCGGCTCCAGCCGGTCCTCGGGGTAGACCTGCACCTGGAGGCGCACCCGGGGGTGGAGGGCGCGGAAGGAGGACTCCAGCCGGGAGGCGTTCTGCCGGATGTCCTTCTCCAGTTCGCTGTCGAGAGCGTCGTTGCTGACGCCCACCGCCACGTAGAGGTTGCCCTGGAGCGGACGGATGGCCCGGACCCGCTCCAGGCGGCAGCCGCTGAGGGAGGCGGTCAGCAGGACCGCCACGAGGAGCTGGAGCCGGACGGGGAGGGATCGGGCGATGGGCTCAGTCCTCCGGGTAGAGAAGCTCGGCCAGTTCGTCGGGATCCACGTCGTAGACCCGCGCCAGGGTGGTCTCGATGGCGCTGGTGACCACGTCCGGCAGGAAGCGCATGGCGTTGAGCGCGTCGTCGGCGATCTCGTCGGTGAGGAGCTTGTCGCCACCCAGCTTCTCGTCGTTGATCACGGCCATCACCCAGCTCTGGTAAGCAGTGACGAGATCGGCGAACTCGAGCTCAGGATCGTTCAGATCGAGGGCCATCGGGCGTCTCCAGGGACGGTCGTTGCCTCTGCAGTTTGCACGCTGCTCGTCAGGATGGCGCCATGGCCCAGCAACCCCTGCCTCCCCCATCGGCCCTCCAGGCCACCCTGGTGGACTTCGCCATCGCCGAACTGGTGCGACAGCACCGTGAGAGCTTCCTTCCCCTGTGGACCGTGGAGAGCTGGGCCAAGCTGCTCATCTGGCTGGCCCTCAACTGCGGCTGCTCCGGCCACAGCGAGGGGCTCGAAGCCTTTGCCGGAGCCCTCGGCCCGGGCCTCGCCGGCCGCATGCGTCGCCTGTTCTTCCAGCGGGAACTGACGGACCTGGGGCTGCAGGTGCTGGCCGACCCCGCCGAGCCCCAGGTGCTGCTGCTGCCCCTGGAGAGTGGGAGCGCGTCTGGTGTCGTCAGCGACGCGGCCATGGATCCGGAGACGGTGGCCGCCGCCCTTGCGCGTGTGGGCCTCACGGTCCTGGTGACTCCGGATCGCGGCCGCTGGCGGGCGCTGGAGGCGCTCACGGCCGTGCCCTGGCGAAGCGGGGACGACTGAGGGTGCCGCAACGGCGCCGCAGGCGACGGGCCTGGGCGAAGGCGGTGCCGACGCCGAGCAGGGGCACAGGGGCGGGCGTCGGCACCGGGGTGAGCGCCAGCAGTTCCCCGTTCACCCCATCGCCGGCATTCGCCACGTAGATCGTGCCGTCACGATCCACGGCCAGGCCGGTGGGATGCATCAGGTCCTCGAAGACACTCTCGACGCTGCCGTCGAGGAGGCTGAGCCTGAGGATGCGGCCGGAGGGAGGGCCCCAGAAGTCATCGCTGTACTGGAGCAGATAGAGGGAATCATCGGGACCGGCGGCGATGTCGATGAGATTGCTGAAACCACCGGCGAATCTCGTCACCGGATTGACGAAGTCGTAGCGGAACACATCGGCGCTGCCGGGGGCGAAGGGGAAGCCGGAGAGCTGCGTGATGTACAGCGCCCCGTCGGGGCCGATGGTCATGCCGGTGGGCACTGCCTGGGCCGGGACCTCCGGGTAGGGGAAGGGAAAGGGCAGCGGCGGGGTCGTGACGACCTCGTCGGGAAACACGTTCACCAGCGAGACCTGATGGGCGCCGTCGGCCTTCGGCAGGGTGTTGCCGCCGGCATCGGTGACGTAGGTGTCGTTCCCGCGCACCACAAGCGCGAAGGGATTGCTGTTGAGATCCTTCTTGCCGTCGGGATTCTGCGTCGCTTCGAAGGCGGCGATGTCGGCCAGGGGGGTCAGGCTGCCGGCGCCCAGGTCGATGGCGACCGTCTTGCCGAAGAGGGGGCTGCCGGAGGCGGGAATCAGATTGGGGTCGCCACCGAAGCCGAAGACGCCGAAGAGCTGTCCGGCGCCGTTGAAGGCGAGGTCCGCGAGACCCGTTCCCTCTGGGAAGGGGGAGGACTGGACCGCCAGAGAGGGGAGATTGCTGAGCGCCCTGGAATAGATGTTGGTGGAGCGATCGAACAGGCCCACGGCACCGGTGCTGCCGTAGCAGAGGGTGTTGCCGCTGCCGGAGGGGATGCACGGTCCGCTGCCGCCCCGGCCCGCTTCGCTGAGCACCAGGTTGCCGTTGGGGGCGATCGCGAGCCCTCGCGGATTCTCCAGCCCCGTCGCCAGGGTCGTGACGCGGAAGGCCGCGGCGGCCTTGGCCGCTCCCCCTCCGGCCACCAGGCCCGCCGAGGCGCAGGCCCCCAGGGCCAGGCCCAGGAGGAGCCGGTGGCGGCCTGTCGAGACGCCCGACCCTGACGTGTTCAAAGACCCACAGACGGCGGACCGCAACTTTGCCGATGCGGCACTGCCCGTCAAGCATCCTTGGACACCATCACGGATCTAGGGGCTCCTGCGACGCCAGGTGCCGCCCTAGCGTCGGCCGATGCGGCTGATCGCCACCTACCGCAACCAGGGCTACGCAGCCCTCGCCGACGCGGTGATGGGCTTCTTCGACCGTCGCCCCGACCTCCAGCGCAGCGGCGTCGCCTTCGGCGAGGGGCGCGGGGAACCGGCCAAGGTCTCCACCGACATCAGCCTGGTCGCCTTCGACCGCAGCGACGCGGAGGCCCACGGCCTGGCGGAGGTGATCCTGCGCGGGGTCTCCGCCGCTCTGCAGCGGTACCTGGCCGAGCGGCCGCTGTTTCAGCAGGCCTGTCCGGAAACCTCCCTGTTCGTCATGCCGCTGTTCAACCTGCAGCGCTACCGCCCGGGCGAGGGCTTCCATGCCTGGCACTGCGACTGGACCACCAGCGAGGAGGCCACCGAGCCGATCCGTCGGGTGCTGGCCTGGATCCTCTACTGCAACGACGTGCCCGAAGGCGGCACCGAGTTCCACTGGCAGGAGCACCATGAGCCCGCCGAGCGGGGCAAGCTGACGATCTTCCCGGCGGGGCTCTCCCATATCCACCGCGGTCGCATCAGTCCCACGCACACCAAGACCATCGCCACCGGCTGGATCAATGCCGGCCGGCAGGAGGACTACCTGGCCCGGCTCCGCTCGGTGCGATGAGCCCTTCGAGCCGTCCCTGCAGGTCGGCGGTGAGGCTGGCCACCGTCCCCCGCCGATCCTGCCGGTAGTCCGCCAGTCTCTCTCCCACCGCCATCGGTTCCCCGATCCGCACCCGTGCGCGGCGGCGGCCCAGACGGGGCCGTCGGCCGGGGTCGTCGCCCAGAAGGCGACGGTGCGTCGCCCACAACAGCAGCAGGGTGTCGGCGAAGCGCTCCGGGCTCGGTCGTTCCCGCACGTAGCGGCCGCTCACGGCCACGAACGACTCCGCCATGCGCATGTGCCAGAGACGTGTCTCCGTCTCCTGGGCGAGCCTCGCCGCGAGGCCCCGCTGGAGCGCGCAGACGGGCTCCCGGCCGCTTCCGTACACCCGCTCCCATCCCACCTGCTCCAGCCGGCGGCAGCGTCCCGACAGATCACCGCGGCCCTCGAGTCCGAAGGTTTCCTCCACCACCCCCAGCGCAACCTCCAGCAGTCTCCCCAGCCGGGCCGACAGCACCCCGTTGCTGTCCTCGCCGGGAGAGGCCGTGGTCACCGGCAGATGTCGCCCGTAGGAGCTGCGGTAGAAGTCCTCCAGGAGGGTCAGTTCCCGTTCCCCGAGGGCGAGCAGCCGCCCGTAGAGACCCTCAGGGTCGTTGCGTTGCACCGGATCCGGCGGTAGCCCGGCCTCCCCCTCCAGCCCTGCCAGCAACCGCTCGATCCCCTGCCAGGGCGGTGCTTCGAACACGTACTGGAGGCCGATCGGCAGGAGCTCCATCGCCTCGTCCCGGCCGGCGCGGGCGAGGTCATCCGCCGTCCAGAGGGCCAGCTGGGCCACCCCCGGCTCCAGGGGACTCACCAGCTCGCTGTGGCCGTTGGTGGCACCCTCCGGTGCCACCGCAAAGGGATGGGGGCCGCTCAGGAGCAGTTCCCGGGCGGTGCGCAGGGCGGGCAGGTCGAGGCTCCCCCGCTGGATCGAGCAGCCCCCCAGGCGCTGCAGCAGCCAGCCCACTCCCTCCCCGGCCCACAGGGGGATGCCCCGGTCGTAGAGGAACTGGGCATGGGGCGCTGGCCGCCACTGAAGTCCACGCGCCCGTCCCGCCCGCGGCAGCGCCCGCCAGAGCAACTGGGCGAGCACGGCCGGATCGTCCAGGCTCGGATGGCGAAAGGCCAGCAGCAGCCGGCTCTCTCCCCTTCGAAAGCGTTCGTAGGCGGCCAGCAGCCGTTCCATCCCCTCCACCTCCACGGACCGGATGCCGCAGCGCCGCAGCCACAGCGGCAGCAGCAGGCGGCCCGCCGCCACCACCCGGGGATCGAGGTGCGGCGGCAGGAACTCCAGGGGGGTTGTGGGGGCCATGGGGGGTGGGGGCCGGGAAGACCCGACGCTCGGGTCAGTGTGCCCACGCGGTGCGGGGTGCGCCGGACTGCAGGCAGCCGGGATCAGCGCAGATCGAGGGGAAGGATCGGCCCTTCGTCCTTACGCACCCCCAGGCGGATCGGCCGCGGCGGTCCCTCCGCCGGCAGGGTTACCTCCACCCACAGCTGCTCGCCGGGCGGGCGGCGGGAGGGATCGTCCACATCCGGCGGGATGAAGAAGGCCACGCCGGGCGCCAGGCGCCACAGCCGATCAGGACGTGCTCCCTGCCCCTGGGGGGCCCAGGCCGCGAGTCGCTGGGAGCGGGGAATGCCGGGCCCGGCCAGGTCGGCCCGCACCTGTCCGGCCTCGGAGCGCAGCACCACCGGGGCGCCGGAGCGGTCGCCCGCGCCGGCGGGAGCCGGCACCAGCAGGCGCAGGTTCACGTAGCGGCCGCGGATCGGCAGGAAGGGATCCACCGGCTCGGTGCGGATCCAGCCCCGGGGCCGCAGCGCCCGATCCAGCAGCAACTGGCCCCCCAGGCTCAGCAGTAGCCCCGCCTGGACCAGCCCCAGCAGCACTCCCCGGTTCCAGCGGCGGTGCAAGAGCCGGCTCATGGGGCGGGCCGGCGCTGGGAGCGGGCCACGAGACGGCGGCGCAGCCGCTCCAGCCCCCAGCCGCCGCCCAGGAACAGCACGCCCAGGCCGATCAGGCTGGCGGAGCGGCCCAGGCTGTCCATCACCTGCGCCACGTAGAAGGCCAGCACGTCGAGGGCGAGGACGACCGCCCCGAAATTGATGCGCTCGCTGCGGCCCTCGGCCAGCCCCCAGGCCAGCAGCAGCAGGCCGCCCACCGCCCACCAGAGATAGGTGAACAGGCTGGGCTGGACGCGTTCGCTTCCCCCGGTGACCAGGCTCACCAGCAGCCAGCCGATGGCCACGCCCAGAGGTGCGATCCGGGAACCCCGCAGCCACCAGCCCAGCAGCAGCGGACCGCCCGCCGCCACCGCCACCCCCACCAGGGTCAGCGGCAGAGGCAGAGGTGTGCCGGCCCGCTGCCAGGTCTCCAGCGATGTCCAGGGAGCCAGGCTGATGACCAGCCAGAACAGGGCGGCGGGCAGCAGCCCCAGACCGCCCAGCCAGAGCAGCACCCGCCGCGCCGGGGAGGTGGGACCCGTCCCCAGCGGCGCCCCCAGGTAGGTGAGAGCGGTGAGCAGCAGACCCCCGGCCAGCAGGGCCGCGTCCACGGGAAGGCCGCTCCAGAGGCCCTGTCCATGTCTGGTTCCCTCGACCGCCCGCACCCACTCGCTGCCCAGCCAGGCCGGCGTCAGCAGGGCCACCAGTGCCAGCTGAGGCCACTGGCGCAGCAGCCCCCAGCCCAGGCCGGCGCCGATCGCCCAGAGCAGCAGCCCCAGGGGCCAGTGGGCCTCCAGGTGGAAGATCTGCCCCGCCAGGAACAGGCCGGCCCCCAGGGTCACCGTGCCCACCCCATGCAGGGCCACCGCCAGGGGCGGGAAGCGCTGCTCGGCCGCGGCGCCGCCCCCGTGCAGCCCTACCACCAGGGCCAGCAGCAGAGCGAAGCGCTGTTCCGGCGCCAGGGCCTCCCAGTGGGTGGACACGAACAGCAGCAGTCCTGCCGCGACCAGCACGCCCCCCAGGGCGATGGCCACCAGAACCGGCATCCGCAGCCGCTGGGGGCCTGGCTGGGCCTGCTCCCAGGCCCTGATGGCGTCGGCGGTGGCGGGTTCGATCAGCCCGGCATGGCACCAGCGCTCCAGCTGTGACTCCCAGCGGCTGGTCATGGTCGCAAGCTAGCCAGGGTGGTCCTTTGAGACGATGGGGCCATCCACCGAGCCCACGCCCCCGTGACTGAGGCAGCAGACGCCCACGCCCCAGCCACCCTGCCGAAGACCTATGACCCTGCCGCCACCGAGGCGCGCTGGCAGGGGGCCTGGGAGGCGGCGGGCGCTTTCCGTGCCGATCCCGGCGCCCCAGGTGAGCCCTTCAGCGTGGTGATCCCGCCGCCGAACGTGACCGGCAGCCTGCACATGGGCCACGGTTTCGAGGCGGCCCTGATCGACACCATCGTGCGCTTCCAGCGCCTGCAGGGCCGCAACGTGCTCTGCCTTCCGGGCACCGATCACGCCTCGATCGCCGTGCAGACCATTCTCGAGAAGCAGATCAGGGCGGAAGGGGGCCACAAGGACGACCTGGGGCGCGATGCCTTCCTGGAGCGGGCCTGGAGCTGGAAGGCCCAGAGCGAGGGCACGATCAAGGGGCAGATGCGCCGCCTCGGTTACTCGGTGGACTGGAGCCGCGAGCGCTTCACCCTCGATCCCGACCTGAGTGCCGCCGTGGTGGAGGCCTTCGTGCGGCTGCACGAGCAGGGGCTGATCTACCGGGGCGAGTATCTGGTGAACTGGTGCCCGGCCTCCGGATCGGCGGTGAGCGATCTCGAGGTGGAGATGAAGGAGCTGGAGGGCCAGCTCTGGCACTTCCGCTATCCCCTCAGCGATGGGGCCGCCGGTGGGATCGACCATCTGGTGGTGGCCACCACCCGTCCGGAAACCATGCTGGGGGACACCGGCGTGGCCGTGCACCCCACCGATCCCCGCTACGCGGCTCTGGTGGGCCGCACGATCACCCTGCCGCTGGTGGGGCGTGCGATCCCAATCGTGGCCGATGAGCACGTGGATCCCGCCTTCGGAACGGGCTGCGTCAAGGTGACCCCCGCCCACGACCCCAACGACTTCGCCATCGGCGCCCGCCACGGCCTGCCGCTGATCACGGTGATGGCCAAGGACGGCACGATGAATGAGGCCGCCGGGCGCTTCGCCGGCCTCGACCGCTTCGAGGCCCGCAAGGCCGTGGTGGCGGCCATGGAGGCGGAGGGTTTGCTGGTGAAGGTGGAGCCGCACCGCCACAGCGTCCCGTATTCGGATCGGGGCAAGGTGCCGGTGGAGCCGCTGCTCTCCACCCAGTGGTTCGTGAAGACCGAGCCGCTGGCGGCCCGCTGTCGCGACGCCCTGGAGCGCGGCGAGCCCCGCTTCGTGCCGGAGCGCTGGGCCAGGGTGTACCGCGACTGGCTCACCGACATCCGGGACTGGTGCATCAGTCGCCAGCTCTGGTGGGGCCACCGCATCCCCGCCTGGTTCGTGGTGAGCGAGACGGACGGTGTGATCACCGAGACCACCCCCTATGTGGTGGCCCGGGGCGAGGCGGAGGCCCGGGCAAGGGCGGAGGAGCGTTTCGGCGCGGCGGCCGCGGCGGCGGGGCGGGCCCTGCAGCTGGAGCAGGACCCGGACGTGCTCGACACCTGGTTCTCCAGCGGCCTCTGGCCCTTCTCCACCCTGGGCTGGCCCGACGAGACCAGCGCCGACCTGGCCACCTGGTACCCCACCAGCACCCTGGTGACCGGCTTCGACATCATCTTCTTCTGGGTGGCGCGGATGACGATGATGGCCGGCGCCTTTCTGCAGGAGGGCGAGGTGCCGCTGGGGGGCCGGGACACCTGGATCCCCTTCCGGGACGTGATGATCCACGGCCTGGTGCGGGACGAGAACAACCGCAAGATGAGCAAGAGCGCGGGTAACGGCATCGACCCGCTGCCGCTGATCGAGCGTTACGGCGCCGACGCGCTGCGCTTCGCCCTGGTGCGCGAGGTGGCCGGCGCCGGCCAGGACATCCGGCTCGACTACCACCGCGCCAGCGGTGCCTCGAGCACGGTGGAGGCGGCGCGCAACTTCGCCAACAAGCTCTTCAACGCCACCCGCTTCGCCCTGATGAACCTGGGCGGCGAGACGCCCGCCAGCCTGGGCCTGCCTCCGCTCGCCGAGCTGGAGAGCGAGGATCGCTGGCTGCTCTCGCGGCTGGCGCGCACCAGTGCTCAGGCCGCCGAGCTCTACGCCGGTTACCGCCTGGGTGAGGCGGCCAAGCTCCTCTACGAATTCGCCTGGAACGATCTCTGCGATCAGTACATCGAGTGGTCCAAGCCCCGTCTCGCCGCGGAGGATCCGGCCGACCGGAGGGTGGCCCGTGGGGTGCTGGCCTACAGCCTCGAAGCGCTGCTTCGGATGCTGCACCCCCTGATGCCCCATCTCACCGAGGAGCTCTGGCACGGGCTCACCGGATCGTCCGCGGACACCTTCCTGGCCCTGCAGCGCTGGCCGCAGCCTGAGGCGGCCTGGGTGGATGCCGAACACGAAAGCGCCTTCCAGTTCGGCATCGATGCGGTGCGGGCCATCCGCAACCTGCGGGCGCTCTCCGGGGTGAAACCCGCCGAGAAACTCTCGGTGGGCATCCACACGGCCACGGCCGCGCGTCAGGCCTTCGTGGCCGCCAATCGGGAGAAGATCGCCCGCTTGGTGGGTGCCGCGAACCTCCACTGGGAGCCCGAGCCCACGGCTGGTCAGCTGCTGGGGATCGTGGACAGCGACGCCCAGGTGGGCCTCACGGTGCCCCTGCAGAGCCTGGAGGCCCTGCGGAGTCGGCTGGAGAAGGATCTGGCCAGGGCCGAGAAGGAGATCGCCGGACTCGCCGGCCGTCTGGCCAATCCAAACTTCGCCGGCAAGGCGCCGGCGGAGGTGGTGGCCGAGTGCCGGGAGAATCTGGCGGAGGCGGAGGCCCAGGCGGAGCTGGCGCGGCGGCGGCTGAAGGAGCTGGGTTGAGTCGCGCCCCGATCGCCATCCGCTCCGGTCAGCCGCCGCTCCCGCGGCGATGGTCCGGCAGTGGGAGGGCGGCCAGCCCCAGGGCGGCCAGCAGGGCCAGGACCGCGCCCACACGGAAGGCCAGCTGCGGGCTGAATCCCTCGTAGAGCCAGCCGAACAGCAGCGAGGCCGGCAGCACCGTCAGCCCGGTGACCAGGTGGAACCAGCCGAAGGCCGTGCCCCGCCGACCCGGCTCGGAGAGATCGGCCACGAGGGCCTTCTCCACTCCTTCGGTGGCCGAGAGAAACAGGCCATAGCTGGCGAACAGGGGCAGGAGCCAGGGGCCGCCGCCATGCAGCTCGCCGATCAGCAGGTAGAAGAGACCGTAGGCGCCGTAGCCGCCCACCAGCAGCCGGCGCCGACCGATTCGGTCGGACCAGGCGGCCAGGGGGGTGGAGCCCACCATGGCCACGGCCGAGATGGCGGCCCAAAGCAACGGGATCTGCGCCTGGGGCACCCCCAGCGCCCGCGCCCGCAGCAGCAGGAACAGGTTGGAGCTGTTGGCCAGGGTGAACAGGGCCACCACCGGGAGTGCCCGCTGCAGAGCGGGGGGCAGCGCCGAGAAACGCCAGTGCACCGGCTCGACAGCCGTAGCCGTGCCGGCCTGGACAGCGGCCTGGCGGGGGGGCTCCCTCAGGGCCAGGGCCAGAGCCGTGCACACCACCCCCGGCAGGAGCGACCAGACAAGGATCTGACGCAGCGGCACCTGCAGGGCCAGAAGGCCGGCGGCCACGAGCGGACCGATCACGGCCCCGGCGTTGTCCATGGCCCGGTGCAGCCCGAAGGCCAGGCCTCGCTGCTCCGGCGCCACCACGCTGGCCAGCAGGGCATCGCGCGGGGAGCTGCGCAGGCCCTTCCCCACCCGGTCCGAGAACCGCAGCATCAGCACCACCGGCCAGCTGCCGGCCAGGGCGAGGAGCGGCCGTGCCAGGCCCGCCAGGCCGTAGCCCGCCACGATCCAGGGGCGACTGCGGCCCCAGCGATCGCTGAGGCCGCCGGACACCAGCTTCAGCAGGCTGCTGGTGGCTTCGGCGATCCCCTCGATCAGGCCCAGGGCCCGGGGCCCGGCCATCAGCACCGAGGTGAGGTAGAGGGGCAACAGCGGGTAGATCAGATCGCTGGCCCCGTCGTTGATGAGGCTGATCAAGCCCACCAGCCACACCTCGCGGGGCAGGGAGCGCAGCTGCCGATGCATCACGGGCTCGGAGGTCAGACGTCCCGGTCAGCGGTCGTCGCGCCGGATCAGCCCCCAGAGCAGCAGCGCCGCAAGGCCGGCGAGGGCGAAGACGGCGAAGGTGGTGAACGGCCGCATCAGCTGATGCACGCTGATCCAGTTCTCGCCGAGCTTGTATCCGGCCACCGTCAGGGCCGCGTTCCAGATCAGGCTGCCGAGGGACGTCCAGATCAGGAAGGAACGCCAGGGCATCATTTCGATTCCGGCAGGAATCGAGATCAGCGTCCGCAGGATCGGAACCAGGCGCCCCCAGAACACGATCGCGCTTCCATACCGTTTGAACCAGTTCCTTGATTTCCGCAGCTTGCCTGCCGTGATCCCGAACCAGGCGCCATGGCGTGAGAGGTAGTGCTCCAGCCGCTCTTCGTTCACCAGTCGGCCGATCAGGAACCATGGGGTCGTGCCCAGGATCGTGCCCAGGGTTCCGGCCAGGATGGTGGGAATCAGCAGCAGTTTGCCCTCGTAGACCAGAAAGCCGGCGAGCGGCATGATGGCCTCCGATGGAATGATCTGCACGAAGTTCTCCACCAGCATCGCCAGAAAGACCCCCGGGTAGCCGCCCTGGGAGACGAGGGTCTCGATCGCCTGCAGCATCCCCTTCCAGCTCCAGCTGTGGGCCAGCGCCTCGGCCGAGGCGGCGCCCAGGGCGTGGTGGATGAGCATGGCTGGGTGGCTTCAGCTGGAAACCTACTGCTCAGGGCTCGAGCGGCTGCGTGGAGCGAGGCTGTCGGCTGAGACGGTGACCGTCGCTCGGCGTGGGGGGGCTCGGCGGCCCGCTCCTCCTCGTCGCCCGCCGTCACCTCCAGGGCCGGCTGGATCACCCGGTCGCTCAGGGCGTCGTCGACGATGCATCCAGCGGCTGCCAGATCAGTGGCCCGAAGCGGGCCACCACGGTCCGGAGGGCATCGAGTTCCCGGCCGCTGCGGCCGCTGAAGCCCAGCACCACGCAGCCTTCGGGTGCGCTCCAGTCGACGGGCCGGTCACCGGCGTCGCCGCCGCCGCCGATCCGCTGGCCGTCGCTGCTGGTGAGCAAGAGGCGGTCGACGCGGGTGCCGCTCAGGCCTTCGAGGCGGCGGATGGTCACCCCCGGCCCCAGTTGCAGGCTGCCGCGGTCGCTGCCGCCGCCGCCCCCGTGGACCTCCATCGCCAGGGGTTCGCCTTCGCCCGCGCCCTCACCCTCGTAGCGCAGCCGGATCTGATCCACCCGTGAGCCGGTGCGCAGCCCCACCTCCACCAGCCGCAGGCGCCGGCGCACGGCGTCGGCCCAGCCGCTGTAGGAGAACGGGGCGCCACCGTTGCCTCCCATCGTGATCTCCTCGCTCAGTGTCACGTTCAGCTCGGGGCTGCCCGCCGCCAGGGACGGGAGCTCGGGGGGCTCCAGGGCTGCGCTGGCGGAGGCGATGTAGGCAGCCCTGCAGGCGTCGATGGCCTCCAGGTCCGCCTCGGCGGCGGCGCGATGTACCGCCAGGGTCGGGTCGGGCGTCACGCCGTAGAGCCGGCAGGTCTCGGCCACCCAGTCCATCTGGTGGATCAGGTTCCGTACCTGCTCGCGGCGGCCGATCAGTCCCTCCCTGCCGCCATCTCCGCCGTCATCGCCGCCGCCATCAAGGAGGCCATCGCCGCTGAACAGCTGCCGGTTGGCCGCCACGGCCCGGAAGGCGGCGCCGATGTCCGGCACCTTCTCGTAGCCCCTGGTGCGCACGCCGATCAGGGCCGGCTGCTCCAGGGGGAGCCCGGCGAAGTCGCGGGCGAAGGGAATCAGGGCGTCGGCGTCGGCCGGCGGCTGGGCCCGGGTGCCGATCACCTGCATCCGGAAGCCCACGTTCACGCCGGTGCTGCGCGCCACCGTCTGCACGGTCTCGAGCAGGGCGGGGCTCAGGGCGAGGCCGCCGAGGCCCAGGCCCGCCTCGAAGCCAAGCTCCACCGCCCGGGCCTGCTCCCGCGACTGGGCATAGAAGGTGTACACCCCCTGGCACTCGCCACCCACCTCCGCCGCCGCCACGAACCCATCGCCATGGAGGGCCACGAAGGCGTCGAGCTCCGCGGGGGTGGTCGGGGCAGTGAGGCCGTCCAGCAGCCGGGCCTCGCCCACTTCCGCCGCGGCGCTCACCTGGCGGGCCCAGACCACCAGCGAGAGGCTGAAGCTCGTGGTCTTCAGGGAGTCGCGGAACGACTGCCTGAAGCGCAGCGGGCTGAGGGGGGCCAGAGCGATCCCCAGGGAACCGCCTTGCTCGAGGGTGCCGGCCAGTTCCTGGCTGCTGCGGCAGAGCCGCCAGCCCACCGTGCTGCCGCCGCCGCCGGGAATCACCGTGCCCGCCAGGGCGGTCGCCAGCGGCTCGGCGGGATCGGCGACGCTGTGGCGTCCGCGGAACAGGGCCTCACGGGCGATCTGGCGTGCGCTTTGCAGGGCCAGTTCCGATGGGTCCGCCATGCCCGCCGCCGCCAGGAGCCCCAACGCTAGGCATGGAGCGGTTCATCCCCGGCGCTGGCGAGCGGCAGCGGTGGCCCTGGCAGGCCGGCCGCGCGGTGGGCTTCGCCGCCTGGCCTGATCAGCCTTAACAAGCTCTTTGACCGGGCTTAACCAGCCGCTCCGGTTCGGCGGTGATGGTGGATTGGCTTTTCGATGTTCCCCATGGCGGCTCCTGCCAAGCGTGTCTCGCCCACCCTGCCCGACCCCGCGCCGCCAGGGAAGGCGAAGAGCCATGTGATCGACCTCGACTTGGCCGCCACGGCCGGGGCAGGCCAGCAGGCCGTGGGGGCGCAGGGTGCAGCCGCAGCGTTCCCCTCCTCTTCCGCCCTCTCCGTCGCCACCTTCACCGCTGCCGTCGGCACAGCAGCAGCGGAACGACCGGTGGTCTACGAGGCCAGGCTCGCGCCGATTCCCGGCCTCGGTTCGCTCCAGGCGATCGCCAATCGTTCCTTCCAGCCGCGCCCCCAGCCCGTGGAGCCGACGCAACCCGTGATCGGCTCGATCAACCTCACCCCCGCCGGAGCGGGACCCGGCGAGCAGTTCCAGACGGAGATCACCGCCGCCGTCACCCTCGGCGATCGGATGTTCCTGCTCTCCAGCGGCGGCGGTTCCACCCTGCAGGTCACCTCCACCGACGCCACCAATCCCACCTCCCCCCGCCTGGTCGGCCGTGAGCTCCTGGGCAACTACACCGTGCAGTCGGTGGCCGCCTACGGAAACCTCGTGGCGGCGGCCCTCTCGCCAGCCGGCTACAACGAGGCCACCTCCCTGGCCGCGATGCGGGGTCTGGTGCGCTTCTTCCGCCTCGATGCCGAGGGCAACCTGGAGAAGCTGGTGGATGTTCCGGTGGGCTATCTGCCCGACAGCCTCGCTTTCAGCGCCGACGGCAAGCAGCTGGTGGTGGCGAACGAGGGCCAGCCGAACTGGGGGCCGGCGGGGCCGAACGCCAACGGCCAGCCCACCTATCCCAAGGCCTACACGGTGGACCCGGTGGGTTCGATCGGCATCATCGACATCCAGGGCAGCGTCAACCTGCGCTTCACCTACACCGACCTGGAGCTCGGATCCCTGCAGCTCCCGGCTGGGATCCGCCTCAGTGGCCCGAAGGGCACCACCCAGGGCCAGTTCCTTGAGCCGGAATACGTGACGATCGAGGGCGATACCGCCTACGTGACGCTGCAGGAGAGCAACGGCGTGGCGAAGGTGGACCTCCGCCGCAAGGAGATCACCGACGTCTTCGCCCTGGGGTCCGTGGACTTCAGCCGTCAGGCGGTGGATCTCAGCGACCGGGACGGGGGCTTCAAGCCCCTGCTGGGCCAGCCCTTCCAGGGGCTGCGCATGCCCGACGGCATCGATGCCTTCCGCACCCGGGGCAGGGAGTACTTCATCACCGCCAATGAAGGGGACGCCCAGGTCTATGCCGACAACGACAACGCCGTCTACCTCGACGAGATCCGCTTCGGGGGCAGCTCCCCTGCCGCCCGCCTCAAGACGATCGCCAGTCCGCCGGTGATCAAGACCGGAGCCGATCCCTCCATGGGCGGTCCATCCACCGGCACGGCCACCAGCCAGGCCTTCGGCGGCCGCAGCGTCAGCGTCTTCGATGCCACCACGGGCGCCCTGGTGTGGGACAGCGGCAACAGCCTGCAGACGATCGCCGTGGCGGCCCGCACCTATGACGACGGCCGCAGCGACGACAAGGGCGTGGAGCCCGAAACGGTGGTGGTGGCCGAGGTGAACGGCCGCCAGCTGGCCGTGGTGGGCCTTGAGAGGGGACTCAGGACCACCCTGGTGCTCTTCGATGTGACCGATCCGGCCGCGGCCACCTACCGCAGCCATAGCGTCATCGACGGCAGCGTGTCCCCCGAGGGGCTCACGGTGATCCCGGCCGAGAAGAGCTCCACCGGCCGGGCGCTGCTTGCGGTGTCGAACGAGGTCAGCAACACCCTCGACCTGCTCGATCTGGAGACCCTGGCCGCCACGCCGGGGATCGGCAGCGCCGGCTTCTTCAAGCCCACGATGCTGAAGGACGCCGCCGGTGGCCCCGCGCTCTCCATCAGCAGCCTGATCACCAACGGCGAATTCACCAACGGCCTCACGCCCGGCAGCCCGGTGTATGCACCCACCGGCATCTTCGATGGCATGGGCGCCTACGACAACGGTGACGGCACCTACACCCTCCTGGTGAACAGCGAGCTGGGCGGTGCGGTCGGCTATCCCTATCAGGTGGCTTATGCCACCAGCGAGGGAGCCTCCACCGCCACGATCAACATCACCGGCGCCCGGATCAACCGGTTCGTCGTCGAGAAGGATGCCGACAAGGATCCCAGCAACGGCTTCCAGTCGCGGATCCTCAGCGGCGGTGTGGCCTACGGCACCGTGATCGGCTCCGACAACAATGGCTTCGATCGCTTCTGCTCCTCCACCCTGTTCGAGGCCGGCCAGTTCGGTGGCGGCCGTGGATTCGCCGACCGGCTCTACCTCACTGGCGAGGAAAACGGCAACGGCTCCATGTACGTGCTGGATCCGGCCAATGGCATCCTGCGGGAGGCGCCGGCGCTCGGCAAGGCCTCCTTCGAGAACGCCGCTCTCGTCGACACCGGCAGCACCAGCACCGTCGCCCTGGTGCTCTTCGACGACGCCACGGCACCGCTGTACCTCTGGGTGGGCACAAAGAACGCCGGCAGCAGCGACCTGCTCGATCGCAACGGCCTGGCCAAGGGCAACCTCTATGCCTGGAAGCCCGACGCCGGCGTGATTCCCGAGGTGGGGAACGATCCGTCCATGGCCGGTCCCGATTCCAAGGATCTCGCCGCCATCGACAGCGGCAAGCCTCTGGCGGGGTCCTGGGTGCTGCTGGGCGATCAGGATTACGTGACCGGCAAGTCGGCCTCTGATCTGCGCAGCGCTGCGGTGGCCGCCGGGGCGATGCAGTTCAGCCGTCCCGAGGATGGCGACACCAACCCGCTCAACGGCAAGCAGGTGGTGTTCAACACCACCGGCAGCAACGCCTTCGGCAGTGCCGATGCCTATGGCAACGTGATCACGCTTGATTTCGCCGCAGCCTTCGCGGCCGATGGCCGGCTCAGCGGCGCCGGATCCACGGCCGGATCCACGGTGATGAAGGTGATCTACGACGGCGACAAGCTCAAGGACCCCACCACCGGCCTGCGCAGTCCGGACAACCTGGTCTGGAGCGCGGATGGCTCCCTGTACATCCAGGAAGACCGGACCGTGCCCGCTCCCAAGCCCTGGGGAACGGCGGACGGCTCGATCTGGAAGCTCAGCGCCACTGCCGTCGATCCCCTCACCGGCCAGGCCCGGGCCGAACGTTGGGCCGAGATCCAGCGGCAGACCCCCTACGGCCAGACGGACATCTACCCGGTCAGCAACCCCGCCAATCTCGGTGAATGGGAAAGCTCCGGCATCATCGATGTCTCCTCGCTCTACAACGTCGCCCCGGGCAGTCTCTTCCTGGCGGACGTCCAGGCCCACGGCCTGCGCGACGGCAACCTCTGGGGCAGCGGCTACCTGGCGGAAGGGGGACAGATCGATCTGATCCGGCAGCCCCAGTCGAGTGGGATCTGAGGGGCCGGGCCCCTCTCGGGCAGCCCTCCGCTGCCCGCTTCAGGAACGATCCTAGGGTCGGCAACACCACGGAGACATTTGCCGGGGTAAGCGCTGCTCCTTCCTCTGGTCCCGGCGGCATGAGGGGTCTGCTCGCCTATTCGCCGGGCGTTTAAGAGTTTGCAGAAAAACCC
>JMRP01000031.1 GCA_000708525.1 Cyanobium sp. CACIAM 14
GGCGCCGCGGTCGTCGTCGGAGATCTCCCAGAAGACGTAGGCCCACTGGGGATCACGGGGCAGGAAGACGACGCGGGTTTCTGCCGCCGGGCGGGGAGCCGGCTCCATGGCGGCTTCCACGGCCGAGACCGGCCGCGGCGCGATGGTGTTGGCCGGGACCTCCGCCGTGTCCCCGGCGGGCTCGCCCGTGCGATCGGCGATGGCGCCGGCCAGGTCGTCCCGGTCGCGGTCTCCGGAGCGCTGGATGCCGAGGGAACGGGCCAGCTCGCGCAGCTGACGCAGGCTGAGATGGGCCAGGTGGGCGAGCGGGTTGGTCCTGGCCACGGCACCTCAAGAATCGTTACGGGCCCATGATCCCGGATGGGATCACGATGGGATCGCCCCTGTCAGCGGATGGCGATATCGCCGGACGCCCCTGCCGTCCCCACGCCGGGAGCCGCCGCCGGCAGCGCGGCCCCCCGGCTGGCGCCGAAGCCAGGCCGCTGCAGGGGTCGGGGCGTGCGCTCCGGCAGGGCCGCCAGCAGCGCCGAGACCGTCAGCAACGCTCCCAGCCCCAGCCAGAGGCGCCAGCGGCGCGGAAGCGTCAGGGAACTGCCGCGTCCCAGCGGTCCACCTCCCGGTCCACGGGCGATCCGACGGCCTCTGCCGATCCCCAGCGGCTCCCCGCAGCGGGCGCAGACCATCCGACCCGCGAGGCTGCGATCGGCCTTCACAGCCCAGCTGCCGCAGTTCGGGCAGGCCATCCGTCACCAGGTCCATCGCCCCTCCATCGTGGCGGATGCCTAGAGCAGAGCGGGATCGGCGCCGACGGGCCGTTCGGCGGGGGAAAGATCGGCCATCAGCTGGAAATCCTCGAAATCGAACCCCGGCCCCACGCAGCAGTGCACCAGACTCCAGCGCCCCCGGCTGCGGGCCGCCTGCCACCAGCCCGCCGGCACGATCTGCAGCGGCCCCTGCTCCGGCGGACCGGGCTCCTCAGAGCCGCTGAGGGGACCCAGGATCTGTCGCTCGGCCCTGCCTCCCCCGGGCGGCAGCCGCCAGAGATCCAGGCCATCGCCGCCGGCATGGTGCCAGGTCTCATCCGCTCCGGCGACCCGGTGCCAGCGGCTGCGCTGGCCCTCCGTGAGCAGGAAGGCGATCACCGTGATCCCGGCCCGCGACCGCCCGTCCACGTCACGGCGCACGCGGCCGGTAGAGCGGTGCAGCTCCCGGTACCAGCCTCCTTCCGGGTGGGGCTGCAGGCGGAAGCGGGCGATCAGCTCATCCGGAGCGGTGCTCATGGCCAGATGACGCGTGGGTGGGAGGGGTCGCCGCCGATGATCCCGCGGCCGCCACCGATCCGGAGTAGAACATCCGTACCGTCACGGATCGATGGTCGCCCTGCCGCCCCCATCACCGCCGCGCCCCTCGCCGCCCTCCTCGCCACGCCCGCCGCGGGAGGACGCCGCCCCCCTCTTCTGCCTGCTGGCCACGGAAGCCGTCAGCGCCGGCTTCCCCAGCCCCGCCGACGACTACGTGGAGACCCGGATCGACCTCAACATCGAACTGGTCCCCCGCCCCCTGTCCACCTTCTTCATGCGTGTCAGCGGCGATGCCATGCGGGGGGACGGCATCGTCGACGGCGACCTGCTGGTGATCGACCGCAGCGTCGATCCCCGGCCCGGCATGGTGGTGGTGGCGGTGCATGACGGCGGCTTCCTGCTGCGCCGCCTGATCCGCCGCGGCGCCGCTCTGTGGCTGGCGGCCAGCGACGGCGCCAGTCCGCCCCTGGCTCTGGCGGGCGACGAGAGGGCGGAGCTCTGGGGTGTGGTGATCCATGCCGTGCATCACCTGGCGGGCGCCCCCTCCCGGCGTCACTGATCGGCGCGCTGGGGAAGGGGGCGCCGATCGCCCGGAAGCGGTGGCGGGGTCATCAGCAGACCGCGTCGGCGCAGTTCACGCCGGAACTCCCCGGCCAGACCATCCGCCAGCCAGAGCTTGCGCAGATGGCCGAAAATCACCATGCAGCGCAGAAGGATGGTGACGCAGACCAGCACCTGCAGGAAGAGTTTCAGCACGGTGGGAGCAGGTGCGAGGCTGTGCTGGCGAAAGCCTAGGAGCGGTGAGGGCAACCGGCCGCTGCAGGCCCCGGGGGACGCGCCGGCCGGGCGTCATGCTGGTCAACACCGGCGCCGGCATGGTCCAGGTCAGCGCCCGAGCCCCCCTCGATGCCCGAGCCCCCCTCGATGATCGAGCCCCTGCCGGAGCTGAGCACCGCCGAACTGGGGACCCTGCTGGCCGCGCTGGACCCGCTGCTGGATGGATTCGGCGAGGGGGGGTCATGCCTGGATGACGCCAGCGCCTTCCTGGAACGGCTGGGCATCGGCCAGCCGGCGGAGGAGGGAGGCACGGCCTCACCCCTGCTGCAGTGGCTGGAAAGCTGGCGGGCCGCCGGCGGCAACCGGGCGACCCTGCGGCTGATGGTGCACACCCTGCTGGCGGGCCGGGAGCAGGAGCAGGACCCGGCGGACTGAACGGGGCCGGGGCATCCTCAGCAGCAGCCGCCCGACGGGGAGGCGGTGTCGAAGGGGATGGCGCCTCCACACCCCTGGTACAGACCCCGATGGGTGCTGAAGTCACCCCGGAAGTGGAAGTGGGGAGCGAAACGGCTGGCCTGGAGCATCTGCCAGGTGTTGCCGCAGACCCGCTGCTCCTCGCCGGCCACGAAAACATGGTGCTTGTCGAAGAGCAGCCGCTCCGGGGCGGCCGCGACCGTGCCCCGATAGGTCACGCTCTGGCCGAAGTCCTCGCAGGCGTCCTCGAGGGCGTCGATGGCGAACAGGCGGTAGGTGGCGGAGAAGAAACGGGCCTCACCCACCAGGGGGGCCAGCTCGGGCTCGGTGATGGCCAGCGGCCGGTCGCTCACCAGCCGGGGATCGGCGAAGCCGGCCGATCGGGCCAGGCGCAGGAAGTCGTTCCAGTAGAGGGCACCGCCCAGGCACTCGCCGTAGAGCACCGGATGGCTGCGCACTTCCGGCGGCAGGCGGCGGTCGGCGTAGACGTCGGAGAAATAGAACTCACCGCCCGGCCGCAGCAGCCGCCGGAGACCGGCCAGCACCGCCGCCTTGTCGGTGGAGAGGTTGAGCACGCAGTTGGAGACGACCACGTCGAACCCGCCGGGCTCAAGGTCGAGCGTCTCGAGTGCTTCGATCCGGCCCTCAAGGAAAGACACGTTGGCGAAGCCGAAGCGTTCGGCGTGGAAGGCCTGGTGGCGGCGGGCCACCGCCAGCTGCTCCGGCGTCATGTCGATGCCCACCACCGCGCCGGAGGCGCCGGCGAGCTGGGAGAGCAGGTAGACGTCGCGTCCGGCGCCGCAGCCCAGATCGAGGATGCGGCAGCCCTCCAGCAGGGGGGGACAGACCAGGCCGCAGCCGTAGTAGCGATCGCTGACCTCCGGATGCAGCCCCGCCAGCAGCGGCCGCAGCGCCTCCGGCACCGCATCGGCATCGCAGCAGGCGGTGGTCCTGAGGTCGGCGCTGCAGCTGAGCTCCCGGCCGTAGTAGGCCTGCACCACCTCCTGCATCGAGGACGCCATGGGGTCGGGAACCGAGTCGGCTCCGACCCTAATCAGACGCCACTGGGGCGCGGCAGAGGGCATCGGCCATTCGGGCCGTCTGCAGCACCGGGGTCACATCGTGGACCCGCAGCACGTCGGCGCCGGCGGCGATGGCCTGGGCGCAGACCGCCGCCGTGCCCCAGAGCCGCGCCCGGGGGCGGGGTTCGGCCAGCACCTCGCCGATGAAGCGCTTGCGGGAGGGGCCCACCAGCAGGGGGAACCCCTCGGCCCGCAGCAGGGCCAGGTGGCGCAGCAGGGCGAGGTTGTGGGCCGTGCTCTTGGCGAAGCCCAGCCCCGGATCCCAGAGGATCCGCTCCGGCCGCACCCCCGCCGCCAGCGCCCGCTCGGTGGCACGCAGCAGTTCCTGGCGCACCTCGGCGGTCACGTCGTCGTAGCGGGCCAGGCCATCCATCGTGCGGCTGTCGCCACGGCTGTGCATCAGCACGCAGGGGCAGCCCGCCGCGGCCACCACCGCCAGCAGGGCAGGATCCCGGCGACCGGCACTGACGTCGTTGATCCAGTGGGCCCCGGCGGCCAGGGCCGCCTCGGCCACCGGGGCGCGGAAGGTGTCGATCGAAAGCAGGGGCCCGCCGGCTTCGGGGGAAGGCAGCGCGGCCCTGATCGCCTGCAGGGCCGGCAGCACCCGGGCGCCCTCGACGTCGGCCCCGACATCCACGGCTCCGGGCCGGGTGCTCTGGCCGCCCAGATCGAGCAGATCGGCCCCCTGGCGATGCAGCAGGCGGGCCCGGCGCAGAGCGGCCTCGGGAGCCACGAAGCGGCCGCCGTCGCTGAAGGAGTCGGGCGTGAGGTTGAGGATCCCCATCACCAGGGTGCGATCCCCCCAGCGGAAGGCAGGCGGCCAGGCGGGGCTCATGGCGGCGGCGGCGGCTTCCGGCGGCTCAGGCCCTCACCGGCACCTGGAAGTTGACGATGCGGGCGAAACTGGCCGGGTCGAGGGAGGCGCCGCCCACCAGCACCCCGTCGATGTCGCTCTGGGCCATCAGCAGGTCGATGTTGGTGGGGTTCACCGAGCCGCCGTACTGCACCACCACCTCCGGGTTGCCCACCCAGCGGCGGATCAGGCCGCAGACGCGGTTGGCCTCCTCGGCGGCGCAGGTCTTGCCGGTGCCGATCGCCCAGATGGGCTCGTAGGCTACGATCAGCCGGAGAGGGTCGATGCCTTCCAGCCCCTGCTCCACCTGGCGGTGGATCACCCGCTCGGTCTCGCGGGCCTCCCGCTGATCGTCGCTCTCTCCGACGCAGAGGATCGGGATCAGCCCGGCCTTCTGGGCCGTTCGGGCCCGCAGGTTGATCTGCTCGTCGGTTTCGCTGTAGTACTTGCGCGGCTCACTGTGGCCCACGATGGCGTGGGTGACCCCGTGCTCCAGCAGCATCGGAGCGGAGATCATGCCGGTGTAGGCGCCACTCTCCTCCCAGTGGACGTTCTGGCCGGCGATGGCCACCCCCGTGCCGGCGAGATGCCGGCAGAGCGTGGGGATGGCGGTGAACGGAGGGGCCAGGACCACCTCGCGATCGTCGGGAAGGTCGGCGATCAGGGGCCGGAAGGCGGCCGCAAACGCCCGCGTCTGTGCACAGGTCATGTGCATCTTCCAGTTGCCTGCGATGACGGCCTTGCGCACGGGATCCAGCGGCAGAGACATTCGGGGCAGGCTAAGGCGTGAAGCCCCCGTCGAGGCCCCGCCCCAGCCGCGGGGAGAGCATCAGCACCTCCCGTCCGTCGATGGCCACCGCGTCACCCGGGGCCAGCTGCCGGCCGCGGCGGGTCTCGATCGCTCCGTTCACCCGCACGTCCCCCCGCTGGATGCGTTGCTTGGCTTCACCGCCGGTGCCCACGAGGCCCTGCCATTTGAGGAACTGATCCAGCTTCACCGTCCGGGAGCGCCCGAAAGGCGCTGATAGGGTTCGTCGATGCTTGCACCCTCGCCGGCCGGCTTCCGCAGACTCTGGCCGCTGCTGAAGCCCCACCGGCGACCCCTGCTGCTCGGGGGCTTCTGCATGCTGGTGTTCGTGGCCTGCTGGCCGCTGCTGGCCTGGCTGGCGGGTCAGCTGATCCCGGCCATCGGCGCCGGCGACTTCGACAAGGTGCTGCGCTCCGTGGGCGCGGCCCTCGGGGTGTTCCTGGTGCAGAAGGCCGCCCAGTTCGGCCAGGACACATTGTTGGCGGGCCCGGCGCTGCGGGTGAGCCAGGAGCTGCGACGCCAGCTCTTCGCCCGGCTGCAGCGGCTCGACTTCGGGGCCCTCGAGAAGCTCTCGGCCGGCGATCTCACCTACCGGCTCACCGAAGACGCCGACCGGGTGGGGGAGGTGATCTACAAGACGATCCAGGACACCACCCCCAGTGCCCTGCAGCTGGTGGTGGTGCTCGGCTACATGGTCTGGCTCGACTGGCCGCTGGCCCTGGCCACCCTGCTGCTGGCCCCGGTGGTGGCCCTGCTGGTGAGCGGCTTCGGCGCCCGGGTGATGGCGGCGGCCGAACGCAGCCAGAAACAGGTGAGCGAACTGGCGGCCCTGCTGGGGGAGGCGATCGGCGGTCTGCCGCTGGTGCGGGCCTTCGCCGCCGAACCCTGGCTGCAGGACCGCTTCGACACCGAGATCGATCTGCACCGCCGGGCCCGCTTCCGCACCCTCGAGCTGCTGGCCCTCCAGCATCCGGTGGTGGGGTTCATCGAGGCGGCGGGCATCCTCACGGTGCTGCTGATCGGAGCGGCGCGGATCCAGGCCGGTGGCCTCGACAGCCAGGGCTTCAGCAGCTACGTGGCGGCGCTGCTGATGCTGATCGACCCGATTTCCCACCTCACCACCAACTTCAACGAATTCCAGCAGGGCCAGGCCTCGCTGCGGCGGCTGCGGGCCATCGAGGCCGAACCGGTGGAACCGAGCGACCGCGGCGACGCCCGCCCCCTCGGCAGTGTGGCCGGGGAGCTGACCCTGGACGGGGTGTGTTTCGCCTACGAACCGGGCAGCCCCGTGCTTCGCGACCTCCATCTCCACATCCGGCCCGGCCAGGTGGTGGCCCTGGTGGGGCCCTCCGGAGCCGGCAAGAGCACCCTGTTCTCGCTGCTGCTGCGCTTCAACACCGCCCAGAGGGGCCGGGTACTTCTCGATGGCCAGGATCTCGCCGATCTGCGGGCGCGGGAGCTGCGCCGGGCCGTGGCCCTGGTGCCCCAGCAGAGCCGGGTCTTCTCCGGCACGGTGGCGGAGGCGATCGCCTTCGGTCGCCGCGCCAGCGCCGAGCAGATCCGCACGGCCGCCCGGCTGGCCAACGCGGCCGACTTCATCGAGAGCCTTCCCGACGGGTACGACAGCCGCATCGAGGAGCGGGGCAGCAACTTCTCCGGCGGCCAGCTGCAGCGGCTGGCGATCGCCCGGGCGGTGCTGGGCAACCCGGCGGTGATGCTCCTGGACGAGGCCACCAGTGCCCTGGACGCCGAGGCCGAGGAAGCCGTGCAGCGGGGGCTCCAGCAGGCGATGGCCGGCCGCACGGTGCTGGTGATCGCCCATCGTCTGGCCACCGTGCAGGAGGCCGATCTGATCATCGTGCTCGACGGTGGCCGGATCGTCCAGCAGGGCAGCCACGATCAGCTGATGGCCAGCGGCGGCCGCTACCGGGAGCTGTGCGAACGCCAGTTCATCCGGCTCGAGGCCTGAGCGCGGGCCCTGAGCGCAGGCCGGGAGGGCCCACAGGATCCGCCGCCTAAGGTGTGCCGGACCCGACCGGACGTTCTTTGGAACCCTCCAGCCAGCAACCGCCCGTGCTGACCTTCGAAGGCCGGCGCTACGACCTCAACGGCCTGCCCGATGACGTCAAGGAGATCGTGCGCGGCATGCAGGTGGCCGACGCCCAGCTGCGCATGCACGAAGACACCCTCAAGGTGCTGGCGGTGGGTCGGCAGGCCATGGCCATGCAGCTGAACGAACGGCTCAAGGGGGTCCCGACCCTGCCCGATCAGGAGTGAGAGCATCCCGCGGAAGGCGGCTCAGACCAGCGGCACCAGATCCTCGAAGAGGAACCGCTGCTCACCCGCGGCATCCTCGCTGCGGATGCGGCGCTCGGCCAGCACCCATGGTCCCCCCTCGCCCAGCGGCACGAAGCGATCGCTGAAGTGACTGGTGCCGCCACGGGGCGCGCCGGTGGCCGGATCGCTGTAGCGGCTGGTGTAGGTGTGGCTGAGGTAGCCGTGGCCGGTGTCGGTGACGCTCTCGGTGAAGATCGTCACCACCGTGCCATGGATGTGGCGGTGCACCATCGTCACCACGTTGCCCTTGATGCGGTAGCGGTCGCCCTCGCCCTTGCCGCCCACGATCACCTCGGTACCCACCGCGTCGGTGTCGCCGGCGGTGAAGGTGTTTTCGCCATGGGTCTGCTCGAAGGGACGGCGCACCCGGTGGATGGCCACCTCCCAGAGCTGGGAGGCGATCGCCTTGTGCACCTCGTCGTCGCTGACGCCCTCCACCACCACCTTGAGATCGGCGCCCACCCTGAAGCGGCCTTCGATCCTCCGGTCCCCCTGCTCCCAGACGCACCGCCCGGCGTAGCCGCCGAAACCCGGCTCCCAGGTGTAACGGTTCTCGTAGGCGGCCCGGAAGGCCTCCCGCAGGTCGGTACCGGGGGCGACGGGCTGGGGAGCCAGACTGCTGGTCACGGGCGGGGGAACGGACGGAGCCTCACCCTACCCAGGGCGGGTGGATCTCCTGGAGAGCCGCCACCTCCATCTCGCGATGCTGCTGCAGGGCGGCGATGGCCTCCACGGCGGCGCGGGCCCCCGCCAGGGTCGTCACCGTGGGGACAGCGTAATCGAGGGCGGCCAGCCGCAGGTAGCGGTCGTCATGGGCGGCCTGGCGCCCCACCGGCGTATTGACGATCAGCTGCACCAGGCCGGAGCGGATCGCATCCTCGATGTTGGGCCGGCCCTCGTGCACCTTCAGCACCGGCTCCACCGCCAGCCCGGCCTGCTCCAGCACGGCCGCCGTGCCGGCGGTGGCCGTGAGGGCGAATCCCGCCGCCAGCAGACCCCGGGCCACCGGCACCAGGGCGGGTTTGTCCCGGTCGTGAGTGGAGAGGAACACGCTACCGGTGGTGGGCAGGGGTTCGCCGGCGGCCAGCTCGGCCTTGGCGTAGGCCAGGCCGAAGCTCGCGGCGATGCCCATCACCTCGCCGGTGGAGCGCATCTCCGGCCCCAGCAGGGTGTCGGCGCCCGGGAAACGCTTGAAAGGCAGCACCGCCTCCTTGACGGTCTGGCGGGGCGGCACGGGCTCGCTCAGCAGACCCAGCTCCGCCAGGGTGCGGCCGGCCATCAGCTGGCTGGCGATCTTGGCCAGGGGCACCCCGGTGGCCTTGGCCACGAAGGGCACGGTGCGCGACGCCCGCGGGTTGGCCTCGATGATGAACACGGTCTCATTGCCGGCCCCGTCCACCTGGACGGCGAACTGCAGGTTGATCAGGCCGCACACCTCGAGGGCCAGGGCCAGCTCGGTGCTCCAGCGGCGGATGGTGGCCAGCGCCTCGGGCCCCAGGGACACCGAGGGCAGGGCGCAGGCGGAGTCGCCCGAGTGGATCCCGGCCGGTTCGATGTGCTCCATCAGCCCGCCGATCACCACCGTTCCCTGGCGGTCGCAGAGGGCGTCCACATCCACCTCGATGGCGTTCTCCAGGTACTGGTCGATCAGCACCGGGTGGTCGGGCTCGACCTGCACCGCCTCCGCCATGTAGCGGTTGAGTTCCTCCTCGTCGAACACCACCTCCATGGCCCGCCCGCCCAGCACGTAGCTGGGGCGCACCACCACGGGGTAACCCACCGCCGCGGCCACGGCGCGGGCTTCGGCGTCGGTACGGGCCAGGCCATTGCGGGGCTGGCGGATCTCGAGCCGCCGCAGGATCGCCTCGAACTGCTCCCGGTCCTCCGCCCGATCGATCGATTCCGGCGAGGTGCCCCAGAGCCGCGTGCCGGTGGCGAGCCCCTCCGGGGTGGCCAGCCAGCGCAGCAGGGGGAGCGCCAGTTTCAGGGGGGTCTGGCCGCCGAACTGCACGATCACCCCTTCGGGCCTTTCCGCCTCGATCACGTTGAGCACGTCTTCGAGGGTGAGGGGCTCGAAGTAGAGCCGGTCGCTGGTGTCGTAGTCGGTGGAGACCGTTTCCGGATTGCTGTTCACCATGACGGTGGCGAAGCCGGCCTCCCGAAGGGCGAAGGAGGCGTGGCAGCAGCAATAGTCGAACTCGATGCCCTGGCCGATGCGGTTGGGCCCGCCCCCCAGGATCATCACCTTGCGGCGGGTCTCAGGGGTCACCTCGTTCTCGGCAGGGAGCACCGTGAGGGTGCCGTCCGCTTCGAGCCGCTCCAGCGGCCGTTCGTAGGTGGCGTAGTGGTAGGGGGTGGAGGAGGCGAACTCCGCGGCGCAGGTGTCGACTGTCTTGAAGACCGCCTGCACCCCCAGACCCTGGCGGCGGCGGCGCACGCTCAGCTCGTCGCTGCCGGTGGCCCAGGCGATCTGCCGGTCGGAGAAGCCGGCCTGCTTGAGGGTGAGGAAGGCGTCGGCGTCGAGCTGCTCCAGGGACCGCCCCCGCAGCAGCTCCGCCTCGATCGCCAGGATCCGGCGCAGCTTGGCCAGGAACCAGGGATCGATGGCACTGAGCCGGTGGATCTCCTCGTCGCTGCGGCCGGCCAGCATCGCGGCGCGCACGGCGTGGATCCGGTCGGGGGAGGGGGTGCGCAGCAGGCGCTCCAGGTCGGCGGGGTCGATGGCAGAGTCGTGTCGGTCACAGCCCCAGCCCGCATGGCCGGTCTCCAGGGAGCGCAGGGCCTTCTGGAAGGATTCCTCGAAGCAGCGGCCGATGGCCATCGCCTCCCCCACCGACTTCATCGAGGTGGTGAGCACCGCCGGGGTGCCGCGGAACTTCTCGAAGGCGAAGCGGGGGATCTTGGTGACGACGTAGTCGATCGTGGGCTCGAAGCAGGCCGGAGTGGCCCCGGTGATGTCGTTGACGATCTCGTCGAGGCTGTAGCCCACCGCCAGCCGGGCGGCGATCTTGGCGATCGGGAAGCCGGTGGCCTTGCTGGCCAGGGCCGAACTGCGGCTGACCCGTGGGTTCATCTCGATCACCACCACGTCGCCGTTGGCGGGGTTGACGGCGAACTGGATGTTGCTGCCGCCGGTGTCGACACCGATCTCCCGGATGATGGCGATGGACTGGTCGCGCAGGCGCTGATACTCCCGGTCGGTGAGGGTCTGGGCGGGGGCGACGGTGATCGAGTCGCCCGTGTGGACGCCCATCGGGTCGAGGTTCTCGATCGAGCAGACGATCACCACGTTGTCGGCGCTGTCGCGCATCACCTCCAGCTCGAACTCCTTCCAGCCCAGCAGTGACTGCTCGATCAGGATCTGGGAGACGGGGCTGGCCTCCAGGCCGCTCTTGCAGAGCGCCTGGAATTCCTCGGGGTTGTAGGCGATGCCGCCCCCGGAGCCTCCCAGGGTGAAGGCGGGGCGGATGATCCGTGGGTAGGTGCCGATCCGGTCCCCCACCCGCAGGGCCTCCTCCAGATCGTTGGCGATGCCGGAGGGGCAGACGGCCACGCCGATGCGCGCCATCGCCTCCTTGAACAGCAGCCGGTCCTCCGCCTTGCGGATCGCCTCCAGGTTGGCGCCGATCAGCTCGACGCCATGGCGGGCCAGGGTGCCGTCCTCCGCCAGCGCGACCGCCAGGTTGAGGGCGGTCTGGCCGCCCATGGTGGGCAGCAGGGCATCGGGACGCTCCTTCTCGATCACCCGGGCCACCACCTCGGGGGTGAGGGGCTCGATGTAGGTGCGATCGGCCAGATCCGGATCGGTCATGATCGAGGCCGGGTTGGAGTTCACCAGCACCACCTCGTAGCCCTCGGCCCTCAGGGCCTTGCAGGCCTGGGTGCCGGAATAGTCGAACTCGCAGGCCTGGCCGATCACGATCGGCCCCGACCCCAGCAGCAGGATGCGCCTCAGATCCGTGCGGCGGGGCATGGGATTCAGCTGGGCAAACCCGCCCAGCCTCTCACGGTCGACGTCCCCACCGGCCCCCGCGGCGGCCCCGGTCCTTCAGGCCATCGCTAATCTGAGCGGATACCTTCGCCCGAGATCCCGCCGATGAGCGAACTCCAGCGCCTGAAGGGGTTGCTGCCCCCTGAGATGCAGAGCTGGGTGTTCGTGGAAGCCGCCGCCTCCGCCGACCCTCCCCTGATCACCATCGAGGAGATCGGCCGCGACGAGGTGGAGATCCAGGTGGATCTGGAGAAATGGGACGCCCTGGCCCTGGATCACCGCAACCTCCTCTTCTGGCATGAGGTGGGCCGCATCCAGAACGACGCGATCCCCCGGGACGGCTGGGAGATGGCGGCGCTGGCGATCGGTCTGGGCGGTGCCATCGGCGAGCTGTGGGTGCAGGACGGCCTGCTGCTGCTGATGGCTCTGGGGCTCTCGGGATTCGCCGGTTACCGCCTCTATCTCAAGAACAACTCCGAGAAGCGCCTGCAGGACGCGATCCTGGCCGACGAGCGGGCGATCGATCTGGCCTGCCGCTTCGGCTACAGCGTCCCAAACGCCTACAAGAGCCTCGGCGGTGCCCTCAAGGAGCTGGTGGAGCAGACCCGCAAGAAGCGGCGCCGCTCCTTCTACGAAGACCGCCTGGAGGCGCTGCGGAAGAGCGCCGGCAAGGCCCGCGCCGAGATGGCCCAGCAGCAGGGGTCACGCCAGTCGGTGACCAGCGAGAACGTGTATGGATAGTCGCGACCTCGCCCTGCTCGCGGCCGAGGCCTGCGACGACCGCAAGGCGGTCGACATCCGCCTGATCCGGGTCGACGAGGTCTCGTCCCTGGCTGACTGGTTCGTGATCTGCAGCGGCCTGAGCGACGTCCAGGTGAGGGCCATCGCCCGCTCCGTCGAGGAGCGGCTCGAAGCCGACGCCCAGCGGCTGCCCCTGCGGCGCGAGGGGCAGAGCGAGGGTCGCTGGATCCTGCTCGACTACGGCGAGCTCATCGTCCACGTGCTCACGCCCCAGGAACGCAGCTTCTACGACCTGGAGTCCTTCTGGGGTCATGGCGAACAGGAGCGGTACCTCGGCCGTCCCGCCGAGATGAGCGCTGCTCCCGGGACCGGCCCGCTGGGGGGCGGCTGAGGACGGCACCGATGGCCTCAGGCATTCCCAGGCTCCCCGGCCAGGACACCCCCTGCCCGGTGCCGCCTGCCCAGCGCCCTCTGCAGGAGTACGCGCAGCTGACCTGCTCCTGGTTCTTCGCCTGGCCCGCCGGTGACGCCGCCGGACTCTGGCGCGCCCTCACCTTCAGCTGGCTGGGCGGCCTGCCCCTGACGTTGCTGGTGGCGGGCGGCAGCATCCCCCTGAACCACGATCCGCCCCGGCTGGCGATCGCGGCGGCGGCCGCCGCCCTGCTCCTGCCGCTGTTCCTGCTGCTGCGCCAGTGGCTGGGCTGGACCTACGTGCACAGGCGACTGCTGGCGGAGCGGGTCGAGTACGAGGAATCGGGCTGGTACGACGGTCAGGTGTGGGAGAAACCGATCAGCTGGCGCCAGCAGGATCTGCTGGTGGCCCGCCACCAGGTGCAGCCGGTGCTGGCCCGTCTGCGGCGGGCCATCGCCGTCGCGACCGGCCTGCTGCTGCTCGGCACGGGGCTCTGCCAGGCTCTCTGACGTCGGTCCTTCGCAGCGTCCCCGCCCACCATGACCCTGTCCTCCAGCTTCGCCGGCTCCGGGCGTCCCGGCATCCCCCCCCTGGAGGTCCGCCTGCTGCGCCAGGGTCTGGTCGAATCGCGGCACCGGGTGCATGCGGTGGTCTGCGACCAGCGCGGACGGGTGCTGATGCGCGCCGGCGACCCCCAGCAGCTGAGTTTCGTGCGCTCGGCGCTCAAGCCCTTCCAGGCCACGGTCTTCGTGGCCAGCGGCGCGGCCGATCGAATCGGGGCGGGGGAGCGGGGCCTGGCGATCGCCTGTGCCTCCCATGCCGGCACCGCCCTGCATGCCCGCGAGGCCTTCAAGCTGCTCTGGGGCGCCGAACTCGACACCGAGCAGCTCCAGTGCCCGGTCCCCGAGGGAGCCAGCAGCCCCCTGGAACACAACTGCTCCGGCAAGCACGCCGCCTTCCTGGCGGCCTGCCGGCAGATGCACTGGCCCCTCGAGAGCTACCTGCAGAGCGACCATCCCCTGCAGCAGGAGGTGCTCAAGCGGGTCGGCGAGCTGCTGGGACTACCCGGGGCCGAGCTGATCACCGCCACCGACGACTGCGGGGCGCCCACCCTGCAGCTGCAGCTGGCCCAGATGGCCCTGCTGTTCGCCCATCTCGGCGGCGGTGAGCAGGCCGACCTGGAGCGGCTCAGCCGCGCCATGCTCGCCCACCCGGAGCTGATCGCCGGCGAAGGCCAGTTCGACACCGAACTGATGCGGCTGGCACATGGCCAGGTGCTGAGCAAGGGAGGTGCCGAGGGGATCCAGTGCCTGAGCCGGGTGGGCGAGGGGATGGGGGTGGCCATCAAGGTGGAGGACGGGGCCCGTCGCGCCAAGCAGGCCGTGGCCCTGCATCTGCTGGAACAGCTGGAATGGCTCACCCCCTCCACCCTGGAGGAGTTGCGCCAGCGCTACCTGGCACCGGCCTCCCATCTGCGCCTGGAGGTGATCGGTGAGCTGCGCTTCGACTGAGTCCCCGCAGGGCGGTTCGTCCTGGGGCGGGCGCATCGGCTGATAAGATTCCTAAGTGCGACGCGGGGTAGAGCAGTCTGGTAGCTCGTCGGGCTCATAACCCGAAGGTCAGGAGTTCAAATCTCCTCCCCGCCACCAATGTCCTTTCCCTTTCCAGGGACTACAGACCCCCGGCTTCGGCCGGGGGTTTCTTGCATGGACCTCGGCCCTTGGGCCATCGATGATTGGCCGCAGCCATAGGTTGCCGAAGGTGGCGCCCTTGAGGCGGCTGGCTGACTCCCCCCTCCGTGGCGATGCTGGTGGCCATGACGCACTCCGTGGCCGGCGCCCTCGCCCTGGTGGCCGCATCCCCGCTCACGCCGCTTCCCCTCAACGCCCTGCCGTCCGATCTGAAGCCCCTGGTGCGGGAACTGCGGCAGCACGGGTTCGAAGTGAGGCTGGCCGTCCCGCCGGTGCTGGGCATCTACGGGTTCTTCGAGGCGCGCCAGAACCGGATCTGGGTGGCCCCGATCTCGTTCGAACTCGGCATCGCCCGTCCCACCTTCCTGCATGAAGCGACCCACGCGGTACAGAGCTGTCCGGCGGGGATCGTGGCTCCCCTGGGCTGGAAGCTGCCCCTGGCACCGGTGGTTCGCCAGGAGATCGGCGGGATCCTCACCACCGCGTACCACGGCAACAAAGCGGCGGAGCAGGAGGCCTTCGCCCTGCAGGGACAGCCGGATGCGGTGCCGAAGCTGCTGGCGGCCCTGCGCCAGCGCTGCCCCCGCCGGGGCCGCTGAGCCGATGACCCATGCCCGGCGCTGGCTGGTGGGGGTGATGGGCGGCGGTGATGCCGCCAGCCTGGAGGCCATCGCCCTTGCCGGGGGGCTGGGCCGGGAGATCAGCCGGAGGGGCTGGGCCCTGCTCAGCGGCGGCCGCCCCCGGGGGGTGATGGCCGCCGTCAGCGCCGCTGCCATGGAGGTGCCGGGCCATCTGGTGATCGGTGTGCTCCCCGGCGACGGCAGCGGCCCCGCCGGCCGTGCCACGGCGGAACTGGACCTGGCGGTGTTCACCGGGATGGGCCACGGCCGCAACGTGATCAACGTGCTCAGCTCCGATGTGGTAGTGGTCTGCGGCGGCGGCGGCCCTGGCACCGCCTCGGAGGCGGCCCTGGCCCTCAACGCCGGCCGGCCCCTGATCCTGCTGGCGGCACCGGAACCCTGGCCCACGTTCTTCCGCTCTCTGTCGCCCACGGTGCAGACCGCCGACGACGTGGCGACCTGCTGCCGGCTGATCGAGGACCTCAGGCCGCAGCGGTGAGGGGAGCGGGCTCCGGGGGAGAGAACGAACTCTTCCAGCATGATGCGAGCGTTGCCCGCTCTGCCCATGGCCCACGCCCCATCGCCCGCCTCCGGCAGCGAGACTCCCTGGGACGCGGTGGTGGTGGGGGCCGGAGCCAACGGCTCGGTGGCGGCCATGGTGCTGGCGGAAGCGGGCCTGAAGGTGCTGGTGCTGGAGGCGGGTCCGGAGCTCTCCTCCCGGCGCGCCCTCGGCGGGGAGCCCCTGAACAGCCTGCGCCGGCTGGCCCATCTGAGCAGCGGCCGCCAGCGGCTGCAGCGCCATCACCCCGGCTTCTGGAAGCACAACCCCGAGCTGTTCGTCGACGAGCGCCGCAACCCCTACAGCACCCCCGAGGAGGCCCCGTTCCTATGGACGCGAGGGCGCCAGGTGGGCGGCAAGAGCCTCACCTGGGGGGGCATCACCCTGCGGCTCTCGGACGCCGAGTTCCACGCCGCCCGCCAGGACGGTCATGGCCCCGCCTGGCCCATCGGCAGCCGCGAGCTGGCGCCGTACTACGACCGGCTGGAGACCCTGCTGGGGGTCCATGGCCACCGGGACGGCCTGCCCCAGCTGCCGGACGGCCGGTTCCTGCCGCCCCTGCCCTTCACCCCGGGCGAGCGGCATCTGCAGGCGGCGATCGGCCGGGAGCTGGGCCTGCCACTGATCCACTCCCGCGGCTTCGCGCTGCACCGGCCCACACCGGCCACCCCCTGGCCCCGCTCCAGCGCCCAGGGCCTGACCCTGGCGCGGGCGCTGGCCACCGGCCGGGTGCGGCTGCGCAGCGGGGCCGTGGTGAGCCATCTGGAGATGGACCAGCACCAAGGCCGGGCCGAGGCGGTGGTGCTGGTGGACGCAGGCAGCGGCCGGCGGGAACGGATCAGCGCCCCGCTGGTGGTGCTCTGCGCCTCCACGATCGAGACCGTGCGCCTGCTGCTGCACTCGAGCGACAGCGTCCGTTCCGGCGGCCTGAGCGATCCCTCCGGCAGCCTGGGCCGCTTCCTGATGGATCACATCTCCAGCAGCCGCTTCTTCTCGATCCCGGGGATCGAAGCTCCGGCGCAACCGGCCGAGCTCTCCGGGGCTGGCAGTTGCTTCATCCCCAACACGGTGAACCTGGACGAGAGCAGCCGGGAGGGCTTCCTGCGGGGCTATGGGATCTGGACGGCCCTGCAGCGCTTCGATCCGCCGGGCCCCCTGAGGCGCCGCCCCGGGGAGGCGGTGGGCTTCCTGATCGGGCACGGCGAGGTGCTGCCGCGGCCGGAGAACCAGGTGCGCCTCGATCCCTCCCGCACCGACGCCTGGGGCCTGCCCATCCCCCACATCGACTGCCGCTGGGGGGCGAACGAGCACGCCATGATGGCCCACATGCAGGCCCGCATGAACGTGGTGGTGGCCGCCGCCGGCGGACGCATCCGGCCCATCGAGGAGTTGTTCGTGCTGCCCCTGCTGGAGCCCTGGATCCGCAGCAGCCCGGCGGTTCTGCCGGAGCCGCCGCCACCGGGGTATTACATCCACGAACTGGGCGGAGCCCGGATGGCCGCGACCCCCGAAGGGGGGGTGCTGAATCCCTGGAACCGATGCTGGGGGGCCGCCAACGTGCTCGTCACCGACGGAGCCTGCTGGCCCAGTGCCGGCTGGCAGAGCCCCACGCTCACGGAGATGGCGATCACCTGGCGGGCCTGTGAGGCTGCGGTGGCTCGGATGCGGCGTGGAGAGGGCTGAACCGGCCGGTCGGCCTCGCGTCAGGAAGCTCTCACGGGAAAGGGGTGGCGGTGTCAACGACCACAATCCATCCCGAGGACTCTGCGCACAATCGGGAAGCGACCTTTCCAGGGTCGGGCAAGGGAGAAACATCACGAGCGAGGGGTGGCACCCTCGCTTTTTATTGGTCCCTGGTTCCTTGCCCCGGACGGCCCGCTCAGGGCCTCTGGAACAGACCGTCGAGGTAGTGCTCGGAGACACTCGGTTCCTGGCAGCCGTTCTGGAAGAGGAACCCGGCCAGAGCGGAGGTGATCACGCTGTACTGATCCCAGTGGGGATGGGCGCGGATGAAGTCCCGCATGCCGTCGAACAGCACCTCGGGCACCTCGGCCTCGAGGCTGACGCTGGCACAGGCACCGGAGCTGACGGCACCGATGCTGCTGCCCGGGGTCCGCGGATCCTTGGTCATGCGCCTGGAAGTCGATGGAGGGTGTGCCCAGTACGCCACAGGCCACCCAGGACGTCAAAGGCCAGCTCCGAAGCAGTCAACACCTGCCGGAAGGCGCCACAACCCTTGCCGCGACTGGGCCGGGACCGCCAGGTGAGTGGGCTTCGGCGCCGCCGAGGCCCGGCCCCGGGAACTGTCAAGAGCGATCCGAGCAATCGGCTGCTTTCCCCAGCACTGTGACGCCAGCATCACGGCACCCCTCGGATCTGGGGAAAACCCCCCGGGATTCGGGGGAAAACCTTTGTGGCATGGGGAAAGTGCTGAAATATTTAATGGTCTGATCTGTGCAAGTCTTCCGAGTCCCGAGATGAGAGACGCCCTGTCGGAGGCGCGCGGGGCCGGCCGTCAGCCGGCGGGACGCCGCAGGGTCGTGGGCCCCAGCGGATGGTCGGCGTGGGGGTAGATCGGGTGGTGGTGATGGTGATGGCCAGGCTCTCCCTGCCCGGCACCGGAGCCAGCCACGGGCAGGGGCACCCCATCGGGCTGGCAGGCGCCGGTGCACTCCCGTTCGCAGAGGTTGCAGCTCTCCACCAGCCCCTCCACGTGATGGTGGTGGCTGTGCTGGGGCATGCCCACCTCCCGCTCGAAGCCCAGCACCTGGGCCCGGTACTTGCAGAGCGAGCAGTTCATGTTCACCTCGCCGCCCAGCACCTCCCCGATCCGCTCCCGGAAGGTCTCCAGCACCAGCGGATGGTCGCCGAGATAGTCCGCCTGGAGCATCTCCACCTCGGGATGGTCGGCGGCCACCCGCTCGCTGTGCTGCCGGATCCGGCTCACCAGAACCCCGGAGAAGAGGAAATAGGGAAAGACGATGATGCGACGGTGGCCGAGCTTGACGGCCTGGCGGAGGCCTGGTTCCACCAGGGGGAAGGTGACGCCGGAATAGAGGGTTTCACCCCAGCCGAAGCCGAAGCCTTCCACCAGCATCCGGGTCACCTTTGACACGTTGGAGTTGGCGTCCGGGTCCGAGGAGCCGCGCCCCACCACCGCCAGCAGGGTGTCGTGCAGGGGCACGGGGCTGCGGCCGGCGGCCAGAGCGGCCGCATCGGCGGCCTCCAGGCAGGCCCGGAGGCGGGCGCCGGCGGCCTGGATCATCTTCAGGTCGACCCCGAGCTCCCGGCCGTAGTCGATGCGCAGTCCGGTCTCGGCGGCATAGGTGTTCAGCACCGAGGGGATGTCGTTCTTGGCGTGCCCGGCGGCGAAGAGCATCGCTGGCACCGCCAGCACATGGCGGACGCTGCGCCGTCGCAGGGCCTCGAGCCCGTCGCGCAGGATCGGCCGGGCGAATTCCAGGTAGCCGTACTCCACCGGCACGGGGGCGAGATGGTGCTGCAGCTGGTGGGCCAGGGAGGCGAACTCGGCCACCGCCAGCCGGTTTCGGCTGCCATGGCCGCAGACCAGCACACCGATCGGGCCGTGGGGTCCCACAGGGGAAAGGGCGGCGCCAGGGGCGGGGGTCATGGAGCTCTGCGCGTGGGACGACCCTATTCCCGGAGCCGACGCAGGGCCTGCCAAGCCCAGGGAAAGGAAGAGGGGCGAGCCTCCAGGCCGTCAAGCCGTTGCATTGTTTTGTTACATTGAGAAGCCAACCGTTCCGGGCGAACCGCCTGCCGATCCATGGCCAACACCACGAAATTCGAGGACACCTGGTTCCAGAGCACCGCCACCGCCCAGATCCACGCCGAGCAGCTGCAGGCCGCCGAGCGCTTCAACGGCCGAGCCGCCATGCTCGGCTTCGTGATCGGCGTGCTCACCGAAGCCCTCACCGGCCAGGGCATCCTGCACCAGATCGGCCTGGGAACCCTCCTCTCCCAGGGCTGATCCTCCGGAAGCCCGCAGCTCGCACAGCCGTCAGGATGGGGCCGACGCACCGGCACCCATGAGCCTGCACCTTCCCCCCTACCGGCCCCTTCCCCTCCCGGGCCGGGGGAAGATCTGCTCAGGGTGTCCGTCGCCGATCTGCATCCCACCCAGATGTGCGTGGGGCTGGCGGAGGTGCGCAGCCGTCAGCTGGATTTCTCGCGCGAGACCCCGGAGCAGAGGCTCCGCTACCTGCGCGGCAAGCCGGTGCCTCTGGCCCGCGGTGAAGGCGGCCGTCTCTGGATGATCGACCGTCATCACCGCCTGCGGGGCCTGATCGAGCTGGATCCAGGCGCCATGGCCTACGGCTATCTGGTGCTGGATCTGCCGGGGGCCGAACCGCCGGCGGTGCTGGCCGAGCTGCAGACGCGGGGCTGGCTTTACCTCTATGACGGCCGAGGTCTGGGACCCCTGCCCCCCAGCGCCCTCCCGGCCCGGCTGGGCGAGCTTCAGGACGATCCCTACCGCAGCCTGGTCTGGAGGCTGAAGAAGGAGGGCCGGATCGATCCGGCCCCCCTGATCCCCTTCCACGAGTTCCGCTGGGGCGCCTGGCTGCGGCGCCGCCCCCTGCCCCCATTCAGCTCGACCAATCTCTCCCCCGCGCTCGCCACGGCCCGCTCCTTGGTCCGTTCGCGGGCCGCCTCCCATATGGCCGGCTGGAAAGGCTGATCGAGCCGGCGGAGGGCTGCCTCAGCCCGCCGCCCCAGCCCGCTCGGGTCGGTTGCGGGGTGGCAGGCCCTCACCGGCCAGCAACCGCTGCTCCCAGAGATCCAGCCTGCGCCGCAGCAGCACCGAGGCCGCTGCCAGCCCCACCCCACCCACCAGCACCGGGAGGCTGTGCCACCAGGCGATGCCCAGCAGGGCCAGCCAGGGAAGCGCCGACACCAGGGGCCGCCAGCGGCGGATGCCACGCAGCGCTCCGCCGCAGGCGGCGCAATGGCGGGTGTGGCTGTGCCAGCGGTCCATCAGGGCCTCCAGCTCGAGGCGGGGCGGCAGCGGCGCATCGGGGAAGGGATCCCCCGCGAAGCGATTGACCCAGTCGTGCAGGGCCTTCACGTAGACATCCGCACCGGTGGCCAGGAAGAAGGCCCGTTCGGCCGCCCCGCTGCGGCCGCGGCGTTCCAGCACCCGCTCCTGCCAGTGCAGGAAGACCTGGTCGTCCTCGAGCACGGTGTGGTTGGCGATGTGCTGCAGCCAGCGGGGTCGCAGACCCAGCAGCAGCGAGGGCAGCCGCGACTGGAACAGGAAGGGGAAGCGGGCGAACAGGCGGCACTCCCCCCGCCGGATCGGCGTTGCATAGACGACCGTGAGGATGCGGGCGAAGCCCGGCGCCGTCAGGTCGTGCCACATCAGGGCGGGGGCGGCGAAGGTGGTGTGCTGGCTGCCGAGCCTGCCCCGACGGGGCCCCTCCTCCCACAGGGCGGTGAACCCCTGGGGGCCGGCACTCGTGATCGATGCCTCCACAGGAGCGGCGTTCTCCCGCCGGCCCACGGTGCGGTGGTGGGTGAAGGGCACATGGCTCACGTCGAGGACGTTCTCCAGCAGGGTGAGAGCGTCCATCGGCAGATCCCGGAAGGTGTCCTGCACGCACCAGCCGGGTTCCTCCAGCAGCGGCACCAGGGGCAGGGACACGGCCGCTGCCTCGGACGCCTCTCCGGCGAAGACGAACAGCAGCCCCTGCGCCTCGGCGGTGGCGTAGGCCCGGCAGGCCGATCGCCCTGGGCTGGGGGAGGCCCCTGCCGCCGCCTGGGGAATGGCAGTGCAGCGACCGTCGCCGGCGAAGCTCCAGCCGTGGTAGGGGCACTCGAGCTCGCCAGCCCCGTTGAGACGGCCCTGGCTCAGGGGCACGAGCCGGTGCGGGCAGACGTCGGCGAAGGCGCGCCAGGACTGGCCTGCGCCATCCCACCAGAGAACCAGGTCCTGCTCGAGCAGTGTGAAGGCGGCGGGCCTGGTGCGATCCAGATCGCGCAGGTAGGTCACGGGGTACCAGTGTCCCTGCCAGGCGGTGCTTGTCATGGCACCGATTCTGGTGGGATCGGCCGTGTGTCGCGGGCGCCAGGCCGTGGGCATGTCCCCGGCGTTCTGGGGCCGCTGCATGGATCCGGGGCCATGACTAGACAGGACTCAGCCGCGCCCCCCCCATGCCCTACACCCACCTGCTGGTGCCCAGCGACGGCTCCGATCTCTCGATGGCGGCCGTGCGCCATGCCGTGGCCCTGGCCGCCGCCCTCGGGGCCCGGATCACCTTCTTCCATGCCCAGGCGAGCGTGCCGGTGCAGGTGGTGGGACTGGGGGAAATGCTCGACGCCTCGACCATGGACGCGCTGATGAGCGCCAGCCACAAGGACGTGGAGCGCATCCTCGAGGAAGCCCTGGCGGTGGCGAAGGAGGCGGGGGTGAGCGCCGACGCCGAGCGGGTCATGAGCGACCTGCCCCACCAGGCCATCGTCGAGGCGGCCAAACGGCTCGGCTGCGATCTGATCCTGATGGCCTCCCATGGCCGTCGGGGACTGGTGGGACTGCTGATCGGCAGCGAAACCCAGCGGGTGCTGATCCAGTCCAGCTGTCCGGTGCTGGTCTACCGATGACCTCCCCCGCTGGTCACCGGCCGATGCATCCCGGGGGCGATCAGCCGGAAGGACGCTGCTGCGTCGGCGGTGCCCCCCCCGCGGCGCCGGGGGCCAGGCCGTTCCCCCGCTGATGCAGCTGCCAGGCCCGCAGAAGATCCACGCGCGTGACGCGGAAACCAAGACGTCGGGCCGCCAGGAGGAGCTCCGGGCTGGAGCGGCAATGGCGCAGGCCGCGACGGATCACCTCATCGGACTCGGCCTCCTCGACGAGGCGCTCCAGTTCGCTCCAGCTCATCGCGTTCTCCCGCCCTGCCGATCACCCTGGCAAGGACGGAGCGATCTGGCCAGAGGCGATGTCACAGCCGATGCAATCGGCGAGTCGCATCCTGTCGGACATCGGCGGAAGCCATTCACGGATCGGTCACATCGCCTGGCTTGATTGAAGCCATCCCCGAACCAGGGGTCGCTCCTCACCACGCGAACAGCCATGAAGACCTTCCTCTCCCACGGTTCCCGACGGCTTGCGGTCCTGCTGGGTTCCACCGGGGCCCTCGGACTGCTGACCGCTCCGCTCGAGGCCTGGGCCGGCCCGTGGAACCAGCCCTACGGCCAACCGGCACCCGTCCAGACGCGGCGCGTGCCCTATCCCCTGCCGGCCCTGCCCAGTCCCTCCTCCTACGGCGACGGCTACGGCGGCGGCTACCTCGCCGATTACGACACCAACCGCTACCGGGCGAACGTGCCGGCGGATCCCGACTACATTCAGGCCCAGACCGCCCAGCGCTGCAACGTGGGGCGACTGGTGGGCGGCATCATCGGCGGAGGCATCGGCTACGCGGCTTCCCGCCAGGACGGACGGACCTGGGCGGTGCCCCTGGGAGCCCTGCTCGGCCAGCAGATGGGCTGCAGCATCGGGGCACAGCGGGCGCCGCTGCCCTGGTGAGGACGAAGGGAATCAGGTGGCGGTGCCGAACGCCACCTGACAGGCGGCGTTGAGCAGTTCCGCTTCCTCGGCCGTCTGCGGCTCCTGGCCATTCAGCAGGCCGGAGCCGCAGTCCGCTGAAAGCTGGTACGTGCTGCCATCGGCGCTGACGGCGAAGGAGATCGCTGAGGCACCGGAGGGCTGGACCGTGCCATAGAGCAGTTCATAGCTCGTGTTCGGCACCACGATGGTGGTCTGGTCGCTGTTCACGGCGGCATCGACCGCACTGTTGATGATCGCGGCGGTGGCCAGGGTGCCCACCCCCCAGGCGGCGGCCCTGGCTCCCCACCAGCCCCAGGGCGGGCTGGCCCAGCCGCCGTACCAGCCATGGTTCCAGGGTCGGGCCACCCCCCAGCCGGGTCGTGCCCAGCCCGGCCGGGTGACCAGGGCGTTGACGTTGACGTTGCGGTTCCAGTTGGGGTTGACGTTGCGACTGACGTTCCGGTTGACGTTGCGGTCGATGCTGCCCACCCCGGATCCCGGCCTGCCGACACCAGGCGTACCGATGCCGCCCGGACGGCCGGGAGTGCCGACGCTGCCGGGCGTGCCGATCCCGCCGGGCCTACCGGGGGTGCCGATGCCACCCGGACGGCCGGCACCGATCGGCCCCGGGCCACCCACGCCGACCCCGGGCCGCGTCGCCGGTCGATCCAGGGAAGGGCGACCGACCCCGCCCGCACCGCCTGTGCTCCAGCCGCCGGCGGGACGCGTGGCCCCCCGGTTGAGACCACCGGCACCGCCGGAGCCCTGAAAACCGCTGCGACCCATCGGGGCCCCGCCCATGCGTGCGCCCCCCCCGCCACCGGCTCTGCCGGCTCCGCCACCACCTCCGACCCGGCCACCGCCGCCGCCACCACCTCGGCCACCGCCGCCGCCGCGGGCGATGAGCGAAGGGGTCGCCGGGGACAGGGAGGTCTCGAGGGCCAACGCCGCCGCGGCCGGGCTGAGGAGCGCACCGGCCATCAGCAGGGCGGTTCCAGCAAGGATCTTCATTTCAGCAGCAGCGCACAGGCAGCGTCGTAGCAACTGGCATCCACCCGGCCGTCGCTGCCGAAGTGGACCATCACCAGATCACGTCCCTGAAGGCGGGTGTTGGAGCGGTCCTGCCGAACGCTGTTCAGGTAGTTGGGGTTGACCACGCAGAGATCCTTGCCGTTGAAGCAGATCGTGTTGGTGGAGAACCGCGCTGCCGCGCCACGCAAGGGACGCCATTCCTTCGCGTCCTGCGCCCAGATCGCCATCCTCACCGGATCGTCGGTGATGCGGACGGTTTCGATGCTGGTGCCGATGCGGTGGCGATACAGGGTGGCCCCGTCTTCATCGAGTGCTTCCACGGTGCAGGGCACCGGAGCGGCTCCCCGCACGCTGCAGGTGGTGGAGAGGGTGTAGAGCACCTTGGTGGTCGCGGCAGGATCCTGGGCGGCGCCGGCGGGCGGGGCGGAAAGCAGCCCGGCCAGTGCCAGGACAGCCAGGATTCCTCCGGCCCGGGACCCGCGGCCGGAGGGGAGGTTCCCTGCATGGCGACCTCGGGGACGAAGGCTGGTCCGGCACTCGGGCATGGCTGGTGGCGGGAGGGGATGACCCGACGCGGGGAGGCGTCATGTCCATCGTGGAGAGACCCGTGCGGGGATGGCAACAACCGGATGCAGGACTGTTGCGGTTGCCCCCACCGATGCCGCGCGGTGACATCACCCGTTGAGGCGCGGGATCCCTGATTTCACGCATGCCCCCCGCCAGCGTCTCGCTAGCGTTCGCTCAGCCACTGAACTGCCATCGATGGCCGTCCTCAACCGCTGTGCGATCGCGGTGGCCCCCCGGCAGCCGATGGTGGACTGGACACGGCCCTTCTGGACCCGCGAGGACATGGAAGGGCTGGGTGAGGACCACAGCCTGTACCTGATCCCCACCTACGACAGCGAGCAGGAGGCCGAGGACAGACTGCTCGACAGCTACGGACAGATCTTCGCTGCCGAACTGGATCTCTGGTGCCGCGACCGCAGCCGCTGGCCCCAGCCTCGCAGCCTGGAGCTGTTCAAGGCCTGGTTCTCCGTGCGCTTCTTCCCCCTCGTCGAGGACCTGGGACAGGAACCCCTGCGCGCCTACGTTCTCGACGACGCCTTCATCGAGGACACGCTCAAGGATGCCCTGCGCGAAGCCATGGGCTGAGCGATGTATTTCCGGATCCGGCACCAGCTCACCTACGCCTACGAGCGGCCCGTTTTCCTCGAGCCCATGACCCTGCGGCTGATGCCGCGCCAGGACGGCAGTCAGCGGTTGCTGGAGCACCGCCTGACGCTGGTGGAGCCGGCGACGGGACTGACCCGGGTGCTCGAGCCCGACGGCACCGACGCCCTGGTCGCCTGGTTCCAGGAGAAGCGGGACCACCTGGTGATCGCGGTGGACATGCTGGTGGAAACGCTCCGCAGCAATCCCTTCGACTGGATCGTGACCCATCCGGAGGCCCAGCATCTGCCGGTGACCTATCCGGTGGCCGAGGCGCGATCCCTGATCGGCTGCCATTCCGAACGGAGTGATCCGGAGGTGACCGAATGGGCCCGCGCCATCGCCGACCGCGTGGACGGTTCGGCCACGGCCTTCCTGAGCGTGATGGCCGATGAGATCCACCACGGCTTTCACCACATCGGTCGGCTGGAAGGTGAGCCCACCCCGGCCGCCGAAACCCTGGCCAGCCGCACCGGTGCCTGCCGGGACACCGCCATGCTCTTCGTGGCGGCCTGCCGCAGCCAGGGACTGGCGGCGCGTTTCGTCAGCGGCTATTCGATGCACCACCCCCCCGAAGTGAGTGAGCACGAACTGCATGCCTGGGCCGAGGCCTACCTTCCCGGGGGGGGCTGGAGAGGCTTCGACCCCAGCCTGGGTCTGGCGGTCGCCGATGGTCACGTGGTACTCGCTGCCGCTCCGGACCATCACCTGGCGGCACCGGTGAGCGGCCACTACCGGGGCACCGGGGTGGGATCCTCCCTTTCCTACCGGATCCGGCTGAAGGCGGCCGACAACCTCGAAGCACTCGAGGGCACCGCTCCGCCGTCCCTCCCGGACTGAAGACAGCCTTCGCCAGACGCACAGGAACGGCGAGGCCAGCGGGCCATCCCCACAAAAACACCGTCCCGGAGCCTCCGGGACGGTGCGGTGCGCCTTGAGCAGCACAACCTGCCGGACTCAGTGACGGCTGCGGCCGCCGCCACCCCGGGGTTCGGCCTTGTTCACGCGGATGCTGCGGCCCATCCACTCCACGTCCTGGAGATCGTCGATGGCCCTGGTTTCATCCGCGTCATTCGCCATTTCGACGAAGGCGAAGCCCCTCTTGCGGCCAGTGTCCCGATCGAGCGGGAGGGTGCACTGACGAAGTTCGCCGTACTGGGCGAAAAGATTTCTGAGGTCTTCCACTTCGGCGTTGAAGGAAAGATTTCCGATGTAAATGGTCATGAGGCTGGAGAACTGTGAACCGATCCTTCGACAGCCCTTCGAGAAAGTGATGAGCTTGCTGGAGAGAAATCTTGGAATCTCTCCAACCCTACAGCAGGGTGGAACGACGCTCGCCGATCGCCGCGAAGCGGGCGAGCGGAGCGCGCAACCATCACCCCGTCGCGAACAGCCCCTCGTCCCCACGGCCGAAGCGGCTACAGGGCCGAAGGAATGGGATTCAGGAACACCATGACGGGGACATTCGGGGGATGGCCGCCTCAGGCTGTCCATCGGCTGGTTGGGTCAGCCAAGGGGCCCGCGCCATCACAGGCGCGACATCGCGGCGATCTTGTTGAGTTTCTCCCGATCCAGTCCCTCCAGTTCCTCCATCTGCAGCAGGCCATCCTTCACCAGACTGGCGAAGACGAAGAGCAGACCTGGAAGACGAAAATCGAATCGTCCCTCGATCTCATGGCGCTGAATGCTCAGGAAGTCGTGAAGTTTCCAGCACTCCTCCGCACACTCGATGCGACTGGCATGGGCCTGAACAGCCCGGATGATCCCGGCGACGGCTCTGGCGTGGGCCTGATCGAAAGCACGACGAGCGATCTGCTGCTCGAGCTCCGTCCAGCCCGCCACCACAGTCCCCATGGGTCTCACCAAACCAGTTTCGACACTAACGCGCGCCCCGAAGCCGGCGCGAGCCGTTCTTCGGGGCCATGACGGAACATCAACAGCCGTCTCACCCTTGGCAACAGAAACCAGGGCACGGACGGGTAGGCATGGTGCTCGCGGTGGTAGCCGAAGTGATAGCAGGCGAGCAGGGAGAGAAAAGGGCGATAGGGCAGGCTTCTGACGCCCGCGACGGGATCGCCCGCGGCTTCGCTGGAGAGCCCGTCGGGACGGTGGGGGAGATAGGTGCCGAACAGGAAGAGCTGCAGCGAACTCAGCACCAGCGGCAGGATCCAGAACAGGGGAAGATTGAGGATCCGCAGCGGATCCAGGCAGGCGAGAGCCACGGCCGCGCTCCCCCACACGAGCAGCAGCCTGATCAGCTGAGCGGCGGAAAGGTAACGGCCCATGAACCGCAGGTACCACAGCACCAGCCCCTGACCGCTGGGGGAGCGGAAGTCGGGATCGCGGCCAGTGCCCGGGCAGCGGTGGTGACGGAGATGGTGACGCCGGCAGGGCCCGTAGGGCAGGGCGGCATAGCACTGCAAGGCCAGTCGGCCGAGCCGGTCGTTGAGGTCCCGCCGGCCCGGCACCAGCGTCCGATGCATGGCGTCATGGCCGACGATGAACAGCCCCGTCTGCAGGAACGTGCGCAGAGCCACGGCCAGCAGCGGAAGCAGGGGAGGCCATCGGGCCAGATCCACCAGCAGCAGGCCCAGCAGGCTGATCAACCAGCCAAGGAAGATGAGCATCCCCAGCCAGAAGCCCCGACCCAGACTTTGCCGGGCCGGGGACAGGAGCGGGTCGAAGGGCGCCCTCACGGTGTGACGCAGGACGCCGCAGCGGCTGGTGATGGGATCAGCGGGCGAACTTGAGCAGTTCGGCCGGAGAGGCCAGCAGATCGATCGCCACGAAATAGATCTTCCCGGCGGGATCCAGGAGGAAGCGCCAGGCCACGTTCATGCCGACACCGGCCCCGAACCAGGGGGTCTGGACCTTGCCGGTGACCTTGATCTGGGTGAAGCCCCCTTCGGTGGGCTCGCTCACGCCCCGCTCCGGCAGGAGCTTCAGGTTCTGGCAGTCCTCACGGAAGAAGCGCAGCACGGCGTCGGTGCCGACGATCGGGCGCTGGAAGGGCGGCTGGAGGGCGCCGTCGGGGAGGAAGAGCTCGATCAGCCGGTCGAAGTCGTTGGCATTGAGCAGATCCATGTAGGCCAGGATCGTCGGGTTGTCGATCCCTTCGATCGACACCTTGCTGCGCTGCTCAGGGGCGGTGGGCAGCACGATCGGCTCGGCAACGCGCTGGGAGCCGTCCACCTTTGCGGGATCGAAGCCCATGTCGACCACGAAGTTGCGCAGCACCGTGATCTGCTGCCCCGCCTCGATGGTCCGCAGCGAGGAGAGCACGGACGCGGCGTTGGCCGAAAGCTGGTAGCCCTCGGGGATGGGAGCGACGATCCCTTCCTCCATCCACACGCCCAGCTGGTACCAGAAGCCGAGCTTGATGTTCACCGACCAGATGGCGTAGGTGCGGCCGATCTCGGTGTCGGCCCGGTTGGCCAGATCGACCATCACCTGGCTCTGCTCGGGGAAGGACATCGCCTTGATCCGATTGAGCACGGGCTCGGCGAACTGCATGCGGGCCGCACCGGGAGCCGCGATGGTGATGGTCTTGCCCATCTCCAGGTAGGCGTACCAGATGAGGGCGAGCTGATCCTCGGCGCTGAGCAGGTCGTAGCGGGCGGTGAGGGCGGGCACCGCATCGGCCGAGAGGGTGTCCGGAAAGATCTGAGCCGCCTTCTCAAGGGTGAACATGGATGGAGCCTCCGAAAGTCAAGCGGTCTTTACAAAACATAAAGCACGGTGGAGCCGGCGGGGCCGACTCCTTCTGCTTCCACCCCAGGCAAGCACGATCCGGTAGCTGGCCTCACACCAGCCGATCCAGCGAGGTGCTTTCGATCACAGGATCCTCAGCCGCCCCAGCCGGTGCTGAGCATCGCGGCGGCCGTCCAGAGCACGAAGCCCGTGAGGAGGAACCCGCCGGTGGCCACCACGCCCTGCCAGATCTGGCGGGCCAGGGGGGACGGCTGATCCCTCAGCCAGGCGGGGCGGGGGCTGCCCGGAGTCCAGGGACTGGAGCCGCGTGGAGCCCGGCGGTGGCTGACGTCCCGCCAGCGGGCGTCGTAGCGGGGTGCCTGCTGGTTGAAGGGCAGGGCTCCATGCGGCCGGCCCGGCAGCACCCTGGATCGCTGGTACGGCACCGTGTCGTTGCCGAACGCCTCGAGATACTCCGGGGAATCGAGGAGGGTGTCGACCAGGGAGGCAAGGCCACGCTGGGCGATCAGGATCGAGTAGGAGATGCGCTCCTGATCGCCGTACACGGGCCGCCCGAGGACCCTTCCCACCAGTTGCTCAACGAGCCGGTAGTTGCTGTTGCAGTTATAGAAACCCTCGCGGAATCGCCTGGAGAGCAACAAACCCCGGATGAATTCCCTGACGGTGATCTGGCCGCGTCGCAGCTGGGACTCCAGCACGACATCGCGATCCGCCTTGAAGGCATGAAAGTAGATCTGACGGTAAGCCTGTTCGATCTGATCCTCCAGACCTGGGCGAGCCTTGGTGTCGGTGCGGGTCTGAAGTGCGGGAACAACCTGGCGGCTGGATTCCTCGTTGCCGAGAGTGAAACTGGGCACCCTCGCATTGATGCTCAGGGGTTTGGCGGCGAGCAGGGGGAGGGCCATGGGAATCGTTGCGCTACGCCCCGAGAAGGTACACGTCGGGTGCGTGCCTCCCGGAGGCTGGACCCGATTCCTCACATTGCTTCACTGATCTGGCCCGCAAGAGGCGTCAAGGCCGCGGACTCCTGCAGCCGTGGCACGGGCAGATCGGAAGGATCGCACTCGATTCTCAGCGCCCTTTCGAGTGTCTGGTTGCGATAGTTCCTCAGGCAGTACTTGCAACCTCCCGTTGTCTGGAGATGTCGCTCCGGGGTGATCACGATCTCTCGGACAGGATGATCCTTGCAGCGGATCCTGATGGGGCTGCGATAGCTCCGGTAGACCACTTCCGAATAATCGTATCTGGCTCCGAATCTGGACAGCGCTCTCTCCAGGAAGGTGGCTTCATCGATTCGAGAACCCATCGCTCAGAGCCGTTGATCGTGAGGCGGAATTCCGGTCCGCAGGAACGCTCTCTCCCCTGGAAGCCTGAGAAGACATTGCCTGAGAAAGACCATGGCCCTGACGAGATGGCGGAAACGCCGGGAGGGAGCCCCGAAGGTGGGGAGATGCTGGCGTGCAGGTGGCACTGAGCAGATGCCGGTGAGCAGGTGCTGGTGAGCAGATGCCCGTGCGGATCCCGTGGCCGTGACCGGAATGAAAGCGTAGGGGGATCCGATCCCCAGCAGCGGGGCCGCGCTCCGTCACGAAGGGATTCTCCACACTCCGCACCCCCCCGCCAGGGGGCGGACGTCAGGATGGAATCACCTCCCCCTTCCGCGCCCATGCTGCCGCCTCCGCCCTGTCCTCTCTGCCCCTTCACGGCGGCCTCCCTGACCGGGCTCAAGGCCACGGTGCTGCTGCTGCTGGTGCTGCTGATCAAGGCGAGGCTCCAGATCAGGTTCTTCTCGGCGCTGGGGGTGCTGCTGTTGCTGCTGCAGACCGTGGCGGTCCTGGCGGCGGGCGGACTGGCCGGCACGGCCCTGCTGGCAGCGCTGGCCAGCGGCTGGATCGGCCGCCGCGCTCCCCAGGCCTGAGCATCGCGGGCCTGAGCATCCTGGAGCTCAGGCCGGCAGGGCTTGCGAGGCAGCCACCTCCTGGGTCGGTGCCAGGGTCTCGGTGATCACGCGGAAGCCCGTGAGCTGGTGGTCGCCGAAGGAGCGCAGGAACGGCACATCCGCCGCATCCCGCCCCCGGGCGATCAGCACCCTTCCGATTCTCGGCACGTTGTGGCGGGGATCGAAGACATACCAGCGATCCTGCAGATAGGCCTCGAACCAGGAGGAGTAATCCACCGGCTCCGGCTGGGGCGTCACGCCCGTGTAGCCCAGGTAGCCGGTGCAGTAACGCGCCGGGATGTTGAGGCAGCGGCAGAGGCTGATGCCGAGATGGGCGAAGTCTCGGCAGACGCCATGCCCCTCCCGCAGGGCGTCGTGGGCGGTCTTGTCGCTGCGGGCGCCGCCGTAGTCGAAGCGGAGCTGTTCATGCACCCAGTCGCAGATGGCCTGCACGCGCTGCCAGCCCGCCGGAACGCTGCCGAAGCGGCCCCAGGCCACCTGGGCGAGGCGGTCGGTGTCGCAGTAACGGCTGGGATTGAGATAGGGGTAGGTGTCGATCGGCAGCGCCGCCACCGGACACTCGCCGATCCCCGGCGCCACGGGATCGGAGCAGCCGTCATCGGCCACCACCACCTCGAAGGCCAGGGTGGTTGTGCCGGCGGAGGCCATGAACCGGCAGGCCCGGTTGCCCTCCGCGTCGGTGAGGACCTCGGCGATCCGATCGGGACTGAGCCACAGCCGCTCGGGACCCCGGCGATCCCCCAGCCGGGAGGCATGCGGATGCACCAGGGCCAGCACCGGGGTGGGGGCCCAACAGGAGAGAGTCAGTTCGCAGCCGAGCCGGATCAGCATGGGTCTGGCGTGGGGGAGAGGCACCACCCTGGGGGCGGAGGCTGGCCCAGGACAGGGAAACCGCGGTGCCAGGACAAGCCTGTCACCAGATCCGCCCGGGAAGAGCCCACAAGCGCTGGGGAGGAGACCGGAAGCCTGGCGGCGAGCCCCGACGCCTGCTAGTACAGATATACTCATTCTCCGGCCATGTCCCTCGCCGTTCCCCGCCACGACGCCCTGGAGGCCTGGCCCTACCTGGGGCCGGATCAGCTGCTCCCCAGCCGCAGTCGCCGCGTCTGTCTCACCTGCCACTGGTTCCGCCACCACATCGGCGCCGACGGGGTACCCCTGCTCAGCTGTCAATGGCATCGCCAGCTGATCAGCCATGGCGACCATCTCACCCATCGCTGCCCCAGCTGGAGCGACCCCGGCGCCTGCGGCCACGGATGGTGTCCGGAAGCGGCCTGAGCCGGCGCGCCCGGCCGGAGGCGCTGGATAGGGTGAGAGGCACCCCTCGAGCCGCCGCATGGCCATCGTCCGCGCGCAGGGGCTCGGCAAGACCTACCGGGTGGCCGACAAGCAGCCCGGCCTCGCCGGCACCCTGCGCCACTTCGTGAACCGCCGTGAGCGCTCGATCCGGGCCGTGGAGGATGTGAGCTTCTCGATCGAACCGGGGGAGTTCGTCGGCTTCCTGGGGGCCAACGGCGCCGGCAAGACCACCACCCTCAAGATGCTCACCGGGCTGATCCACCCCAGCAGCGGCACGGTGGAGGTGGCCGGCTTCGAGCCCCAGCGCCGCCGGGCCGACTTCCTCGGCCGGATCACCCTGGTGATGGGGCAGAAGCAGCAGCTGATCTGGGATCTGCCACCGCTGGATTCCCTGCGGGTCAACGGCGCCATCTACGGCATCGAGCCGGCGGAGAGCCGCCGGCGCATCGCCGAGCTGGCGGAGATGCTCGAGCTGGGCGACGAACTGCGGCGGCCGGTGCGCAAGCTCTCCCTGGGGCAGCGGATGAAAGCGGAACTGCTGGCCGCCCTGCTGCACCGACCGGACGTGCTCTTCCTCGACGAGCCCACGCTGGGTCTGGACGTGAACGCCCAGGCCCGGGTGCGCAGCTTCCTGGCCGACTACAACCGCCGGTTCGGTGCCACCGTGCTGCTCACCAGCCACTACATGGCCGACATCACCGCCCTCTGCCCGAGAGTGCTGCTGATCCACGAAGGCCGGCTGTTCTATGACGGCTCCCTGGAGA
>JMRP01000032.1 GCA_000708525.1 Cyanobium sp. CACIAM 14
GCCCTCCGGTAGGAAACGGGGATGGCGATCATCGAAGAACCCACCATCGACAACTTCGACGACATCGACGGCCTGTCAAGCCTCATCGATGCCTGCGATCTGGTGATCTCGATCTCCAACACCACCGTGCATCTGGCCGGCGGGCTGGGCAAGCCCACCTGGGTTCTGCTTCATGATGTTCCGGATTGGCGCTGGGGCCTGAAGGAGAACCGTTGCCTCTGGTATTCCAGCCTTCGGCTGTTTCGCCAGCAGCAGCGCAGTGACTGGTCACCCGTGCTGCTGCAACTCCAGGGTGCCCTCAATGAGCGTCTCAACAGGCCGCCCCGCCTTCTTCCGCTTTTCGATGTCTGAACCGCGGCACCGCAGCCCTCAGGGCGGACTCAGGGCGACCAGATGGTGGCGGCGATTTGCTGCGGAGGCAGCTCCCGCGTGGCCCAGTAGTACACCGTCAGCAGTTGCCCGTCGGCCCGCTGCGTCAAGCGCGGGTAGCCCAGATCGGGATCGTCGTGACGGTCGGCGTGGAAGTCGTCCCGCAGCACACGCTCCTCCCCCCAGGGGCAGCCCTCGTCATCGCTGAAGCGCGCGATCAGCCGGCGCTGGTCCCGCTCCCCGAAGACGCAGCAGAGCCGTCCGTCCTCCAGGCGCACCAGGGCTGGCGGATTGCCGTTCGCCGTTCCGGTCTCCGCCACCCGCGCCGCCAGGGCCCAGCTGCGCCCCCGGTCGGCGCTGCGGTAGAGATCGATCCAGCAGATCTCGCCACGAGGCGCCCCTCGGCGAATCGTTGTGAGCAGGTGCCCATTCCGACAGTCCATCGTAGCGGGCATCACGGCCCGCGCCGGATCGCTGGGTGGTGCCACCCAGCTGAGGAACCGGAACGAACGCCCGCCGTCGCTGGTGCGGGCACAGAAGGTGCGATCCGTGAGCCAGCCATCGCGGCGGGCCGAGAGCAGCAGCAGGCAGCTGCGGGGCTTTCCACTACCGCGTCCGTGCGGGCCGTGGTCTCCCATCCGCTGAGCTCTGGGCATGCCTCCAGGCCCGTCAGGGCGAAGGGGCCTTTCCAGGAATGGCCTTGGCCGCCGGAGTGGAAGAGGGCGCCGGAGGGGTAGTCATTGCCGTGGTAGCCCGTTCCCACCACCCGCAGGGCCAGACCCGCCGCGCCGAAGTCGATCGGGCTCCGCGCAGGCACCGGCCGTCCGGTTGCCGCGAAAGGTTCCAGTGGTTCGAGGGTCCAGGAGTCGCCCTGGTCCGTGCTGCGGGCCAGCCGGGTGTGGCAGGGCTCCACGACGTTGTGGCCGGGCTGCTCCCGGAAGACGCCCTCACTGAAGGCCACCAGCATCTCCATCCCTTCCCAGCACCAGAGGCCGTTATTTGCGGGCCAGCCGGCGAAGCCATCCGGCCTGGAGTGAACAACGACGTGGCGCATCGGTTGCGCGAGAGGTGTAGGGGGATCATCTCTCGGTGACTCACCCAGCCAAGGCCAGCTCGAAGGCCCGCCGGTCGGTCTCGCCGCTGGGCAGGGACCGCTCGAACACCTTGCAGAAGGTCTTCACCACCCGCTCGCCCGAGTCGATCTGCTCCAGGGGGTCCTTGCGCAGCCGGTGGCGCAGGCAGCAGGCCACCACCCGCGCCACGTCGTCGTCGCTCACCTCCAGATGGCCCTCGAAGGCCGCCAGGGCCCGGGCGGCCCGGTTGGTGACGATGTCGCCCCGCAGTCCGTCCACGTCCAGTTCACCGCAGACCGCGGAGATGCGGATGCGCAGATCGTCGTCGATGCCCACCTGGGGCAGCCGCTCCTGGGCCTCCACCACCCGGGCCTGCAGGGCCTCCTGGCTGCTCTGCAGCCGCTCGCTGAAGCCGTCCGGGTCGGCGTCGAAGCAGGTGCGCTGATCCACCACCTGCACCCGCAGTTCCGGATCCCGCACGGTGCGCACCTCCACGCTCATGCCGAAGCGATCCAGCAGCTGGGGGCGCAGCTCCCCCTCCTCGGGGTTGCCGGAGCCGATCAGCACGAAGCGGGCCGGGTGCCGCACCGACACCCCCTCCCGCTCCACCGTGTTCCAGCCCGAGGCGGCCGAATCCAGCAGCACGTCCACCAGGTGGTCGTCGAGCAGGTTCACCTCGTCGACGTAGAGCAGGCCCCGGTTGGCCTTGGCCAGCAGGCCGGGCTCGAAGGCCCGCACCCCCTCGCTGAGGGCCTTCTCGATGTCGATCGTGCCGCAGAGCCGGTCTTCGGTGGCCCCCAGGGGCAGATCCACCATCGGCACCTGGCGCTGCTCCACCGGCAGCTGCTCGCCACGCTCGAGCCGCTGCCGCACCTCGCTGCTCTGCAGGTCGGGGTCGCTGGGGGAGCTGTTGTAGGGATCGCCCGCCACCACCTCGATCGCCGGCAGCAGGTCGGCCAGTGCCCGGATGGTGGTGGACTTGCCAGTGCCGCGGTCGCCCATGATCATCACCCCGCCGATGCGGGGATCGATCACGTTCAGCAGCAGCGCCAGTTTCATCTCCTCCTGCCCCACGATGGCGGTGAAGGGGAAGACCCTGCGCTTCCTGGATGGCGTCACGGACGGGTTGCGGGCGGAGTCCCGGATTGTTTCACAGCCCCCCGTTCGCCGTTCCGCTCCGCCGGGGCCGGGGCGATGGGCCGCAGCGTCAGCGCCTGGGGAGGGGTGGCGTCGGCCGGGTAGACGAGGCGCACCCGCAGCTGCCGTTCCTGGGCCGGCTTCAGGCTGATGCTGCCGAGGGCGGGGCCTTCCTCGCCGGAGCGCAGCACCAGATGGAAGCGGCGCCGGCCTCCGGGGCCCCCCCGTTCGTCGTCGAGACCGGTGACCTCCACCGTGCCCCGGAACATCACCGCCCGGGACGGCGTTGTGTTGAAGCGCAGCCCTCCCAGGGCCTGGTCGCTCTTGAGGGGCGAGTCCAGGGCCAGGGCCAGCTGCACCGGCCGGTCCGTGTCGTTGCGCAGCGGCAGGCTGAGGTCGTAGGCCACGCCGTAGTTGCCGTGGGCGGCCCAGGCGGTGCCCGGATAGAAGGCGCGCAGCGGCGCCGTCTGCACCTGGCCGGTGCCCAGTGTCCCCCGTTCCAGGGAGCTGATCGGCCAGGAGATGGGCGCCCGGCTCACCGACAGGGTCCCCTTGCCGGGATCGCTGAGCCGTCCGTGCCAGGCACTCCCCACCTGGACGCCGCTGACCCGGGAGTAGACCATCGCTCCCCTGGCTCCCTCCGGGGTGGGGGGATGTTCCTTCGGACTCAGGCCGCCCTGCAGCAGCCGTTCCCAGACGGCGGGCTCAGGCGGCCGCTCCCCCGGCCCCAAGGTCGCCAGGGTGGCCAGGTCCACCGGGCCGTCGCTGAACAGGCGCAGCTGCAGGTTGCGGCCGTTGAGCAGGGGATCGAGGCCCCGCACCGGCAGGGGCAGCACGAGCAATGTGCTCAGCTGGCCCGGCGGCAGCGTCCAGCCATCCGGCACCAGGGGACTGCGCTGGCGGGCCAGCAGTTCGGTGGCCACCCGGCTGCCGGGGCCGGAGTAGATCGGGGTGGTGCCCTGCTCCATCAGCGTCGGCAGCGGCAGGAACGGGGCCGCCGGCTGGTCGGGCTGCAACGACTGGGACAGGGCGGTGGAGCCCGCCAGCACCCGCAGCTTCACCGGCATGGTGCCGCGGGGGGCGGCCACCACCGCCAGCCACAGGGTGGAATCGAGGCTCTCCGGGGTGCCGGCATAGACATGATGGCTGAACAGTTCGAACGGGCCGTTGACGGCGGCGTTCAGGTGGGCCGAGGGGTCACCCAGGGGCCGCCCGGCGTAGCCCCGCTGGCCGTCGAAGGTGGAGAGCAGGATGCCGGGCCCCCGGATCAGCTCGGGGTTGTTGTCGTTCAGCATCGGCACGTCGTCCAGCCGGCCCGGCAGCGGCACCACGGTTCCGGGCCTCACCACCGTCGCCGCCGGCGCGGGGCTGGGCGCGGGAGCGGGTTTGACCCCGGGAACCTGCTGCGCCTGCAGTGGCCCGGCCAGGCCGGCCACCAGGGGCAGCGACAGGAGCAGGGCGGAGGCCGGAGAGCTCACGGACCGTCTCATGGGGTGTCTCGCCGGCCCTGTGCCGGGCGTGGTGCCTGCGCCTGGACCTGCGCCTGCTCCGGCGCCTGGCCCTTGATCAGGGTCCGGGCGACCGTGCCCGCCATCGCCCGGATCAGTTCGGCGGAGCGGGGATCGTTGAACGGTCCCTTCACCATGAACGCGGCCACGGCCCTCTGACCATTGGGAAGCTCGATCAGGGCGGCGTCGGCGTAGGCGATGCCGATGTCGCCGGTCTTGTTGTAGACGGTGATGCCCTCGGGCAGGAGCTCGCTGTCGGGATCGGGGGAGTCCTTGCCCATCCCCATCAGCAGCCCCAGGGGGATGAGGGTGTTGGTGCGGGAGGTGGCCATGATCTGCCGGAACAGGTCCCGGGCCCTTGGGGTGAGCTTGTCACCGGTGTCCACCAGGGCGATGGCGCGCGCCAGGTCGCGGGAGCTGGTGGTGTTGGTGCCATCGAGATCCGGGAGCCAGTTGTTCACCACCGTGGCGGGCAGGCCCAGGCTGCGGAAACGGCTGTTGAGACTGGCCTTGCCCCCCAGACGGCGGATCAGCAGGTTCGTGGCGGTGTTGTCGCTCACCCGGATCATCTCGGTGGCGGCCTCGAAGAAGGGGAAGCGGGTGCCCAGCGGTTTGTTGGCCATCCAGCCGGCCCCGCCGCCCACCACCTCCTTGGTGAGGGGCATGGGCTCGTTCCAGCGCAGCTTGCCCTCATCCAGATCCTCCAGGCTGGCCAGCAGGATCGGCACCTTGATGGAGCTGGCCGCCGGCAGCGGCCGGTCGGGCTGCATCTGGGCGAAGCGGCCGTCGTCGAGCACCAGCAGGAAGCCGCTGGCGGTGAGATCCTTCTGGGCCGCCGCCAGTCGGCTCCACTGCTGGCTGAGGCCCACCAGTTCCTGGCGGGGCTCGAAGCTTCCCAGGGGCATCCCGCCGCTGGCCGGTTTCTTCGCCGAGGGCAACGGCGCGGTCGTGCCGATGGCCCCCTGGGCGAGCCGCGGCGCCAGCAGCTTCAGGGAGGTGCCCACGATCACTCCGAGCCCGGCGCCGAGCACGAGCAGCCGCAGCACCAGGCCCACCGGGCGGAGCCACGGGTTGCTGCGGGAACGGGGTGGACGGCCAGCGCTCACGGCGGAGGGGGAGGGTCGCGACGGCCCGACCCTAGTGGTCCTGCGGAGAAGGGAAAGGGCGGCGGCTCGCCCAGCGCAACTGGCACACCATGCCCCGCAGCAGGGCCACGTCCGGACTGCTGACCTGCCCCCGCTGCAGCAGGGCCCGCAGCTTCGCCATCCGGGCATGGGCGGTGTGGGGCAGCAGGAACCCCACCTCCAGCAGCAGCTCCCGGGCGTCGGCGAGCATGGCTTCCAGCTCCCCCCGCGGACAGGGCGGCTCCGCCAGGGGCGGCTCTGCGAGGGGCTGTGGCGCCGCTGCCGGTTCGATCGCAGACCCGAGGCGCTGAAGGCGGTGCAGGTCGTGGAGCACCACCGCCACCGCATGGGAGAGGTTCAGGGAGCCGTGGGACGTGGGGACCGGAACCTGAAGCAACCGGCCCGCCTGCAGCAGCTCGTCGTTGCTGAGGCCCCGGTCCTCCCTGCCGAACACCAGCGCCGCCGGGTGGGGCTGATCCCCGGCCAGCAGCCAGGCCAGGGCCTCATCGGGCGACTGCAGCGGCAGGGGCTCCCCTTCCGGACGGCCGCTGGTGGCCACCACCCGTCCGCAATCGGCCAGGGCCTCGGCCAGCGTGGGGAAGACGACGGCCTCCTGCAGCAGGGGCAGGGCCTTCACCGCCATCCGCCGGGCCTCCTCACCGAGGTGATCGCAGCGGGGGGCGACCAGGCGCAGTTCCTCGAGGCCATAGGTGCGGCAGAGCCTGGCCACGCTGCCAACGTTGAGGGGGCCCGCCGGTTCGACGAGCACCAGCTTCGGACTCAAGGCAGGCTGTGCAGGAACGCCAGCAGGTCGGCCATGGCCTGGGGCTCGGGCTGGAAGCTGGGCATCGGCGGGGTGCGCCCGCTCACCACCTGCTGGATCAGCTGCCGGTCGTTCTTGCGCCGCTCGACCCCGTGCAGGTTGGGACCCACCAGCCCCTGGGCCGCCAGGCCGTGGCAGCCGGCGCAGTTGAGACGGAACAGGCGGCCGCCGTCGGCCGCCGAGCCGGTGAGCTCGAGGGTCTGACGGGTGTAGGGATCGCTGCGGGCCGCCGGCAGCACCACGAGCACCAGCAGCAGGCAGGCCAGCGCCGCCAGGGTGGCCAGGGCCGCCACCAGGCTGCGGCGCCGCTGGGGTGCTTCGGGCAGCCCCGGGGACGGCACGGACATGGCGGGGCCGGAGGACGGAGTCATGACCTTGGGGATGGGCAGGTCAAAGGGCTCATCACAGGACGGTGCAGGATCGGGCGGGGCCGGCCGGGCTCATGAAAGAATGGCGCATCGCCAGAAGACTCCGGCCCTCCATGATCGAACCCCTCCTCTGCGGCATCGTTCTCGGCCTGATTCCCATCACCCTGGTGGGGCTGTTCGTGGCGGCCTGGAACCAGTACCGCCGCGGCGGCGTGCTGGGGGGCTGAACAACCCAGCTCAATCATCAAGCCTAAGCACGGAGGCCGTAGCTGCGGCGGTTCTCAGGGCAGGCTTGTATGGGCCCGGTTCTCAGGTCACGGTTCTCAGGGCAACCTCTCACGGTCGGGGAGGGCTGGAGGGCTTGTCTTCCTCCGCAAGGCTGCGCAGATAGTCTTCGGCCTCCTCCCTGTCAGTCCTGTGGCCACGCTTCGAGCCGGTGGGGGTAAAGGCTCTCTTGCGCTGCTGGAAACGGCCCAGCCATTGCTGCAGCAGCGTGCCCTCCCAGCCGCGGCGCCGGCAGAGGGAGGCGAAGGCGATCGTCATCACCAGGGCGGAGAGAACAGAGCGAACGCCCGCCTGGGCCAGTTGCCAGACATCCGTGGCCGGAAGGCCCCTGAGCTGGTCACGCGCCCGGATTTCGGTGCGATCCAGGGACTCCAGCATCGATTGGCGCAGCTTCGGCAGGGGCTGTGCCAGGTCGGCCGCATCCAGCGGTGGGGCCTTGAGGGCAGCCAGCCGGCGCTGAAGCTCCTGGCTGGTGGGGGCGGTGCGGATCGCCTGGCGCAGGGTGGCGAGCCTGCCACTCACAGTGCCGAGCCGATTCTGCTGCTGGGCGTTCACGTTGCTGATGCCGCGCCAGAGCGCATAGCCCTGCAGGGGGATGAGCAGCAGAAATCCCAGCACGGCGATCAGGGCCCAGGAGGCGAAGTCGTCGCGGCGACGGGCCAGCCGTGGGTTGCCAGGCGCCAGATAAGCCGCCAGATGCACCAGCGCCAGCCCCAGCAGGGCGAGAAAGCCGTTGTTGATGAGGGCATTGGACACTCCCAGCTGCCAGCCCGGCTCCAGCAGACGGGTGGGCAGGAAGGCGGAGAGCCCCTGCAGCACGTAGAGCACGAGCAGGCACACCCCGGCGATGCCGATCTGCGACGGGGTCAGCCAGTCCGTGCTGGAACTGGTCTCCGAATCGGGGTCGAAGCGCGTGGGGGGTGAAGCCATGGCGGATCCGGTGGAACGGTGGGAAGACGGGGGCTGTGCCTGCCAGCGGCTGTCCTGGCGTGGGCGCCTGAGATGAACTTAAACCGCTCGTTCGTAGTCGCTCAGGCCTCCGGCTCCCGGCTCGAAACGGCTGGAACAGGCGCTCCGCCATGGGCCGAAGGAGAAACCCTGGCGGTGAGATCAGGCTCTCGATTGGGACCTTCCGTTGGACCTGCTGTGCTTCCTGCTGCATCGCCCCCCACGCCATTCCGGTCATGGGATTTCGATTCTTCAGCAGTTCTGAGGCCCATCTGCAGCCGCTTCCCCACCGCTCCCGCGGGCGCTGGGGGTGGCGGAATGGCCGACAGGGCTGCCCAGCTCCTTTCGTGGGCCGGGTTGACTGCCCCTCCCGGCAATGCCTCGATGCCCATCTGGCGGCGACCGCTCTGGTGCAGGGGCAGCGGTTGGTGTGTCTCGATGCCGATGTCGAGCGATTCCCCGGACTCCACTGGCTCCAGCTGGAGGAGCGGCCCCCTCCACTCTGAGCCCTCCCGTGCTCCGGATCGCCGCCCACCAGAACCTCCGCCATGGCCTCGGCGAGGGGCTTCCGCTGGGCGATCGGCAGCCGCTGCCGCGACGGTTAGGTTGTTGCCATGAGGGTTACCGCCTCCCAGCGTCGCCACTGGCAGGAGCGCCTGGCCCTGGAACGGGAGGCCGGTTCGCTGCGTCTGGCGCGCGCCCTGCCGGCGGCCCGCCGCTGCGCCGCGGCCCTGCAGCGTCGCTGGCCCCAGATCCAGGGCGTCTGGCTCTTCGGTTCCGCCGTGGAGGGAAGGTTCGGGATGGATTCCGACATCGACCTGGCGGTGGAGGGGCTCCCGAACCTGGATCTGCTCGAGGCGATGGCGGAAGTGGAAGCCGCTGCCGCCGAAGACGACATCCCGGTGGATCTGGTGCGACTGGAGAGCCTGCCCCCCCACTGGCAGCGGCGGATCCGGGATCGGGGCCGGCTGCTGCAGTGAGCGGCAACGTTCCTTCCCGGCAGCAGCTGGACGATCTCCTGGAGGACCTGTCGGTGGAGCGCGGCAAGCTTCAGGCTCTGGTGGAGAGTCTGCGGGAGATCGCCCCGACCGGGGATCGGCAGGCTGCTGATTGGCAGACCGTTCACCCGCTGTGGGTGGATGCGGCGGCCCTGCGCCTGCAGAGGTTGTCCACCGGCATCGAGCGCTGCTGCGTGCTGATCGTGCGGGTGTTCAACGGCGCCACACCGGAGGGTGGGGACTGGCATCGGCGGCTGCTGGAGCGGATGGGCTTCGCCACCGCCGTTCGGCCCGCCGTGCTGAGCGACGCCACGGTGCGAGGCCTTGGCGAACAGCTTCGCTTCCGCCATGTCGTGCGCCATCTCTATGCCTATGAACTGGATGCCGAGCAGGTGAGGCGTCTGCTGGATCGGGCTCCGATCCTCTGGAGCGAGGTGAGCGCGGATCTCGAGCGTTTCACGTCCTGGCTGCAGGAGCTGCGGGCCGTTTCGTGAGGGGCGCCAGCAGCCGTCCGAGCGGCATCGACGCCGGCCGCCGGGCCAACACTTCGCCCCAGCCCAACGAGCCGGAGCCGGCGGAGGGCAAGGGCTGTGCGTGGGGGCACGAAAAAAGGCCCCGCCGGGAGACGGGGCCAGTGGAAGAACACAGTCAGGGAGGTCAGGCCCTGGCCGAAGACTTGATGCGCCTGCGCAGCTTGCGGCTGAAGCCGAAGGCGACACCAGCGCCCATCACCGGCAGGGGTCCGGGGACAGGTGTTCCTATTTGCGAGTAGTCGTTGGCAAAGTTATCAACGACAGATGTTGGAGTCCACCAATCTCGCACCCAGATCTGATTGACTCCAGCAAAATTGCATGTCTGGGGTGCCCCATTCGATGTCAACGTGCAGAGATCTCCTGCTGGAGCGGTCCTGTTTACTGGGTCTACTCCTGCGTCGGCATTGTAGGCGGCAAGACTGGAGTAAACGGCTTTGGTAACCGTGCCAGATTGAAATTGTCCACTGAGAAAGGCATCATCAAGCAGGTAGTTGGGATCCTTAGCCACCATGGTGTAGCCTAAGAAGCCGCCATTGGTATCAAACTGTCCCTGTCCAGCTAAGTCCGCATCAACGTGCCACGGGTGCGGATCATTAGGGCCGGTGTAAGTAAATTGGATCGTGGAGCCATCTGGCATGCTGCTCCAACCCAAAAGTTGGAGTGTCTTGTCGCTGGGGTAAATGTTGTTTCCAGGGGGGTTCGGTACAGAACCAGTAACACTATTCGTGTCGCACTGTGCTCCGCTGCTTGTGCCCCAGGAACATGTGTAACCGTTGCCAAATGCGTCCCAAGCCGCCTGAGCCGACCCAGCGCCAAGCAGGGAAGCTCCCCCCGCCAGCAAGGCAGCTCCCATCAGGCCTCGGACTAGTGATCTCTTCCGGAATGCCGTGAAGCCGCCATGGGGAGAGCCGAGGACCCTCGCCAGGGAAGTGGTGATGGATGTTGTCATGGTGGGGCGTGCGGGGTGCGCAGTGGTTTTTCTAAGCCAACTACCAGTGAACCCCCAGTTATTCTTGGCCCAGGAAGATCATCTGCATTGAATGTGCAGCAGGTGGGCATCGAAAGCGCAGCAGGACATGTAGAACTGTTGTGGATGCCGTTGTGGATGTCGGCAAGTCCTCACCTTCCGCCCTCCTCTTCCAGCAGCACCACCGTGCTGCCGCCGTAGCGCCGCTGGTCGCGAAGCCGCCAGCCGGCCGGCAGCTCGGGCACCGCATCGCTGGCGCACTCCCACACCAGGAGGCCGCCCGGGCGCAGCCAGTTTCCTTGGTGCACCGCCACTGCGATCGGGATGTGAAGTCCGGCGGCATAGGGCGGATCCGCGTAGATCAGATCGAAGGGTGCCTCGCAGGCACGCCCCAGCCAGCGCAGCACCTCGTCGCACACCACCGTGGCGCGGGGAGCCTGGGGCGCCGATGGCCGGCCCTTCAGCACCGCCTCCAGGTTGGCCCGGGCCACCGCGGCGATGCGGCGATCCCGTTCCACCGCAATCACGTCGGCCGCCCCCCGCTGCAGGGCCTCGCAGGCCATGGCGCCGCTGCCGCAGCAGAGATCCAGCCAGCGGCAGCCCGGAAGCTCGGCGGCCAGCAGGTTCATCACCGCCAGCCGCACCCGCGAGGCGGTGGGGCGGGCCGTGGCGCCGGGCGGGCTCCGCAGCTTGCGGCCCCCGCTGAGCCGCAGCGTCACAGGGCGGCCAGCCAGTCGAGCCAGCGGCGCAGCATCGCCGCCCCCACCGGTCCCGATTTCTCCGGGTGGAACTGGCAGGCCGCGATGGACCCCTGCCAGACCGCCGCAGAGACCGGGTGGCCCGCGTAGTCGACCCGTGCGGTGGTGGCCGCCGCATCGGCCGGCTCGGCGGCGAAGGAATGGACGAAGTAGACCCAGGCCTCGGGGGTGGCCTCCGGCAGCAACGGGCTGGGGGTGGCCGGGATCAGGGGGGCCCAGCCCATGTGGGGCAGGGGATGGCCGGGGACCCGCGGCAGGGACTTCACCCGGCCGGCCAGCAGGCCCAGCCCTTCGGAGCGGCCTTCCTCGCTGGCCTCGAACAGCAGCTGGAGGCCGAGGCAGATGCCCAGCAGCGGCCGGCCGCTGGCGCAGGAGCGGTGCAGGGCCTGCTCCAGCCCGGCCGCCCGCAGCCGTTCCATGGCCGGATCGAATGCGCCCACCCCCGGCAGCACCAGGGCCTCGCAGGCGTCCAGGGAGGCGGCGTCGTGCACGGTCTCCAGGTCGGCGCCGAGCCGTTCGAAGGCCCTCTCCACCGAATGGAGATTGCCCATGCCGTAGTCGATCAGGCCGATGCGGGTCATGGCGGACCGCCGGTCGGCATCCGCTCGGCGGGGTGTTCGAGCGCCGGGTCGGCCGCCAGATCGAGGCCGTTGAGGTGATCGATGAACTGGTACAGACGCCCGACGCGCCGCTTGTCGAAACGCAGCCGCAGGCAGGGCCGCAGCAGTCCGTTGTCGTCGACCCCCTCGCCGCTCTGGATGGCGCCTTCCTCCAGCAGGTCGGCGAAGCTGCGGTTCAGCTCAGGCAGCAGCGACCGGGGCACCTCGGCGTTGAGCAGCAGCTCGATGCGGTCCTCCCCCAGCAGGGCGCTGTGGAACACCCGGTAGAAACGGCAGATGTGCGCGACGGCTTCCTCCGCGCAGGAGGCCTCCACCACCAGATCCACGTCCTCCGGCGAGATCAGGCCCCGCGCCGCCAGTTCGCTGTGCACGTTGCGCTGCCAGACGCTCCAGAAGTCGTCGCCCGGCGGTGCCACCAGCACCAGGGGAATGGGCGGGGTGCGGCCGGTCTGGATCAGGGTGAGGCACTCGAACAGTTCATCGAGCGTGCCGAATCCGCCGGGCATCACCACCAGGGCATCGCTCTCCATCAGGAAGAAGAGCTTGCGGGTGAAGAAGTAGCGGAAATACAGCAGCCGGTTGTCGCAGGCGCTCACGAACGGGTTGGGGTGCTGCTCGAAGGGCAGATCCACGTTGAGGCCGATGCTGTGGTCGCAGCCCGCACCGCTGTTGGCTCCTTCCATCACGCCGCCACCGGCCCCCGTCATCACCTCGAAGCCCTGCTCCACCGCCAGCCGGGCCACCTCTTCGGCCAGCAGGTAGCAGGGATCCTGCCGCCGAGTGCGGGCCGAGCCGAAGACGCTGATCTTGCGGGTGCTGCGGCGGGGCCTGAACACTTCCAGCGCCTCGCTGATGTCGGCCAGGCAACCGGTGATCAGGCGCCACTCCTCATCCTCCTTCTCGCCGCGGGCCACCTCGAGCAGGGAAACGATGGCCCTCTCGATCTGGCGGCGCTGCGGATGGCCGCTGAGCTCCTCGGCGAGCGCCTGCAGAGGGCTTCTGCCCGCCGAGGCTGAGGGGCTCAGCGGTGGCGGGCTCGGGGGTGGGGGAGAGGTCAGTGGAGCGGATTCAGAGGTATTTGCTGATGGTGCCGGAGAGGGTGTTCTTGGGCACGGCTCCCACGACGGTGTCGACTTTCTGCCCACCTTTGAAGAGCATCAGCGTCGGAATGCTGCGAATGCCGTACTGGCTGGCGACGTTGGGATTCTCGTCGGTGTTGAGCTTGTAGACGCGGATCTTGCCTTCGTATTCCTTGGCGATCTCATCCACGATCGGCGCCACCATGCGGCAGGGCCCGCACCAGGGGGCCCAGAAATCGACCAGCACGGGCACATCGCTCTTGAGCACGTCTTGCTCGAAGGAGGCGTCGGTGACGGCTGCGGCGCTGGACATTCCTGGCTGACTCGGGAGAAGGTCAATCTAGCAACCGGCATCTCGCCAGCCCCCTGGCCCGGGCGGAGCGTTGCAGGTCGTAGCGCAGGCACGCCCGGGGTGCCTGGATGGGGTAATACAAAAAGCCCGGGCACGCCGGGCCGGGGGGTGTGAGGAGTGTGCGAGCCGTAGCCCCCACATCCTGAGGTTAGCCCCCCATCTCGCCCTGAGAGGGGGGGTGTCCCGGAATGGGACGGCGCGGTTTTCCTATTTACCCATGCCCAGCTGCTGGGCCTTCTGGTACACCTTGCCCTCGGTGAGCAGCGAGGGCGCCACCACCACTTCCACCTGCTGCATCTCCCGGAGGGTGCGGGCCCCAAGGGTGCCCATGGAGGTGCGGATGCAGCCGAGCAGGTTCTGGGTGCCGTCATCGAGGCCTGCCGGACCCCGCAGGATCTTCTCGAGGCTGCCCGTGGTGCCCACCTTGATGCGGGTGCCCCGGGGCAGCACCGGGCTGGGTGTGGCCATGCCCCAGTGGAAGCCGCGGCCGGGCGCTTCGGCGGCCCTGGCGATCGGCGAGCCGATCATCACCGCGTCGGCGCCGCAGGCCAGGCATTTGCAGATGTCACCGCCGGTGACGATGCCACCGTCGGCCACCACGGGCACGTAGCGGCCGCTCTCCTTCTCGTAGTCGTCGCGGGCGGCGGCGCAGTCGGCCACGGCGGTGGCCTGGGGGATGCCGACCCCCAGCACCCCGCGGGAGGTGCAGGCGGCGCCGGGGCCGATGCCCACCAGCACGCCGGCGGCCCCGGCCCGCATGAGTTGCAGGGTGACCTCGTAGGTGACGCAGTTGCCGATCACCACCGGCACGCCCAGGTCACGGCAGAGGGCGGCCAGATCGAGGGTCCGCCCGCCTTCCGGGCCGATGTGTTCGGTGGAGACCACCGTGGCCTGCACAAAGAAAAGATCGGCGCCCGATTCCGCCACCGCCGCCCCGAAGCGCAGGGCCGCGGCCGGGGTGGCGCTCACCGCCGCGATGCCGCCGCCCGCCTTGATCTCGGCGATCCGCCGGCGGACCAGGTCCTCGCGCACCGGCTGGCTGTAGAGCTCCTGCATCAGACCCACGAACGCGTCGCGGCCCACCGAGGCGATCCGCTCGAGGATCGGTTCGGGATCGTCGTAGCGGCACTGGACCCCCTCGAGGTTGAGCACGCCCAGGGCGCCGAGCCGGCTCAGCTCGATGCACATCCGTACATCCACCACCCCGTCCATGGCACTGGCGATGATCGGGATCTCCCTCTCGATTCCGCCCAGGCTCCAGCGGCAGTCGGTCACCTCCGGATCCACGGTGCGGCCACCAGGCACCAGGGCGATCTCGTCGATGCCATAGGCGCGGCGGACGGTCCGGGAGCGACCGAGCTGAATGTTCACCGTTGAGCGGACACAGTCGCCACAAACTATCAACCGGTCCGCGCCGGCCCCCTTGGCGGAGCCTGGTCGCGGCGGGTCAGTCCCTGCCGCGGAAATCGTTCCAGCGCCGGCCCCACTCGGCGAGGACCTGCTCCCGGTCGCTCTTCCTCACCAGCCGGGTGAGGGAGAAGCGGGTCACGGCGATCAGTCCCACCAGTTCCAGCAGGCCGCCCACCAGGGGCAGGCTGTCGAGGGTGCCGATCAGGGAGGCGTAGACCCGCAGCAGCAGGATCACGCCGATCAGGATCGCCAGCCCCTTGAGCGGGCCGCGGATGCGCTGCCACTGGGCCTGGAGCTCGCCGCTGGCGAACCAGTCGCGGAGTTTCTGCAGCAGCAGCTCGAACTCGCCGCCCCCTTCCCCGCCGCTCTGGGCGGCGCCCTCCAGGGGCGGGACCTCCAGGGTGGAGGCGATGCCGGGCTCGCCGGTGGGCGCCGGTGCGGGCTGGGCCGCAGGAGCCGGGGGCGGTTCGGGCGTCGGTGCAGGGAGCGGTGCGACCGGCGGCACGCTCACGGTCTCGGCCTGTGGCGGGGCCACCGGTTCGGGCTCAGGCTCGGCCACCGGTTCGGGTGGGGCCGCAACGGGTTCCGCCTCCGATGACGCGACCGTGCCCGTCCCCTCGCCGCCAGTCGGTATCGATTGCGGCGAAGGCCCGTTCTCCTCGGACGAAGGGCTGAAGGGGGTCTCGGCCATGGCTGGCGCGGCGGCTTTCGCCGGAGCTTACGGCCGTTTGCCCGAACCGCTTCCGCCCCCGCCGGACACGTCAGCTGTCGAGAGGAATCAGCCCGCTGCGACCGGGGAGCGTCCGGAGGGGAAGACGCAGGGGAAAGCGACCCTCCTCGAGCCAGCTGATCAGCTCACGGCCGATGGCTTCGGCCAGCCGCGGACTGTGGGCCGGAGCGGTGGTGACCCGGTGCCCTTCGACACGGATCCGGCCGGATTTCAGCCGGGCGTAGCTGACGGACCCGAACCGCGGCCGGAGGCGGCGGGGGACCGAGACGTCCAGCACCGGAGCCTCGAGATCCTCGTCTCCGCAGGCCGCCTGGGCCGCGACGGCTTCGCTGATCAGAGGGATCGGTGCCGCCATCGCCACCAGCAGGGCGGCGCCATGTCCCTCGAAGAAGCAGGGCCGCACCCATTCGGGGCGCAGGCCATGCAGATCCACGCTCACCGCCGCCACCACCCCCGGGCTGAGGGCATGGCCGCCGGCGGAGCGAGGCACCCCGGGCTGGTGGCCGCTGCCGCTGCCCACCACCCAGCCGATGGCGCCCCCCACCAGCACCGGAGAGCCGGGACCCAGCAGCGCCAGGCCGGGCATGGTCAGGCCGATGCTGCCGGCGCCGCCGCAGCTGTAGAGCCCGTTGCCGAAGGGCCCCAGCACCGGCCCCCAGGGGCTGCGCAGCACCCCTTCCGCGCTGCTCACGGCCACCAGGCCGTTTTCCGTGATCCCCCGGTGCAGCAGGAGCCGGCCGGAGCCGATCCGCTCCAGATCGAGCCGGGTCTGCAGATCCCGCCGGGGCTGCAGGGCGGTGGTCTCCCCGGTGGCGCTCAGGGTGAGGGACTCCCCCCTGAGCAGACGGTCGAGCAGATGGGCCCCGCCTCGCCGCTGCCCGTCCCCCAGTCCGCCGCCGATCGGCAGCACCAGATCACCGCCACCGCCGCCGCTCTGGGCGCCGATGGCCTCCAGCTGGACGTCCCGGAAGCGGATCGGCGGGTCGGTGGGGCCGAGGTTGAGATGGAGGCTGCCCTGGTCGGTGAATTCGGCGTTGGCGGCCACCACCACGTCGGTGGTGGCGTAGGCCTCCGCCAGTCCTGCCTCGGCCACCAGCCGACGGAAGTCGGCGGCGGCCCGCACCCGCAGCTGGCCCCGGCGCTGGAGCCGGCGCAGGGCTGATTCGCTTCGGGCCTGCAGGGTCATCGATAGGATGGTGTGCGACTCCTACGGTCTTGCATGGCGGATCCAACCGGACCCGGTGAATCCGACGAACGCATCATCCAGACCGACCTGGGCAACGAGATGTCGCGCTCCTATCTGGAGTATGCGATGAGCGTGATCGTGGGTCGGGCCCTGCCCGATGCCCGCGATGGTCTCAAGCCTGTGCACCGGAGGATCCTCTATGCCATGTACGAGCTCGGTCTGACCAGCGACCGGCCGTACCGCAAATGCGCCCGCGTGGTGGGCGAAGTTCTCGGCAAATACCACCCCCACGGTGACACGGCCGTCTACGACGCCCTGGTGCGCATGGCCCAGGACTTCTCGATGCGCATGCCGCTCGTGGACGGGCACGGCAACTTCGGCTCGGTCGACAACGATCCGCCTGCGGCGATGCGGTACACGGAATCCCGGCTGCAGGCGCTCACCACCGACAGCCTGCTCGAGGACATCGAGTCCGAGACCGTCGATTTCATCGACAACTTCGACGGCTCCCAGCAGGAGCCCACGGTGATGCCGGCGCGCATCCCCCAGCTGCTGCTCAACGGCTCCACCGGCATCGCGGTGGGGATGGCGACGAACATCCCACCCCACAATCTCAGCGAGCTGATCGATGGCCTGCTGGCCCTGATCGCCGACCCGGAGCTCGACGATCGGACCCTGATGACGATCATCCCGGGGCCCGATTTCCCCACCGGCGGCCAGATCCTCGGCCGCCGCGGCATCCGCGAGACCTACACCACCGGTCGCGGCTCCGTGACCATGCGCGGCGTCGCCAGCATCGAGACGATCGAGGCCAAGGGGCGGCCCGATCGCGATGCGGTGATCATCACCGAGCTCCCCTACCAGACCAACAAGGCGGCGCTGATCGAGCGGATCGCCGAGCTGGTGAACGACAAGAAGCTCGAGGGCATCGCCGACATCCGCGACGAAAGCGACCGCGACGGCATGCGCATCGTGATCGAACTGCGCCGCGATGCCTACCCGCAGGTGGTGCTGAACAACCTGTTCAAGCTCACCCCCCTGCAGAGCAATTTCAACGCCTACATGCTGGCGCTGGTGAAGGGGGAGCCGCTGCTGCTCACGCTGCGGCGGATGCTGCAGGTGTTCCTCGATTTCCGTTTCGAGACGATCGAGCGGCGCACCCGCTACCTGCTCCGCAAGGCGGAGGAGCGCGATCACATCCTGCTCGGCCTGCTGATCGCCCTCGACAACCTCGACGCGATCATCGCCCTGATCCGTGCCGCCGCCGACACCGCCACAGCCCGCCAGGAGCTGATCGAGCAGTTCGGCCTCAGCGAGGTGCAGGCCGATGCCATCCTGCAGATGCAGCTGCGGCGCCTGACGGCCCTGGAGGCCGACAAGATCCGCCTCGAGCACGAGGATCTGCTCGCCAGGATCACCGACTACAAGGACATCCTGGCCCGCCGTGAGCGGGTCTTCGGGTTGATCGAGGAGGAACTGCGCGTCCTCCGCAGCCGCTACGACTCGCCCCGCCGCACCGAGATCCTCGATCTGGAGGGTGGCCTCGAGGACATTGACCTGATCGCCAACGAGCGCTCGGTGGTGCTGCTCACGGAGAACGGCTATCTGAAACGGATGCCGGTGAGTGAGTTCGAGGCCACGAGCCGAGGCACCCGCGGCAAGGCCGGCACCCGCAGCCAGGGCGAGGAGGCAGTGAAGCTGTTCATCAGCTGCAACGATCACGACGCGCTGCTGCTGTTCAGCGACCGGGGGGTGGTGTATTCCATTCCCGCCTACCGGGTGCCGATCGGCAGTCGCGGGGCCAAGGGCACCCCGATCGTGCAGCTGCTGCCGATTCCCCGGGAAGAGGCGATCACCTCGCTGCTCTCGGTGAGTGCCTACGAGGACAACGTCCAGCTGGTGATGCTCACCAGCGGCGGCTACATCAAGCGCACCAATCTCTCGGCCTTCGCCAACATCCGCTCCAACGGTCTGATCGCCATCTCCCTCGAGGATGGAGACGCCCTGCGCTGGGTCCGGCGGGCCCTCCCCGGCGACAGCGTGCTGATCGGCTCCCTCAAGGGGATGACGATCCACTTCCGCCTCAGCGATGAGGAGTTGCGCCCCCTGGGCCGCACCGCCCGCGGTGTGCGGGCCATGAACCTGCGCCCGGGCGATCGTCTGGTGAGCATGGACGTCCTTCCGGCGGAACTGGCCGACCGGGTGGCCAGCACCTCCGGGCTCGCCGCCGAGGAGGCTGCCTCCGAGGAGGAGGACGGTGACGAGGTGGCACCCAGCGAGGGTCCCTGGGTGCTGGTGGCCAGCGCCAGCGGCCTGGGCAAGCGGGTGCCGGTGGATCAGTTCCGGCTCCAGAAGCGCGCCGGGATGGGGCTGCGGGCGATGAAGTTCCGTCGGGAGGCCGATGTGCTCGTGGGCCTCAAGGTGCTGGGGGCCGGCGATGAACTGCTGCTCGTCAGCGAGCGGGGGGTGATCGTGCGCATGAAGGCGGATGTCATTCCCCAGCAGTCCAGGGCGGCCACGGGCGTGCGGCTGCAGAAACTGGATGCGGGAGACCGTCTCACCGAAGTGGTGCTGGTGCCGCCGGCCGCCGAGGAGGAGGCTTCCGAGGCCGCCTTCGCCGAAGCCGTTCAGGGTGAAGGCGAAGAGGTTTCGCCCGGTGGCGAACTGCCAGGGGACGGGGCCGAGCCCTGATCCCCTGAGCCGGCGGTCCGGGGCGGTGCGGGCCTTTCGATGCGCGCCTTGCCACATCCCACCCGGAGACGCAAGAACTGCGCGTACGGTTCGAGGGATGTGCCTGCCGCCGCGATGGAACAACTGACTCCCGAGGGCCTCAGGGTCGTCAACGAACTGGCCCAGCGCTACGGCTTCAGCCAGGAGGCCGTGATCCACATGATGTTCGCCATGCTCCGCGGACGGGGCGGCATGGCCCAGTTCAACCATCCGGAGTTCGCCGGTTCCGGGCAGTGGATGCGCAGCGGCATGCTGATGCTGGGGGACATGTTCAACCATGCCCTCAAGGCGAGGGTCGACGGGCTGTGCCAGGCGATCGCCGCTCAGCTCGCCAGCCAGCCGGAGCTGTTCCCGGTCGGCAGCTTCCAGGCCCAGAGCCAGAGCGGCGGCGGTCAGCAGATGCAGGTGGGTGGTTCGGGTCAGCAGATGCAGGTGGGGGGTGGCGGCCAGCAGATGCAGACAGGCCCGGGCGGGATGGCGCCCATGCCGCCGATGGGGGTCGGGGGCGGCAGCCTGTTCAGCCCGGATCCACGCGACACCTGGTGGCCGAAGGAGCTGGGCAGCCCCAGTGCCATCGGTGCCCAGAACGATGTGCGTTACGCCTTCTTCCCGTCAGCAGGCCGGCTCGCCGTGGAGGCGAACGGACGGGTGACCGTGTACGACACCGGCGAGCACCACATCGCCGGCTTCTCCCACCAGCAGGGACCCGGCGGTGCCGTGGTGTTCAGCACTCCCGGGGGCACTGTGAGCCTGGCGAGTCTGTCTCCCCTCGCCGGCGGCACGTTTCAGCAGGCCCAGAGCTCCGCTGGGGGAAGCCAGCAGCAGCAGGTGAGCACCGGCATGGCGCCGATGGCGGGCATGGGTTCGATGGCGCCGATGAACTTCTCCCCGATGGGCTCGTTGGAACCCTGGTGGCCGAAGGACCTGGGCAGCCCCAGTGCCACCGGTGCCCAGAACGAGCTGCGCTACGCCTTCTTCCCGGCGGCCCGCCGTCTGGCGGTGGAGGTGAACGGGACGCTGAGCCTGCACGACACCGGCGATCTGCAGATCTCCGGCTGCTCCCAGGACAGTGGCGCCGAGGGGGTGCGGTTCAGCACCGGCACCGGCAGCGTCGCCCTCGCCAGCCTGCCGGAGGTGAGGCCCACGGCATCGGCGCCCGAGCCGCCACCGGCGGCGGAACCCACCCACCAAGGCGGGAAGGCTGACGTGCTCGACGCCCTGGCCCGGCTCGGCGAACTCAGGGACAGGGGCATCCTCACGGAGGCGGAATTCGCCGGCAAGAAAGCCGAGCTGCTCGGCAGGCTGTGACGCTCTGCCAGGTCTGCACCGATGGGCGCTTCGCCGAGGTGCCGAACTAAGGGGGCGCGGCGTGGTGGTGAAGGCCCTGAGCGCCACAGAGCCGGAGGCGCCAAGGGCCAACACCTACCGCCGCTTCGAGTAGACGGCCCTGCGCAGCCGTGCGCTGGAGCGCTGCGCCGCTGCCGGGGTGCGCTGGCACCGGGGCCGGGCCGGTCACCCCCACTACGCGATGGATTGGGGTCCGCAGGGCGCAGGTTCAAGATGAACCGTACGCCCGCAGCAATGCTGACGAGCATTTTCGTGCTTCATTCTTGGAAGCCGCTGGAGATTGTTTGCACCGTACGGGCCGCATTCGAAATTGCCGGTAGACTGAGACTTAAATTCTGCCGATCATTTTCCTCCACATCAATGAACTGGAGAAACATTGGTTGGCGGTTTACCCTTGTCGGCGTTGGTGAGAGCGTATGAATGCCTTGAAGTTCTCCGGTGATGGAACCCGCAAGGGCATCGGTGTTCCGCTCGAGTTGATTGCTTTGCTTCTCGTGTGGATCTTTGGTGTCCTCATGAATCTGACAAAGGCCTTTCATATTGATGACACGGTTCATTTGGAGACTGCAAAGTGGATATTGCAGCATCCATGGCATCCCATGAGCGGCAGGATCAACTGGGACCAGAATGCGGAACCAATCCATACGCTGAACCAGCCCCATCTGTACTTCTATCTCCTGGCGGCATGGGGCCGGGTCTGGGGTTTTGGGGAAGTGCAAATGCACATGCTTCAGGCGTTCTTCGCGCTCGCTTGCATTCTCCTGATCTATCTTATCGCGAAGATATACGTTTCCTCCAGGGCTCTGATTGTCACATCATTGATCGCCTTGAGTCCTGCTTTTGTGGTGGGACAAAATCTGATGGTCGATATTCCCCTTCTTTCATTCTGGCTGGCTTTCTATTACTTTCTCCTGGGGCCCCAAGGCATGCCGGAAAGTCGGCGATGCATCCTTTCTGGGTTTTTCTGTGGATGCGCGTGCCTTGTTAAATATTCCAGTCTGCCTTTGATTGCTGTGATGTTTGCGTACTTTGTTATCAGGCGGAACTATCGCATGCTTTGGACGGTTTTTATTCCCATTGCGTTGTTGGGCTTATGGTCTCTGTTTAACTATTTCGATTACGGCTCAGTGCACATTCTGGGTCGTTCCTCGGGGCAATGGGGTTTGAAGTGGTTGCTGGTTCAGGTTTTCTCGTTTGTGGTCTGCATGGGCTCTATCCTGCCCTATGCTTTTCTTTATTATCGATGGATTGGGCGTAAGCATACGGCTCTTAACAAGATTGTTCGAGCATTCCTGCTGGGAGGAATTCTTCTGTTTGCCGTTGTAGTGGCTGGCGCATTTGTAAATCTCTTTGGCGAATCTCTTGCAACGAGGCTCCTTTTGTTGCTCTTTTTTCTCAATGGAGCCTGCATTGGATTGTTATTGCTCTGGGTCCTTTTGAGGTCGTTCAGGTATCTGCCACGGAGTGGTCATGAAGTTACGCTGCTGCTTTCTTTGTGGGTTGCCTTTGGGGCTGTATTCACTGTTGTCTTTACTCCATTCATGGCGACTCGTCATGTTCTTCTATTTATTGTTCCAATCACCCTCTTGCTGACCCGTTATGTCGAGAAGCGGTCTGCTTTTTCCTGGAACGTCATGGCCCTTCTGGTCGCGGCTTCTCTCAGTACTGTGTTGGGTTTGTCGGATCGGGACTGGGCCAACTTCTACAGGGAAAAGGCAGCCTTGATTCGTGCCGATCTGCCAGCTGATGCAAACGTCTATTTCACGGGACATTGGGGATGGCAGTGGTACGCCGCTCAGCAAGGAATGAAGCCACTTGAAGCCCTGAATCCACAGCTTCGAGTTGGCGATTACTTGGTGCATCCCACTGGAATTCCTCAGCAGACCTTGGAGCATGTCCCGCCTGGCTTGCGTTTGGTCGTTGTGAAAAGGTATGAGGATGCTCCGTCTGTTCTTTCTTTCTTCTCGACAAGATATAAGCACGGGAGTTTTTATGCTTCCGGCTTCACGACTCCTCCCTGGACGGTGACTTGGAGGCCAATCCCGCCTGTCGTGGTCTACAAGGTCATGCCGTCGGGCATTCCCTAGAAAGTTTCTATCTGTGATCTCAGGAGTGGTGGCGATCGTGCTTCGCCCGTGCTTCGCCTTCCGCTTGCAGTGCTCTCTGGCAGGGCTTGTCAAGTTTCTGCACCCAGGTGGTGAGTGGAAAAAGGACCGTGGGACGGAGGACCTGGTCCCAGGCGAGGCACCCTCCGCCTCCTTGAGAGGGTGCCTCCCATGGTCGAAGTGATCCCCCCTGATGGTCTGTTCCAGGTCTTCTGATCGGCTCTGGAGCCTCTCCTGCGGTCCTCCCGCGAGCGTCGATACATTGGCCTCTCTCGCGAGGTGTCCCCCCTGACTCATCCCCACGTGCTGGTGATCGGCTCCGGCCCGGCCGCCCTCACCATCGCCGCCGAGCTCGGGGAGCGCGGCGTGGCGGTGGAGGCCCTGAGCGCCACTGAGCCGGAGGCGCCCTGGCCCAACACCTACGGCATCTGGGGCGACGAGGTGGATGCTCTGGGGCTGGGGCATCTTCTGGCGCATCGCTGGACCGACACGGTGAGCTACTTCGGCGCCGGCTGCGAGCAGGGCTCCGAACCCACCCCCCATGGCCGCGATTACGGCCTCTTCGACAAGCAGGCCCTGCAGAGCCACGGGCTGGAGCGCTGCGCCGCTGCCGGCCTGCGCTGGCACCGGGGCCGGGCCGATGGCATCGAGCACGGGGAGGATGGGTCCACGGTGCATACCGAGGCGGGGGAGCGGAGACATGCCCGGCTGGTGATCGACGCCACGGGGCACGAGCCGTGCTTCGTGACACGACCGAGCGACGGTCCGGTGGCCGGGCAGGCGGCCTACGGGATCGTGGGCCGCTTCTCCGCCCCACCGGTGGAGCCCGGCCGGTTCGTGCTGATGGACTACCGCTGCGACCATCTCCGCCCGGAGGAACTGGCCGAGCCGCCCACCTTCCTCTACGCGATGGATCTGGGGGACGGCCGCTTCTTCGTGGAGGAAACGTCCCTGGCACTGGCGCCGCCCGTTCCCTTCGCGGTGCTCCAGGACCGTCTCCAGCGCCGCCTGGCCCGCCGGGGGGCCGCCGTGACGACGATCGAGCATGAGGAGTTCTGTCTCTTCCCGATGAACCCGGCCCTGCCGGATCCCGCGCAGCGGGTGGTGGGCTTCGGCGGCGCCGCCTCGATGGTGCACCCGGCTTCCGGCTACCTGGTGGGAGGGCTGCTGCGGCGGGCGCCCGCCCTGGCCGCGGCTATCAGCACTGCCCTGGGGGCCCCTGAGCTGGACGGGGCGGCCCTGGCCGCGGCGGCCTGGGAGGGGCTGTGGCCGGCGGATCTGCGCCGCAAGCATGCCCTCTACCGCTTCGGCCTGGAGAAACTGATGCGCTTTCGCGAGGACCAGCTGCGCCATTTCTTCCGCACCTTCTTCCGGATGCCCAACGCGCAGTGGTACGGCTTCCTGACCAACACCCTCACGGTGCCCGAGACCTTCCGGGCGATGCTGGGCCTCTTCGCCCGTGCCCCCAACGACGTGCGCTGGGGCCTGATGGCCCCCGAGGGGCGGGAGCTGGCCCTGCTCGCCAAGGTGCTGGATCCCGACGCTGCCGTCTTCAGGGCGTCGCCAGGCTGAGCACCTCCGCGCTCTCGCGACGGATCCGCCGGCAGAGATCGGCGTCCTGGCGTAGCGAGGCGCCGTAGGAAGGAAGGATCGTCCTGAGGGTGTGCTCCCAGCCGTCGGGCAGCTTCTCGCGGAAGCAGGAGCGCAGGATCTCCAGGGCGATCCCCACCGCCACCGAGGCCCCGGGGGAGGCCCCCAGCAGGGCGATCAGGGAGGTGTCCGCCGCATGCACCACCTCGGTGCCGAACTGCAGCACCCCGCCTCTGGCCCTGTCACTCTTGATGATCTGCACCCGTTGTCCGGCCACGGCCAGATCCCAGTCGGACGGACGGGCGTTCGGATAGAACTCCCGCAGGGCGTCGAAGCGCTGCCGGGCGCTGGCGAAGATCTGGCTGATCAGGTACCCGGTCAGCGAGAGGTTGTCCCGGGCCGCCGCCAGCAGCGGCAGAAGGTTGTCCGCCCGCAGGGAGCGGGGCCAGTCGCAGAGGGAGCCGGTCTTGAGGAACCTGCTGGAGAACCCGGCATAGGGGCCGAACAGGATCCAGCGCCGGCCGTCGACGAGGCGGGTGTCCAGGTGAGGCACCGACATCGGCGGCGCGCCGGCAGCCGCCATCCCGTAGACCTTGGCGTGATGGCGGCTGGCTAGCTCGGGATCGCCGCAGCGCAGCCAGAGGCCGCTCACCGGAAACCCCCCGTAGCCCCTTGCCTCGGGGATGCCCGCGTTCTGCAGCAGGCTGAGGGCGCCGCCGCCGGCTCCGAGAAACACCGTGCCGGCCTCGACCAGCTGCGTCTCCCCCTGCTCCCGGTCGCGGACCTCCAGCCGCCAGCCGCCTTGCAGGAGGCGCCTCAGGCCGATCACCGTGGAGTCGAAACGGGCTTCGAAGGGGGGGCGCCGGCGTAGGTGGGCGAGCAGACGGCTGGTGAGGGCGCCGAAGTCCACGTCGGTGCCGCCGGCGATGCGCGTGGCCGCCAGCGCCGCCCCAGGCTCGCGCCCCTCGATCAGCAGCGGCGCCCATTCCGCCACCTGGCCGGGGTCTTCGCTGTAGGCCATGTCCGCGAAGCAGTGGTGGGCGCTCATCAGCCGATGGCGTTCGCGCAGGTAGGCCCGCCGCTCCTCCCCCAGCACGAAACTCATGTGGGGGACCGCATGGATGAAGCCCCCGGGGGCGTCAAGGGCGCCCTTGCGCACCAGATGGGTCCAGAACTGGAGGGAGAGATCGAAGCCTTCGTTGATCTCCAGGGCCTTGCCGAGGCTGATCGAGCCATCCGCCGCCATGGGCGTGTAGTTCAGCTCGCAGTTGCCGGCATGGCCGGTGCCGGCGTTGTTCCAGGGGCTGGTGCTTTCCTGGGCTTCCCGCGGCAGGCTCTCGATGAGCAGCACGCTCAACCCCGGGTGGAGCTCCTTGAGCAGGGTGCCGAGGGTGGCGCTCATGATCCCCGCCCCCACCAGGGCCAGATCGACGGTGGTCAGCGTCACGGGAGCGGAAGTACGGAGCGCTCTGGCGCCGGAAACCTGTCGCGTCACGGTATCCGATGGCCATGAGGGGCTGGCAGCATGGCAGCCATCGCCTCCGGCGCCGGCCGCTGATGGATCCCTCCAGTCCCACCGCCGGTCCGGCCCTACCCCCTGCGTCCGGTCCCGTCGCGGCGGCTCGGGACTGCCGAGAGGAACTGCTGGCGCTGCTGCGGCCCGGGGCCTCCCTGACAGGGAGTGGCAGGGACGAGCGGATCCGTGAGTTGCTCGAACGGCTCGAGCGGTTGCAACCGGCGGATCTCACGATTCAGGCCGCCGCTCTCTCAGGGGTCTGGGAGTTGCGGTGGAGCAGCAGCTCCCTCCCGTATCTGGCCACCCAGCCCTGGTTGGAGAACCTCCAGGTGCTCGATCCCGCTGCCGGCCGGGCCATGAACCTGCTGCGCCTGGCCGGACCCCTGGGCCCTGTGGCGGGGATCGCCGTGCAGGCCAGGATCTCCATCCCACCCGATCCGCCTCATCAGCGGGTCACGGTGCGCTTCGAGCGAGGGGGCTGGCTGGGGCCCCGGTGGGGAGGGGGGCGTCTGCAGCTGTTCCGGGAGGTGCGCCAGGGGTTCCCCGCCTGGCTGGATGTCACCGTCCTCGACGACGCGCTGAGGATCAGCCGCGGCAACGCCGGCACTCTCTTCGCCCTGCTGCGCCGGCCGGACCTGGACCGTGCCTCCCTGCTGCCGTGAGAGACCATCACCAGTCGTCGTCCTCGCCTTCGGCCGACTCGGGCGGCCAGGCAAGGTGCGCCACCACCGGGGCATGGTCGCTGGGCTGGTCGTTGCCCCGCACCGCCTTGTGGATCACGCAGCCCGTGGCGCAGGCCAGCAACTGATCGCAGAGGTAGATGTGATCGATGCGCCAGCCCCGGTCCATGTCCCAGGCCCCGGTGCGATAGTCCCACCAGCTCCAGTGGCCGCTGTCCGGCTCGAACACCCGGAACACGTCGCGCAGCCGCTCCCCCAGGGCGGCCCTGAGGGCCCGCCGTTCCGGATCGCTGGCCATGATGCCCCCCTCCAGCCGTCCGGGATCGTGGATGTCGCGGGACTCCAGGGCGATGTTGAAGTCCCCCACCATGGCGAGGGGTTCTCCCTCCGCTTCCTGGGCCTGCAGATACCGCTGCAGACAGGCCAGCCAGGCCAGCTTGTAGGGGTACTTTTCCGACGTCAGGGATGAGCCGTTGGGCACGTAGAGATTGAGCACCCGCAGGCCATCGATCGAGGCGCTGATCACCCGTTTCTGCTCGCCCAGCTCCACGGCCGCCGGATCGTCCGGCAGAAGGGCGTCGAAGCCCACCCGCACGTCCGCCATCGGCAGCCGGCTGAGGATGGCCACCCCGTTGTAGGCCTTCTGGCCGCTGATCACCGCCCGGTAGCCCAGCGCCTCGAAGGCGGCATGGGGAAACAGTGCATCGGCCACCTTGGTCTCCTGCAGGCAGAGCACCTCGGGAGCCTCCGCCGCCAGCCAGACGCTCACCTGATCGAGCCGGGTGCGCACCGAGTTGACGTTCCAGGTGGCGATGCGCATGGCGGCAGTGACGGACCGCTCGGGCGGCAAAGGGCTCTTATCATGGAACTTCGGTCTTTCCTTACCCCGCCGGCTGGAGCCATGGTCCGTCCCCTCTCCCGGCGCGCCTGCGCCGCCCTGCTGGGCACCCTGGCCCTTCTGCCGGCCGCCGGGGTCCGCGCCCAGCAGGCCGGCTACGGCCAGACCCTCGGCACCAGTCCGCAGGAACGCCAGCTGTTCGACTACGGCCCGGGCAAATCCGGTTCCGGTAGCGGTTCGATCCTCGACAGCACCAATCCGATCGATCTGATGAACAAGCTGCGCCGCAGCACTGCCCTGGACAACGCCACACCTCCCAGTTCTGCGGTGGATGCGGCCCTCAGGGACTTTGACGCCCAGACGGTGAAACCGGCGCCGCAGGGGACTTCTTCTGGCTCGCTGAAGGGGATCTGAGGGGCTCGAGTCCCCAGCTGGCCGCCAGTTTGTCCAGCCTCGGGTCCGGCTTGTCAGGGTCGGGAGTTCGCAGTCGGGCCTGGGCCAGGGCGTCCTGGGCTCCCTTGCCATCCCCCTGGTCATGGCGCAGCAGGGCCAGGCCCAGCAGGGGCCGCTGATCCTGGGGGAAGAGACCGGCCAGCTGGAGGTAGGTGGCCGCGGCAGCGGCCGCCTGCCCGCGCTTGAACTGGAGTTCGGCCAGCAGCAGACCGATGCCGAGGGCTTCCGGTCTCACCTCGGGCTTCGTGGCCAGGGTGTAGGCCGCCGTGACGCGGGACTCGGCGGCGGCGCCCCGGCCTTGTTCCAGGTTCAGCAGCGTGATCAACTGGAGGGCTTCCACCTGGGTGGGCCGGAGGTTCAGGATCTGCCGCAATTCCCGCTCCGCTCCGCTGCGGTCACCCTGATCCCGTCGCAGTTCGGCGAGCATCAGCCGCAGCGACCAGCGCTCGGGTTCCCGATCGGCCATCGGCTCGAGCAGGCTGATCGCCTCGGGCTTGCGGTCGAGGGCCACCAGCAGCTCCAGCAGGCGCTGACGGTCGGCGGGGTCCGCCTCGTCGGCGTCGACCCGCAACCGCAGCCGGGTGGCCTCCTTGGTCAGGAGGGTCCGTCTGGGGTCGGCGCTCGACTGGGTGGCTGACTGGCGTTGACCCAGCCACCAGCCGCCGGCGAGGGCCACCGCCACGACCATCACCGCCGTCAGCAGGGGCCAGGGGCCAGAAAGGCTGCGGCGGGTGGGGGGCATCCGCTGGCGGAGAGGGCGCGGGATCGGCTCCGGGTCTGGTCTGGGCATCGCGCTTCCTCTGCTGCTTGCTCTGCTGCTTACATTGACGCCGGGCCAGTCCTTGCATAGCCGCGGGGTTTTCACTTCCACCATGCGCCAGCATCCCATTTCCCCGGTCACCGAGCCGATGCAGTACCGGGCCATCGGAGTGGTGCGTGGTTGCTACGTCCCTGTCGATCCCGAACAGCTCACCCGTGGGGTGATCCGCACGGCGGAGGGCACCGAGATCGAGGCGGTGGTGCTCGGCCGCCTGCTCACCCTGATGCGCCGGCACCTCGATCTGACCGCCCCCCATCTGTGGGTGGTCTATCCCCGCTCCCGGGAGGAGAACCAGCTGCATCTGCAGATGGTGGGGGTGTGGGAACCCAGCACCCTGGCCGCGCCTGCCGAAACCGCCTCCGTCGCCCCCGCCGCCGCGGAGACCACCCCCGCCGACACCCCTGGCGATGAGTCCGTCGACCGGTTGCCGGAGGGTGACGACTACTTCTCCATCCGCGGGGAACTGATCTTCACCCGCCCTGAGACGGGGGATCTGGTGATCAAGGTGCGGCAGCAGCCCCGCCCCGACGGCAGCCGTCCCGTGCCGTTCAAGCTCCAGCTGCGCGGCGAGATCCCCCTGGAGCACCTGCGCCACTTCGTGGCCCTCGACCTGCGGCGTCAGGGGCAGCAGCTGGAGCTGGAGCGCTACGAGGTCATCGGACCGGTGGCGACCCGCGGCAACCGCGGCGGCCGGGCCCGCCGTCCGGGCGGGGAGCGGGGTGGCCCTGCCAAGCCCAAGGGGCACGGCCGGCCCGTGAGCCGCCAGGGACGCTGAGATGGGGGACGGAGCCCTCAGCGCCGGGGTCGTGGTGCTGGCGGTCAGCCTCCTCTCCCTGGCGGCCCCGCTGCTCGGTCTCTCCCCCTGGTGGATCACCCTGCTGGTGGCCCTCGCCCTCGGTTCCCTGACCATCGACGCGGCCCGCTTCGGCGGCCGGGGCGGGCACCTGCTGGCCGAAGCCCTGCCCGGCGGTGAGCTGCGCCTGCGCCGCATCGCCGTCCATGAGGCGGGCCATGCCCTGGCGGCGGCCTCTGACGGCGTCTCGGTGCGGCGGGTCCTGGTGGGCAGCCTGGCCTGCCTGCGGGCCGGGGTGGACAGCGGTGGCTGTACCGAGTTCGCCCTGCCCGGGAGCGTGAAGCTCTCCGCCGAGGATCTGCGGCGCTGGAGCCGGGTGCTCCAGGCCGGGATCGCGGCTGAGCGGCTGATCTACGGCGACAGCGTCGGTGGCGATGACGACCGGGCCCTGCTGGGGCGTCTCTGGGGACTGTCGGGGTTCGATGTCGAGACGGCCCGCAGGGAGCAGCGCCGGGCCCGCCGCGAGGTGGAGCAGGTGCTCCGCTCCCGCCGGGCCGAGATCGAGGCCGAGGCTGAGCGGCTGCTGGCGGCGGCCCCGAGGCTCGGCCGTCGCCCCCCCCCATGACTCTGGCCCTGCTGGACTGCCCGACCGGTCTGGCCGGCAACATGCTGCTGGCGGCCCTGTTCGACCTGGGCCTGGAGGAAGGGGTCATCCACGTCCCTCTGGCGGCCCTGGGCCTGGAGGGGCGCTACCGGCTGCAGATCGAGGAACGTCGCAGCGCCGGGCTGAGGGGATTGCATCTGGCGGTGCAGGTCCTGGAGAGCGAGCCGGTGCACCGCCCGTGGGGGGAGCTGCGCCGCAGCCTCCTGGCGGCACCCCTGGAGCCGGCCCTGCGGGAGCGGGTGCTGGCGGTGTTCACCCTGCTGGCGGAGGCGGAGGCCGCCGTTCATGGCCATCCCGCCGAGGCGGTCCACTTCCATGAGGTGGGAGCGATCGATGCCCTGGTGGACATCGTGGGGGTGTGCGCCGGCCTGCTGCATTTCGGCGTGGACCAGCTCGTCTGCGGAGTGCCGCCGGCGGGCCATGGAAGTGTGGCCACGGCCCACGGGTCGCTGCCGCTGCCGGCGCCGGCGGTGCTGGAGATCGCCCGCTCCCGGGGCCTGCCGCTGGCCTCCAGCCAGGGCTTCCCCGCCGGCGAGCTCACCACGCCCACCGGGCTGGCGTTGATGGCCTGCTGGGCCGATCGCTTCGGCCCGCCCCCCGGCGCCGTGCCGTTGCAGGTGGGTGTGGGGCTGGGCACACGCCCGCTGGACCGGCCCAACCTGCTCCGGCTCACCCTCGCCCGCCCCCTGGAGGAGCCTGCACCCGAAGCCGGCGACGGCGACCCCGCCGCTCCGTCCTGTGAATCCCTGCTGCTGCAGCAGGCGCAGATCGACGACGCCACCGCCGAGGACCTGGCCTTCCTGGCCGAGGCGCTCCGTCAGGCCGGGGCCCTGGAGGTGTTCAGCCAGTCCGTGGCCATGAAGAAGGGACGGCAGGGCACCCTGCTGACGGCGCTGATGGCGCCGGAGCTGGGGCCGCCGCTGCGCCAGGTTTGGTGGGCCCACAGCACCACGCTGGGAGTGCGGGAGCAGCTCCAGCGCCGCTGGGTCCTGCCCCGCCGGAGCGGCACCCTCCCCACCGCCCTCGGACCTGTGCGGATCAAGTGGGCCCGCCTGCCGGGCGGCGGCGAACGCGCCAAGGCGGAGCACCGGGATCTGGCGGATCTGGCGCGCCGTCATGGCTGCTCCCTGGCCGAGGTGCGGGCCGTGGTGCAGCGTGCCCTCGAAGCCGGGGAGGGGGAGCCATGAACCGCTGGTTCCGCCGGCTTGCGGATCGTTGCGCCGCGCTGGCCGCCGCCTGGCGCCTGCCTGCGGGTCTGCCCTCGCGCGTGAAACTGCCCCGGATGCCCGGCCTGCCCGGTGGCCTGCGGCCCTGGATCACCCTGGCCAGCATCGGCTTCGTGCTGGCCGCCCTGATCAGCCACGGCCAGCAGATGGTGCGGCAGCGGCTCGATGGCCAGGGCTGGCTTTGGCTGCTGCTGGGGGTCGGCGTGAGCCTGCTCAGTCTGATGATGAACGGGCTGGCCTGGGGGGTGGTGCTGCGCTGGCTGGGCCTGCGGCCCGACTGGGCGGCCGTGGTCGAACTCCACCTGGCCACCAATCTGCGCAAGTTCCTGCCCGGCGGCATCTGGCACCTGGCCTCCCGGGTGCAGCAACTGCGGAGCGAGGGGGCACCGCTTGCGGCTCCCACCGGTACCGCCCAGGCGCTGGTGGCGGTGCTGCTGGATCCCCTGCTGGCGGCGGTGGCGGCCCTGGCGCTGGTGCCCTTCGGCGGCTGGCAGGGAGGTCTGGGCCTGGTCTGCCTGGTGCCCCTGGCCCTGCTGCTGCCCCACTGCCTCGATCCGCTCCTGCTCAGTCTCGAGCGACGCCGGGCCCGGGACCTAGGACTGGAGGGGGATCTGGAGCGGGAGGCCGCGGCGGTGCCGCCGAGCGGCCTGCGGGGTTATCCCTGGGCGCCGCTTCTGGCGGAGATGGCCTTCGTGCTGCTGCGTTTCGCCGGCTTCCGCTGCTGCATCCAGGCCTTCGACCTGCAGGGCAGCCTCGATGGCCCCGTCTGGCTGGCGGGCTTCGCTCTCGCCTGGACTGCCGGCCTGGTGGTGCCCGGGGCTCCCGGTGGTCTGGGGGTGTTCGAGGCGGTCCTGCTGCTGCGGCTGGGGGGAGCGCTGCCGGAAGCCTCGTTGCTGGCGGTGGCCCTCAGCTACCGGCTCGTCGTCACCCTCTCCGACCTGCTGGCGGCTTCCCTCGTGGCCCTCGACGGTGCGGTCGCCAGGGCCCTGGCCACGGACCCCGAGCCTTAGTCAGCCCTTCTCCACAGGACCTAGTGTCGCCTTGACCCGGTTGCGCCGTGGTGAACACTCCCCCCCGCGGTCTGGCCCAGCCCAGCAGCCTCCGTACCAGCCTCAACGACCGCGGCCAGCGGCTGACTCCACAGCGCCAGAGGGTGCTTGACCTGTTCGAGCGGATCGGCGAGGGCAGCCATCTGAGTGCCGAGGAGGTCCACCTGCGGCTGGCCCGCAGCCAGGAGCCGGTGTCCCTGGCCACTGTCTACCGCACCCTGCGGCTGCTGAGTTCCATGGGGTTGCTGCAGGAGCTCGAACTCCCCGAGGGGGGGCGCCGTTTCGAGCTGGCCGGCGACGCCCATCGCGACCACCACCATCTGGTGTGCGTCCGCTGCGGCCGCACCGAGGAGTTCGAGAGCGGCGCCGTGCTTGCCGCCGGCGAGGAGGCGGCCGGCGCGCTCGGGTTCCGGCTGCTCGAGTGTGTGCTCAACGTGCGGGCGCTCTGCCCCGCCTGCGCCGCCGAGGAACGGGGTTGAGCGAAGGGCGGGGGCTTGCCTCAGGCAGGCTCAGCTGCAGATCGGCCCACGGTCCCG
>JMRP01000033.1 GCA_000708525.1 Cyanobium sp. CACIAM 14
GGGATCGGTCGCATCCTGGGCATCAGCCGCGACCGGGTGCGCAACCTGGAGCGCGACGGTCTGGCCGGTCTGCGACGCCTCAGGGACGCCGTGGAGGCCTACGTGGCCAGCTGAAGCCACGGTTTGCCAGGCTTGGCGGCAGCCCTCCCTCCCTCCAGCGCCGGCATGGCCACCCCAGGCATGGCTTCCGAAGCCTCGGAGGAACCCGCGATGGAGGTGGTCAGCCTCTTTCCCCGCTACCTGCTCCAGGGAAAGCTTCCTCCCCGGCTGCTGGGCGACCTGCAGACGATGGCCCGCTCCGTGCTGGGCCACCCGGAGCGCAGTCCTGACGCCTCGGTGAAGCTGGCGGGTCAGCTCACCCAGCAGCGGGAGCTCGGACCCGACCATCCCGCCGCCGCCGAACTCTGCCGCTCGGTGATCCTGCCCGCCTGCGAGCGCTGGATCCGCCACGTGATCGACCGGCAGCCCCCCCAGGGACGCGGTCCCTGGACGCCGGGCCGGTACGGGCTGCAGATGATCGATCTGTGGCTGAATGCCCAGCGGGCCGGCGATTACAACCCCACCCACACCCACGGCGGCAGTTTCTCCGGGGTGCTGTTCCTGCAGGTGCCAGCGCAGATCAGCGCGGACCGCTTCGACGGCCAGCTCTGCTTCCACGGCCCGGAGGAATGGCACATCCAGAGCTTCCGCACCGGCATGGCCCACTACGTGCTCCCGGTTCCCGGCGACTTCTACGTGTTTCCCGCCTGGCAGCCCCATTCGGTGCCCCCGTTCCGCGGCGAGGGGGAGCGCTGGTCGATCGCCTTCAACGTGGTGGCCGTGCCCCAGCCACCCCCGAGGCCCTCAGCCGCTGCCGTCCAGGCCAACGTCTCCCTCTCCAGCGCCAGACCCCGCCCCGGCGGATTCGCCTGATCGGGCGCTTGACCTGATCGGGAGCTTCTGAGTGCAGCCTGCAGGACCCCCGCTGCCGCCATCACCCGCTGCGCCCGCTCGAAGGCATCGGGGCCCGAGATCGCCGGAGGCTTCACCCCGTGCAGCACCCGCGCCCTCCCCACCTGGAGCCCCATGGCCTGGTAGGTGAGGAGGGCCAGCAGCGTCACGAGGGCCGGGATGGGTGGAGGCGACATGGGGGCCATGGCGAGCCGGCGCGGGGGCATGCTCCCTGGGCGGAGAGGGTTCCCGGCGGATCCGGACCTGCTCGAGCCTGTCCGGGAGACCCTGCTGGGCTGGTGGACACGGCACGGCCGCCACGACATTCCCTGGAAGCGGCTCCCCGACGGCCGCCGGCCGGAGCCTGGGGAGCCGCTGGATCCCTACGCCGTTCTCGTGGCCGAGGTGATGCTGCAGCAGACCCAGCTGGCCGTGGTGCTTCCCTACTGGCAGCGCTGGATGGAGCGGCTGCCGGCGCTGGAGGCCCTGGCTGCGGCCGCCGAGCACGACGTGCTGATGTTGTGGCAGGGACTGGGCTACTACTCCCGGGCCCGCCGGCTGCGCCAGGGAGCGATCCAACTGCTGGCGGGGGGGTCGCCGGGCGATCCCTGGCCGCGCACCCTGGAGGGCTGGCTGGCCCTGCCGGGGATCGGCCGCAGCACTGCCGGAAGCATCCTCTCCTCCGCCTTCGACCTGCCCGCGCCGATCCTGGATGGCAACGTGGCGCGGGTGCTGGCGCGGCTGACCGCCCATCCAGGGCCTCCGAAGCGGGAGCCGGCCCGGTTCTGGCGGCTCAGCGAGGCCCTGCTCGACCCCCAGCGGCCCCGGGCGTTCAACCAGGCCCTGATGGATCTGGGCGCCACGATCTGCACGCCCCATCAGCCGGCCTGCGGCGCCTGTCCCTGGCAGGACCACTGCGCTGCCTACGCTGCCGGCGATCCCGGCCGCTTCCCCGTGAAGGACACTCCCCGCACCATTCCCTTCCAGGTGATCGGGGTGGGCGTGGTGCGGAACGACGAAGGCCAGGTGCTGATCGACCAGCGGCTGCCGGAGGGCCTGCTGGGCGGGCTGTGGGAGTTCCCCGGCGGCAAGCAGGAGCCGGGCGAGGCGATCGCGGCCACGATCGCGCGCGAACTGCGCGAGGAACTGGCGATCGAGGTGGAGGTGCAGGAGGAACTGATCACCCTCGAGCACGCCTACAGCCACAAGCGGCTGCGCTTCGTGGTCCATCTCTGCCGCTGGCGCTCGGGCGAACCGCAGCCGCTGGCCTCCCAGCAGGTGCGCTGGGTGGCGCCAGAGGACCTGGCGACCTATCCGTTCCCGGCCGCCAATGCCCGCATCATCGCTGCCCTGCAGGAGTGGATCGCGGCGGGGTGATCCGTGCCTGCCGTCCGGTTTCCGTGTGGGTGAGCAGCACCTCCCAGGCCCCTTCCGGGCGGAAGCTGAGCCGCTCGGGCCATTCCACCGCCAGGACGGCCCCCTGGTGGCTCGCCTCCTCCTCCTCCTGGGCGAAGAGTTCATCGGCGGCGGCGGGCTGCTCGAGGCGGTAGAGATCCAGATGCACCAGGGCCGCGACACCGGCCCCCGGGCCCGTGCCGGTGTCGTAGTGCTGGGCGAGGGCGAAGGTGGGGCTGGTGATCGGCTCGGTGATGCCCAGCCCCGCGGCGAGGCCCTGCACCAAGGTGGTCTTGCCGGCTCCGAGGTCTCCCCGCAGCAGCAGCAGCGCACCCCGTCGGCCCTCGCCCTGACCCTTCAGCCGTGCGGCCAGCCTCCGGCCGAGGGCGTCGGTGGCCGAGGCGTCGGCCAGATGGCACACCTCGATCGCGTCATTCGGATCCACCCCTGTAGATTGCCCTGCAGCGAGCCCGAAGCCTCGGCGTCTCCGCAGATATTTCCTCTTTCTCGTCCTCCCCTGCGGGAGTTTTCCTTCATGGTGGCAACACCCTCCAGCCCTGAGGCGGCCTTTTCCGGCGTCCAGGCCACGAGTTCCTATGTGATCGCCGACATCGGCCTGGCCGACTGGGGCCGCAAGGAGCTGGCGATCGCCGAGACCGAGATGCCCGGCCTGATGGCTCTGCGTGAAAAGTTCGGTGCCGAGCAGCCCCTCAAGGGTGCCCGGATCGCCGGCAGTCTGCACATGACCATCCAGACCGGCGTCCTGATCGAGACCCTGGTGGCCCTCGGCGCCGAGGTGCGCTGGGCCTCCTGCAACATCTTCTCCACCCAGGACCACGCCGCCGCCGCCATCGCCGCCGCCGGCATCCCCGTGTTCGCCTACAAGGGCGAGACCCTCGACGAGTACTGGGCCTTCACCCACCGCATCCTCGAGTGGGGCGATGGCGGAACGCCCAACATGATCCTCGATGACGGGGGCGACGCCACCGGCCTGGTGATGCTGGGCTCCAAGGCCGAGCAGGACATCGCCGTGCTCGACAACCCCGGCAGCGAGGAGGAGGTCGCCCTGTTCGCCTCCATCCGCCAGCGCCTGGCGGTGCAGCCCGGCTTCTACTCCCGCATCAAGGCCGCCATCCAGGGCGTCACCGAGGAGACCACCACCGGTGTGGCCCGCCTGTACCAGATGCAGAAGGGCGGCGAGCTGCCCTTCCCGGCCATCAACGTCAACGACTCGGTCACCAAGAGCAAGTTCGACAACCTCTACGGCTGCCGCGAATCGCTGGTGGACGGCATCAAGCGCGCCACCGACGTGATGGTGGCCGGCAAGGTGGCGCTCGTGCTGGGTTACGGCGATGTGGGCAAGGGTTCGGCCCAGTCCCTGCGCGGCCTCGGCGCCACCGTGATGATCGCCGAGATCGACCCCATCTGTGCCCTGCAGGCCGCCATGGAGGGCTACCGGGTGGTGCGCCTCGATGACGTGGTGGGCGAGGTGGACATCTTCGTGACGGCCACCGGCAACTTCCAGGTGATCCGCCATGAGCACCTGCTGAAGATGAAGGATCAGGCCATCGTGTGCAACATCGGCCACTTCGACAACGAGATCGATGTGGCGTCGCTGAAGCAGTACCCCTGGGAGAACATCAAGCCCCAGGTGGATCACGTGATCCTGCCCAGCGGCAACCGGATCATCCTGCTGGCCGAGGGCCGGCTGGTGAATCTGGGCTGCGCCACCGGCCATCCCAGCTTCGTGATGAGCAACTCCTTCACCAACCAGGTGCTGGCCCAGATCGAGCTGTTCACCAAGGGCGATCAGTACACCCATCAGGTGTACGTGCTGCCCAAGCACCTCGACGAGATGGTGGCACGTCTCCATCTCGAGAAGATCGGCGCGAAGCTCACCGAGCTCACCCCCGAGCAGGCGGCCTACATCAACGTGCCGGTGCAGGGCCCTTACAAGAGCGATCACTACCGCTACTGATCGATTCTTTCGGCGTCGCAACCCCCTCGGTTCGCCGTCGCAACCCCCTCGGGACCACCTCCTCCGAACCACGGCCCTCGCCAGGTTCCAGGGAGCGTCCCGGGGGGGGGCCTTGGGTCTGTCGGAGCCCGCCGCACCATCCAGTCCCAGGAGCTGTCGGCCCCTGCCCGCCTGTTGTGTGCCCATGGAAGACTTGGCCCGGTCTGCGAGCGGTGCCCCCTTGGCCATTGAATTGGTTCAGCAACTGCCGGAGATGATCGGCGCCGCCGTGAAGGCCAATCCCGCTGCGGGATATGGGGCGATCTTCGCGGCGATGTTTCTGGAGAATCTGTTCCCGCCGATTCCCTCCGAGCTGATCATGCCGCTGGGGGGCTTCTACGTGCAGCAGGGCAAGCTCTCCCTGGTTCCGGTGGTGCTGGCGGGCCTGCTCGGCACCGTGCTCGGAGCCCTGCCCTGGTACGGCATCGGCCGGCTGGTGAACGAGGAACGCATCGAGCACTGGCTGGGCCGCCATGGCCGCTGGATCGGCATCAGCCCCCAGGAGCTGCACCGCACCCGCTCCTGGTTCAACCGCCACGGCACGGCTCTGGTGTTCTGGGGGCGTCTGGTGCCGGGCATCCGCACGCTCATCTCCGTGCCGGCCGGCATCGAGATGATGCCGCTGGTCCCCTTTCTGATCTGGACCACGGCCGGCAGCCTGATCTGGACCCTGCTGCTCACCCTGGCCGGCCTGGCGATGGGTGAGGGCTACAGCCAGGTGGAGCACTGGATCGAGCCGGTCTCGAAGGTGGTGAAGGTGCTCCTGCTCGTTGCCGTGCTGGCCGGGGCCGTCTGGCTGGGTCTGCGCATCTGGCGACGCCGGCAGGGAGGCCACTGAGCGCCTGCCCCGGCGCGACCCTGGCCGCCAGGACGCCGCTCTCCAGGCAAGCAGTAAAAAAGGCGCCCCTGGAGGCGCCCCCTTTGGCTTCGGCCACTTGATAACCCGGCTGAGCCACCGGCACAAGGCCCTGGCGCGGGGAAATTCTCAGAACGGCACTTCTTCCTCGCTGGGCTCCCCGCCCCCGAACCCACCGCCACCGCCGAAGCCGCCGCCGCCCTCGGCGTCGCGCCGGCTGCCCAGCAGTTCCAGCCGGTCCACCCGGATCACCGGCTTGCTGCGCTCCTCGCCGCTGGCCCGGTCGGTCCAGCGATCGAGCTTGAAGGAGCCGATGATGCCGATCAGCGCCCCCTTGCGGACGTAGTCGGCGGCCACCTGGGCCTGCTTGCCCCAGATCTCCAGGTTGAACCAGTCCGGCTCGTCGTCCCGGCTGCGGCGGTTCACGGCCAGGGTGAGGTTGGCGACCATACTGCCGGATTCGAAGTAGCGAACTTCCGGGTCGCGGCCGGCTCTGCCGACGAGGGTGATGGAATTGACGCCCATGGCGTGCTCCTGGAACGGTTGGATCAATGATGGGCCACCCCGATCGGGGGCCTCACCCTTTCCGTTCCACCCCCTGTCCCGGTCGTCACCCGCCTGCGGCCTCCTCCCTGGTCCCCCGGATTGGACCCACCTATGATTCGCCGCTGCCAGAGGCCTCGCCCGTGTTCTTCCGCCGCTTCCAGTTCTCCCGCGACATCGGCATCGACCTGGGGACGGCCAACACCCTGATGTACGTGTCGGGCAAGGGCATCGTGCTGCAGGAACCCTCCGTGGTGGCCATCGACCTGGAGCGCGGCACCCCCCTGGCGGTGGGTGAGGAGGCCAAGCTGATGCTGGGCCGCACGCCCGGCAACATCCGGGCCATCCGGCCCCTGCGGGACGGTGTCATCGCCGACTTCGATGCCGCTGAGCAGATGATCAGGAGCTTCATCCAGAAGGGCAACGAGGGACGGGGGGTGATCGCCCCCCGCCTGGTGATCGGGATCCCCAGCGGCGTCACCGGCGTCGAGCGACGGGCCGTGCATCAGGCCGGCCTGGCCGGCGCCCGCCAGGTGCACCTGATCGACGAGCCCGTGGCGGCCGCCATCGGCGCCGGTCTGCCCGTCACCGATCCGGTGGGCACGATGATCGTCGACATCGGCGGAGGCACCACCGAGGTGGCCGTGCTCAGCCTCGGTGGCACGGTGCTGAGCGAGTCGGTGCGGGTTGCGGGCGACGAGCTCAGTGACGCCATCAGCGTCTACCTCAAGAAGGTGCACAACCTCGTGGTGGGCGAGCGCACGGCGGAGGACATCAAGATCCGCATCGGCTCCGCCTTCCCCGATGACGCCCACGACGAGACCTCCATGGACGTGCGGGGTCTGCACCTGCTCTCCGGCCTGCCGCGCACCATCAACATCCGGGCCGGCGACATCCGCGAGGCCATGGCCGAGCCCCTCAACGTGATCGTCGAAGCGGTCAAGCGGACCCTCGAGCGCACGCCACCGGAGCTGGCGGCCGACATCGTCGACCGGGGCATCATGCTCGCCGGCGGCGGCGCCCTGGTGCGGGGCATCTGTGACCTGATCAGCCACGAGACCGGGATCCTCACCCACGTGGCCGAAGACCCCCTGCTCTGCGTGGTCAACGGCTGCGGCATGGTGCTGGAGGACTACAGCCGTCTCCAGCGCGTGCTCGACACCCCCGACTTCGCCCGTCAGGCGGCCTGATCCCCATGCCGGCCTGGCGCTGGCTGCGCTTCGTCCGAGGCACCTCCCTGCGGCGGATCGCTCCCTGGCTGCTGCTGCTGCTCGCCCTGGTGGCGGTGCGTCTCAGCAAGGGGGCGGTCCTGGCCGATGCCTACGCCTTCCTGACCCGGCCCTTCTGGCCGGGCACGGCCCAGGCCGAATGGCTGCGCTCGGCCCGCCGGGTGGAGGACGGGGTCCGGCTGGCCCAGCTGGAGCGGGACAACCAGCGACTGCGCAGCCTGCTGGATCTGCAGAAGGAGAACCCCAACCGGGTCACGGCGCCGGTGATCTCCCGCAACGGGGCGGGCTGGTGGCAGCAGCTCCTGCTGGGCCAGGGCGCCATCAGCGGCATCCGCGCCGGTCAGGCGGTGCTCGGTCCCGGCGGGCTTGTCGGTCTGGTGGCCAGCGTCACCCCCACCACCGCCAGCGTCACCCTGCTGACCGATCCCCGCAGCCGGGTCGGGGTCTGGGTGGGGCGCACCCAGCACCATGGGCTGCTGACCGGCATCGGCACCGCCAGGCCCCTGCTGCGCTTCCTCGAGAAGGATCCCCAGGCCCGTCCCGGCGACGTGGTGGTCACCTCCCCCGCCAGCACCCTGGTGCCGCCCAACCTGCCCGTGGGCGTGATCCAGAGCATCGACGCCAATGCCGATCCGGCCCCGGAAGCGGTGGTGCAGCTGATCGCCCCCATCTCGGCCCTCGACTGGGTGCAGGTGCAGGTGCGCTGATGGAGTTGCTCACCCGACAGCCCCGGCTCGCCGCCACGGCCCTGCTGGTGCCCTTGCTCGCCCTGGCGTCTCCCGGATGGCTCACCCTCGACGGGGTGGCTCCCTGCTGGGCGGTGCTGTGGCTGCTCCCCTGGGCCCTCAGCGATGGTCCCGTCTCGGGGGCCTTCACCGGCCTGGGCCTGGGACTGCTGCTGGATGGGCTCCACGCCGGCGCTGTCACCCAGGTGCCTGCCCTGATGCTGCTGGGCTGGTGGTGGGGGCGGATGGGCCGCAGAGCACCACCGATCCAGCGCAGCTTCAGCCTCGGCCTGCTGGCCCTGCTCGGCTCGGCCCTCCTGGGCATCAGCCTGATGCTCCAGTGGGCTCTGCTCGACTGGTTCGGGGTGCGGGAGGCGGCCCAGCTGGCGGGGCCGGTGGCGGGAAGCACCCTCGAACGACACGGCGTGAATCCCGCCCTGCTGGCCCTGCCCGGCTGGCGCTGGGATGATCTGGCGGGGGCCGGTGTCCAGGTCCTGCTCGCCCAGACCCTGATCACGGCCCTGCTCGCACCGATGCTCTGTTCCCTGCAGCTGCTGCTCTGGCGGCAACTGGGCTCCGGCTGGCGGCGCTAGGCGATGGCCCAGGGTCCTTCCCCTTCCCCCCGCCCCGGCCTGCCGCGCCGTCAGGCCCTGCGGCTGCTGGCCGCCCCCCTGGCCCTCGGTCTGGCCGCCGGCGCCTGCGGGCGCCGACCGGGCCCGGCTGAGGGGAGGGTTCTCAACGTCTGGACCCTGGATCTGGCGCCCCGCTTCACCCCCTTCATGGAACGGCTGATCGCGGCCTGGGAACGGCGCCATCCCGGGGTGACGGTGCGCTGGACCGACGTGCCCTGGGCCTCGGTGGAACGCAAGCTGCTCGCTTCTGTGTTCGCGCGCACCGCCCCCGATCTGGTCAATCTCAATCCCAATTTCGCGGCCAATCTGGCCAGCAAGGGGGGCCTGCGGGATCTCACGCCCCTGCTTCCCGCCGGGGCCGCCGATCGCTACCTGGCCAGGATCTGGTCCTCCGGCCGGGAGGGGGGGAGCAGTTCGGCATCCCCTGGTACCTCACGACCCGGCTGACCATCGCCAACCGCCGGGTGCTCGAGGAGGCCGGCATCGCCGCTCCACCCCGACGCTGGCAGGAGGTGCCGGCCTATGCGGAGGCGGTGAAGCGCCGCACCGGTAGGTACGCCCTGTTCGTGACCGCGGTCCCCGACGACTCCGCCGAACTGATGGAGGCGATGGTGCAGATGGGGGTGCGGCTGCTCGACGATCGACGGCGGGCGGCTTTCAACAGTCCGGCCGGCCGGCGGGCCTTCGCCTTCTGGAGCGATCTCTACCGGCGCGGCCTGCTGCCGCGGGAGGTGGTGAGCCAGGGGTACCGGCGGGCCATCGAGCTCTATCAGGCGGGGGATCTGGCCCAGGTGGCCAGCGGCCCCGATTTCCTGCGCAACCTGCAGACCAACGCCCCCGGCATCGCAGCCACCTCCGCCCCCTTCCCGCCGCTCACCGGCGCGAACGGCGAGGCCAACGTGGCGGTGATGAACCTGGTGGTGCCACGCCAGAGTCCCATGGCCACGGAAGCGGTGAGCTTCGCCCTGTTCCTGACGGATGCGGGCAACCAGCTGGCCTTCGCGGAGGAGGCCAGGGTGCTGCCGTCCTCCCGGGGTGCCCTGGGGCAGCTGGAGCGTCGGCTGCGGCGGGCGGTTCCCGCCGATGGGCAGGAGCGCCTGGTGCACGGCGCCCGGCTGCTGTCGGTGACGACCCTTGGTCAGGCCCGGGTGCTCGTGCCGGCCACCCCGGGAGTGAAGCGCCTGCAGGCGATTCTCTACACCCAGCTGCAGCGGGCCATGCTGGGCCAGATCGAGAGCGGGGCGGCTGTGGCCGAGGCGGAAAGGGAGTGGAACCGCTACGCCTCGGCCCGCTGGCCCTGACTCCGGGCCTTCGGTGGGGCGGGCTTTCCGAAGAAATGTTGAATTCTCGGCAGATCCATGCTGTCGGTGGGGGATTGCATGCTCGCGGCCCGATTCGGCGTCGCGTTAAGGTTGCGATTCTTCAACAGGATGCAAAGGAGCGATGCACATGCCAAGGGATGCATCCTCCTCCAGGGACTGCTCTGCCCTTCAGGGTCCCGGAGGTGGCGGTTCCCCTTCGCAGCCGTTCTCCTCGACCGATCCTTCCGACCTGCAGCCTTCCGAGCCGATCGCCACCCTGCTGGTCGTCGATGACGAAGCCGCCGTGCGTCGTGTCCTGGTGATGCGCCTCCAGCTGGCCGGTTACCGCGTGCTCTGCGCGGAGGACGGCGAGGAGGCCCTGGCCCTCTTCCACCAGGAACAGCCCGACCTGGTCGTGCTCGACGTGATGCTCCCCAAGCTCGACGGCTTCGCCGTCTGCCGGCGCCTCCGGGCCGAATCCTGCGTCCCGATCATCTTCCTCTCCGCCCTCGACGCCATCGCCGAGCGAGTGGCGGGGCTGGATCTGGGGGCCGACGACTACCTTCCCAAGCCCTTCAGCCCGAAGGAGCTCGAGGCCCGCATCGCCACCATCCTGCGGCGCATGGGCCGCGGCGCGGCCACCAGCGAACCGCGGGAACCCGCCACCGGTTCCGGCGTGCTGCGGGTGGGTGATCTGGTGGTCGACACCAACCGCCGCCAGGTGACCCGCGAAGGCCGGCGCATAGCCCTCACCTACACCGAGTTCAGTCTGCTGGAACTGCTCTTCCGGGAGCCGGGCCGGGTGGTTCCACGGGCCGAGATCCTGGAGCAGCTGTGGGGCTACCCGCCCCGCCGCGCCGCCGACCTCCGCGTGGTGGATGTCTACGTGGCCCGGTTGCGGGGCAAGCTCGAACCCGATCCCCGCAACCCCGAGCTGATCCTCACCGTGCGGGGCACGGGCTACGCCTCCCAGCGGGTTGGCGAGGGCACCCTGGCCGCCGCCGCCGCCGGCTGAGCCCCGGTCCTGCAGGATGGGCAGCGATCTTCCTCCCCGCCCTTCCCGTCTTGTCGGATCTGCGTGCGACCCGTCTGGAGAAAGCCCGGACCCTCGAGTCCCTGGGACGTCCTCCCTACGCCCTCGGTTTCTCCCCCAGCCACCGCACTGCCGATCTGCAGCAGTCCCATGCCGATCTGGCCAAGGGTGAGGAACGGGCGGTACACGTGGCGGTTGCCGGCCGGGTGCTGACACGCCGGGTGATGGGCAAGCTGGCCTTCTTCACCATCGCCGACGAATCCGGCCCCATCCAGCTGTTCATCGAGAAGGCCACCCTCCAGGCGGCCCACCCGGAGGACCCCGAGAGCTTCGCCCAGATCACCGGCCTGGTGGACAGCGGGGACTGGATCGGTGTGCATGGCAGCCTGCGCCGCACCGACCGCGGCGAGCTGTCGGTGAAGGTGACCGACTGGGTGATGCTCGCCAAGGCCCTCCAGCCCCTGCCCGACAAGTGGCACGGTCTGGCCGACGTGGAGAAGCGCTACCGCCAGCGCCACCTCGACCTGATCGTCTCCCCCCATACCCGCGAGACCTTCCGGCGGCGGGCCCGGCTGGTGAGTGCCATGCGGCGCTGGCTCGACGAGCGCGGCTTCCTGGAGATCGAGACTCCCGTGCTCCAGACCGAAGCCGGCGGCGCCGACGCCCGCCCCTTCGCCACCCATCACAATGCCCTCGACCTGTCCCTCACCCTGCGCATCGCCACCGAGCTGCACCTCAAGCGGCTGGTGGTGGGGGGCTTCGAGCGGGTCTACGAGCTCGGCCGCATCTTCCGCAACGAGGGGGTGAGCACCCGCCACAATCCCGAGTTCACCTCGGTGGAGATCTATCAGGCCTTCGCCGACTACCACGACATGATGGACCTCACCGAGCAGCTGGTGGCGGAGGTCTGCCGGGAGGTCTGCGGTGACACCCGCATCACCTACCAGGGCACGCCGATCGATCTCACCCCGCCCTGGCGGCGGGTCACCATGCACGAACTGGTGGCCCAGGCCACGGGACTGGAGTTCGGCGCCTTCGCCGATCGCCCCCAGGCCGCTGCGGCCATGGAGTCCGCCGGCCTGGCGGTCCCCGAGGCGGCCGACAGCGTCGGCCGGCTGTTGGTGGAGGCCTTCGAGCAGGTCGTGGAGGCCAGCCTGGTGCAGCCCACCTTCGTGCTGGATTACCCGGTCGAGAATTCGCCCCTGGCCCGGGCCCACCGCAGCAAGCCTGGCCTGGTGGAGCGCTTCGAGCTGTTCATCGTCGGCCGGGAGACGGCCAATGCCTTCAGCGAGCTGATCGATCCGCTGGATCAGCGGGGCCGGCTCGAGCTCCAGCAGGAACGTCGCCGGGCGGGGGACCCCGAAGCCCAGACCGTCGACGAGGACTTCCTCCAGGCCCTGGAGGTGGGCATGCCCCCCACCGGCGGCCTTGGCATCGGCATCGACCGGTTGGCCATGCTGCTCACCGACAGCCCCTCGATCCGGGACGTGATCGCCTTCCCCCTGTTGCGCCCGGAGGGCAGGGAGAAGGCCCGAACCGACGCAGTGGGATAATGGTTCGCCATAGGCATTCTCCCCGGATCGGGGCTCGGGTATGAGTGGTGAGCGCGTCGGTTTTCGCTTTCAACACGCCGATGCGGTGGTGAAGCGCAATCCCCAGGGGCGGTCCCGTCGCGGCTGGGTGATGGAGCCCGTGGAGCAGACCACCAGCCGGGGCACCAAGATGCCCGCCTACCGGATCCGCTGGCGGGACAGCGAACGTCCGGAGATCGTGCTCCAGCACATGCTCATCGCCGATCCCGATCCCACTCCTCCTCCGGAAGGAGTGAGCCTGGTCCCTCCGGCCCCCAAGAAATAGGTCTCCGCCTCCCGCTCTCCAGGCGCACAGGTCCGGGCGGCTTCATAGCCACCCCCGCAGGCGGTAGGCCAGCAGACCCAGGTACTCGCGCATGGCCGTGTTGGTGAGCACCAGGGATTCGGCGCTGGGCAGCAGGCTCAGCAGGATCCCCGCCGGTGTGGGGGTGCCGAAGGAGTCCCTGGCGGGGAGCTGGAAGTCGCAGGCCACCGGAAGGATGCGGATGTCGCCGGCCGCCCGGCGCAGCGTGGCCAGCGAGCGGGGCAGGTGCGTGGCGCTGGTCACCAGCAGCAGGGAGCTCCAGCCCCGCTGACGGACGATCCGCACCAGGGCGCGGGTCTCCTCGGCGGTATTGCGCCCCTCCTCGCTCGTCACGATCCGATCGGCCGGCACGCCCAGGCTGGTGGCCAGCGTCTTGGCCAGCCGGGCCTCGCCGACGGCCGGATCGTTGGCCATGAAGGTGACCCTGCCGCCCGTCACCAGCAGCCAGGGGGCCTTGCCCTGGCGCATCAGCGCCACGGCGCGGAGCAGCCGGTCGCCAGCCTCGTTCACCTCCACCCCCTGACGAGGCGGCAGGGCCGGCCGCAGTCCCCCTCCCAGCACCAGCACCGCATCCGCCCGGGGGATCGGGGTGGGCGTCAGCCGGGCGGCCCTTTCCTCCAGGCCCCACACCAGCTGGCGGCTGACCAGCGGCGTGGCCGCCAGCCAGAGCAGGGCGATGCCGGCTCCGGAGAGGGCGGGCCCGAAGCGTCGCTGCCGGGCCACCAGGCCGGCGATCTGCAGCAGCAAGGCCAGACCGAGCGGGTAGAGGCCCAGCGGCAGCAGTTTCGAGAGCAGGAATCCCATGAATCAGGAGCCCCCTCAGGGCCGCTGCATGCGCCGCTTGAGCTCCTGCAGCTCCTGCTGGGCCTCGAACCGGGCCCAGTCCGCCTCCAGATCCGGGGTGGAGTCGCCACCGTTGGCAGGCTGGCGCACCAGCTCGGCCAGTTCCCGCTCCACACTGGCGAAGCGCTGCCCCAGGTCGGTCAGGGCCTGCCAGCGGTGACGCCCCTGATCCATCAGGGCGCCGACATGCGCCTCGGCCCTGCCGGCCAGCGCGTCGGCCCCCGCGGAGCGGGCCCGGCTGATCCGCCCCTGCCACTGCCGGATCTCCTCCGCCAGCTTCAGCAGCTGCTGGCGCTGCTCCTCCGCCTGCTGCCGCAGCCGTCCCCGCTCGGCCAGCAGGCGCTGCTGTCGATCCCGGGCCTCCTGTTCGCGGAGCAGCTCCTCCTGCTGTGGATTGGTGCGCAGAAAGCCCTCCAGCTGCCGCTCCAGACGCGCTTCCAGTTCCTCCAGCCAGTTGCTGCTCATGGCAGCGGTTCGCCGGGGGCGCGCGTGATCAGCGGCGCTTCGATCTCCTCCTGCAGCGGGGTGATGGCGGCGTCGCGGGAGCGGAGCAGCAGCTGGGTCAGGCGGGCGATGGCCCCTTCCCCCAGGTCCTGCCCGCCGATGCGGTCGAAGGCCCGGCGGTAGAGATCCTCCAGTTCGACGATCAGTCCTTCGCGAACCCCGCGCATGGCCTGCCGCTGCTCCTCCCTGCTCATGTCCCGTCCGGCTGCTGTTCCGAGTCTGCCTGCACCAGCAGATGCAGGCAGAGATCCCCCGCCGGATCGCTCCAGCGGTCCGCTCCCCGCCAGCCGGCCGCGGCGGCCAGGGCCAGGAAGTCCTCGGGGCCGTATTTGTAGCTGTACTCGGTGACCAGGGGCTCGCCGGCCGCGAATGGCCAGGTCCTTCCCGCCAACCGCACCTCCTGGTCGTGCCGGCTCACCAGGGCCATGGCGATGCGGCTCCTCTCGCCGTCCCACCAGGCCCGGTAGCGGAAATCGGCCGCCCGGAAGTCGCCGTCCAGATCGCGGTTGAGCCGCGTCAGCAGATTGAGGGCGAAGGCTTCCGAGAAGCCGGCCCGGTCGTTGTAGGCCGCCTCCAGCCGCTCCACGGCCTTGGGCTGGTCGATGCCGATCAGCAGGCGGCTGTCGGGGCCGAGCAGCCTCCGGAACTGCCCCAGCAGCGCCCGGGCGCCGGCGGGGTCGAAGTTGCCCAGGGAGCTGCCCGGATAGAAGCCCAGCAGCCGCTGGCCTGCGAGCAGGGGGTGGTCGGGCAGGTGGTCCAGGTGGCTGTAGTCGCAGCAGATGCCGAGCACCGGCAGCTCGGGATGGCGTTCCTGCAGGCCCCGGCAGGCGGGAGCGAGATGGTCGGCGCTGATGTCCAGGGCCACGTAGGCCGCCGGGTGCAGGGCGCTCAGCAGGGGGCTGACCTTGCGGGCGCTGCCCGCCCCGAACTCCACCACGACGCCGGCGCCGAGGGCGCCGGCCATCTCGGCGGCCCGTTCCTGGATCAGGGCGGTCTCGGTGCGGGTGAGTCCGTATTCCGGCTGGTCGCAGATGGCCTCGAACAGGCGCGAACCCTCGGCGTCGTAGAGCAGCCAGGCGGGCAGCTGCTTCGGCGTCCGCCCCATCCCTTCGATCACCAGCCGTGCCATGTCGGCCGGCTGAGGATGGAGGTCGATCAGCATGCGCCCCCTTCGCTGCCCCCTTGGCCATCGCCATCACCATCGCGGGCCAGACGCAGGCCGGCGGCCATCCAGCGGCTGTGGGGCGGAAAGAAATTGCGGTAGGTGGCGCGGGCGTGGTCCGCTGGCGTGAGGAAGCTGCTCCCCCGCAGCACGAACTGGGAGGTCATGAACTTGCCGTTGTATTCCCCCACGGCTCCGGCGGCGGCCCGGAACCCCGGGTAGGGCCGGTAGGGACTGGCGGTCCACTGCCAGAGGGCGCCGAAGGCCTGGGGAAGCGGCCGCCCGCCCGGTCGGGCCGCTTCCGCCACCACCGCCTCCCACTCGGCTTCGCTGGGCAGCCGGGCAGCGCTCCAGCGGGCGAAGGCATCGGCTTCGAACCAGCTCAGATGGCGCACCGGCGCTTGGGGGTGGCGCGGCCGCCGTCCCGCCAGGGTGAATTCCCAGTCCCCGCGCCAGTAGCGCGGGCCGCTCCAGCCCCGCTCCTGGACCAGGGCCCAGCCCTCGCTCATCCAGAATTCCGGCCGCCGGTAGCCCTCGTCGGCGATGAAGACGGCGTAGTCCCCATTGGTGACGAGCGTTTCGGCGATGGCGAAGGGTTCGAGCCACTGGCGGTGCCGGGGGGCCTCGTTGTCGAAGTGGAAGCCGCCGCCGGCGTGGCCGGTCTCCACCAGGCCGCCGGGGTGGCACCGCCAGCCGCCCGGGCTGTCCGCCGGAGCTGCCCCCGGCGGTTCCTGGCCGTAGGCGGGCTCCAGCGGGTTGCGGCTGAAGCCGTCGAGCAGATCCATCAGCAGCAGCTCCTGGTGCTGCTGCTCGTGCTGCAGCCCCAGTTCGATGAGCTCCAGCAGGGAAGCGGCTCGATCGGGCGGGCGGCGCTCCAGATCGCTCAGCAGCGCCTCGAGTCCGTCATCCACACGCTGGCGCCAGGCGAGCACTTCGGCGATGGGCGGGCGGGTGAGCAGGCCCCGCTGGGGGCGGGGATGGCGGCTGCCGAGGGCTTCGTAATAGGAGTTGAACAGGTGGCTCCAGCGGCGGTCGGCAGTCTCGTGCCCGCGCAGGTGCGGTTCCAGCAGGAAGGTCTCGAAGAACCAGGTGGTGTGGCCCAGATGCCACTTGGCGGGGCTGGCATCGGCCATTCCCTGCAGGCAGAGGTCCTCCGGCTCGAGCCCCGCGATCAGTTCCTCGCTCTGGCGGCGCACCGTGCGCAGGCGCTGCAGGAGCCGGGCGATGTCCGCCGGGGAGTGCGCCCTCGCGCCCATGGGCCTCGCGTTCTCTGGAGCTGACCCTAGGGATGTTCCCTACGATCCGGCCACGCAGCCAAGGAGAGGCCAGCCGCATGGGCGCCGACAGCGAAGCCACCATCGGAGGAATCAGCGCAGGCTTCAGCGGTGCCGTCGGCTGGACGCCGCTCATCCGGCTGCACGCGCTCAGCGCCCTGACCGGCTGCGAGATCCTCGGCAAGGCGGAATTCATGAATCCCGGCGGCTCGGTGAAGGACCGCGCCGCCCTCGGCATCCTCGAGGAGGCGGAGGCCAGCGGCGCCTTGCAGCCCGGGGCCACGGTGGTGGAGGGCACCGCCGGCAATACCGGCATCGGCCTGACCCACCTCTGCAATGCCCGCGGTTACCGCTGCCTGATCGTGATTCCGGACACCCAGTCGGCTGAGAAGATCGGACTGCTGCGCTGTCTCGGGGCGGAGGTCCGTACAGTACCGGCCGTGCCCTACAGCGACCCCGCCAACTACGTGCGGCTCTCCGGCCGCATCGCCGAGGAGATCCCCGGCTCCCTCTGGGCCAACCAGTTCGACAACCTCGCCAACCGGCGGGCCCACTACCGCACCACCGGGCCGGAGATCTGGCAGCAGACCGGCGGCCATGTGGATGCCTGGGTGGCCGCCACCGGAACCGGCGGCACCTATGCGGGCGTGGCCCTCTATCTCAAGGAGCGTGATCCCTCGGTCCGGTGCGTGCTGGCCGATCCCCACGGCAGTGCGCTCTACAGCTGGGCCACTGCGGGCAGCTTGAAGAGCGAAGGCAGCTCGATCACCGAAGGCATCGGCAACAGCCGCGTCACGGCGAACCTGGAGGGGGCCCCGATCGACGATGCGGTCCGCATCGACGACCCCACCGCCCTGCGCACGATCTACGACCTGCTCTGGCAGGAAGGGCTGTTCATGGGGGGCTCGGTGGGCATCAACGTGGCGGCGGCGGTGGAGACGGCCCGCCGGCTGGGACCGGGCCATCGCATCGTCACCGTGCTGTGCGACAGCGGCGATCGCTACCGCTCCCGCCTCTACGACCATGATTGGCTGGCAGGTCGCGGCCTGCAGCAACCCCTGCGTTCCGGGCCCGCCCTGATCCCATGACGTTGGCAGCCGCAGCCCAGGGCCAGGTGATCGGGGGGCGTTACCGTCTCGAGCGCTGCCTTGGGCCGGAGAGTTCCGGAGCCCAGGGAGAACTGTGGCTGGCGAGCGATCTGCTGGCTGCCGAGGCCCCCATGGCCCTGCGCCGCATCGGACTCCGGCAGGACCAGCTCAGGGCCCAAGAGCTCTGGTCGCGTCTGCAGGGGGTGCTCCATCCCCAGGTCCCCCGCATCGGCGCGGCGATTCAGGAGCACGACCAGCTCTGGCTGGTGCGGGAATGGCAGGCGGGACGCACCTACCAGCAGCTGCTGGAGCTGCGGGCGGAACGCCAGCTGGTCTTCGGTGCCGGCGAGGTGCTGCTGCTGCTGCGTCAGCTGCTGCCGGTGCTCGCCGCTCTGCACAGCCAGGGTCTGGTGCACGGAGATCTCAGCCCCGCCAACCTGCTGCGCCGCGACAGCGACGGGCTGCCCGTGCCCCTGGATTTCGGCCTCGTCTGCGCCGCCGCCCACGCCTCCGACGGCGAGCGGCCGCTCGGCGCCACGCCAGGCTATGCCCCTCCGGAGCTGGCACGGGGCGAGCCCCCCCAGCCCTGGATGGATCTTCATGCTCTCGGGGTCGTCTCCCTGGTGCTGCTGAGCGGCGATCCCCCGGCGGGCCTGCTCGACCCGGCCACCATGGAGTGGCGCTGGCCCGCGGCCCTGGAGGCCGAGCCGGAGCTGCGCCTCCAGCTCCAGCGTCTGCTCAGCCGCCATCCCCAGGAGCGCTTCGCCTCCGCCGGGCAGGCCCTGGCGGCCTTCCAGTCCCTGGCGATGCCGGACAGCACCGGCCCCGTGCCCCGGGCGGATCGCACCGTGATGCTGGTGCCGGCCGCGGTGACGGCAGCGCCGCCGCCGACCGTCCCCGACGCCAGCGCCGCTTTCCCCTCCGCATCGCCGTCGCAGGAACGGCTCTCGCAGGAGCGGCCCATCCGCGAGGAGCGCCGCTCCGACGGCCCTCCGGCGGGGGACGGCGAACCCCGGCTGCCGCTCGCTGCGGTGGCCCCGCCGGCCCCGTCGGCTCCAGGGCCTGTCCCCGCGCCGGCCGTGGAGGCCGAGGTGTTGCGCCGCCGACGCCCCGAGGAACGGGAAGAGGAGGCCGAAGGGGGCTTCTGGCCTGTGGTGGTCGCCCTGGTGCTATCGGCCGTCGTCGGCACGGCCCTGGGCTGGTGGTGGCTGGGCCGCGGCAAGGTGGCCCAGCAGGCTCCCGGGGGCCTGAGCGAGCTTCCCAGCAGCCTTCCGCCCGCGGAGGTGGATCAGCGCCAGCAGCTGCTCAACCGGCTGCGGGCGATGCAGCTGGATCGGGCCTGGTTCCTCAGCCTGGTGGATGCCGCCCTGCTGGCCCAGTACCCGGAAAGGAACGGCCGCCTGCCCTCCGACTCCCTGGAGGACGCCCCCCTGAGGCGCGTCTGGAACGAACTGGCGGAGGAATGGCTGGCCCGGGTGGAGCAGCTGCCTCTGCCCGTGCGCCGCCGCCTGGGCAGCTTCAGCGCCACGGACTGGGAGCAGCGTCAGTCCGCGCTGGTGAGCCAGGGTCTGAGCCAGCCCGTGCTGCGCGAGCTGGTGTCCGCCAATGTCCAGAACCTGCTGCCGGGGCGCGCCTCCCAGACGATGCCCCCGGAGCCTTTCCGGCAGATCTGGTACGCCGCCGCCGAACTCACCCTGGAGAACCTGCGGATCGAGCCGATCGAGGCCAGTTCCGGGGCCACCCAGGTGGTGGCGGCCGAGGTCCCCGCCAACGGAGCCCGCCTCTTCCCGATCCGGCTTCCCTCCGGCCACGGGCTGGCCCTTGGGGTCAACGGTTCGCCCCTGATCCAGATGAGCATCTTCTCGTCCACAGGCACCCTGCTGGAGCCCAAGGGCCCCTTGCGGGTGGTCACGCTGGGGGCTCAGAAGAGTTCGCCGGTGCAGCTGCTGCTCTCCAACGACGGTGTCGCCCCGGCGATGATCCGCCTGTCGCTGCGCGCCGATCCGCCGGCAGCCACCCCCGCCCCGGCTCCCGAACCCCCCGTGGTGCCGGGCCAGACACCGGAAACCCCTCCGGCTCCCGCCCCGGCGACCCCCGGTGCCGGACAGCCCGCAGGTGGCGCCACCGTGCCCAGCGCCCCACCGCCGGTGGAACCGACCAACCCCTGAGGCCGCGGCTCACAGTCGGGCGATGGCGGCCCGGGTTTCCTTGGCCACCTGCTTCCGCTTTTCCTCCTCACGTTTGTCGTGCAGCTTGCGGCCCTTGCCGAGGCCGATGGTGACCTTGATCCAGGAGCCCTTGAGGTGCATGTTGAGCGGCACCAGGGTGAGGCCCTTCTGCTCGAGGGCGCCGCGCAGCTTGTCGATCTCCCGCCGGTGGGCCAGCAGCTTGCGCACCCGCAGCGGATCGTGGTTGAAGAAGCGCCCGGCGTGGCTGTGGGGCGAAATGTGAACGTTGTGGAGCTGCATCTCCCCCTGACGGATCAGACAGAAGCCGTCGCGGAGATTGACCTGACCGGCCCGGATGGATTTCACCTCGGTGCCCAGCAGTTCGATGCCGGTTTCCAGGGTCTCAAGGATCTCGTACTGATGGCGGGCGAACCGGTTGTCGGCCAGCAGCCGGTGGGCAGGGTCAGCACCCTTGCCCCCGCCTTTCCTGCCGGGCCCCTTCGCCATCTGATCCGTTCATCGGCCGATTCCTCGAGGCTACCCCGCAGCCCGGGCTGCGGATCCCGGGCGCCCCTCCTGACGGTGGGAATGGTGGATGCCTGGAGCGATCGCCATTGGGAAATCAGCTGATCAGGAGATGGCCGGAGCTGTGCTCTTGCCAGAGCGAAACCTGCCACATTCCCATGGCTCGACAGTCAGTTCCGAAACAGTGCCAGCCCGGAGGTCACGTAGAACAGCACGTAGTTGATGGCCGCCGGCAGCAGCGGGAGCAGCAGCCGGGATCTGCCCTGCAGCAGGGCGCCAAGGGTCAGGGCGGCTCCCGCATTGAAGAGGAAGATCAGGATCAGGGCTGACAGATTGAGTTGCTGCGTGCCGAGTCTGTCCTTGAAAGTGAACACCTGCTGGGCCTTGAACGAAAAGGCGAAGGCGATCAGGAAGCTGAGCAGATTGGCGGCTCCACCGCCTAGGGCGGTCAATGAGGAAAGGGCGAAAAGGCAGAACGAATGGATCGCCGTGGCGACGAGTCCCACTGTTCCAAAGCGCAGAAGGCGAAGCCTCTTCACGTCACCTCGGTGATTGTTTCAATGATGTACTGGGGTCTCCGTTTGGTTTCGATGTAGATGCGGCCGATATATTCGCCCAGCACGCCGATGCCCACCAGTTGCAGTCCGCCAAGAAATGTGACCGCGGTGAAGAGTGAGGCGTAGCCCGGCACGTCAACACCGAGAAACAGGGTGCGGATCACGGCGATTGTGCCGAGAACGAAGGCGATCAGGGTGACGATGGCACCCAGATAACTCCAGATCCTCAGCGGTGCCGTGGAAAAGCTGAAGAGACCATCCAGGGCGTAGTTCCACAGTTTCCAGCTTCCCCATTTCGTGGCGCCACCTCTTCGGGCCGGCCGCTTGAAATACACGTTGGCCTGCTTGAAACCTACCCAGGCGAAGAATCCCTTGGAAAACCTGATGCTCTCATGGCAGGAGAGGATGGCATCGATCGCGACCCGATCCAGCAACCTGAAATCCGAGGAATTGAACTGAATCCTGAGGTGGCTGAACTGCTGAAAGACCTTGTAGAAGGCTCTTGCGCTCAGCCGCTTCAGCAGCAGATCCTCCGAGCGATCCTTGCGAACCGCGTTTACGATCTTGTAGTCGTCCAGCCATAGGCGGATCATCTCCAGAAGCAGATGGGGTGGGTCTTGGAGATCCGCATCCAGGATGATGCAGGCCTCGCTCGGGCTGTGGCGCAGGCCAGCGAGCAGGGCGGCCTCCTTGCCGAAGTTCCTGCTCAGGCTGATCAGGCTCCTGCGGTCGTAGCCCCTGAGAGCCTTCAGCTCCCTGGCCACCACCGCCTGAGTTTCATCGGTGCTGCCGTCGTTCACGATCACGATGCCGAGGCTCAGAGGCTCGCTGAAGGATGCGCCGATCGCCTCGCCGATGCTCGCCATCTCCTGCAACAGGGCGGGAATGCTTTCCTGCTCGTTGAAGCAGGGGATGAGGCAATCGATCGTGCGTGGAAGTGTCATGTTACTTGAAATGGGAGTACTGCCACATGTCCTGCAGGAAATAGGCTTCCCACGCCAGTGTCCCGATTCCGCAGGCCCAGAGGACCAGCTTGGCTCTCCTGTTGGTGGCGCTCAGTTCCATGCAGCCGCCAGCGGCAATGGCCACGATGGCCGGAAACAGCTTCACCACGTAGCGGATTCTGACGTAAATGATCAGCCAGGCAGGGATGAGAGTGCAGGCGATGGCCACCAGAAGAATGATCAGAAACGGACGCAGCGTCGTCAGCCTTTTGCTTTGGTAGATAACCAGGCCCAGGGGAATCAGCATCAGCTTCCCCGCGTGAACGAGGTTCGGCAGGCTCCGTGCCGCTGAGACGCCGACGAAGTCGAAATACAGCTGGGGGTACCTCGTGACGATCTCCGCCAGATTTTTCGTGCCGGGGAACTTCGTTTCTCTGACGCTGTTCATGATGTCGCTTCCGAGGCTGCTCGGAGCACCGCTGAACTGGTGGTAGCCCAGGAATTCCGTGTAGGCGCTCATGAAGGCCACCAGGCTTCTGTTGCCGCCCATGGGATCCGAACCCTGGAGAAGGAACCCTGGTGCAAGAAACAGCAGCAGCCAGGCCAGAGTGAAGAGGAGCAGCCTGGCCGGTTTCCGATCTCCCCGCTGGTGCTGCCAGATCCCCCAGAGAATGGCGATGACGACGGCCGCCACGATCATGTCGACCTTGCACAGACCGAACACGGCCAGCATCAGGGCCGTCAGGGCGGTAGGCCAGCCCTGTCTGAGGGCCACCAGCGACAGATTGAAGAAGGAACCTGCGAAGAGGTCGCTGGACGGTTGGATGAACTGGAATCCTGAGATGCAGATCAGCAGGTAGGCCAGGATCCGCGTGGGTGGCGACGCGATGAGGCTGCGAACCAGCCACCAGCTGCTCCCCAGGTACATCAGCATCGCCAGGATCCTGATGTGCCAGTTCAGTGTCGTCTTCGTCGTGGGAATGATGAGTTTGTAGATCCCGGCGATCAGGCTGGATGTGATACCGCCCGAGTTCTGCAGGGCAGGGTATTGGAAGATCCAGTGGCCTTCCTCGCGGCGGAGGGAAAGGTTCACCGTTTCGGCGAAGTGCTGGTCCATCGGATAACCCGGAACCACGCCGCTGTCGCGCAGAATGAAGACTGCCGAGATGATCAGCGAGGCCACCAGCAGGGCGGTCAGGATCAAGGGGTAGCGACGATCATCCCTCGCGGCGGCCATGCCGGGATTCATGAACCTTTCCCTGTGGAGACGCCCACCTTACCGGGATCCTCTTTTCATGGAGCAATCACTACTTCTGCCACTCACCCTGCACCGGCCGGCGCCTGGTTGGCCTCCACGCGATGGTCTCAGCCGCGGATTCGTCCACCCAGCGCTCACCATCCGGGCGTGTGGGCCGGTACCCTCCCCCCATGGCGATCATCTCTTCGGGAGGAACGGTCCCGCCGGGGTGGCGGCCGGAGGGCCCAGGCCTCCGTACCACTGTGCGCGGCGGGCCTCTTCCTGCAGCTCCCGGGGAGGCCTCCGACGAGCGGCTCGTGGTTGCCTCGGCCCACCCCGACGAGGAAACGGTGGTTCGTGAGGATGGGCTCAGGCCTCGCCGCCTCGCCGATTACATCGGCCAGAGCGATCTCAAGCAGGTGCTGGCCATCGCCGTGGAGGCCACGCGAAGCCGCGAGGAGGCCCTCGATCATGTGCTGCTCCACGGCCCGCCCGGCCTCGGCAAGACCACCATGGCCCTCGTGCTGGCCGAGGAACTCGGTGTCCGCTGCCGGATCACCAGCGCCCCGGCCCTGGAGCGGCCCCGCGACATCGTGGGCCTGCTGGTGAACCTGCAGCCCCGCGAGGTCCTCTTCATCGACGAGATCCACAGGCTCAACCGGGTGGCCGAGGAGATCCTCTATCCCGCCATGGAGGACTTCCGCCTCGATCTGACGGTGGGCAAGGGCACCACCGCCCGCACCCGCAGCCTGGCCCTGGCACCGTTCACCCTGGTGGGGGCCACCACGCGGGCGGGATCGCTCAGCTCGCCGCTGCGGGACCGCTTCGGACTGATCCAGCGGCTGGAGTTCTACGGCCTCGACGACCTGGAGGCGATCGTGCTGCGGGCGGCCGGCCTGTTGCAGCTCGCCCTGCAGCCCTGTGCCGCCCAGGAGGTGGCACGCCGGTGCCGCGGCACGCCCCGCATCGCCAACCGTCTGCTCCGCCGTGTCAGGGATGTGGCCGCGGTGGGAGGGCATGGTCGCATCGATGCGGCACTCGTGGACAGGGCCCTGGCGCTGCATCGGGTGGATGCGTGCGGACTGGACGCCAGCGACCGCCGGCTGCTGCGTCTGATCCTCGAGTCCCATGGCGGAGGGCCGGTGGGGCTGGAGACCCTGGCCGCCGGCCTGGGGGAGGATCCCTCCACCCTCGAAACCGTGGTGGAACCCTTCCTGCTGCAGCTGGGGTTCCTGCAGAGAACCCCTCGGGGCCGGATCGTGACACCCGCGGGCCGTGCCCATCTCGAGGGCAGCGGCGCGCTGGCGGCCCCATGAGCCGACGGACCGGCGGGGGAAGCTGCCGTCACCGCGGCCTGGCAAGGCCCCTGCTGGCCGTTCTCGCCGTGCTGATGGTCTGGACGCTGGGCTGGCCTGCGGCGGCGGTGGCCGACGCCGGGCGGCTGCCGGAGCTGTTCGAGCAGGCTCTGGCGGCCAGCCGCGAAGGGCGGTTCGGGGATGCCCTGCCCCTGTGGGATCAGGTGGTGGAACGGGCGCCTCAGGAGGCCTCGGCCTGGAGCAACCGGGGCAACGTGCGGCTGGCGCTGGGGGATCCCCGGGGAGCCATCGCCGACCAGGACCGGGCCATCGCCCTGGAGCCAGCCAGTCCCGACCCCCACCTCAACCGCGGCACCGCGGAGGAGGCCCTGGGCCTCTGGCCCGCCGCCGCCGCAGACTACCGCTGGATCCTGGAGCGCGATCCCCTCGATGCCTCCGCCCTCTACAACCTGGGGAACGTGGAGGGGTCCCTCGATGACTGGGAGGCGGCCCGCCGCTGTTTCGAGGCCGCCGCCGCCGCTCGGCCGGGCTTCGCCATGGCGCGCTCCAGCGCCGCCCTGGCCGCTTTTCAGCTGGGGGAGACGGGAGTGGCGGAGAAGCAGCTGCGTGATCTGATCCGCCGCTATCCCCTGTTCGCCGATGCCCGGGCCGCTCTCACGGCCCTGCTGTGGCGCAGGGGCGCCCGGGGGGAGGCAGAGAGCCACTGGGCCGCGGCCTCCGGCCTGGATCCGCGCTACCGACAGGAGGAATGGCTGCTGCAGATACGGCGCTGGCCGCCGGTTCCCGTGCAGGCTCTGGCGCAGTTCCTGGCGCTGACCCCCTGAACCGTCCCATCCTGGCTCGATGAACCCGCTTCCCTTCTCAGCGATCGCGGCCGGCGGCGGCCCCGCCCCGAACGGTGCGACCCTCTGGGAGGACCTGGGCCTGGAAGGGTCGCTCCAGGCCGTGCTGCCGGAACTGATCCAGGTGCGCCGCCACATCCACCGCCATCCCGAGCTCAGCGGCCATGAACAGCAGACCGCCGCCCTGGTGGCGGGCGAGCTGCGGCGCTGGGGCTGGCAGGTGCGGGAGGGAGTCGGCCGCACCGGCGTGGTGGCCGAGCTGGGTCCGGCCGACGGCCCCCTGGTGGCCCTGCGGGCCGACATGGATGCTCTTCCGATCGAAGAGCGCACCCACCGCCCCTATGCCTCCTGCCGCCAGGGGCTGATGCACGCCTGTGGCCACGACATCCACACCGCCGTGGGCCTGGGGGTGGCCCGGCTGCTGGCCGGCGTCGCGGAGCGGCTGAAGGCCAGGGTCCGGCTTCTGTTCCAACCGGCGGAGGAGACCGCCCAGGGGGCGGCCTGGATGCGGGCCGACGGCGCCATGGAGGGGGTGCGGGCCCTGTTCGGTGTTCACGTCTTCCCCAGTCTCCCGGTGGGAACGGTGGGGGTCCGCAGCGGCAGCCTCACGGCGGCCGCCGGTGAGCTGGAGGTGGAGGTGCTGGGCGAGGGGGGCCACGGCGCCCGGCCGCATCAGAGCACCGACGCGATCTGGATCGCCGCCAGGGTGGTGAGCGGACTCCAGGAGGCGATCAGCCGGCGGCTCGATCCGCTCCATCCGGTGGTGGTCAGCTTCGGGCGCATCGAGGGGGGCAAGGCCTTCAACGTGATCGCTGACCATGTGCGCCTGCTGGGCACCGTCCGCTGCCTGGATCTGGAGGTGCATGCCCAGCTTCCCGGCTGGATCGAGGACACCGTCCACGCCCTCTGCCGTGGCCATGGGGGCGAGGCCAGGGTCCACTACCGCTGCATCTCCCCGCCGGTACACAACGATCCGGCCCTCACCGAACTGGTGGCCCACGCGGCGGTCGACCTGCTGGGCCGCTCCAGGGTGCAGTGGCTGGAGCAGCCCTCCCTGGGAGCCGAGGACTTCGCCGAACTGCTGGCCGACACCCGCGGCACCATGTTCCGGCTGGGAGTGGCGGGCCCCGAAGGCTGCGCTCCGCTGCACAGCAACAGCTTCGATCCCGACGAGGGCTGCCTGGAGGTGGGCGTGAAGGTGCTGGCCCTCAGCCTGCTGCGCTGGATGGAGCGGCCGGTTTGACCCTCCGCCGGCCCTCCCGCTTCCGGGCTGCGCTGCTGGCGCTCTCCTCCCCCCTGCTGATCCTGCTGGCCCTCGGGGTGCTGCTCCAGCGCCAGGGAACCGACCGACTGCCGGCCGTGCCTGCCCTGGTGATCGGCTGCGCGCTCCTCGGCACCAGCTGGGTGCGCCGCCGCCAGCGGCGGGCAGAGCTGCTGAAAGCCCTGCGGGAGGAGCGGAAACCGGCCGATCCACTCTGAACGGCTCCGGAAGCTCCCATCGTTCGGGATCGCGATCGCCGCCTGGCCCGACCCGTGCCAGGGTGCCCCTCACCAGAGCAAGGAACCACGCCCCCATGCCTGACCGCCCACCCGATCTCGAGGCCGCACGGCAGGCCATCGCCTCCGGCGATCCGGCGCGGGCCATGCCGGCACTGGCGGGCTTGCGGGAGGTGGCGCCTGAGGCGGCCATCCCCCTGTTGCTGCTCGGGCTCGCGCAGACCACCTTCGTGATCCGCTCCCTGGCCTGCGCCGGACTGGGCGTCAAGCGCAGCGAGGACGGCTGGCAGGCCCTGGGGAGCGTCCTGAGCCATGACGAGGACGCCAATGTCCGGGCCGAAGCCGCCAATGCCCTGGCGAGCTACGGGGTGGAGCGGGCCTGGCCGCTGCTGCGGGAGGCGTTCCAGGCCGATGACCAGTGGCTGGTGCGCTGCAGCATCCTCTCCGCTCTGGCCGAACAACCGGAGATGCCGGCTGCCTGGTTGCTGGAGCTGGGGCTGCTCGCCGTGAAGGACCGGGACGGCACCGTGCGCGCGGGGGGAGCGGAGCTCCTCGGCCGGGTCGTGCGGGACGCTGGAGCCGCCGCGGCTGCCGGCGGTTCCGCGGCGGCGGCCGCCCGCGCCGAACTCCGCAGCCTGCTGCAGGATGGCGACCACCGGGTGGTGGCCGCGGCACTGAGCGGATTGCAGGGCTGAGCGTCCCATGCACCGGGGCCAGCCTCCTGCCGGGTCGCCCTTGCTAGTTTCTGGGTGTCACTAGGGGTGCCCGGCCGCCAGTGGTCCGGGCTGAGATCACACCCTCCGAACCTGATCCGGGTCATGCCGGCGCAGGGAAGTGAGTCGTTCTCAGGCTGCGCCCCGCCCAGGTCTCTGTCCGGCCTCCGCCGGCGGGATCTACCGTCCTCCGCAACTTCCGTCATGCGCAGCGCCTGGATCCAGAAGCGACGTGGTCAGGCCAACGTCACCCAGCTGCATTACGCCCGCCAGGGGGTGATCACCGAGGAGATGGCCCACGTGGCGAAGCGGGAGAACCTGCCCGAGTCGCTGGTGATGGAGGAGGTGGCCCGGGGCCGCATGATCATCCCGGCCAACATCGAGCACCCCAACCTGGAGCCGATGGCCATCGGCATCGCCAGCCGATGCAAGGTGAACGCCAACATCGGCGCCTCCCCCAACGCCTCCGATGTGGCTCAGGAGGTGGAGAAGCTGCAGCTGGCCGTGAAGTACGGCGCCGACACGGTGATGGATCTCTCCACCGGCGGCGTCAACCTCGATGAGGTGCGCACGGCGATCATCGCGGCCTCGCCGGTGCCGATCGGCACGGTGCCCGTCTACCAGGCTCTCGAGAGCGTGCACGGCCGCATCGAGAAGCTCGACGAGGACGACTTCCTGCATGTGATCGAGAAGCACTGCCAGCAGGGGGTGGATTACCAGACGATCCACGCCGGCCTGCTGATCGAGCACCTGCCGCTGGTGAAGGGACGGCTCACCGGCATCGTGAGCCGCGGCGGCGGCATCCTCGCCCAGTGGATGCTCCATCACCATCGCCAGAACCCGCTGTTCACCCGCTTCGAGGACATCTGCGAGATCTTCAAGCGCTACGACTGCAGCTTCTCCCTGGGGGATTCGCTGCGGCCCGGCTGTCAGCACGATGCCTCCGATGCCGCCCAGCTGGCGGAACTGAAGACCCTGGGTGAGCTGACGCGCCGCGCCTGGAAGCACGACGTGCAGGTGATGGTGGAGGGTCCGGGCCATGTGCCGATGGATCAGATCGAGTTCAACGTCAAGAAGCAGATGGAGGAGTGCAGCGAGGCGCCCTTCTATGTGCTCGGTCCGCTGGTGACCGACATCGCTCCCGGCTACGACCACATCACCAGCGCCATCGGCGCGGCCCTGGCCGGCTGGCACGGCACGGCGATGCTCTGCTACGTGACGCCGAAGGAGCACCTGGGCCTGCCCAATGCCGAGGACGTGCGTGAGGGCCTGATCGCCTACAAGATCGCTGCCCACGCCGCCGACATCGCCCGCCACCGCCCCGGCGCCCGCGACCGCGACGACGAGCTGAGCCGCGCCCGCTACGCCTTTGACTGGAACCGCCAGTTCGAGCTGAGCCTGGATCCGGAGCGCGCCCGCGAGTACCACGACGAAACCCTGCCTGCCGACATCTACAAACAGGCCGAGTTCTGCTCGATGTGCGGCCCCAAGCACTGCCCGATGCAGACCAAGATCACCGACGCTGACATCGAGGGTCTGGAGCAGGTGCTGGCGGAGCAGAAGAAGGCCCAGGGGGAGCCGCTGGGGGTTTGAGGCTGGGGGTGGTGCGGCATGCGTGTGAGCCACGGGTGAGGGCAACGGGATTGAGCTGCCATCAGCAGGGATCCCGCTTTTCTGTAGCCGAGCACACATGTGGTTTGCGGACCCGCTAACCACCGCTGGTGTTGGCGCTCCTGATTACAGTGTCGTTGCGCGCCAAGAGGTTCGGAGTCTGGGGCCGCTGCACGCAGTTGTCTTATCTGGAAAGTGGATGCCAACCGGGGGTGTTTCACGGAACCGCCGAAGAACAAGTTCGAAGGATCGCGTCTTCGCCTAAAAGATGGTGAGCCAAGCCTTTGCATGGCCGTAGCGCTGGGCTCCTGTTCTTTAGGCAACAAACTTCTGGCTGGCCAGGAAGCTGCTCAGGCAATGCCGAACATGGTTGGGAAGATCGACCAGCGATGGTGTTGAGTGTTCCCTTAATACAGCGATGATCATGGGGCAACGTGAACGCTATTTGGGTTCAGTGGGAGGGGAGGGGTGTGTGCGGGAGTAAGTGCGCACAAGTAGTGTTGATAGGCAGGACTGGGAGCAGTGTGGTGCTCTCTGCCCGAGTTTGAAGCGAAGTAGAATAATCTCTTGGTTTGCAGCATCCTTGGAGCCATGCCACTTAGCTCGGGTATTCGAATGCTCTATGAAATCCTCGCAGTTCTCCTACCAGCCATCGTGATGAGTGGCGTGAGTGCGGCGTACTTCTGCCTTGGGCGACGCGAGAAAAGCCATTGGGTTCGGGTTCTGTTCTCGATGCATGGCTTGGCTGCCTCACTATTTTATCTAGGAGCTATTGCAGTGGCTTTCAATTGGGAAGCCAATACTGGTGATCGCCAATGGGCAGCAATCCCTTACGCTCTTCTATATGTTGTTCCCGTTGCTTCGGTTGCTTACGCCGTCGCTCGATTCCCAGGCCCCAAGCTGTTGCACTTAGCACAGATTCCCAACTTGCTATGCATGTTCTATGGGTTTATGTATGGGGGCATTCTTTTGACTGGCAACTTGCTGTAACAGTGCTTAGGAGGCTCTAGATGAGTAAACTCGATTTGCAGGAATGTGAGTTCTAATCGCGGGTCTTAATGCAGAGCAAAGAGCAGTCTGTATCAGGCAGAGGTCTGCGGATGCTGTCAGTGGAGAAGCGACACTTCGAACACACCCCTCGAGTGGTCAGGCCACCGCAAGTTTCTATGCTGCGCAAGCTCAATCTGGATGCCTGCCACTCAGGGGCAGCGTTCGAAGGATCGGGGGGAAGGGCGCAGGCATCGGCGTGAATGCAAGGAGCATGGCATTAAGTCTGCGGTAGACGACAAAATCAGTTGTACAGTCGATTGTCCACTCCGATCCGTGAGGTCAAGATCCTCCGCATCGTCTTTGATCTGAGCTAGGTTAAGCAGAGAGCCTGGGAACAGACATGACTACAGCATCCGCCTACACAGCTGTGATTCGACAGGATGGACCTTGGTGGATTGGATGGGTGGAAGAGGTTCCTGGCGTAAATGCACAAGAGCAGAGTCGTGAAGCGCTTCTGGAATCACTAAGAGAGATTCTCCGCGAAGCACTGGAATTCAACCGTCAGGATGCTTTAGCAGCTGCAGGCCCAGGGGCCGAGGAGCTTGCCTTGATCCTGTGAAGCGTAGAGATCTGCTTCGTTACCTCAGCAGCTATGGCTGTGAACAGCTGAGAGAGGGTGGTAACCATTCATGGTGGTGGAACCCATCACAAAATCTTCGTAGCTCAATTCCGCGCCATACTGAAATTAAGGAATTACTGGTGCGGAAAATCTGCAAGGATCTTGGACTCCCCCCGCCATGAGTTACGTAGTAGGTGCTTCATCTGGCGACAGTCCGGATAAGTTGACTACAGGGATGCGACACTTCGAACAAGCCCCTCGAGTTGACAGGCCACCACATACTCTCTGCAGGGCCACCCCAACCTCCCTGCCTGCCACTCAGGGGCAGCGTTCGAAGGCTGCGATGTGCTCGAAAGGGAGCCAATAAGGCAGTGTTGCGCAGTCGTAGCCAAGTGGCTACAGTTGGTGCATGGTTGAAGTCCGCCAGACAGAGCGCTTCGCCCGATGGCTTGACGGTCTCCGTGATCTGAGAGGCAGGGCGAAGGTTCAAGCCAGGATCGAGCGCCTCATCGGCGGCAATCCTGGTGACGTCAAGCCCATTGGGGCCGGCGTGTCGGAGATGCGGATCAACTACGGCCCTGGATACAGGGTCTATTACCTACAGAGGGGAACCGCCTTGATCATTCTGTTGGCTGGTGGAGATAAGAGCTCACAGGCCAAGGACATTGATGAGGCCCTGATGTTGGCAGCCAACCTTACTGAGGAGACCTGATGAAAACCAAGACCAGCCCGTGGGACGTCGCCGAGCATCTGCGAACTCCAGAGGAGATGGCGGCCTACCTAGAGGCCTGCATCGAGGAGGCGGATGGAGATGCCGCCTTCATTGCCAAGGCCCTGGGCGACATTGCTCGGGCCCAAGGGATGACCCAGGTTGCCAGAGATTCCGGATTGTCCAGGGAGAGCCTTTACAAGGCCTTGTCTGGCGAACGCAGCCCTAGCTTCGATACAGTGCTGAAGGTGATCAATGCACTTGGGCTGAAGTTGAGCGCAAGTGTGAGAGGAGAAGCGGAGGTGACTTGAGCATTGCAGATGAAGCGTAGGTCTGCATACGGTGTCTGTGGAGATGCGACACCTTCGAACAAGCCCCTTGAGTGGACAGGTCGCCGTGAGCTCTCTGCTCCGCCACCCCATGCTCCTTGCCTGCCACTCATGGGCAGCGTTA